>NZ_CP062252.1:815000-1491785 GCF_014863605.1 Pseudomonas allokribbensis
CGCACCCCTGATAAGGGTGAGGTCGGCAGTTCGAATCTGCCCAGACCCACCAATTTTGTGTGGGAAACGCCTGTAGAAATACGGGGCCATAGCTCAGCTGGGAGAGCGCCTGCCTTGCACGCAGGAGGTCAGCGGTTCGATCCCGCTTGGCTCCACCACTACTGCTTCTGAAGTAAGAGCTTAGAAATGAGCATTCCATCGAGTGGATGGTGAATGTTGATTTCTAGTCTTTGACTAGTTCGTTCTTTAAAAATTTGGGTATGTGATAGAAAGATAGACTGAACGTTACTTTCACTGGTAACGGATCAGGCTAAGGTAAAATTTGTGAGTTCTCTTAGTTGAGAAATTCGAATTTTCGGCGAATGTCGTCTTCACAGTATAACCAGATTGCTTGGGGTTATATGGTCAAGTGAAGAAGCGCATACGGTGGATGCCTTGGCAGTCAGAGGCGATGAAAGACGTGGTAGCCTGCGAAAAGCTTCGGGGAGTCGGCAAACAGACTTTGATCCGGAGATGTCTGAATGGGGGAACCCAGCCATCATAAGATGGTTATCTTGTACTGAATACATAGGTGCAAGAGGCGAACCAGGGGAACTGAAACATCTAAGTACCCTGAGGAAAAGAAATCAACCGAGATTCCCTTAGTAGTGGCGAGCGAACGGGGACTAGCCCTTAAGTGGCTTTGAGATTAGCGGAACGCTCTGGAAAGTGCGGCCATAGTGGGTGATAGCCCTGTACGCGAAAATCTCTTAGTCATGAAATCGAGTAGGACGGAGCACGAGAAACTTTGTCTGAATATGGGGGGACCATCCTCCAAGGCTAAATACTACTGACTGACCGATAGTGAACTAGTACCGTGAGGGAAAGGCGAAAAGAACCCCGGAGAGGGGAGTGAAATAGATCCTGAAACCGTATGCGTACAAGCAGTGGGAGCAGACTTTGTTCTGTGACTGCGTACCTTTTGTATAATGGGTCAGCGACTTATTTTCAGTGGCGAGCTTAACCGAATAGGGGAGGCGTAGCGAAAGCGAGTCTTAATAGGGCGTCTAGTCGCTGGGAATAGACCCGAAACCGGGCGATCTATCCATGGGCAGGTTGAAGGTTAGGTAACACTGACTGGAGGACCGAACCGACTACCGTTGAAAAGTTAGCGGATGACCTGTGGATCGGAGTGAAAGGCTAATCAAGCTCGGAGATAGCTGGTTCTCCTCGAAAGCTATTTAGGTAGCGCCTCATGTATCACTGTAGGGGGTAGAGCACTGTTTCGGCTAGGGGGTCATCCCGACTTACCAAACCGATGCAAACTCCGAATACCTACAAGTGCCGAGCATGGGAGACACACGGCGGGTGCTAACGTCCGTCGTGAAAAGGGAAACAACCCAGACCGTCAGCTAAGGTCCCAAAGTTATGGTTAAGTGGGAAACGATGTGGGAAGGCTTAGACAGCTAGGAGGTTGGCTTAGAAGCAGCCACCCTTTAAAGAAAGCGTAATAGCTCACTAGTCGAGTCGGCCTGCGCGGAAGATGTAACGGGGCTCAAACCATACACCGAAGCTACGGGTATCACGTAAGTGATGCGGTAGAGGAGCGTTCTGTAAGCCTGTGAAGGTGAGTTGAGAAGCTTGCTGGAGGTATCAGAAGTGCGAATGCTGACATGAGTAACGACAATGGGTGTGAAAAACACCCACGCCGAAAGACCAAGGTTTCCTGCGCAACGTTAATCGACGCAGGGTTAGTCGGTCCCTAAGGCGAGGCTGAAAAGCGTAGTCGATGGAAAACAGGTTAATATTCCTGTACTTCTGGTTATTGCGATGGAGGGACGGAGAAGGCTAGGCCAGCTTGGCGTTGGTTGTCCAAGTTTAAGGTGGTAGGCTGGAATCTTAGGTAAATCCGGGATTCTAAGGCCGAGAGCTGATGACGAGTTGCCATTAGGCGACGAAGTGGTTGATGCCATGCTTCCAAGAAAAGCTTCTAAGCTTCAGGTAACCAGGAACCGTACCCCAAACCGACACAGGTGGTTGGGTAGAGAATACCAAGGCGCTTGAGAGAACTCGGGTGAAGGAACTAGGCAAAATGGCACCGTAACTTCGGGAGAAGGTGCGCCGGTGAGGGTGAAGGACTTGCTCCGTAAGCCCATGCCGGTCGAAGATACCAGGCCGCTGCGACTGTTTATTAAAAACACAGCACTCTGCAAACACGAAAGTGGACGTATAGGGTGTGACGCCTGCCCGGTGCCGGAAGGTTAATTGATGGGGTTAGCTAACGCGAAGCTCTTGATCGAAGCCCCGGTAAACGGCGGCCGTAACTATAACGGTCCTAAGGTAGCGAAATTCCTTGTCGGGTAAGTTCCGACCTGCACGAATGGCGTAACGATGGCGGCGCTGTCTCCACCCGAGACTCAGTGAAATTGAAATCGCTGTGAAGATGCAGTGTATCCGCGGCTAGACGGAAAGACCCCGTGAACCTTTACTATAGCTTTGCACTGGACTTTGAATTTGCTTGTGTAGGATAGGTGGGAGGCTTTGAAGCGTGAACGCCAGTTTGCGTGGAGCCATCCTTGAAATACCACCCTGGCAACTTTGAGGTTCTAACTCAGGTCCGTTATCCGGATCGAGGACAGTGTATGGTGGGTAGTTTGACTGGGGCGGTCTCCTCCTAAAGAGTAACGGAGGAGTACGAAGGTGCGCTCAGACCGGTCGGAAATCGGTCGTAGAGTATAAAGGCAAAAGCGCGCTTGACTGCGAGACAGACACGTCGAGCAGGTACGAAAGTAGGTCTTAGTGATCCGGTGGTTCTGTATGGAAGGGCCATCGCTCAACGGATAAAAGGTACTCCGGGGATAACAGGCTGATACCGCCCAAGAGTTCATATCGACGGCGGTGTTTGGCACCTCGATGTCGGCTCATCACATCCTGGGGCTGAAGCCGGTCCCAAGGGTATGGCTGTTCGCCATTTAAAGTGGTACGCGAGCTGGGTTTAGAACGTCGTGAGACAGTTCGGTCCCTATCTGCCGTGGACGTTTGAGATTTGAGAGGGGCTGCTCCTAGTACGAGAGGACCGGAGTGGACGAACCTCTGGTGTTCCGGTTGTCACGCCAGTGGCATTGCCGGGTAGCTATGTTCGGAAAAGATAACCGCTGAAAGCATCTAAGCGGGAAACTTGCCTCAAGATGAGATCTCACTGGAACCTTGAGTTCCCTGAAGGGCCGTCGAAGACTACGACGTTGATAGGTTGGGTGTGTAAGCGCTGTGAGGCGTTGAGCTAACCAATACTAATTGCCCGTGAGGCTTGACCATATAACACCCAAGCAATTTGCGTCGGCTCTCTAAACCAGAGCAACCAGATTGCGGTGTGTGAAGACGAAACGAACCGAAAGTTCGACTGCACCTAAAAAGGCAGCACAAAACACCGAAAACTATCCCATACCCAATTTGCTGAAGCGAGGCCGTCTGGCCACGACTCAGTACCCGAATTTCTTGACGACCATAGAGCGTTGGAACCACCTGATCCCATCCCGAACTCAGAAGTGAAACGATGCATCGCCGATGGTAGTGTGGGGTTTCCCCATGTGAGAGTAGGTCATCGTCAAGATTAAATTCCGAAACCCCAATTGCGAAAGCAGTTGGGGTTTTGTTTTGCCCGCAGGAAAGTTCGTACGACATTCTCAGACGCCCTGCGGCTGTCCTCGCCTGCCGACAATGCTAAGGTTCAGCCCTAGCTTTTGTACTTTTCCAAGGAAGCCTTCATGCCGGACACTCAGTCCCTCAACGCTGCATTCATGGTGGTTCAGAGCAACAGCCTGGACGAACTGCGCAGCCTTGTGATCAGCATAATGCGGCGCTATCCGCTGGCTCCCCTGGAGAACGAAATTGCGCTCGTGCAGAGCAACGGCATCGCTCAATGGCTCAAGCTGGCATTAGCCGAGGATCCTGAAGAGGATGACCTTGGCGGCTGCGGTATTGCCGCTGCAATTGATGTGCAGTTGCCGGGCAGTTTCATGTGGCAGCTTTACCGAATGGTCCTGGGGCGAGATGAGATCCCGGCAAAGTCCCTGCTCGACAAGGCACCTCTGACCTGGCGGTTGATGCGCTTGTTGCCGCAGGTCATCGACCTGCCGCATTTCGAACCGCTGCAACGATTCCTGACCCATGACACCGACTTACGCAAGCGCTACCAGCTGTCCGAGCGTTTGGCTGATCTATTCGATCAGTATCAGGTGTACCGTGCCGACTGGCTCGAGGATTGGGCCGAGGGGCGTCATCAACTACGAAATGTCAGAGGTGAAATAAAACCGCTGCCCATCACCAGTTGCTGGCAGGCGGAGCTGTGGCGCGCATTGCTTGAGGATGTCGGTGAACAAGGCATGGCTCAAAGCCGTGCGGGCGTGCACCAGCGATTCATCGAGTGCATCAACAACCTTGAAAAAGCACCGACAGGTTTGCCTTCACGAGTAATCGTTTTCGGAATTTCCTCACTGCCTGCGCAAGTACTCGAAGCATTGGCAGGGCTGGCCCGTTTCAGCCAGGTCCTGCTCTGTGTCCACAACCCTTGCCGTTATCATTGGGCCGATATCGTTGCCGACAAGGATCTGTTGCGCCATCAATACAAACGTCAGGCTCGCAAGAACGGCATGCCCGTGGTTCTGAATTCTGAATCACTGCATCAACATGCCCACCCGCTACTGGCAGCCTGGGGCAAGCAAGGTCGTGACTACATCAATCTGCTCGACAGCTATGACGACCCCGGCAGCTATCGCGCGGCATTTCGCAATGGTCGTATCGATCTGTTCAGCGAAACAGTCCCGCAAAATATGCTCAATCAACTGCAAGATGACATTCTGGAGCTGCGCCCACTCGACGAGACGCGTGAGCTCTGGCCCGACGTCGATCTGAAGCAGGACCAGTCGATTCGATTCCACATTGCCCATAGTGCCCAGCGTGAAGTGGAGATTCTCCACGATCAGCTTCTGGCCCGCTTCAGCGCCAATCCCGAACTGCGCCCGCGCGATGTGATCGTGATGGTGCCTGATATCGACAGCTATGCACCGCATGTCCGTGCGGTGTTCGGGCAGCTGGATCGTCATGATCCACGGTTCATTCCTTTCACACTGGCAGACCAGGGGCAACGCGGTCGCGATCCATTACTGATCGCTGTCGAACATTTGCTCAAGCTGCCAGACAGTCGTTTCCCCGTCAGCGAAATCCTCGACTTGCTCGATGTTCCAGCGTTACGCGCACGGTTCGGAGTGGAGGAGCGGGACTTGCCGACTCTGCATCGCTGGATCGAAGGCGCCGGTGTGCGTTGGGGGATGGACGCTGATCAGCGCGCCGGACTGGGATTGCCAAATGAACTGGAGCAGAACAGTTGGCGTTTCGGCCTGAGGCGGATGCTCCTCGGGTATGCGGTTGGCGACTCAAGTGCCTGCGCGGGTATTGAGCCCTACGATGAAATTGGCGGTCTCGATGCCGCATTGATCGGTCCTCTGGTCGCCTTGCTGGATGCCTTGGAGTACTCGCACCAGCAGTTGCTGAAGCCTGCGAAACCTCAAGAGTGGGGGAGCCGGTTACAGGTACTGATGCAGGTGTTTTTCAAAGCGAGCAATGAGCATGACGACTACTTGCTGACCCAGCTTGAAGAGCTGCGCGAAACATGGCTGGAGACCTGCGAGTCTGTCGGACTGGAAGACGAGTTGCCGCTGACCGTTGTTCGCGAGGCCTGGCTGGCTGGACTGGATCAGGGGCGCCTTTCTCAACGCTTTCTGGCCGGAGCGGTGAACTTCTGTACCCTGATGCCGATGCGGGCAATTCCATTCAAGCTGGTTTGCCTTCTGGGCATGAACGATGGCGATTATCCCCGGGCACAACCACCGCTGGACTTCGACCTCATGGGCAGCGATTACCGGCCGGGAGATCGCTCCCGCCGTGAAGATGATCGCTATTTGTTGCTCGAAGCACTGTTGTCTGCGCGTCATCAGCTCTACATCAGTTGGGTTGGACGCAGTATTCGTGACAACAGTGAGCGGCCACCCTCGGTGCTGATCGGTCAGTTGCGCGATCATCTCGCCAACGGTTGGTGCACGACTGACGACAGTGCGGATCTTTTGCATGCCATGACTCAGGAACATCCGCTGCAGCCATTCAGTTCACGTTACTTCCATGAGGGAAATGAACTGTTCAGCTACGCCAGCGAATGGCAGATGCTGCATCTACGTCATGAGCCTGTTGATGTGAAAGGAATACTTGAACCCCATGTCCAGGAGGAGCCGTTGAGTCTCGCACTGCTGCAGGATTTCCTGCGCAATCCGGTGCGACACTTTTTCACTCAGCGATTGAAGGTTTACTTTGAAGCGGCACAAGTACCTCAAGCCGATGAAGAACCCTTTGTCCTGGATGCGTTGCAGCGATATACCCTCAGCGACAGTTTGCTCGAAGCGGCCCTGGGACATCCGGAGAGTGTTGATCAGGCGCTCGAGGATCAGGCTCGGCGCCTGCAAAACAGCGGGCTGCTGCCCATGGCGGGATTTGGTGAGTGCCTGCAGCGAGAGTTGATCGAACCGCTTCCTGATTTGCTGCAACGCTATCAGCAGCTACTGACGCTTTGGCCGACTCCGTTGACCAGCGCGATCCCGATCAATCATGAATGTCAGGGATTACGCCTGGAAGGATGGCTTGGTGGTCTGCATCAACGCGCCGATGGCGGTGTGCTGTCGGTGACGACGATCCCCAACAGTATCGGTTCGATCAAGAACCGCAAATGGCACCGTCTGACCAAACCATGGGTCAATCATCTGGTCGCTTGTGCGAGTGGGCTTTCTCTGACTACGGCGCTGGTCGCCAGTGACGACACCCTTTTGCTTGAACCGATGGAGCAGGATCGGGCCTGGAGAATACTCGAAGACCTGCTGCTCGCCTGGCAGTCAGGAATGCGTCAACCGCTCCCGGTGGCGGTGAAAACCGCTTTTGCATGGCTGGGCCAGAATGACCCGCTGAAGGCTGAAGCCGCTGCCCGTAAAGCCTATGAAGGTGATGGCCAGACCAGCGAAGGTGAGCGACGCGAAAGCCCCGCATTGGCCCGTCAATTCCCGGATTACGATGCATTGTTGGCCGAAGAGACATTCCCCGATTGGTGCAACGCTTTATACCGCCCAGTGCTCGAAGCCCCTTGGCAATCCTTGGCCAGCGCGGGGGGACGTTCATGAGCGCAAAGCAGCCTCTTGCCCTGGCGTTTCCGTTAAAGGGCAGTCAACTGATCGAGGCCAGCGCGGGTACTGGCAAGACATTTACAATCTCCGCGTTGTATCTGCGCCTGATCCTTGGCCATGGAGGTGAAGCGAATGGCTTCGGTCGCGAGCTGCTGCCACCGCAGATTTTGGTGGTGACATTCACCGACGCAGCGACCAAGGAGTTGCGCGAACGTATTCGCACTCGCTTGGCGGAGGCCGCACGCTTCTTCCGTGACGAGACACCGCCTCCAGATACGTTGATTGATGAGTTGCGCGCGCAGTTCGACCCTCAGCAATGGCCCGGTTGCGCCAATCGTCTGGACATCGCCGCGCAATGGATGGACGAGGCTGCCGTCTCGACGATCCACAGCTGGTGTCAGCGAATGCTGCGCGAACACGCATTCGACAGCGGTAGTCTGTTTACCCAGACCCTCGAAACCGATCACAGCGATCTGTTGGGCGAAGTGCTCCGCGATTACTGGCGCCTGTTCTGCTATCCGATGCAGGGGGATGTACTGAATTGGGTTCGCAGTCACTGGGGCGGTCCGGCCGCTTTGTTGCCTCGCGTACGTGCTCTCTTCGGTACTGAACGTAATGGAGCGGAAGGCAGATCTCCGGCCGAACTGATCGAAGAATGCCTGCAAGAACGTCGAGCAGCATTGGTTGAATTGAAAAAGCCCTGGCAGCAGTGGGCGGATGAGCTGCTCGCCATTTGTCATCAGGGCGTCGCCAGCAAGACAGTCGATGGGCGCAAGATGCAGGCTCGCTACTTCGAGCCCTGGTTCGAGAAACTCAAGGCCTGGGCTGAAGACGAGTCACTGGAGCAACTGGATATCGGTACCGGATTTACCCGGCTCACGCCTGACGGCATGGCCGAGGCCTGGAAAGGCGAGCCACCGAGCCATCCGGGACTGGACGCCATGCAGGCACTCAAATCAAGCCTCGATGAGCTGCCAACCCCCGACGCAGCGGTGCTGCAGCACGCCGCCAAATGGGTGGGCGAGCGCTTTGAAGAAGAAAAGCGTCGACGTGCCGAAATGGGTTTCGACGACATGCTGCTGCGACTCGACGCAGCCTTGCAATCCGAAGGCGGCGAGCGCCTCGCCACGCTTATTCGCGAGCAGTTTCCGGTCGCCCTGATCGATGAATTTCAGGATACGGATCCGGTGCAGTACCGGATCTTCGAGAACATCTATCGCATCGAGGAAAACAATCCCGAGACCGGACTATTCCTGATCGGTGATCCGAAGCAGGCGATCTATGCCTTCCGTGGCGCAGACATCTACACCTACCTGCGCGCGCGAATAGCCACCACCGGGCGGCTACATACGTTGGGCACAAACTTCCGCTCCAGTCATGGAATGGTCCGTGCGGTGAACCAGGTGTTCGAGCGCGCGGAATCCCGTGAACAGGGACGCGGCGCGTTTCTGTTTCGAGAGAAAAACGGTGACAACCCGGTGCCGTTTCAGCCCGTGGATTCTCAGGGGCGCAAGGAACATTTACTGATTTCCGGGCAAGACGTGCCGGCGCTGAATATCTGGCATTTATCCACCGAGCAACCAGTCTCCGGTGCGGTCTATCGCCAGCAGATGGCGGCGGCCTGCGCCAGTGAAATCACTGCCCTGCTCAATGGCGGACAAGCCGGCAGCGCTGGTTTCGCGCAGGACGGCAAGGATTTTCGCGGGGTGCAACCGGCGGACATCGCAATTCTTGTGCGTGACGGCAAAGAGGCCCAAGCGATACGCGGTGAACTTGCCGCCCGAGGGGTGCGCAGTGTTTACCTGTCGGACAAGGATTCTGTCTTTGCGGCCCAGGAGGCCCATGATCTGCTGGCCTGGCTCAAGGCCTGTGCCGAACCGGATGTCGAGCGCTCGTTGAAGGCAGCCCTCGCCTGCACCACGTTGAACCTGCCGTTGACTGAGCTGGAGCGCCTGAATCAGGACGAACTGGTCTGGGAAGCTCGCGTCATGCAGTTCCGAGCCTATCGCGAGATCTGGCGCAAACAAGGCGTGCTGCCGATGTTGCGGCGTTTTCTGCATGACTTCCATCTGCCGCAAACCTTGATCGCGCGCAGTGATGGTGAGCGTGTGCTGACTAACCTGTTGCACCTGTCGGAGCTGATGCAGCAGGCGGCCTCCGAACTCGATGGCGAACAGGCGCTGATCCGGCATTTGGCCGAGCACCTTGCGTTGTCCGGTCAAGCGGGTGAGGAGCAGATCCTGCGCCTTGAAAGCGACGAGCAACTGGTCAAGGTCGTGACGATCCACAAGTCCAAGGGGCTTGAGTATCCGTTGGTGTTTCTGCCTTTTATCTGCTCGGCCAAACCCGTGGACGGCAGCCGGCTGCCGTTGCATTACCACGATGCATCCGGCAAGGCTCAGGTCAGTCTCAAACCTGATGCCGAGCTGATTGCCCTGGCCGACAATGAGCGGCTGGCGGAGGACCTGCGTTTGCTCTACGTCGCTCTGACCCGGGCACAACATGCCTGCTGGCTTGGCGTGACGGACCTCAAGCGCGGCAATAACAGCAGCTCGGTCCTGCATCTTTCAGCACTTGGTTATCTGGTGGGTGGTGGCGCGTCATTGAGTGAGTCCAGCGGTCTGACTCGCTGGCTCGACGATCTGCAGCAACATTGCCCTGCGCTGAGCATCGTTGAAATGCCCCTGGCAACCAGCGAAAGCTACCAGCCGCCACGCAACGAAGCGATCCCAAGTGCCACGTTGATCCCCAAACGCAAGGCCAGCGAAAACTGGTGGATCGCCTCTTACAGTGCCTTGCGCATCAGTGACGTGTTGAGCGTGGGCAGTGATGAAGCACCGGACAGCCCGCAAGCGCAGAAACTGTTCGACGACGAGCGCCTTGAGCCCGATGCCCCTCGCGAGATCATTCCGGGAGGGGCCGAGATTCACCGCTTCCCCCGAGGACCGAATCCGGGGACGTTCCTCCACGGACTGCTCGAATGGGCAGGTGATGAAGGGTTCGCGGTTTCACGCGAGGCGCTGGAAGACGCGATCGCTCGACGCTGCAATCGACGCGGCTGGGAAGGCTGGATCACGACCCTAAGCGACTGGCTGCAGCATTTGCTCAAATCGCCGATGCCTGCAGGCACCGGTCGACCACCGGTGGTGCTGGAGCAATTGAAACAGTATCGGGTCGAGATGGAGTTCTGGTTCGCCAGCCACAAGGTCGATGTCGTCAGACTCGACGAGCAGGTACGCAAGTTCACCCACAACGGTGTTGCCCGGGTCGCCGCCGAAGCGGTGCAACTCAACGGCATGTTCAAAGGTTTCATCGACCTGACCTTTGAGCATGATGGTCGGTATTACGTGGCGGATTACAAATCCAACTGGCTGGGCGTCGATGACGCCGCCTACACCGAACTGGCCATGGAACAGTCGATTCTGGAAAATCGTTACGACCTGCAATACGTGCTGTATCTGCTGGCACTGCATCGTCAGCTCAAGGCCCGCCTCGCCGATTACGATTACGACCGGCATGTTGGCGGTGCGCTGTATCTGTTCCTGCGGGGCTCTCGTGCTGACAGCGGTGGTGTGTATTTCGTGCGGCCGCCGCGAGAGCTGATCGAGCGTCTGGATCGGATGTTCCAGGGCAAACCGGAACCGAAAGCCGAGCCCGCGTGGGAACAGGGAGAATTGCTATGAGCCGCACCATCGCGGATTTTCCGCCGGTTTCACTGGATGCCGACGGCCTCGCGCAGCTCACCCCTCTGACGCGAGCCCATGACCTGTTGCAGCTACTGAACCTCTGGGTCGAGCGTGGATGGCTGCGGGCGCTGGACAAGGCATTCGTGGCATTTCTTTACGAGTTGGCGCCTGACGTTGATCCGTTGGTATTACTTGCCGCCGCGTTGACCAGTCATCAACTCGGCCACGGTCATGTGTGTCTGGATTTGTTCGAAACCCTCAAGGCCCCGGACTTCGCCCTGTCCCTGCCGCCGGAGGGTGACGTGCAATCGGGTGTGTTGTTGCTGCCATCGCAATTGCTTGAAACCCTGGAAGGGGCGCACTGGTGCAGGGTGCTGGCTGGCAGCTCGCTGGTGGCGCTGGCTGCCGACGACAATGAGTCTGCACGGCAATGTCCTCTGGTGCTGTCCGGTAAGCGCCTGTACTTGCGGCGGTACTGGGCCTATGAGCGACGCATCGACACTGCTCTGCGTCAGCGCTTGGCGGAGCATGAGCCGACGCCGGGCGATCTGTCGCAGCGGCTGGACGAGTTGTTCGGATCGACAAAGAACGCCGACGTGATCGACTGGCAGAGACTCGCCTGCGCGCTGGCGACCCGAGGTGCTTTCAGCATCGTCACGGGCGGGCCTGGCACCGGCAAGACCACCACGGTGGTGCGTTTGCTGGCGTTGCTTCAGGCTCCGGCGGTCGAAGCCGGCCAGCCTCTGCGCATTCGCCTGGCCGCCCCCACGGGTAAGGCGGCTGCGCGGTTGACCGAGTCCATCAGCCAGCAAGTGCAGTCGCTGAAAGTCGCCGACGCCGTTCGGGAAAAGATTCCTTCCGAGGTCACCACTGTTCACCGTTTGCTCGGCAGCCGTCCCGGCACCCGACACTTCCGTCACCATGCCGGGAACCGTCTGCCACTGGATGTGTTGGTGGTCGACGAAGCGTCCATGATCGATCTGGAAATGATGGCCAACCTGCTTGATGCTTTGCCGTCGCACGCTCGTCTGGTGTTGCTGGGCGACAAGGATCAACTGGCCTCCGTCGAGGCCGGTGCGGTGCTGGGGGATCTGTGCCGCGACGCCGAGGCGGGTTGGTACAGTCCGCAGACCCGCCAGTGGCTGGAGTCCGTTAGCGGTGAGTCCTTGCAGGACAGCGGTTTGCATGAGGACATCGACGGTACACACCCGTTGGCGCAGCAAGTGGTGATGTTGCGTCACTCGCGGCGTTTCGGCGAGGGCAGTGGCATCGGCCAGCTCGCGCGTCGGGTGAATCAGCAATTGCCGGATGAGGCTCGCCAGCTGTTGGCTGGGCGAAGCCATGACGACGTGTATTCACTGGCGCTCAAAGGTGAGCAGGACCACGCACTGGAGCGGCTTGTTCTGGAAGGGCATGGCGATGGCCCCCACGGGTATCGGCATTACCTGAGCGTTCTGCGCAATCAGCGTCCGCCTGCGGGAGCTCCCCTTGAGCATCCAGGTTGGCTCGATTGGGCGCGTGAGGTCTTGCAGGCGTTCGATACTTTTCAGCTGCTGTGCGCGGTGCGTAAAGGGCCGTGGGGCGTCGAGGGGTTGAACCAGCGCATCACCGACGCGCTGCTCAAGGCGCGGCTGATCGACAGCGACCAGCAATGGTATGAAGGTCGCCCGGTGCTGATGACCCGCAATGACTATGGCTTGGGGCTGATGAACGGTGACATCGGCATTGCTCTCAAGCTGCCCGAGCGTGATGGGCCGAACGCCGGTGAAGCGGTCCTTCGGGTGGCGTTCCCGCGTAACGACGGGCGCGGCGGGGTACGGTTCGTGTTGCCGAGCCGGCTCAATGATGTGGAAACCGTGTACGCGATGACGGTGCACAAGTCGCAAGGCTCGGAGTTTGCCCATACCGCGCTGATCCTTCCGGACGCCTTGAATCCGGTGTTGACCAAAGAGCTGATCTACACCGGCATTACCCGAGCCAAGCACTGGTTCACCTTGATCGAACCGCGAGCCGGGGTGTTTGAAGAGGCGGTGCAGCGCAAGGTCAAGCGCTTGAGCGGTCTGATGCTGGAACTGGAGGAGGGCGTGGGACCTCGATAATGAAAATGCTGACGGATCCCGGCGTTATCTGACCAGCCGGTCAGAGGGTGCTGTATCGCTGGCGTTCCAACGCTGTGCTATCGTTGCGGCATCATCTCGTTACGATCCAAGAGAATCCCTGCATGAAGCTGGCTGTCTGGGCGACAGAGCGCGTAGTTGGCAGCAAGCAAGTGTTGCTTGCCGGTCTGCTCTGTTTGCTCACGGGTGTGGCTGCTGCCCAGCCGCAAACACCGGTGGGTATGGCCGAGCAACGGGCAAAATCCGTTACTCAGGTGGTCCTCGGCATTCTCAGTTATGCCCGCTGGCCGGTTGAACCTGCACAATTGCGCCTGTGCATCGTCGGTCCCACCGAATACACCGACGACCTGGTGAAAGGCACGACCCAGGCCACGGGCCGACCTGTCACGGTGCGTCGCCTGCTGGCCGACAACCCGTCTATCGTCAGCGAGTGCGATGCGGTGTACATCGGCAAACTCACCGCCGATGAACGCAGCCGACTGTTCGCTTCGCTGATTGGCCACCCGGTATTGAGCATCAGCGAGGGCGGCGATCAGTGCACGGTCGGCAGTCTGTTCTGTCTGCGGGTCGGTGATGAGCAGGTGTCGTTCGAGGTCAATCTCGACTCCGTCGCCCGCAGCGGCGTGCGCATTCATCCGAGCGTGCTGCAGTTGTCGCGCCGCAAGCCGGCGGCCCCATGAGACGCAACAAATCCACAGGGCGTCCGACCCTGGGTTCGGTCATCGGTCGCGGGCATTTGATTGTCGCGCTGGTTGCCGTGGGAATGGCCAGTGTGTCCCTGACCCTGCTCGGCGTGTTGGCGCTGCGGGTCTATGCCGATCACAACCTGCACCTGATCGCTCGTTCGATCAGTTACACCGTGGAAGCGGCGGTGGTGTTCAACGACAAGCCTGCAGCGACGGAAGCGCTGGCGTTGATCGCTTCGACCGAAGAGGTGGCGGACGCGCAGGTGCTGGACAGCCAGGGCCAGGAACTTGCGCGTTGGCAGCGTCCGGAGAACGGCTTGTTTTCCGGGCTGGAAATGCAGATAACGCGGGTCGTTCTGGAAAAACCGATCAGCCTGCCGATCCTGCATCAGGATCGCGAGATCGGCCGGATCCTGCTGACGGGTCACGGCGGCAGCTTGATGCAGTTTCTGTTGAGCGGTCTGGCGGGCATCATTCTCTGCACCGCGATCAGCGCCTGGGTGGCGCTCTATCTGGCGCGCCGTCAGTTGCGCGGGATCATCGGCCCGCTGCACAGCCTGGCGGGAGTCGCCCACGCCGCCCGCAGTGAGCGGGCGCTCGACCGGCGCGTACCTCCGGCGAAAATCGCCGAACTCGACAACCTCGGTAATGACTTCAATGCCCTGCTCGATGAGCTGGAGTCCTGGCAGACCCATCTGCAAAGCGAGAACGAAACCCTCGCCCATCAGGCCAGCCACGACAGCCTCACCGGATTGCCCAATCGCGCGTTCTTCGAAGGCCGTCTGATCCGCGCGCTACGCAGCGCCAGCAAACTCAACGAGCGGATGGCGGTGCTGTTTCTCGACAGTGACCGTTTCAAGGGCATCAACGACAGTTTCGGTCATGCCGCCGGCGATGCGGTGCTGGTGGCGGTGGCTAACCGGATTCGGGCGCAGTTACGCGAAGAGGATCTGGTGGCGCGTCTGGGCGGCGATGAGTTTGCCGTTTTGCTGACGCCGTTGCACAAGACCGAAGACGCCGAGCGCATTGCCGACAAGATCCTCGCCAGCATGGACACCCCGATTGCATTGCCGGGCGACACCAGTGTGGTGACCTCGCTCAGTATCGGCATTGCGGTTTACCCCGATCATGGCGCCACGCCCGGCACCTTGCTTGATGCGGCTGACGCCGCCATGTATCAAGCCAAGCGCCTGTCGCGTGGCGCCCAATTCACGGCCGGGTCGGAGCACCCGGTCGATCCCGTTCAAACCAGGAGCTAATGCCCGTGTTCTCACTTTCCGTTCGACTGTTTTCCACACTGATGTTGATGGCCATGTTGGCCCTGACCGGATGCCAGACCGCCCCGCAAAAAGGCCTGACGCCAGCGCAGATTGCCGTGCTCAAACAGCAAGGCTTTGAGCTGACCGACGACGGTTGGGAGTTCGGCCTGTCGGGCAAAGTGCTGTTTGGCAGCGACATAGAAAGCCTGAACAAGCAAAGTACCGAAATCGTCGAGCGTATCGGCAAAGCCTTGTTGGGTGTCGGTATCGAACGGGTGCGAGTGGATGGTCACACCGATGCCTCGGGCAAGGAAAGCTACAACCAGCAGCTGTCGCTGCGCCGAGCGAAAAGCGTCGGTAAAGTGCTGACCACGGTCGGCATGAAGGAAGAGAACATTCAACTGCAAGGCCTCGGCAGCCGCGAACCGGTGGCCTCCAACGACACCGTTGCCGGCCGCACCGAAAACCGCCGGGTATCGATCGTGGTCAGCGCCGATTAATCGGCGAACTGCATCTCTCGCGTCTGCCCCATCAACAGCGCCTGATTGCGTTCGGTCACTTCGCGGATGTAATCCCACAACAGGGTGATCCGCTTGAGCTTGCGCAGGTCTTCCCGGCAGTACATCCAGAACTGCCGGGTGATGTCGATTTCCTCCGGCAGCACCGGTAACAGGCGTGGGTCCTGGGCTGCGAGGAAACACGGCAGAATCGCCAGCGAGCGCCCCTGCTGCGCCGCCACGAATTGTGCGATCACGCTGGTGCTGCGCAAATTGGCGCTGGCGCCGGGCACCACGTTCGCCAGATACAGCAGCTCCGAGCTGAACGCCAGGTCATCCACATAACTGATGAATTGATGCTTGCCCAGGTCCGCGGGGCGGCGGATCGGCGGGTGTTTGTCGAGGTATTCCTGGGTCGCGTAGAGCTGCAAGCGGTAGTCGCAGAGTTTGCAGCATACATACGGCCCGTGTTCCGGGCGTTCGAGGGCGATGACGATGTCGGCCTCGCGTTTGGACAGGCTGATGAAGTGCGGCAGCGGCAGGATGTCCACCGAAATTGCCGGGTAGGCGTCGACGAAGTGGCTCAGTTGCGGCGTGATGAAGAAACTGCCGAAACCTTCGGTGCAGCCCATCCGCACATGCCCGGAAAGTGCGACACCGGAGCCGGACACCTGTTCGCAGGCCATGTGCAGTGTGCTTTCGATCGACTCGGCGTAGCTCAGCAGACGCTGGCCTTCGGCGGTCAGCACGAAACCGCTGGTGCGGGACTTTTCGAACAGCAATGTGCCCAACGCCGCCTCCAGCGAACTGATTCGCCGCGACACCGTTGTGTAATCCACAGCCAGGCGTTTGGCCGCAGTGCTGGCCTTGCGGGTACGAGCGACTTCGAGGAAAAACTTGAGGTCGTCCCAGTTCAGCGAGCCTAAAGACGTGATGTTTTTTTGCATGATGGACGGGCTTATATGTGCGTTCTTATTAGAAGTTTGCACATCTATACTCCAAAAACAGTCCGACAACCAATTCGTGACACACGCCTCATCTCAAGGCGAACCCTTCGCCTTGGCTCCTAAGATAAAAACAAGTTCTGGAGACCAGCATGAACGCATCGCTTACGCCCAACGAAACCACGATCCAGAAGGTCAAGCTGCTGATCGACGGCGAGTGGGTCGAGTCGCAGACCACCGAGTGGCATGACATCGTCAACCCGGCGACCCAGCAGGTGCTGGCCAAAGTCCCATTCGCCACCGCCGCTGAAGTCGACGCTGCCGTCAGTGCCGCCCAGCGCGCCTTCCAGACCTGGAAGCTGACCCCGATCGGCGCGCGCATGCGCATCATGCTCAAGCTGCAAGCGTTGATCCGCGAACACTCCAAACGCATCGCCGTGGTGCTGAGCGCCGAACAGGGCAAGACCATTGCCGATGCTGAAGGCGATATTTTCCGTGGCCTGGAAGTGGTCGAGCACGCGTGCTCCATCGGCAGCCTGCAAATGGGCGAGTTCGCCGAAAACGTTGCCGGCGGCGTCGACACTTACACCCTGCGCCAGCCGATCGGCGTCTGCGCCGGCATTACGCCGTTCAACTTCCCGGCAATGATTCCGCTGTGGATGTTCCCGATGGCCATCGCCTGCGGCAACACCTTCGTGCTCAAGCCGTCCGAACAGGATCCGCTGTCGACCATGCTGCTGGTGGAACTGGCGATCGAGGCCGGCGTTCCGGCGGGTGTGCTCAACGTCGTGCACGGTGGCAAGGACGTGGTCGATGGCCTGTGCACCCACAAGGACATCAAGGCGATTTCGTTCGTCGGTTCGACCGCCGTCGGCACCCACGTTTATGACCTGGCCGGTAAACACGGCAAGCGCGTGCAATCGATGATGGGCGCGAAGAACCACGCCGTGGTGCTGCCGGACGCCAATCGCGAGCAAGCGCTCAATGCCCTGGTCGGCGCCGGTTTCGGTGCGGCCGGTCAGCGTTGCATGGCCACGTCGGTGGTGGTGCTGGTGGGGGCCGCCAAACAATGGTTGCCGGATCTGAAAGCGCTGGCGCAGAAACTCAAGGTCAACGCCGGCAGCGAGCCGGGCACCGATGTCGGTCCGGTCATTTCGAAAAAGGCCAAGGCGCGGATTCTCGATCTGATCGAAAGCGGTATCAAGGAAGGCGCCAAACTCGAGCTGGACGGTCGCGACATCAGCGTGCCGGGCTACGAGAAAGGCAACTTCGTCGGCCCGACCCTGTTCTCCGGGGTGACCACCGACATGCAGATCTACACCCAGGAAATTTTCGGCCCGGTACTGGTGGTGCTGGAAGTCGACACCCTCGATCAGGCCATTGCGCTGGTCAACGCCAACCCGTTCGGCAACGGCACGGGCCTGTTCACCCAGAGCGGCGCGGCGGCGCGTAAATTCCAGAATGAAATCGACGTCGGTCAGGTCGGCATCAACATCCCGATTCCAGTGCCGGTACCGTTCTTCAGCTTTACCGGTTCGCGCGGTTCGAAACTCGGCGACCTCGGCCCGTACGGTAAGCAAGTGGTGCAGTTCTACACCCAGACCAAAACGGTCACGGCGCGCTGGTTCGATGACGACAGCGTCAACGACGGCGTGAACACCACCATTAACCTGCGCTGAGGAATGGCCATGAAAATCGCATTTATCGGTCTGGGCAACATGGGCGCGCCGATGGCGCGCAACCTGATCAAGGCCGGGCATTCGCTGAACCTGGTGGACCTGAACAAAACCGTGCTGGCGGAACTCGAGCAACTGGGCGGCACCATCCGCGCCTCGGCTCGCGAAGCCGCACAGGACGCGGAACTGGTGATCACCATGCTGCCGGCCGCCGTGCATGTGCGCAGCGTCTGGCTCGGTGAAGACGGAGTGCTCGCCGGGATCGGCAAAGGTGTGCCGGCAGTGGATTGCAGCACCATCGATCCGCAGACTGCTCGCGACGTGGCAGCGGCCGCTGCCAAACAAGGCGTGGCCATGGCCGATGCGCCAGTTTCCGGCGGCACCGGCGGCGCCACTGCAGGTACGTTGACCTTCATGGTCGGCGCCACCCCGGAACTGTTCGCCACTCTGCAACCGGTGCTGGCGCAAATGGGCCGCAACATCGTGCATTGCGGTGAAGTCGGCACCGGGCAGATCGCCAAGATCTGCAACAACCTGTTGCTCGCCATTTCGATGGTCGGCGTCAGCGAGGCGATGGCCCTCGGCGATGCGCTGGGGATCGACACCGGCGTGCTTGCCGGGATTATCAACAGCTCGACCGGCCGTTGCTGGAGCTCGGAAATGTACAACCCATGGCCGGGCATCGTCGAAACGGCGCCGGCCTCGCGTGGTTACACCGGTGGCTTTGGCGCCGAGCTGATGCTCAAGGATCTGGGGCTGGCCACCGAGGCGGCGCGTCAGGCGCATCAGCCGGTGGTGCTGGGCGCTGTGGCGCAACAGTTGTATCAGGCAATGAGTCAGCGCGGGGAAGGTGGCAAGGACTTCTCGGCGATCATCAACAGCTATCGCAAGCCGCAGTAATCGTCGTCAGGCCTGTGTTTGTCACAGGTCTGTATTGCCGGGAAATCACGTCGGGTGGTTTCCCGGCTTTTTTGTATCAGGCGAACACGAAATATTTGCGCACAGTCTCGACCACTTCCCAGGTGCCCTTCATGCCCGGTTCGACGACGAAGATGTCACCGGCACGCAGGTGGATCGGCTCCAGGCCGTCCGGGGTGATGATGCAGTAGCCCTCCTGGAAGTGGCAGTACTCCCATTTCACGTAATCCACCCGCCACTTGCCTGGCGTACAGATCCAGGTGCCCATGATCTTGCTGCCGTCTTCGCTGGTGTAGGCGTTGAGGTTGACGGTGTGCGGGTCGCCCTCGAGCTTCTCCCATTTACAGGCGTCGAGTACTGGCAGCGGGTGGGTGTCGCGCAGAACGGTGATAGGTGCGGGCATGACGGCTCCAGGCCAAAGGCAGTTTGAGTCGCCACCCTAACGTTGGTGAGCACTGTCGGAATGTCTGGGTTCGACCTCCAGATGCCTGTTAGCGCTGGAGGGATCCCCCCTGAAACCGGCCACTTGCACCAATGCTGTGCATATATGACGGCTTTAATACAAGCGCGCACCATAAAAGTTCAATAAATTTTTAGACCAAAACGAGATAACCATCCGGGCACCTATTGCAAAACAAAATCGTCTGTACTATAACATTCGTACTAAAGGACAATCCCACCCTAATGGAGCTACACCAGAGTCACGGACAGACTTGAATCGGCTTTTCTTCACATAAAACTGACTTGGCCATCGGCGCAAGCGTGAACGTCTACCTGTTGTTAATGAATAACGACAATTGAATGAACCGGTCAGTTAATAAGTTGCGCAGACGCAATGTTGTGCGTGCTTTGAATAGAAGCCCTAAATAAACAGTTAATTGTTATTTGTGCATCGGCGGAATTATATCTGCGGGATACGCACGCCTTTCGAATTTATATGTGCCCGGCATCAATGGAATGAGGCTTTATTGTGGACGACATAAACGTAATTGAAGTTTCGACGACCGTGAGTGACGCGAGTGAGTTGGGCCGGCATGTCTGGATTCGTGCTGGCAGCCGCCTGCAAAACGTTCAGGTCGCCGATGATTGTTTCATCGGGTTCAAGTGTGATTTGCAGTTCGCCTCCATCGGCGCGTCCAGCATGCTGGCCACCGGCGCACGGTGCCTGGGCACTGCGCAATCACCGGTACACATTGCCGACAATGTCTGGCTGGGCGCCAAGGCCACCGTGACCGCGGGCGTTTCCATCGGTGCGGGAGCGGTGATCGCTGCCGGAGCGCTGGTGACTGCTGATGTACCGGCCGATGCCATCGTGGTCGGCCGCCCGGCGCGAGTCATTGCCCTGCGCACGGTGGTCGAGGACGGCCTGCCGAGCCCGGCGCCGGTGCTGGCGAAAGTCCGGGATCGTGCGCGCCAGGGCTTGCCGTCGATGCTCGATCGGTCGACGCAGTCGGTGCCGCGGCTCAAGGCGTTGAACCCCGACACCGCGACCTGGGACATCAGCGACGAAGCCTTGATCGATGCCGAATTGCGCGGCGGGGCTTCGGTGGAAATCGCCCGGGACTGCATTCTGATCGGACGCAGCAGCCGCCAGGGCGGCATGTCGCAACTGGGCGGCATCGAACTGGGCACCGGCGCTCGACTGGCGCCGGGCGTGGTTATCGAAGCGGCCGGTGGCGTGACCATCGGTGCCTTCAGCGAGCTGGCCGAAGGCGTCACGATTGTTGCGTCTACTCATGATCATTCGTTCCGCTCACTGCCTTGGGAGGAGGCACCTGTGCGCATTGGAAGTCGTTGCGTAATTGGCGAGGGCGCCATCTTGGTAGGTCCACTGAATATCGGTGACGGTGCAGTTATCAAGCCGTACTCAGTGGTGATAAGGGATGTATTGGAAAACACTGTGGTTCATGGCGTTGTTCAACTAATGGAGATTCAAGAATGATTTTATTTGCCCCCAATCCGACCGGTTCAGGCCACAACATGCGCGCGCTTTCGATCGCTCAGGCGATTAAAAAGCAACGTCCGGATATGCCATTGACCGTGGCGCTGGCTTCTTTGCAGCCCACCTTTACGCCGATGTTCGAAAAGTCCGGCGTTGAAGTGGTGGATATTGCCGGTCGTTTGGTCGATTACTCGAAAAAGAGCAACTTGTCGAAGGAGCTCGACTGGAATAATTACATCGGCGGTTATATCGCCAATACCTTCTTGTCCGGTGAGCGGATTCTGTCTTACCTGGCCCTGATCGCCGAGTACAAGCCGACCGCCCTGGTGTCTGACTACAACATGGCTGCCTGCCTGGCCGCGATTTTCAGTGGCACGCCGCTGGTGTTCGTGACCGAGCGCTATGACTTCACACTCTGCCAGCTCCAGGATCACGACCTGGCCGACGGTGGTTTCGAAGTCAATGCGCTGGAAATGGCCCGGGCCCGTACCGCGCTGCACAGCCAGTTCAACTGGATGATCAATCAGAGCCAACTGGTGCTGACCGATAAGCCGTACGTGGCTTCCCTCGATCAGGGCACACCGGTCGCCGAAGCGCTGATCAGCGGCAAGGCGCATTTTGTCGGGCCGATGATCCGCGACATCAATGTCCAGAGCGGTTTGAACGTTCGCGAGCAATTGAACCTGGGCGATGCGCCGTTCGTGGTTGCCTCGATCAGCGGCACCACGATGTTTGCGCAGAACAAGGACGCGCTGCTCGCCGCCTACCTCGACAGCTTCAAGGTCCTGCGCGAACGCAATCCGGAACTGAAACTGGTGTTGCTCGGCCGTCAGGATATCCAGGCCCAGGATGGCGTGGTTTGCGTGCCGTATTACCCGGACTGGATGGGCCTGCTGCGCGAAGCCAGTCTGCTGATTTCGGCGCCGGGCTGGATCACCGTGACGGAAATCGCCGCGCTGCAGATTCCGACCCTGTTCGTGCTGCCGTCCAAATCCGAATACCACGAACTCGAAGCGCTGCGCCGCCTGGAGCTGCTCGGTTTCCCGACGCATCTGGGTCACGATCGCGATGCAATCGTCGAGCTGATTC
Source organism: Pseudomonas allokribbensis (assembly GCF_014863605.1). Taxonomy (NCBI): domain Bacteria; kingdom Pseudomonadati; phylum Pseudomonadota; class Gammaproteobacteria; order Pseudomonadales; family Pseudomonadaceae; genus Pseudomonas; species Pseudomonas allokribbensis. The sequence goes on from NZ_CP062252.1 coordinate 837,014, forward strand.
AGGGCGAACTGGAGAAAGACACTCGCGCTTGCGCCTACTACGCGCCTCATCGTCAAGTGGCCGCGCCGGACGGCGAAGGTGCTGCCCGTGCCGCCATGCGCATCATCGAATTGTGTCAGGGCAGCGTTGTGTCGCTGACTGAAAGCAAAGCCGCTTAACCTCAAGGAAGAGGGATTTACCATGCCGCTGCATCCGCAGTTTGTATTTGATCAAGGCCTCAAGGACATTGAGTACGGCGGTTTTTTTGCTGTCACCGATGCCAGTGGCGAAGTCGCGATTTCCACTGACAAGCAGTTGCAGGATCAGGTCGCGGCCACGCTCTACCAGGCCGACCACGGTGACGATGTTCAACTGCGTTTTGCCCACGACGGGTTGATGCGTTTGTACGATGCGCCGAACGCCGGTTTTCACGAGCTCGCCGACCGCTACTGGACGCCGCATGGTTCGGGGCGTTGCCGAACGCTGGCGTTGCAACTGGACGCATTGGCTGCGCTGATTGCCTATCAGCGTCGAGTGCCGCAGGACGCGGCGAACGATGCCGTGATCCACGGCATGCTGGAAAAGGTCGAAGCGCTTTACGCCCGTTCCACGGTTGCCGGCCTGTACAGCAGCGACTGGTCGACGCCGCTGGAGCTGGCGACCTCGATCGATCTCGACATCAGCGCCACGGCCTTGCTGGCGCGTATCGGCAACGAGCCGTTGGGTCTGGGGCTGGTCGGGCACTTGCAGATTCACGCAGAAAACCTGATCGGTCGCGTGGCCGGCAGTGACAGTGCATCCTGTGTCGATGTGTCCCTGACCCGCTGCGCCGTACGCGCTCAGGTCAGCCTGGTGCTGGCGCGTCTGGCCGATGTGCGGGACGACAACGCGCTGTCGAACCTGGCCCGTTCGTTCCTGCTGCAAACCCTGTCACTGTTTCGCGATCCGGCCTACGGCGGGTACTGGGACCGGGTGGGCATCAACGGCAAAGTGCGTTGCGACTGGCACACCTCGTACAAGAACCACGAGTCGCCATTCCCGATCAAAACCGCCTACGACGTGGCGTTGCTGTTGCAGGCGATTCAGGCCTTGCCGTCCGGCGCGAGCGAAGCTGACCGGACTTCGGTGACGGCAGCCTTGCTGGAGTTTCACGACGCCCGCAATGGCGGACTGTTCATGGGCAAGGGCTACTTCTGGTCGACGCCTGATGACCCGACCGTGCCGTTCATTCGGCAGTTCTGGGCGCCGCCGCGTCAGCCGGGGATTTTCAGCATCGGCAACCTGACGTACCTGCCGTTGCACTTGAAGAGCCTGAAAACCCAGCTCGCCGCCGCCCACGCCTTGCAGGCCATCGAGCCGGCCGCTGCCGTTGCTCATCATGACGATGCAGCGTCGGTAGATCGTGAGCTGCAAGTGATCGATGGCGGTGGCGATGTGCAGCGCATTCACCCGAATGGCGTGCCGACCATCAATGTCGATCTGCAGCGTTATCTCGCGTGGCTGGCCAAGGCCCGGGCGTCGAATGAAACCCCTTACGGGCTGACCGCCGAAACCGCGCCGCTGGGTTTTCGTGCCGACAAAACCTGGCAGGTGTTTTCCGGATTGCATGTGATCTCTGACTTGCATGCCCTGGGCCTGCAAATCGAAAACAAGGCCAGCCTGATCGATTGCATCAGGGCCTCACAGAACACCGACGGCGGATTTGCCGAGCAGCCGGGGCACCTGAGCGATGTGTTCGCCACCTACTGCGCGGTGTTGTCGCTGCGGGTGCTGGGCGCGTTGCCGAACGATATCGGCGGTTGCGTGCGTTACCTGCAAGCGTGCCAGAACCCCGATGGCGGGTTCGGCGATGTGCCGGGTTTCGGCTCGGACATCTGGCACACCAACCTGGCGGTGTTGTCGCTGCATGCGCTGGAAGCCAAGGCGCCGGACGAGCAGGGCGTGATGGCGTTTGCTCTGCGCTGCCGCTCGGCCGATGGCGGTTTCGCCAACAAACCCGGGTATCCGCCGGACGCCTTTTCGGTGTACCGCGTGGTGTCGACGCTGTTCATTCTCAACCGACGCATCGTCGATGCCGAACAGACTGTCGCCTGGCTGCAGAGCCTGCAACTGGCCAACGGCTCGTTCCACTACCGGCCGGGCAAAGCCGTCAGCCTGGTGGGGACTTACATGGCCATCGCGGCGATGTTTCTGCTCGACGCCCAGCCGACGCATTTGCAGGAATCGAAAGACTGGATCGCTTCCCATCAGAAGCAGGACGGTGGTTTCGGCCCACTCAACGCGACCTCGGCGACCACCGATGAAAGCTTCGTCTGCATCCAGACGCTGCTGATTCTCGAGCAAGGGCTGTCGCAATACTGGGTGGCACTGTTGAACTGACCCGCACATGACGGCGGGCAGCATCGAAGGACGTTAAATCATCATTTTGCCAGGGGAGGCGCTGATGAAAATTTTAGTGACAGGGGGCGCGGGCTTCATTGGCTCGGCCGTGGTGCGGTTTCTGATCGAAGAGACCGAATGTGAAGTGATCAACGTCGACAAACTGACCTACGCCGGCAATCTCGAATCGCTGACCGATGTGTCCGACTCGCCGCGTTATCGGTTTTGTCAGGTGGACATCTGCGACAAGCCGGCGCTGGACGAATTGTTCGCGCGGCTGCAACCGGATGCGGTGATGCACCTGGCCGCCGAGTCCCACGTGGACCGCTCGATCGATGGCCCGCAAGCCTTCATCGAAACCAACATCGTTGGCACCTACACGATGCTCGAAGCGGCGCGCGGTTACTGGAACCGGCTGGACGGGGCGCGTCAGTCGGCGTTCCGTTTCCATCACATTTCCACCGATGAAGTGTATGGCGACCTGGAACCCGAAGATCCGGCGTTCACCGAGCGTACGCCGTATGCGCCAAGCTCGCCGTATTCGGCGACCAAGGCCGGTTCCGATCATCTGGTTCGCGCCTGGCATCGCACGTATGGCCTGCCGGTGGTGATGAGCAACTGCTCGAACAATTACGGGCCTTATCACTTCCCGGAAAAACTGATTCCTCACGTCATTCTCAATGCGCTGCAAGGCAAGCCGTTGCCGGTGTACGGCGATGGCGCGCAAATCCGCGACTGGCTGTTTGTCGAGGATCACGCCCGTGCCCTGTATGCGGTGGTGACGCGTGGTGAGGTCGGGCAGACCTACAACATCGGCGGCCACAACGAGAAGACCAACCTTGAAGTCGTGCAAACCCTGTGCGATCTGCTCGAAGCGCGCGGGGCGGAAAAACCGGCGGGCGTCGCGCACTTCCGCGACCTGATCACCTTCGTCAAGGATCGTCCGGGCCACGACAAACGCTACGCCGTCGATGCCGGGAAAATCCACGCGACGCTGGGCTGGACGCCGCAGGAAACCTTCGAAAGCGGCATGAAGAAAACCGTCGACTGGTACCTCGACAACCGCGCCTGGTGGGTGCGGGTGATGTCCGGTGCCTACGCGCTGGAGCGTCTCGGCGAGCAACGTAACGAAGCCCTCGTGGCCTGAACACACAGTCATTCAAATCTCACTGCTTGAAAGGAAAAAAGCATGGCCAAGTACAAAGGAATTCTGCTGGCAGGCGGCGCCGGTTCGCGTCTGCACCCGATCACCCTGGGCGTCTCGAAACAGTCGCTGCCGGTGTATGACAAACCGATGATCTACTACCCGCTGTCGGTGCTGATGCTGGCGGAAATCCGCGAGATCCTGATCATCTCCACCCCGGAAGATCTGCCGGGCTTCCAGCGCATGCTCGGCGACGGCAGCCAGTTGGGCCTGAGCCTGAGCTACGCGGTGCAGCCAAGCCCGGACGGTCTCGCTCAGGCGTTCATCATCGGTCGTGAATTCGTCGGTGAAGACAACGTCTGCCTGGTGCTCGGCGATAACATTTTCTACGGTGCCGGTTTCGGTGAAACCTTGCTGCAAGCGGCGTCTCGCGACGAGGGCGCCACGGTGTTCGGCTACTACGTGGCCGATCCCGAGCGCTTTGGCGTGGTGGAATTCGATGCCGCCGGCAAGGCCCTGAGCATCTGCGAAAAACCGAGCGATCCGAAGTCCAACTACGCGGTCACCGGCCTGTATTTCTACGACAACGAAGTGCTGCAGATTGCCGCCGACATCAAGCCGTCGCCGCGCGGTGAGCTGGAGATTACCGACGTCAACAACGTCTACCTGCAACGCGGCAAGTTGAATGTGTCGGTGATGGGGCGTGGCATGGCCTGGCTCGACACCGGGACCCACGATGCGTTGATGGAGGCCGGCAACTTCGTGCAGGCCATCGAGAAACGCCAGGGTCTGAAAATCGCCTGCCTCGAAGAGATCGCCTATAACAAGGGCTGGATCGACGACGCGCAGTTGCTGGTGCACGCGGGCAGCATGAGCAAGACCGGTTACGGTCAGTATCTGGCGCGGCTGATCAACGATGATGTGGTGGTTTCGATGGACGCGCAGCGCCCGCTGAAAGGCGCTGCCTGACCGTTGCGAGATCAATGTGGGAGCACGGATGCTCCCACGGTCTCAGTGGCCGGTCACACTGTCATGTTGCGGGGTTTTGACGCCCGGGCGTGGTTCGGCTGGCGACGGTTGCAGGGACTGCAAACGGGCCAGGCGATTGGCGTGAGTCGGCGCTTCGGCTGCCAGTGGCGAGCGGCGTTTGCGGGTTTCTTCACGCAGCACCGGCAACACTTCCTTGCCGAACATGTCGAGTTGTTCCAGCACGGTCTTCAGCGGAATACCGCCGTGGTCGAACAGGAACAACTGGCGCTGATAGTCGCCGAAGTGCTCGCGGAAGGTCAGGGTCTTGTCGATGATTTCCTGAGGGCTGCCGACGGCCAGCGGGGTCATTTCCATGAACTCTTCCAGGGATGGACCGTGGCCGTACACCGGGGCGTTATCGAAGTAAGGACGGAACTCCCGACGTGCATCCTGGGAGTTGCGACGCATGAAGATGTGCCCGCCGAGGCCGACGATCGCCTGCTCCGGCGTGCCGTGGCCGTAATGCGCAAACCGCGTGCGGTAGAACTCGACCAGCGCCATGAAATGTTCCCGGGGCCAGAGGATGTGGCTGGCAAAAAAGCCGTCGCCGTAATAGGCCGCCTGTTCGGCGATTTCCGGAGTACGGATCGAGCCGTGCCAGACGAAGGGCGGCAGGTCGTCCAGCGGTCGCGGGATCGAGGTGAAGTGGTTCAGCGGTGTGCGAAAGCGTCCGCTCCAGTTGATGTCTTCCTCGCGCCAGAGCCGGTGCAGCAGGCGATAGTTTTCCATCGCCAGGGGCAGGGCGTCGGCGATGCTCTTGCCGAACCAGGGATAGACCGGCGCGGTGTTGCCACGGCCGAGCATCAGGTCCATGCGTCCGCCGCAGAGGTTTTGCAACAGCGAATACTCTTCGGCCAGCCGCACCGGATCGTTGGTGCTGATCAGGGTAGTGGACGTCGAAAGAATGATGCGTTGGGTCTTCGCTGCGATGTACGCCAGCAGCGTGGTGGGAGAGGAGGTGATGAACGGGGGATTGTGGTGCTCGCCGGTGGCGAACACGTCCAGTCCGATGTCTTCGGCCTTCTGCGCAATTTGCAGGGTGGCCTGGATGCGCTCGGATTCACTGGGGGTACGGGCGTTGGTAGGGTCCTGTGTGACGTCGCCAACGGTGTAGATCCCGAATTGCATAAAGCCTCCTTGCCTTGGGTAAAGGTGTGTTTGAAACCCTTGCCGCGAAGAATGAATCAACGTGGCACTTGAAATGTACGCCTGTACACGTACAATCGCAATCGTGGGGCATTGTACAAACGGATTTGAAGACCTCATCGAGAGAGGAACACGACATGGAACTGGGATTTATCGGTCTGGGCACGATGGGTGCGCCGATGGTGCTGAACCTGCTGAAGGCCGGGCATCGGGTCCGCGTGTGGAATCGCTCGTCGGCACCGCTGGAAGAGCTGGCCAGGGCTGGCGCCGAACCTGTCGACACCCCCGCGCTGGCAGCGCAGGCCGACGTGCTGATTTCAATGCTTGGCGATGACACGGCGATCCGCTCGGTGTTCCTCGACGCCAAGGCGCTGGACGGTCTGCAGGCCGGCAGCGTTCACGTCAACATGTCCACGGTGTCCGTGGCGCTGGCCAAAGAGCTGGCGGCCCTGCACGAGGCGCGCGGCGTCGGTTATGTGTCGGCGCCGGTGCTGGGGCGGGTCGATGTGGCGGCCGCCGGCAATCTGAATATTCTCGCCTCGGGGCCTGCCGCAGCACTGGTCCGGGTGCAGTCGCTGTTCGATGTGCTGGGGCGCAAGACCTGGCACTTCGGTGAAGCCGCCGACGTGGCGTGCGCCGCCAAACTGTCGGCCAACCTGATGGTCGCCTCGGCGATCGAGTCCCTGGCCGAAGCCTCGACCCTGGCCGGTGGCTACGGGATCAGCCGTGCGGCGTTCATCGACATGATCACCTCGACGTTGTTTCCCGTTCCGGTCTATCAGGGTTACGGCAAGCAGATGGCTGATGAGAGATTCGAGCCGGCCGGCTTCAAATTGTCGCTGGGCCTCAAGGATGTGCGCCTGGTGCTGGAGGCCGGTGAGGCTGCCCAGGTGCCGTTGCCGTTTGCCAGCGTGTTGAAGGATAACTTGCTGGACGGCATGGCCCATGGTCAGGCCGATCAGGACTGGGCATCGCTGTCGCGGGTCAGTGACCGGCGTGCCGGCGTGAAGTAATCAATCGGATTTAAACGCCGTAACTTGCCTTGCTAGTTCGGTTGGAATCTTGCGCAGTTAATTATTGTCGGACAGCTATTTGCCTTTTACTGAAAAGTGAAAGAAGTCTGAGAATAATGCTTGTCAAATGTACGACTGTAGACGTACATTTTTATCGGGGTTTAACAACAATAAAAGTTCGTCTGTTTTTTCGTCTGCTGATCGTAAATAAATAATAGCTAGGAGCCGTTATGAAAAATCTAATGCAATGGAACAGCCTTCCCTCCGAATCCAATGAATGGCTCGAGAAGGTGCGTGCACTGAATCCGCTGATTGTTCAGCACCGCGAGTACAGCGAGCAGACCAATGCGACTCACAAGGATGTGATGTCCCGCTTCTTCAAGGACGGTTTTGGCCGTACGTCGGTCTCCCGAGCGTTCGGCGGCTCCCAGGTCGATATCCAGACCACTTCCGCGCTGGTGCTGGAATTTGCCCGGCATGACGCCTCGCTGTCCTGGCAGCTGGCGGTTCAAGTGGCGATGGGGCGCCTCTCGGACTACCTGCCGGAAGCCACTTCCGAAGCGATCTACAACCACTGCGACGGTTTCGTGATCGGCGCCATCCACTCCGGTGGCGAAGCACTGCCAATGGGTGACGATTACCTGCTGAGCGGCAAGTGGGCCTTCGCCAGCGGCTCGGCCCACGCCGACTGGCTGGTCTGCACCGCCACCGTCAAAGGCACCGAAAACAACACCACCCCGGAAGTGCGGATGTTCTTCGTCCCCGCCAGCCAGTGCACCATCCTGTCGACCTGGGACACCCTGGGCATGCGCGGCACCGGCAGCCATCACTTCCAGTGCTCCAACGTCATCGTCAACAAGGCGTTCTCGCTGGACGTCGAAACTCTGAAAAAATCCCCCGAAGCGCGCAGCTCCCGTGCCTACGCCACCGGCTACTACGAGTTCGGCACCCTGGCGGCAATGTCCACCGTGCTGGGCGTGGCCCGGGCCGCCGTGGATCACTTCCGCAACGACCGTGCGATCAACACCGACCCGGGCCTGGAAGGGGTGATCTTCGAGAAGACCGGCCGCGCCATCTCCTCGGTACACACCGCGCAATTGCTGCTTGAGGATGCCATCCATCAGGTGATCAACCGTGGCGAAACCATCGGCGAACCGGTCAGCGCCCGCGTCGGTCTGGCAGCGTCGGTGTTGACTGAAAACTCGGTCAACGCCGTCAACCAGATCTACTCGATGGCCGGTTCCAAAGCCGTCTACAAGTCGCACTTCCTGGAGCGTTGCTTCCGCGATATTCATACCGGTTCGAAGCACTTCACTCTGTCGCCTTTGAACTTACACGGTATCGGCAAGTATTACCTGGATAAAACCAACGTACTGGCCGCGGCGTAATAGTCGATAAATAAAAAACGGGTGCGTTATCAGTGAATGTTCACAGGGATCAATAGCGCGCCCGTTTCAAGTTGCACCTTTATTTTCTTAAATCTCAAACTTTTGTGCTCGCAGTAAAGAGTCAAGGGAGTGCCACATGCTTGCTCGAAATATTATTAAGTCGCTGGTGTTTATTATTCTGGTCGTGGTGCTGTCCGCCGCGCTGGGCTGGCGTTTCTGGTCGCCGCAACCGGCCGCGGCCGAACAACGGATTCCCAGCACCCGGGTCGGTCTGGCCGTGGTCAAGAAACAACCGTACACCTACTACCTCGAAGCCATCGGCAAACTCGAAGCGCAGCGTCAGGTGCTGGTGTCGGCTGAAGTCAGCGGCAAAGTGGTGGACATCGATTTCGAGTCCGGTGATGAAGTGAAGGCGGGGCAGGTGCTGCTCAAGCTCAACGACGCACCCGAGCAAGGTGAACTGGTTCGCCTGAAAGGCGAGTACGAATCCGCCAAGGCGCAGTTTGCCCGTGTCCAGGAACTGGCCAAGACCGGCGCCGAAAGCCGTCGCGCCTTCGACAGTGCCCGCGCTCAATACGACGCGGCCAAGGGCGACATGGAACGCATGCAGGCGCAGATCGCCCAACGGCACATTCGTGCGCCGTTCGGCGGCACCCTCGGCATTCGCCAGGCGCATCTGGGCCAGTACCTGCAAGCCGGCAGCGCGGTAGCGACCCTGACGGATCCGGGCCTGCTGCGCGTCAACTTCACCCTCGCCGAACGCGATGGCTCGCAAGTGCAACTGGGCCAGACCGTGCAGGCCAAGGTCGATGCCTGGGGTGACGCGACCTTCGCCGGCAAGATCGTCGCGGTCGATCCGCAGATCAACCAGTCCCACACCATCAACGTTCAAGCGGTCATTACCGACACGCAAAAACGCCTGCGTCCCGGCATGTATGCACGGGTCTCGGTGACCCTGCCACAGACCGCCGAGCTGCTGATTCCGGAAACCGCGATCACCTACAACGCCTACGGCGAGAGCGTGTTCTCGGTCTACACCGACGAGACCGGCGTGCAGAAGGTCAAGCGTGAGTCGATCAAGGTCGGCGAGCGTCGCAATGGCTGGGCGGTGGTCGACAAGGGCTTGATCGAAGGTGTGCAGGTGGTGACTTCCGGTCAGCTCAAACTCCACGACGGCGTGGCGGTGGAAGGCGTGCCGGACACGATTGCTCTTAAACTCAGTGGGCTGGAAAAATGAATTTCACCGACCTCTTTCTTCGCCGCCCGGTGCTGGCCGTGGTGGTCAGCACGTTGATCCTGCTGTTCGGGGTGCGTGCGCTGATGAACCTGCCGATCCGTCAGTACCCGATGCTGGAAACGTCGACCATCACGGTCACCACCCAGTATCCCGGCGCCTCTTCGGAGCTGATGCAGGGCTTCGTCACCCAACCGATCAGCCAGGCCGTGGCCTCGGTCGAAGGCATCGACTATCTGTCGTCGGCCTCGACCCAGGGTCGCAGCCAGGTGACGATCCGCATGGCACTGAACAGTGATTCCATCGCGGCGCTGACCGAGGTCATGGCCAAGGTCAACCAGATCAAATATCGCTTGCCGAAGGACGCTTATGACCCGGTGGTTGAGCGTACTTCTGGCGGCTTCACCAGCGTGGCCTACGTCGCGTTCGCCAGTTCCAACCTGACCATTCCGGAGATGTCGGATTACATCTCCCGTGTCGTCGAGCCGATGTTCGCCGGCATCGAAGGCGTGGCCAAGATCAACATCATGGGCGAGCAGAAACTGTCCATGCGCCTGTGGCTCGATCCGCAGCGTCTGGCCGGTTACGGCATGACCGGGCAGGACGTTTCGGCCGCCATCGAAGGCAACAACTTCCAGGCAGCACCAGGTCAGGTCAAAGGCCTGTACGTGGTCAGCAACCTGCGGGTGAACACCGACCTGAACAGCGTCGAAGACTTCCGCGACATGGTGCTGCGCAACGACAACGGCCACATCATCCGTGTGCGTGACGTCGGCACGGTGGAACTGAATGCAGCCTCCACCGACACCAGTGGTGCGATGAGCGACGTACCGGCGCTGTTCCTCGGTCTGGACGCAGCACCAACCGGCAACCCGTTGGTCATCGTCAAACGGGTGCGCGAATTGCTGCCGCAGATCCAGGAAACCCTGCCACCGGGCGTGACCGTGCAGATCCCGTTCGAAGTGGCGCACTTCATTCAGTCGTCGATCGACGAGGTGAGCTACACCCTGCTCGAAGCGCTGGTGATCGTGGTGCTGGTGATTTACCTGTGCCTGGGTACGTTCCGCACCGTGCTGATTCCGCTGGTGACGATTCCGCTGTCGATGCTTGGCGCGGCCATGCTGATGCAGATGTTCGGCTTCAGCCTCAACCTGCTGACCTTGCTTGCCATGGTGCTCGCCATCGGGCTGGTGGTGGACGACGCCATCGTCGTGGTGGAAAACGTCCATCGTCACATCGAAGAGGGCAAGACGCCGTTCGACGCTGCTCTGATCGGCGCTCGTGAAGTGGCCGGGCCGGTGGTGGCGATGACCTTCACCCTGGCGGCGGTGTACGCGCCGATCGGCCTGATGGGCGGCCTCACCGGCACGCTGTTCAAGGAGTTCGCTCTGACCCTGGCCGGTGCTGTGGTGATTTCCGGCATCGTCGCCCTGACCCTGTCGCCGATCATGAGTACCCGTCTGCTGGACGCGAAAACCAGCGAAGGTTTCATGGCCGTCAAGGCGGACCGTTTCTTCCAGTACCTGTCCCGTCGCTATGGCGCTCTGTTGGGCGGTTCGCTGTCCCGTCGCTGGATCAGCCTGAGCGTGGCGCTGGTGATCTTCTTCAGCTTGCCGTTCCTCTATCGCTCGGCGCAGACCGAACTGGCGCCGCTGGAAGACCAGAACATCCTGCTGACCGCGATCAAGGCGCCGCAGCACGCCAACCTGAATTACCTCGAAGCCTACGCACACGAGCTGTACAAGACCTTCAACGAAATCCCCGAGGGCTACAGCAACTGGGTGGCGAACGGTTCCGACGGTCTGTCCAACAGCGTCGGCGGGATCAACCTGGTGGACTGGGAAAAGCGTGGCCGCGATGCCAACACCATCCAGCCTGACTTGCAGGCACGGGTGAACCAGATCGAAGGCACGAGCATTTTCGTGTTCCAGATGCCGCCGTTGCCGGGCTCTACCGGTGGTCTGCCGGTGCAGATGGTGATCCGCAGCGATCAGGATTATCTGGCGCTGTACAACGTGATGGATCAGCTCAAGAAAGCGGCTCAGGCCAGTGGCCTGTTCGCGGTGGTCGACAGTGATCTGGACTTCAACAATCCAGTGGTGGAAATCCAGGTTGACCGCGCCAAGGCCAACGCCCTGGGCATCCGCATGCAGGACATCGGCGAGACGCTCAACAGCCTGATCGGCGAGAAGTACGTCAACCGGTTCTCGTTCCACGGTCGTTCCTACGATGTGATCCCGCAGTCGGTGTCGGCGGATCGCCTGACCCCGGAAACCCTGAAGCTGTATTACGTGAAGGATCAGAAGGGCAACCCGGTGCCGCTGTCGACGCTGGCCACCCTCAGCGTCAAGGTCGAGCCGAATCGCCTGACCCAGTTCAACCAGCAGAACTCCGCCACGTTCCAGGCCATTCCGGCGCCGGGCGTGACGTTGGGCGATGCGGTGGGCTTCCTGCAGAAGCAATCGGAAAACTTCCCGGCCGGCTTCAGTTTCGACTGGCAGTCCGATGCCCGCCAATACGTGCAGGAAGGCAACAGCCTGGCGTTCACCTTCGGCCTGGCTCTGGTGATCATCTATCTGGTGCTGAGCGTGCAGTACGAGAGCTTCCGCGACCCGTTCATCATTCTGATCAGCGTGCCGCTGTCGATCTGCGGGGCCCTGGTGCCGCTGGCGCTGGGCATGACTTCGATGAACATCTACACCCAGATCGGCCTGATCACACTGATCGGTCTGATCAGTAAGCACGGGATCCTGATGGTCGCGTTCGCCAATGAGTTGCAGCGCCAGCAAGGCATGGACCGCGTGCAAGCGATCCAGCACGCCGCGCAGGTGCGTCTGCGGCCGATCCTGATGACCACCGCTGCCATGGTGGTCGGCCTCGCGCCCCTGTTGTTCGCCAGCGGTGCCGGCGCCAACAGCCGCTTCGGCCTGGGCCTGGTGATTGTGGTGGGGATGCTGATCGGCACCTTGTTCACGCTGTTCATTCTGCCGTCGGTGTACACGCTGCTCAGTTCGATCAAGCAACCGAGCCACGCACCCGAAGCCGAACCGGCCGGTGTGCCGCAACCCATCCTGTGAGGACGTGACATGTATTCGATTACACGTTTGATGCTGGCGCCCCTGGCGGCGTCCATCCTGTTGGCGGCGGGTTGTGTGAACTACGCCGGGATCGATCATCAGGGCAAATTGCTGGCGGTCGGCGATGCGCCGTCCGACAGCCTGAAAGACAAGTTGCCGCCGGCCCAGTGGCCGCGTGCGGACTGGTGGACATCGCTGGGTGATCCGCGTCTGGGCGCGTTGATCGAAGAGGCGTATGCCAGCAACCCGGACTTGCAGGAAGTCGCTGCCCGGGTCGCCAAGGCCAACGCATTTCTCGACCTGCGCGACGCCGAGCGTTACCCGGAAATGGACGCGTCGGCGGGTGTCACTCGCGGTCGGCTGTCGCGCTTCGAGGACTACAGCGGTGAAGGTGAAAAGTACTTCACCGCACGCAATCTGGCGGTGAATTTCAGCTACACCTTCGACCTCTGGGGCGGCCAGCGTGCCGCCTGGGAATCGGCGCTCAACAGCGCACGAGCTGCGGAAGTCGACCTGCAATCGTCGCGGCTGATTCTGGCGACCAACGTGGTCAAGGCTTACAACCAACTGGCGTACGCCTGGCAGGTGTCGGAGCTCAACCAGCGCGATCTCGAACGCTTGAGCAAACTGGTGGAACTGACGGATTCGCGCTACGGCTCGGGGCTCGACAACCTGTCGCAACTCAAGCAGGTGCAGAGTCTCAAGGCGCGTTCGGAATCGACCCTGATCGGCGCCAACGAAGACATCGAAATCGCCCGACTGCAATTGTCGGCGCTGATCGGCAAGGGTGTCGACCGTGCGCACACGCTCGAACGGCCATCGAATCTGCAGGCCAGCGTGGTGGCATTGCCGGCGCAGTTGCCGGCCCAGTTGTTGGGGCGTCGTCCGGATATCGTCGCTGCGCGTTGGCGAGTGGAGGCCGAGACCAAGAACGTCGAGGCGGTGAAGACCACGTTCTACCCGAACATCAACCTGGTGGCGGCGGCGGGTTCGCATGCCTTGATCGGTGATGCGATGTTCGCCGGGGTCAGCAAATTCTGGAATGTGGCGCCGACGGTGTCGCTGCCGATCTTCGATGCGGGTCGTCTGCGCTCCGATCTGAAGGCCGGCAACGCTGAACTCGACAGTTCGATTGCACAGTACAACCGGGTGTTGAATTCGGCGCTGCACGAGGTGGCGATTTCGGTGACGCAGTTGCGTTCTTTCGAACAGCAAATCGTCGTGCAGCGCGATGCCTGTTCGATTGCGCAGTCGTCTTATGATCTGTCGCAGTCGCGCTACAAGGCCGGGGAGGACACGTTCCTCGATGCCCTGAATATCGAGCAACAATTGATTCAGGACGAAATGCGTCTGGCCTTCCTCAACAGCAAGCACATCGACAGCTCGGTTTCGTTGATGGCAGCGCTGGGCGGCGGGTTCCAGGCCCCCGCGCTGGAGACGGCACAGAGCAGTGCTCTGTAGTGTTTTTCGGGACGCCGCCTTCGGGGCGGCTGTCGCGGGGAAAAGGCATCTTGTGTATAGTCTTACTGTTCTCGTATAGACGAATACAAGCCGGATTATTCCCGCCTATATCATCAAGGGTACCTACCTATGAACGTCCCGAATCATCCCAATCAGGATCAGATCCTTCTGGAAAATGTGCTGAACGCATTGGGAAGCCCGCTACGCCTGACCGTGTTGAAAGTGTTGTCCGATGGCCAGGAACATCCATGCGGCCGGATCCTCAAGGGTGCATCGAAGTCGACCATGACCCACCACTGGCGGGTTCTGCGTGACAGCGGTCTGATTTGGCAACGCCCCTACGGCCGGGAAAACCTGCTGTCCTTGCGTCGTGAAGACATGGACGTGCGTTTCCCGGGGCTTCTCGACTCGCTGCTGTCGGCGGTCAAGACCGATGAACAGACCATCAGCGTGATCAGCAAACACGAAGTGACCGAAGAAAACGGAGCCGAGTGACAGACACCGCCGGTGAAGGGTTGGCCTTCCACGGCAACCAATCAATTCACCATCACCAGGAAGGTGTGTGCGGGTATGGATACAAGTCATTACTGGTCGTCGCGACCCCTGTCGGAATTGACCGGCTCCGAGCATCACTGGCTGTTTTTGCCCGGGGCACTGACCCCGCGTCTGAAAGCCATGGGCGACTATTCAATCGAAGTGGTCGAGCAGTCCCATGGCCCGCTCAATCCTGAAGAAGCGCAAGCGCTGAACGTACCGCCGATGACCATCGGCTGGGTGCGCGAGGTGGTGATGAAACTGGATGGCGAGGCCTGCGTCACCGCGCGCAGCCTGACCAGCATGCCGGCGCTGAACGGCGAATGGGCGGATCTGAAAGGCTATGGTCGTCGACCGCTGGCCGAGATTCTCTACACGTCGGAGCAGACCCTGCGCGAACCCTTCCAGTGTGCCTTGCTGCCCGCCGGCGTGCCGTTGGCGGCACTGTCCTATCGCTATGCGCCGCAGGCCAAACGGTTGTTGGCCCGACGTTCGCGTTTCACTCGTAATGGTTCGGCACTGCTGGTCAGCGAGTGCTTCCTGCCGGCGTTCTGGGCACGGGTCGAGTACGCTCAGGCGCTCAAATCGGCCTGACAAAATGAAACCTGCGGGAGCGAACTCCCGCAGGTTTTTTTTTCGCAAGTTGTTCAGAGCCGGATGACCGCTTCGATCTGCTTGATTGCCGGCGTCAGGGCCTGCGCCAGCTCCTCGGCTTTCGAGGTCGGGCGCATGGTTCTGGATGAGCGCAGAAACAGAGGATCATCGAACCGCTTGCGCAGTCGTGCCAGCGATCCGCTGATGGCGGGTTGTTTGACGTGCAGGCGTTCGGCCGTGCGTGACACGCTGCGTTCGCGGAACAGCACCAGGAAAATGATGATCAGGTTCAGGTCGATATCCGCGAAGTTGTCTTCATTGAATAGCATGGTTACATCCCTGTCATGACCCGCCGGCTAGCAATCTGCGATGCCGGCGGGTGTCTGGATCACTGCTCGGGTGCCAGGCGCAGTTCGTCGTTCAGACGGTAGTAACTGCGGTTGAAATAGACCAGGCCTTCCGTGGCCTCGCTGTGTTGCTGCAGCTCGAGGATTTCACAGTAGAAGATGCTGTGGGTGCCGACCTCGTCGACCTTGCTGACCCGGCAATCGAGGCTGACCAACGCCTCTTCGATCACCGGCGAGCCGGTCTTGAGTGTCTGGCAATTCACGCTGGAAAAGCGCTCCTGCATGCTCAACTGTCGATTGGCGAACGCCCCGGAGGTCGACTGGTGGTCGCCGGTCAGGACGTTCACGCACAGCACGCCATTGGTCTTGAAATGCTCGTGATTGGACGACGAGCGATTGACGCACACCAGCAGCGTGGGCGGTGAATCCGTCACGCTGCACACCGCCGACGCGGTAAAGCCGAAACGCCCCGCAGGGCCATCGGTCGTGACGATGGTGACGGCACTCCCCAGCATCGCCATTGCATTACGAAACTCCGTTGAATCAACCATCGCGTCACCTCATTCCATGTAGGTTTAATGGAGCCGATCCGTTCTTCCTTGTCCGTTGTCGTTGTGCGAAAACGGGTATCGGGCAACACGTTCGCTCTGGCGATATAGTACGTATGTATCCGTACCTTGCAAGCTATTCCTTGTGCTTATTTTGCAGATGAAAAGATAAATCTCAGGGGAGTGCCAAGGCTTGCAGCAAGGCTGTGGCATAGGCCGGCAACGTGGAGAAATCCCGGGCGCACAGCAATAGTTTGCGCATGGCCCACGCTTCATTCATCGGCAGGGACTTGAAGGCCTGCGGTGCGGCACGCTGGACCGCCGCCAGCGGCACGATGCCGATGCCGGCGCCCCGGGCCACCATGCGCATCACGCCGTCGAAACCATCGGCGCGGATGCGCATCTGCATCCGTGAGCCGCTGTGCAGGGCCTGTTCTTCCAGGTACACCGCCAGTGCGCTGTCGGCATGCAAGCCGACGAAGTCATGGCGCAGGGCGTCGCTGAAACTGACTTCGGTCGCATCAGACAGTGGATGTTCCAGAGGCAGAATCAGCACCAGCGGATCATCGCGAAAGGCTCGGGTCTGCAAGTCGGAGGTGTCGATCGCGTCGGACACAATGCCCAGATCCGCCGCGCCCTGGCGCAAGGCATGGGTGATGCGAGCGCTGGGCAGTTCCTGCAAATCGATGTCGAGATTGGGGTGCTCGCGCAGGAAATCCGCCAACACCTCCGGCAGGTATTCGCTGAGCGCCGTGGTGTTGCACAACAGACGCACCTGGCCTTTGACGCCTTGGGCGTATTCGGCCAGATCCTGCTGCAGGCGGTCGGCCTGTTGCAGCAACACCCGCGCATGTTGCGCCAGAGCTTTGCCGGCCGGCGTCGGCGTGACACCACGGCGCCCGCGCTCAAGGAACTCGGTGCCCAACGAAGCCTCCATCGCCCGGATCCGCGCACTGGCCGCCGCCAGCGACAGATGACTGCGCGCGGCGCCGGCGGTGATGTTGCCGCTGTCGAGGATGTGCAGGTACAGGCGCAGGTCGGTGAGGTCGAAGTGCATGACGCGTGGCTCTTGCTGAGAGAGAGGCTGCCTCAGTGTATGACAGATTTTCAGTTCATCCGTGTGGGTGCAGAGTGTCGCCATGAACGCACTCGCAGATTTTTATCAAAACCTCGGTCTGGCCCTGTCATTGCTGGTGATTGCGACCTTCGTCGTCGCCGGCCTGATCAAGGGTGTGATCGGCCTCGGCCTGCCCACCGTCGCCATGGGCCTGCTCGGTCTGGCTATGGCACCGTCGCAGGCTGCGGCGTTACTGATCATTCCGGCAACCTTGACCAACATCTGGCAACTGGCGTTCGGCGGGCATTTGCGCGGGCTGGTGAAACGCTTGTGGCCATTGCTGCTGGCGATCTTCCTCGGCACGGCGATCGGCACCTTGTGGATCGGCATGGAGGGTGGGCATTGGGTGGTGCGCGGACTTGGCGCGGCGCTGTTGCTCTATGCGCTGAGTGGATTGTTCCTGCCGACGCTGAGTGTCAGTCGCCGCCATGAACCGTGGCTGGGACCGCTGTGTGGCGTGGTCACCGGCGTCATCACTTCGGCCACCGGCGTGTTCGTGATTCCCGCCGTCCCCTACATGCAGGCACTGGGTTTGAACCGCGACGAACTGGTACAGGCGCTGGGCCTGTCCTTCACCGTGTCGACCCTGGCGCTGGCCGGTGGATTGCTCTGGCGCGGGTCGCTCGGCGGCGCAGAATTGAGCGCCTCGTTGCTGGCGCTGATCCCGGCGGTGCTCGGCATGCTGTTCGGCCAATGGCTGCGCCAGCGCATCAGCGCCGTGCTGTTCAAGCGAGTGTTCTTCATCGGTCTGGGCGCGCTCGGCGCCCATCTGTTGATCAGCGGCTAGCGGACGAATCGCTGAGCATGTCGATCGGGCGGATGTCGAAATCCCGCTCCAGATACTCCATGCGCTGAGCGAGAAACTGCTGCATGTGCGGCAGGTTCGAGTGCACGTCCAGGTGCGCCTGGGTTTCCCAGATCTCGTAGAAAATGAACAGGCTCGGATCTTCCTTGTCGCGCAGCATGTGGTACTCGATGCAGCCGGGTTCGGCGCGGCTCGGCTCGACGTAGGCGCGGAAAAACGCTTCGAAGGCTTCGGCTTTTTCCGGGCGGGTCTTGGCGTGCAGGATGAAACCCTGGCGTTCGCTCATCGCAAAAAACTCCTCAGATTCAGATGGCGGCCAATCCTAAGGCAACAATCGGCATTCGATTCGTGCGTTTTACTCAAATGAATTTTGCGCAACCGCGGCTTATTCCGCGCGAGGCGCATCATTAATCTGCCGCCATCCAGTTTTCCCCTTCTCCATCCAGCGCTCTGCGCTGCGTATCGGAATCCGATCGAGGCTGTCCCATGAAAAAAGTGCTGTTGCTCAACGGCGGTAAAAAATTCGCCCACTCCGACGGTCGCTACAACGCCACCCTGCACGAAGCGGCGCTGAGCGTGCTGGATCGCGGCGGTGTCGACGTCAAGACCACCTTCATCGACGAGGGTTACGACATCGCCGAAGAAGTCGCCAAATTTCTCTGGGCCGACGTGATCATTTATCAGATGCCGGGCTGGTGGATGGGCGCGCCATGGACCGTGAAAAAGTACCTCGACGAAGTGTTCACCGAAGGCCACGGCAGTCTGTACGCCAGCGACGGTCGCACCCGTTCCGACTCCTCGCAGAAGTACGGCAGCGGCGGTCTGATCCAGGGCAAGCAATACATGCTGTCGCTGACCTGGAACGCGCCGCAGCAGGCGTTCGATGACCCGACCGACTTCTTCGAAGCCAAAGGCGTGGACGCTGTTTACTTCCCGTTCCACAAGGCCAACGAGTTCCTCGGCATGACCGGCCTGCCGACCTTCCTCTGCGTGGACGTGATGAAACGCCCGAACATCGAAGCGGATGTGGCACGTTACGAGCAGCATCTGACCGAGGTGTTTGGCCTCAAGGCCTGACGCTCGGCTACTATCGAAGGCCTGAGCTTGCGCAGCAGGCCTTTCGATTCGAGGACACCCGTGAAAGCCAGATCCGATGAGTTGCAGATTTTCGTCTGCGTGATCGAATGCGGTTCGATCTCCGCCGCCGCCGAGCAGGTCGGACAGACGCCGTCGGCCGTCAGCCGCACGCTGTCGCGGCTGGAAGCCAAGCTCGACACCACGCTGATCAACCGCACGACCCGGCGCATGGACCTGACCGAGGAAGGCAAGTATTTCTTCGAACAGGCCAAGCTGATCCTCGACCAGCTGGATCAGCTCGAGGAGCGCCTTTCTTCGCGCCAACAGACGCCGTCCGGTCGGCTGCGAATCAACGCCGCATCGCCGTTCATGCTCCACGCCATCGTGCCGTACATCGACGAATTCCGGCGGCTGTACCCGGACATCCAGCTCGAACTCAACAGCAATGACTTGATCATTGACCTGCTGGAACAAAGCACCGACGTCGCCATCCGCATCGGCACCCTCGCCGATTCGACGTTGCATGCCCGCTCGCTCGGTTGCAGTCCGCTGTTGATCGTTGCCAGTCCCGCCTATCTGGAAAAACACGGCGCGCCGCTGGAAGTGGCCGACCTCAGCGAACACACCTTGCTCGGCTTCACCCAGAACGAAGGCCTCAACCAGTGGCCGCTGCGTTACGTACACGGTGATCGCTGGCCGATCACCCCGGTGATCAGCGCCTCCAGCGGCGAGACGGTTCGGCATCTGGCGCTGGAAGGCCAGGGCATTGCCTGCCTCTCGCATTTCATGACCATCGACGACATTCGCGCCGGGCGCCTCAAGGTGTTGCTGGCGGAATTCAACAGCGGTTATCGCCAACCGATCAACGCGGTGTACTACCGCAACTCGCAACTGGCGCTGCGGATCCAGTGCTTCCTGGACTTCATCCAGAGCAAACTGGCGGCTTACGCCAGTGCTGATTTCAAAGGCTGATTCGTGATCCCTGCGCAAGAGTGAATTGGCTGAGGGCGGGTTTTTCCACCGGACTCGCCGGTCGATACTCGTTGCATCACTTATTCACGCAGGGAGTTTCTCCATGAACGTATTCGTCACCGGCGCTGCCGGCTTTATCGGCGGCTCCATCGCTACCGGTCTGGTCAAGGCCGGGCACACCGTCACCGGTCTGGTGCGCGGCGCCGAGCAGGCTGATGAGTTGAAAGCACTGGGCATCACCCCGGTGATCGGCACCCTCGACGACAAGGCACTGCTGGCCGAACAGGCCCGCGCCGCCGACGCCGTGATCAACGCCGCCAGCAGCGACCATCGCGGCGCGGTCGAAGCCTTGCTCGATGCCCTGCGCGGCTCGAACAAAGTGTTCCTGCACACCAGCGGTTCGAGCATCGTCGGCGATGCGTCGGGCGGCAAATCCAGCGATGTCATCTACTTCGAAGACAACCTGCCGGAGCCGACCGTCGACAAGGCCGCACGCGTGGCCATCGACAACCTGATCCTCGCCGCAGCGAAGGATGGCGTGAACTCGGCCGTCATCTGCAACACCCTGATCTACGGCCACAGCCTGGGCGTCCATCGCGACAGCGTGCAACTGCCGCGCCTGCTGAAACAGGCGCGCAAAAGCGGCGTGGTGCGTCACGTCGGCACTGGCCAGAACATCTGGTCCAACGTGCACATCGAAGACGTGGTGTCTCTGTACCTGCTGGCGCTGACCAAAAACGTCCCGGGCACGTTCTACTTCGTCGAAAGCGGCGAAGCGTCGTTCATCGACATGACCACCGCCATGGCCCAGGCCCTGAATCTGGGCCAGCCACAGGACTGGCCGCTGAAAGACGCCGAAGCAGAGTGGGGCTACGAAATGGCCAACTACGGCCTGGGCTCCAACAGCCGGGTACGCGGCAAACACGCCCGTGAGCTGCTGGGCTGGGTACCGAAGCGCACGTCAGTGGTCGAGTGGATTCGCAACGAAATGGTGTGAGCCCATCCGCGCATCCGGGCCTTGCCAAACCTGTGGGAGCATCGTGCTCCCACAGGTTTTTTTGTGCCCCGGAAATTCAGGACATGAACATGGGATCTGATTTTTAGGCGGCTGTTTATCGAGACGTTCAGAAATTTCCTACTAGTCTGATCCCCGCACAGGCATGGCCAACGCAGCTGGCCGGTTTGTAGGATAGCGGGCACCCACTGGTTGTCTGGCCATGAGGCCAGGTCGGTGGGTAACGCCCGTGGAATTTTTTTGCAAAAGGAATTTGCGATGGCAATACGCACCTCTGCTGCCTGCACGTAAAGGCATATCCCGGGCGAACCAGACGATTTCGCCTCCTCACGGTTCATGACTCGGCGCCAAGCGCCTTGGCCGGAGCATTGCGCTCTTCGGTCGTGGGCACACTCATCCGCGAAATTGGCAAGAACAAGGAGTAGTTATGGTCATTTTGGGCATTACCAATAACGATTTGTCGGGCGCTTGCCTGGTACGCGATGGTCAGATTCTCTCGGCGGTCAGCGAAGAGCGTTTCACCCGCATCAAGGACCACAAGATCTGGCCCGCCAAGTCCATCGAGTTTGTGTTGAGCCAGGCTGGCGTGTCACTGGAAGATATCGACTACGTGGCTTACGGATGGAATGCCGGTTTCAACGCAGATAAACACCTTGAGTTGTATTTCGACCGAATCGTCGAGGAAGTCCGGAACAACCCCGAAGGCCTGGCGCAGTTCCGCCAGCGGGTCACCGATGAAGTCCGAAACGACAGAGAGAAGCGTGCCGAATTCGACCAATACATTGTCGCCAATGGCCTGGCCGGCAAGGCGTATTACATCGACCACCATGAATGCCACGCCCTCGGTGCTTATGTCTGCTCGCCGTTCGATGAAGCCTTGACCCTGACCTGTGACGGGCGCGGCGACTTCCAGTCGCTGACCGTGACCTGGTACAGCCCGACCGAAACCACGGTGCTGCAGCGCGAAACCAGCATCGACAGCCTGGGTTACTTCTACGGCCGGATCACTCATTTGCTGGGCTACAAACCGAACCGGCATGAAGGCAAGGTCACGGGGCTGGCCGCTTTTGGTGATCCGCAGAAGTTGCTGGGGGTGATGCAGCAGATGATCCGTTTTGAAGACGGGCGCATCAAAGCCCGTTGCGGCGACCTGTTCGTACCGTCCTACAACCACTACAGCGAATCACTGGAAACCCTTTTCTCCCGGGAAACCCCCGAGGATATCGCCGCCGCCGTGCAGCGCCACTCCGAAGACTTGCTGGTGGCGATCGTCAAACATCACCTGGAACAACGCGGCAGCACCAACCTGTGCCTGGCCGGCGGTGTGTTTGGCAACGTCAAACTCAACCAGCGCCTGCGCGAGATTCCCGGCGTGAAAAACGTCTATGTGCTGCCGTGCATGGGCGATGGCGGGTTGGCGCTGGCGGCGGCTGTCGGGGCGGCGTACCTGGAGAACGGTACCCGCTTCAAGAATCCGGCAATGACCCTCGGGCCGGAATCGCGCAGCGTTTCGCAGAACATCAACCTGATCCATCGCGACTACCCTGAACTCGGTTATCACACACCGTCGAACATCATCGACGTGCTGACCGACGCACTGATGGAAAACCAGGTGCTGGGCATGTTCAAGGGCAAGATGGAGTTCGGCCCGCGCTCACTGTGCAACCGCAGCATCGTCTATCACGCGCAGGATGGCGAAGTGAACGACTGGCTGAACAAACGCATGCACCGCACCGAGTTCATGCCGTTCGGCCCGGTCACCGCCATTGAACAGGCAGCGGCCTGCTACGTCGGCTGGGATGAGGATCAAGTGGCGGCAGACACCATGACCATGACCTACGATTGTCATCCGCAGTTCAGCGAAGCGAGCCCGGCGGTGGTGCACATCGATGGCACGGCGCGGCCGCAGATCATTCGCCCGGAGCGTGATCCATTCATGCATCGGCTGTTGAATGCCTGGCATGAGCGGACCGGTCAGGCAGCGTTGATCAACACCTCGTTCAACCGGCACGAAGAGCCGATCGTGTGTTCGCCTCAGGATGCGCTGGATGCGTTGAAAGAAGGGATGGTCGATCTGGTGGTGATGAGTGAATCACTGATTGTCTGGCGCAAAGGCAAAAACAGCTTCACCCAACAACGCTTCGAATAATGGATGGATGGTTACAGGGCTCCGCTGGAGCCCTGCTCAGGAGTATCGAGCGTATGGTTGACCCATGTATCTGATCTTTTTCGGGTTCTTTGCGGCAGAAGGGATCATCTATCCGTTCTGGCCGACCTGGCTGAATTCGCTGGGTTTCAGCGCCAGCCAGATTGGCCTGCTGATCGCGGCGGTCTATTGGCCCCAAGTCGTGACCGGAGTGTTGATCACTTACGTGGCCGATTGGCGCGTGGACCAATTGCGGCTCGCGGCGTTTCTCGGTTTCTCGGCGTCGTTGTGTACGTTGCTGTTCTATTTCATGCCGGTGCACCTGTGGGGATTCGTGTGCCTGAGCATCCTGTTTGGCGGGCTGTGGATGGTGGTGTTGCCGCTGTCCGAGTCCTATCTGCTCAAGCGTGACAAGCAAGCCCTGCAGAACTACGGCTGGGTCCGTGCGGTGGGCTCTTCAGCATTTATCCTGACTTCGACCCTCGGCGGCCTGTTGTTTGCGCAGTACAGCCAGTCATGGGTGCCGGTGGTGATTGCCGCGTGCATGTTGCTCACCGCGCTGGCGTGCCTGTGGCTGAAGCGTCAGGTCACGCTGGCGCATCTGCAACCGCCCGAGCGTGCGACGAAACGGCCCGACTGGAAGGCGCTGTTCGCCCAAAAAGGCCTGTTGATCGCGATTGCCGCCGCCAGCTTCATTCAACTGAGTCACACCCTGTACTTTTCCACGGCGTCGATTGGCTGGGGCGTGAAGGGCTATTCTTCAACCGCCATCGGGGTGTTCTGGTCAGTGGCGGTGATCGCGGAAATCACTTATTTCGCGTTCTCCAACAAGGTCCTGTCGTTCTGTTCGCCGTTGCCCATCGTGATGTTTTCCAGTGTCTGTGCGGCGGCGCGCTGGGCGTTGTTTTCCGAAAGCGATGCGGTGCCGGTGATCCTGCTGGGGCAATGCCTGCACGCCTTGAGTTTCGCGGCGTATCACTCGGCGATCATGCGCTGCATTCGCGATCACGCCCCGCCAGATATCCAGGTGTTTACCCAGGGTGTCTATTACTCGCTGGCGGTTGCCTTGCCCATGGGCCTGGCCACACCCTTTGCCGGGTATCTGTACGAGACGCAGCCACAATGGTCCTGGTATGTCATGGCGCTGTTTGCCCTGATGGGAACCGTGCTGGCATTCATTGCTCACCAGAAAATGCGAAGTGCAACCGATGCCACAACGAACGTTTACAGCCGTCTGCTTTGATATGGACGGCGTGCTTATCCAGTCTCGCGAGGTCATCGAGTTCGCCTGGACCACGGTGGCGCGCAACTACGGTGTTGCCGTCGATCAGGCGTTCATCGACGATCACATTCACGGTCGCCCGGGCGGTTACACCCTGCAGGCCCTGTTTGGTCAGTTCGACGAACAGACGCGCGTGGCCATCAAGCAAGAAGTCGACGCCATCGAAGAGGTTTCGATCTGTTCGCTGGTGCCGGGCGTCGCTGCGTTCATCGCCCAATTGAATGGGCGCGTGCCGCTGGCGCTGGTGACCAGCAGTTGGCGAGCGCGAGTCGACCACGTTTTGCAGCAACACGACCTGACGTCGGTTTTCGACTGCATCATCTGCCGCGACGATGTGCGCAGTGGCAAACCGGCTCCCGATCCTTATCGCCTGGCCGCTGCCCGACTGGAGCGTCAGAGCGATGAATGCCTGGTCTTCGAAGATTCCGTCAGCGGCGTGCAGTCGGCGGTCAGCAGCGGCGCGCTGTGCATCGGTATCGGCGACGACCCGACGCTGACCACTCACGGGGCACTGCGGACGTACGCGGATTTCACGGCGCTCCCGGTCTCGCAGGGCGGGGTGGATACACACCTCTATGCCGACGGTGGGTTGTTTATCAGCGGGCAGCTTGCCCAGAGGTTCGCACGCTCATGACACCGACCTTGCGACACGCGACCGTCCTGTGGAATTTCCTGGGGGCGGGGCGCCAACACAGCGATTGTGAGCTGATCGTGGTGTGCGGCTCCTACGACCTGCGGGTCTGCGATTACGCCTGCCAGTTGCTGAAAAAAGGCGTCGCCCCGCATCTGTTGTTTACCGGCAACACTGGTAACTGGACGAAGCATTTGTGGGAACGGACCGAAGCCGATATTTTTGCGCAACGGGCCATGGTGCAAGGCGTTTCGGCGGATCAGTTCACCCTCGAATCCCGTGCCACCAACTTCGCCGAGAACATCGCGTTTGCCCGAGCGTTGTTCCCGGACGTGCGCCGGGCGACGTTCCTGACCAAACCGAATTCGATCCGGCGCGTGGCGTTGACCTTGCCCGTTCAATGGCCAGGGCTTGAGGCCTGGGTGGATGCGCCGTCCTTCAGTTTTCCGGGGGAGGTCAGCAACCTGATCGGGGTCCTGGGGCTGATCGACGAAATGGTCGGGGATGTGCACCGGATCATGGTTTACCCTTCGCTGGGCTTTCAGGTCGAGCAGGTGATTCCCGAGGAAGTCGAGGTAGCCTGGCGCTACCTGATCGAACAAGGATTCGATCACCATTTGATCAAAGGCAGACACTGACGCCGAGCTGCCGCCGGAGACTGACATGCTGTACGACACACTGATTCGCAACGCCCTGGTCATCGACGGCAGCAACAGCCCCGGCTATACCGCTGACGTGGCAATCCTCGATGGCCGCATCGCGCGCATCGGTGACTTGCGCGATGTGAGCGCCACCGATGAAATCGACGCCGCCGGCCGAGTGCTGGCGCCGGGCTTCATCGACGTGCACACCCACGACGACACCGTGGTGATCCGCCAGCCGCAGATGCTGCCCAAGCTCAGCCAGGGCGTGACCACGGTGATTGTCGGCAACTGCGGCATCAGCGCAGCACCGGTCAGTCTCAAGGGCGATCCACCGGATCCGATGAACCTGCTCGGCACTGCCGCCGCATTCGTCTATCCACGTTTCAGCGATTACCGCGCGGCGGTCGAAGCGGCCAACACCACGCTGAACGTCGCGGCACTGGTGGGGCACACGGCACTGCGCAGCAATCACCTCGATGATCTGTTTCGCACCGCGACTGACGATGAAATCGCCGCGATGCGCGAGCAGTTGCGTGAAAGCCTGGAGGCGGGCGCCCTTGGTTTATCCACAGGTCTGGCGTATGCGAGCGCGTTCTCGGCATCCACTGATGAAGTCATGCAGCTGACTGAAGAATTGAACGCGTTCGGCGCCGTGTACACCACCCATCTGCGCAGCGAATTCGAACCGGTGCTGGAGGCTATGGACGAAGCCTTTCGCATCGGCCGCCACGCCCGTTCGCCGGTGATCGTTTCCCACCTCAAGTGTGCCGGCGTAGGTAACTGGGGGCGCAGTCCGCAGTTGCTCGCGTCGCTGGAAGAAGCGGCGAAAACCCACCCGGTCGGCTGTGATTGCTACCCGTATGCGGCGAGTTCTTCGACGCTGGATCTGAAGCAGGTGACCGATGCCCACCGTATCACCATTACCTGGTCGACACCGCATCCGGACATGGGCGGCCGTGATCTCATGGATATCGCCGCGGAATGGAATCTGCCATTGCTCGACGCCGCCAAGCGTCTGCAACCGGCGGGCGCGGTGTATTACGGCATGGACGAGAACGACGTGCGCCGGATCCTCGCCCATCCGCTGTCGATGGTCGGTTCCGACGGCCTGCCGGAAGACCCGTTCCCGCACCCGCGCCTGTGGGGCGCTTTCCCTCGGGTGCTCGGGCATTTCAGTCGTGATGTAGGCCTGTTTCCGCTGCACACCGCCGTGCACAAGATGACCGGTCTTTCGGCGGCGCGCTTTGGCTTGAAGGAAAGAGGCGAGATCCGGGAAGGCTATTGGGCCGATCTGGTGTTGTTCGACCCCGCAACCGTACGTGACGTGGCTGATTTCAGCGATCCGCAACGACCGGCGCAAGGCATCGATGGTGTGTGGATCAATGGCGTGTCGAGTTATCGCGACGGACAGGCCAGCGGTCGGCGTGAAGGCCGATTCCTTGCCAGACAAGGGGATTTGCGCGCGGGATTCGCGCGCGCGTTGTGAGGGCAGGGAAGCTGGATTGATAGCGTGATGGCACATTGAGACTAAAGATTCCCTCGACCAAGCCGAATTGCTGACATCCAGTGGATTTGGCGTACGTCGCCCAGGGAGTTTCATGTATCGCGTCAGTTTGCTCGTAGCCGTCACCCTGTTGACTGGCTGCGCCGTCACCCCGCAAGCCAGAACCGCCGCCTCCCAGGCTGAAACAGGGGGCATCCTGATGCGTCCGATCGTGCAGGACTCGATCATTCGCGAAGGCGATGTCTTGAGCTTTCAAACCAGCGACACAGGCAACGCTCAAGCGGGATCAGGGATCCTCGCGCAACTTGAAGCCTCTTGCACGGCGGATCGCGGCAGCCTTCTGTACCTGACCAGTTCCGTGCGTCGCTATCTGGGGGGCAATGGCCGCGAGTACAGCGTGGGCTTGCCGATTCCTGCGTCGGCGTATCCGACGTTCAAGCGTCACCCTGATTTCATTCGTGCCTGCGCGCAGACGCCACAGGCGGACTGGCGTGTGGTCAAGGGCAGTGGCGAACAGCAATGGGTGATGATCGACCGCAACAGCCTCAAGACCGAAGGCAATGAGTTGAAGTTCTGGGCCGCGTACGACAATCCGTATGTAGCGTTCGATATGCCCTACAACGCGCCTTATGCACAAAAGCGTGAGCACTATGCCGTCAACTGTTCCAAACAGGTGTTCCGTCCGATCGGGGGGTATGACCTCAATGTCGACAACACCGTGACCGACGGCCAGGACCGCACTTCGCTGGCCGCCCAGCCAATTGCCGGAAGCAACGACGACTACGAGATGCTGTTCAAACTGGCCTGTGAGAAGCCGCAATCCATCGCGCAGTTGCCGGTGTTCGTACCCCGTGCCAAGAAGACCCAGCCGACGACTTTGCCGATGGTATCCGACAAGGTACTTTCCGCGATCAAGAACCTGAACATGACCCCGGTCAGCAAGCCTCTGAGCTACGTGGAAGTGGTAGGCAAGTCCACTTACGAGTCCACGACCAAGGACATGCGCGAGGAACGTTTCCTCGGTGTCGACGCTGTCAGTGGCCAGTCGACCCAGCGCTTGACGGGCAACGGCTACGAGGGCAACAGCGTGACCTTCCGTGGGCTGTTCGAGCTGGTGAGGCAAACGGAGTTCGGCGTGGGCAAGCCGTCGTCGATGAAAGACGGCTCCAGCGTGGAGGAGCTCAGCTTCAGTGGTGACTGGCAGCACATGCCGGTCAACGGCAAGCTGGGTTACATCATGCAACTGCGCACGTCCAATTCGGTGATCGGCAAGCTTGGCGAAATCACTCGCCGCAATGAATGCACGGTGGTTCGTGACCTGTCTGCCAATGAACTCAATGCCACGCTGAGCGGCGGGGCCAAAGAACTTTCTTGCCAGCAGAAAAATGATCAGTACGGCCGGGTGGATGCGTATTACTACCTGCAGGACTACGGCTACTTTTTCTTCGCCCGTACCGACAAGAACAACCACTACTACCATGACCTCACGCTCAAGACAGTGCGCTGAGCAGGCCGTTTGAACCTGACACGCCCGCCTCAGGCGGGCGAATCCCATACGCGAGAACATGCCCATGAGCTTCGGTAAAACCACCCCGATCCTGCGGATTTTCGATGAAGCCAAGGCCTTGGAGTTCTATGTCGACTTCCTCGGTTTCAAGATCGACTGGCAGCACCGTTTCGAACCCGGTTTCCCGTTGTACCTGCAAGTCTCCCGGGGCGAATGTGTGTTGCACCTGTCCGAGCATCATGGCGATGCAACACCGGGTTCGGCCCTGCGAATCGAGACCGATGAACTGGAGGCGTTCCAGCAGCAACTGCTGGCGAAGAACTACAAGTTTTCGCACCCGGGCATTCAGGCCATGCCGTGGGGCAGCCAGGACATGACCATCGCCGATCCGTTCGGCAATCGCCTGGTGTTCACCAACGCGATCAGTCTCTAACTGTCGTTCGCTACCCGGTGAGTCTGCCGAAACTCACCGGGCGGCATGCCACGCCGGCTCTTGAACGTGCGGTGAAACGAGCGCGGTTCGGTGAAGCCCAGATACTGGGCGATGTCCTGAATCGGCAACGTACTGTTTAACAGGTAATGCTCGGCCAGCTCCTGGCGCAAGTCATCGAGGATCTGCTGATACGAGGTGCCGGCCTGATGCAACTGGCGTTGCAGCGTGCGCACGGACACGGCGAGATGTTCGGCCACCTGTTCCTTGCGCGGCAGGCCTTCCTTGAGCAACTGGCGCAGGATGCTTTTGACCCGTTGCTCCAGCGACGCGTCCTCCAGCGTCGCCATCAGGCTCTGAGCGTGTTCTTCCAAGGTGCGCAGCAAATGCGCATCGGCCTGGCGCAACGGCAACTGCAAATACGGTAACGGCACGATCAGCGCGGAGTAAGGCTGATCGAACAGCACCGGGCATTCGAAAAACTGTTCGTACTGTTCCAGCGTCGCGTCCGCCGGACGTGAGTGCTCCAGCCACACAGCGGCCGGCGACAATTGGGTGTCGGCGATCCAACGCGCATATTGAAGCCAGGAACCGAGTACGTTTTCCACCAGATGCCGGCGAATTCGCGGGCGCTCAAAGCGGCAGCTCCAGATCAGGTGCACGTGGCTGTCCTGAACCTCGGCGCGGCTCACACCCATGTCGCCCACCAGTTTTTCGAATGGCATGATGCGGCTCATGGCGTCGCCCAGTGTCGCGCAGTTCATGGTGATGTAGCCCAGCACGCTCCAGGAGTTGGGCAGCACGAAATTCGCGGCATTGAGGCCGAACAGCGGATCGCCCGAGTGTTCGCAGAAATAATCGAGCAACCGTTCATGGGTTTCACCCGGCAGTCGCAGGCTGTTGTCGCTCAACTGCTGCGCCTGCAACCCGGCCGCCGCCAATGCAGGCTCGATGGCCATGCCCAGATGTTCGGCGTGGCGCAGGTACTTGAGCAGCGGCGGAACGGAGGTGAAGCCGAGCGATTGCATGACCGTATTCCCTTGATCGAGGCCGCCGTGGGCGGATGAGCGCCCTGAAAGGTAATTTGAATCCACGACTAAAGTAAATGGCTGACGCTTGCGCGACGTTTGACTCAATTGGCTACTCGAACTGGCCGGATGCGACCGTGACACTTTCGGCCGGCTGACTAGTATTAGGGCCTGAAATCTCACTGATCAGACTGCACAGAAGGACACACGCATGCGACGCTGGAACGGCTGGGGAGATGCAACAACGGTGGTCGAACTGCCGGCCCAGGGCGCAAGTTTTCTCCATGAGCGACTAGGGGAGGGCCGAGCGCTGCCCGATGCGACGCTTGAAGCGGCGATGGCCCGCGTACCGGTCTCGCGGCTGGCGGAGCACGCGTTGTACAGCATCGATGCCCATGACCGTCTGCTGCATGCCCGGGGGCAGAGCCTGCCGGACTGGCTGGCATTGCGCGAAGGTGCGCTGGGCAACTATCCCGACGCCGTGGCGTTCCCGGAAACCGCTGAACACATCCGCCAGTTGCTGGCGCTCGCCCAGGCGCAGGACCTGTGCCTGATTCCCTACGGCGGCGGCACGTCGGTGGCCGGGCACATCAATCCGCCCGACTCTGCTCGACCCGTGGTGACAGTGTCTCTGGCGCGGATGAATCGTCTGCTCGACCTCGATGAACCAAGCCTGCTGGCGACTTTCGGTCCCGGCGCCAGTGGGCCGCAGGTGGAAAGTCAATTGCGCGCCCGTGGCTACACGCTGGGGCATTTCCCGCAGTCGTGGGAGTTGTCGACGCTGGGCGGCTGGGTGGCCAGTCGTTCCAGTGGCCAGCAATCGCTGCGTTATGGGCGGATCGAGCAACTGTTCGCCGGCGGGACGCTGGAAACCTTTGCCGGGCCCCTGCAAATTCCAACTTTCCCGGCGTCGGCGGCTGGCCCGGATCTGCGTGAAGTGGTGCTGGGTTGCGAAGGGCGTTTCGGGATCATTTCCGAGGTCAAGGTGCGGGTCAGCGCGCTGCCGGCCGATGAGCGTTTCTACGGCGTGTTTCTGCCCAGTTGGAGCAAGGCACTGCAAGCCATTCAGCAACTTGCGCAAGCGCGGGTGCCGCTGTCGATGCTGCGTTTGTCCAACGCAGTGGAAACCGAAACCCAGTTGGCGCTGGCCGGCCATCCGCAGCAGATCGCCTGGCTGGAAAAGTATCTGAGTTTGCGCGGAGCGGGGGAAGGTAAGTGCCTGCTGACCTTCGGCGTGACCGGCAATCGCCGGCAGAATGCGTTGTCCCTGAGCCAGGCACGCCAGCACCTGAAGGCATTCGGCGGGGTGTTCACCGGCACACTGCTCGGCAAGAAGTGGGCGCAGAACCGCTTCCGTTTTCCCTACCTGCGCGAGAATCTGTGGAACGCCGGTTATGTGGTCGACACCCTCGAAACCGCCACCGACTGGAGCAACGTCGACAACCTGCTCAGCCTGATCGAAAACAGCCTGCGCGATGCCCTCGCGGCTGAAGGAGAGCGGGTTCATGTGTTCACGCATCTGTCCCACGTCTACGGCGAAGGCTCGAGCATCTACACCACCTACGTGTTTCGCCCGGCGGCGGACTATCCCGCGACGCTGGCCCGCTGGAAGGCCCTGAAGCACGCGGCCAGCCAGACCATCGTCGACAACCACGGCACCATCAGCCACCAGCACGGCGTAGGCAAGGATCACGCGCCGTACCTGCCGCGCGAAAAGGGCGAGCTGGCGATGGACACCTTGCAGGCGCTGAGCCGGCACTTCGACCCGGCCGGGCGCCTGAACCCCGGCACGCTGTTGCAGGAGTGACCGCCATGAGCGCGGACTGGAACGCCGAATGGCGCCAGCAGGTCCTGCCGACACTGGCGGGTGAAACCTGGGACCTGATCGTGATCGGCGGCGGCATCAGCGGTGCCGGAATCCTGCGTGAAGCCGCGCGCCGTGGCTGGCGCTGCCTGCTGCTGGAGCAGCGAGATTTTGCCTGGGGCACGTCCAGCCGCTCTTCGAAAATGGTTCATGGCGGTTTGCGTTATATCGCCAAGGGGCAGTGGCGACTGACACGCGATTCGGTGCGCGAACGCCAGCGTCTGCTCGACGAAGCGCCGGGGCTGGTGGAGCCGATGAGCTTCATGATGCCGCACTATCGCGGCGGTTTTCCCGGGCCTCGGGTGCTGGGTGGGCTGTTATCGATCTATGACGCATTGGCCGGGCGCCGAGATCATCGTTTCCATGACGCGCAGCAACTGCGTTATCTGGCTCCGGGAGTAAAAGAAAATGACCTGCTCGGCGGCACCTGTTTTGTCGATGCGCTGACCGATGACGCGCGGCTGGTAATGCGCGTGTTGAGCGAAGCACGGGCCGACGGCGCGGTGGTGCTCAACGGCGTGCGTGTCGAACATGTGCTGCGTGAAAACGGGCGGGTGTGCGGGGTTCAGGTCGAAGATTGCGAGGCCGGCTCGTCGCTGCAATTACGATGTGGTGTGCTGGCGGTGGCCACTGGCGCCTGGGCCGAACGCTTGCGTCCACCCGAAGCACCGCGCCAGTTGCGCCCGTTGCGCGGCAGTCATCTGTTGCTGCCGGGCTGGCGCTTGCCGGTGGCGCAGGCCTTTACGTTTATGCACGAGCAGGATCGGCGTCCTGTGTTCGTTTTCCCGTGGGAGGGTGCCACGGTGGTCGGCACCACGGACCTCGATCATCGCGAGAATCTGGATCAGAGCGCGAGCATCAGCGGCGAAGAACTGGACTATCTGCTGGCCGCCTGCCGACAGCAGTTTCCCGGCGCTGAGGTGACAGCGGCCGACGTACTTTCAACCTGGTCGGGCGTGCGCCCGGTGGTGGGCAGTGCGGCGGGTGAGCATCAAGACAAACCGTCGAACGAAACCCGTGAACATGTGCTGTGGCAGGAGCCAGGCTGCGTCACGTTGGCCGGCGGCAAGCTCACGACGTTCCGCCCGCAAGCCATCGAAGTGCTCAAGGCGTGCGCCGACATGCTCGGCCGTTCCTTCGATGACGATGCCGCGCCGGTATTTGCCGCCGTGCCGCCACTGACAATCCCCGGCCTCAGCCCCGGTCAGTGGCGACGTCTGGCCGGGCGACATGGCCGGGACTTGCCGAGACTGGCGCAATTGCTCGCCGAACTGGGCCACGACACTGTCGGCGCCACCGACACCTTGTGGGCGGAACTGGCTTTCGCTTGCGAAGCGGAAATGGTCCTGCACCTGGATGACCTGCTGCTGCGCCGAACCCGTCTGGGCCTGTTGCTGCCCCGTGGCGGCGCGGATTATTTCCCGGCCATTCGCCGACTCTGCCAAGCACGACTGGGTTGGGACGACGAGCGCTGGCAACAGGAACAGCAACGCTACCAGGCGTTATGGCAACGCCATCACGGCCTGCCGGAAATCGCGCAGTGATGCCCCTCGAAGAGAGCTCCATGGATAACCACCCGAACAAGCGTTACCTGCTGGCCATCGACAATGGCACCCAGAGCGTGCGCGCGCTGCTCTTCGATTTGCAGGGCAATCTGCTCGGCAAGGGCAAGGTTGAATTGCAGGCCTATTACTCGACGCAGCCGGGCTGGGCCGAGCAGGATCCGGAATATTACTGGGCGAAACTGGGCGAGGCCTGCCAGCAGGTGTGGGCGCAAACCGGCATCGATCGTTCGCAGATTGCCGGCGTTTCCCTGACCACCCAGCGCGGCACGGTGATCAACGTCGATGCCCAGGGCAAGCCGTTGCGCCCGGCGATTCTCTGGCTCGATCAGCGCCAGAGCGAAGTCGAAGGCGGGATCAAGGGACCGTGGGGCTGGCTGTTCAAACTGGCCGGCGCGCAGGCCACCGTAGATTACTTTCGCGCCCAGGCCGAAGCCAACTGGATCGCTCGCCATCAGCCTGACGTGTGGGCGGCGACCGACAAGTTTCTGCTGCTCTCGGGGTTTCTCACGCATCGCCTGTGCGGGCGCTTCGTCGACTCGGTGGGTTGTTGCGTCGGTTACCTGCCGTTCGACTTCAAGCGCCTGCGCTGGGCGGCGCCGCGTGACTGGAAATGGCAGGCGCTGGCGGTGCGTCCCGAGCAACTGCCGACCTTGCACAAACCCGGTGAAACCCTCGGCCATATCAGCGCCGAAGCGAGTCGCCACACCGGCATTCCCGAAGGCGTTCCGCTGATCGCGGCGGGGGCCGACAAGGCTTGTGAAGTACTCGGTTCCGGCGTCGTCGACTCGGGCACGGTGTGCCTGTCCTACGGCACCACGGCGACGATCACCAGCACCCGCTCGCGCTATCTGGAAATCGTCCCGTTGATTCCGCCGTACCCGTCGGCGGTGCCGGATCAGTACAACTGCGAGGTGATGATTTATCGCGGCTACTGGATGGTCAGCTGGTTCAAGAACGAGTTCGGCCTGCGGGAAATGCAACAGGCCAAGGAGCAGGGTATCGAGCCTGAACAACTGTTCGATGCGCTGGTCGATGCGGTGCCGCCGGGCTCGATGGGGTTGATGCTGCAACCGTACTGGTCGCCGGGGATTCGCGAACCGGGTGTGGAAGCCAAAGGCGCGATGATCGGTTTCGGCGATGTGCACACCCGCGCGCATATTTATCGGGCAATCCTCGAAGGCCTGGCCTATGCGTTGCGTCAGGGCATGGAGAAAATCGAGAAGCGCTCGAAGATCTCCGTCACCCGTTTACGTGTTGCTGGCGGTGGCTCGCAAAGTGATGCGGCGATGCAACTCACAGCGAACATCTTCGGTCTGCCGGCGGAGCGTCCGCACGTCTATGAAGCGTCCGGTCTGGGTGCGGCGATTTGTTGCGCGGTCGGGCTGGGGCTACACGCGGATTTCCCCACAGCAATTGCGGCGATGACACGGGTTGGCGCGGTGTTTCAGCCGCAACCCGAGGCGCAGCAGGTCTACGAGCGGCTGTACAAGGACGTCTATCTGCGCATGTATCGACAGCTCAAACCGTTGTACCAGAGCATCCGCAAGATCACCGGTTACCCGGCCTGAAAGAACAGCACGCGTGGCGCTATCGGAGAACTTTTCTGGTGAGATTGGACAGTGTCAGGGGCGAGGTCGGTTGTTAGGCTCATCCCCCACAGCACATCCAACAAGAACTAAAAGCAATGAAGCTGACATTCCTCCTGCTGCTGCTTTGTGGAATGGTCCCGACGGCGTGGGGCTGGTCGAATCATACGGTGGGCAGCTACCTGGCGTTGCAGGACCTGCCGGCGTTGCGCGATGCGCCACCTGTTGAAGTCGAACCGCTGGAGCGGTTTCTCTCCGAGCAATATCCGGCCATCGCCGCGTTGCTCGATGAGCAGGAACGCTTCGCCCGCGAGCATTTCAACCAGTACCCGCCGCGCCCCGACAACCTCAAGTTGCCCGCCGAGCCGAGCGACAATCTGCGCCACGACTTCCTCACCGCGCTGCGGATCAACCCGCAGATTCATCTGGCGATGGTCATCCAGCCGTTGCCGGGCAAGGACCTGCCGGAGCGCGAGCATCTGCAGGCCGATCAGGTCATGGTGGAGCAAACGCTTTCGCCGTGGAATCGCCAGCGTTTCATCCGCGTAGCCGATCACGAAAAAGTCGCGCCCCTGGCCGTGCTGGCCAGCGCCGCCGATGAGCCGGATTACGGCCACGACATCAATCTGTTCAGCGACAACCCCGGTGAAGTCGCCGCGATGTACGGCTTCGGCCCGCAGCCGTTTGGCGATGCGCGCTTCCAGTACAGCTCCCAGGCACCGTTCCACATGGGCTTCTTCCATGAGAGCCCGGTGGTGTACGCGGCCGCCGGATTTCTCGAGCGCAGTTGGCCGGACTGGCGCGCCTATCAATATATGGGGTTGGCGCGACTGGCGTTTGCCAGCGGCCATCCTTACTGGGGTTATCGCTTTCTCGGTTGGGGCCTGCACCACGTTCAGGACCTGACCCAGCCGTATCACGCCAAGCCATTGCCGGGCGTCGAACTGCCAAGCCTTCTGCTGCTGGAGGGTAAGGCGCTGGCCGGTTTTGCGGATGACAAACAGGCGTCCATCGAACGCGTCGCGACCCGCCACATGGAGGTCGAGAAATACCAGTCGACCTGGCTGCGCCGTGTGCTGCGCGCCGGTCAGCCGCATCCGATGCTCGACGCCTACGCCGATGCCGTCGGGGACGCGCATTACCCGCCGTACTCCGTGGACTACCTGCGCGAAGTGGTGAGCGCCGAGTCCGTCGACGACTCTGCCGCCTTCGATGAAGCCATCGGCCAGTGGCTGGAAACGGCGCCGGTCACCAGCGATTTCAGCGCGGGCAATCAGTTGCAGCGCGAGACCTTCGAGCACCCGGAACTCAATCGGCAATTGCTCAAATTGCTCGGCCATTTCGGCGCCCACAGCCGGATTTATGTTCGTGCGGGGCTGGCGCCCTAAGCATCGCGGCAACACACAACAATAAGAACAGGGAAGGAGGAACAGATGATCAACACTCGATTGCGCCTGTCTGGCGTAGCGCTCCCCGGTGTCGGTTTGGCAGGGCTGCTGCAACTCTGCGCAGTCGACGCGGTGCAGGCCGCCGAGTTCAGCGTGCTGGACAATCAGGTCACCGGCTCGCTCGACACGACCTTGTCCTATGGCCGCTTGTGGCGGGTGCAGGGCCGGGACAAGAACAACGATGACGTCAACACCAACGACGGCAATCGCAACTTCGACACCGGGCTGGTTTCCGAGGTGTACAAGATCACTTCGGAGCTGGAAGCCAACTACCAGAACTACGGGATGTTCCTGCGCGGCACCGCGTTCTACGACACCCAGTTGATGGACAAGCGTAACGACTACTACCACAACAACAGCCCGTCGCAGCCGAGCCAGAGTTATCCCCAGGACGACCGTTTCACCAGCCAGACCCGCGACATCGCCGGCAGCCGGATCGAGATGCTCGACGCCTACGTCCATGGCAGCTGGGACGTCGCGCAAATGCCGGTCACCGCGCGAGTGGGGCGTCAGGTGTTCAACTGGGGCGAGGGGATTTTCTATCGCGGCGGGGTCAACACCACCAACCCGGTGGACGCCGCCAAGTACCGCTTGCCCGGCGCCGAGGTCAAGGAAGTGCTGATGCCGGTGGAGGCGGTCAGTTTCAACATCGGCCTGACC
Source organism: Pseudomonas allokribbensis (assembly GCF_014863605.1). Lineage (NCBI taxonomy): Bacteria > Pseudomonadati > Pseudomonadota > Gammaproteobacteria > Pseudomonadales > Pseudomonadaceae > Pseudomonas > Pseudomonas allokribbensis. The sequence goes on from NZ_CP062252.1 coordinate 874,168, forward strand.
GACAGCCTGACGATGGAGAGCTTCTACCAGACCAACTGGAAAGAAACCCGCATCGATCCGGTCGGCACGTTCTACTCGCAGACCGACCTGTTCGCCGACGGCGGCAACACCGCTTACAACAACTTCAGCGGCACCGCACTTGATACGCCGGTGCCGGGGTTTGGCAATGTCATCGGTCTGTACAGCGCACTGGGCAACAACCCGTTGCTCGGCCCGGCGCTGAAGTCCACCGGCCTCTACGCCAACGGCGTGACCCCGGCCTACGGCAACACCCTCAAGGTGGCGTCGATCGGCAAGGACTACAACGCGCGCAATGACGGCCAGTTCGGCTTTGCCTTTCGCTACATCGCCGAAGAGCTCAACAGCACCGAGTTCGGCTTGTACATGGTCAACTACCACGCCAAGGAGCCGACCATCGCCGCTGACCTTGGCGGTTACAAGGGCATCGACATGAATGCTCTGACCAACATGCTCTCCAGCGTTGCCGGCAGTCAGGCCGGGGCTCTCGCCAACGGTCTGGCGACCGCCGATGTGATGGGCAACATCCAGGCCCATCGGCGGTATGCCGAAGACATCCGCATGTACGGTTTCAGCTTCAACACCACGCTGGGCAATGCCTCGGTGTTCGGTGAAGTGGCCTATCGACCGAACCTGCCCATCGGCGTCGCGGCCACCAACGATCTGATCGGCGATCTGGCCAACGGTGCTGCCGCAGCAGTGTCCGGCAAGACCATCAACGTCGGCGGGCAAATGGTCACCCTCGACAGCCAGATCAACAACGCCGAGCGGGTGGAAGCGTTCAACACTTCGCTGGGCAGCATCTACAACTTCGGCCCGACGCTGTCGTTCGACTCGATGTTCGGCATCTTCGAACTGGCCTCCGAGCATCTGCGCGGCAGCAGCCTGCAATACACCGCCTACGATGGCAGCACCCGTTACTACGCCGGCACCGGCAACACTTCGTACGTGTCCGGCGGTGATCGCGACGATCAGGTCAACCGCAATTCCTACAGCTACACGGTGATGTTCAACGGTACCTGGAACGACGTGTACGCCGGGATCAACGTCTCGCCCTACGTCGTCTACAAGGACGATTTCAAGGGCAACAGCTACCAGGCCGGCAATGCCATCGAAGGTCGCAAGGCCTACACGCTGGGGGTCAAGGCCAACTACCAGAACAAGCTCGAAGCCGAACTGCAGTACACCGAGTTCTGGGGTGGCGGGCAGAACAACGGCATTCGCGACCGCGACAACGTCGGTTTCAACCTCAAGTATTTCTTGTGAGCCCACAGGTTTTTGAATTCGGAGAACGAACATGTTTCCTGCATCACGACTGACCAAGACCACACTGGCGTTGCTTTTGAGTTTGACCGCTGCAAGTACGCTGGCCGCCATCTCGCCCCAGCAGGCCGAACAACTGAAAACCTCGCTGACCCCCATGGGCGCGGAGCGCGCCGGTAACGCGGCCGGCACCATCCCGGCCTGGACCGGCGGCATCACCCAGGCGCCGGCCGGCTACAAGCCCGGCCAGCATCACCCCGATCCGTACGCGGCGGACAAACCGCTGTTCACCATCACCAAGGCCAATCTCGACCAGTACAAGGCGCACCTCAGCCCCGGCCAGATCGCGCTGTTCAACAGCTACCCCGACACCTTCCAGATGCCGGTCTATCCCTCGCGCCGATCCGGTTCGGCGCCGCAGTGGCTGTATGACAACACCCTGAAGAATGCGACCTCGGCCAAGTTGCTGGAGGGCGGCAGCGGGTTCGCCGATGCCTATGGCGGCGTACCGTTCCCGGTACCCAAGGATGGTGTCGAAGTGCTGTGGAATCACATCACTCGCTATCGCGGCATCTACGTGGTCCGCCGCGCCTCCGAAGCACCTGTGCAGCGCAACGGCAGCTTCGCGCTGGTGACCTCGCAGCAAGAGGGCTTCTTCAATTACTACCGCCCGGGCGGTCAATTCGCCGATCTGAAAAACATCCTGTTCTACTACCTCGCCTTCGTGAAAAGCCCGGCACGCCTCGCCGGTGGTGCAGCGTTGGTGCACGAGACACTGGACCAGCTCAAAGACGCCCGTCAGGCCTGGATCTACGACGCCGGCCAACGCCGCGTCCGCCGCGCACCGAACCTCGCCTACGACACGCCGATCGCCTCCTCCGATGGCCTGCGCACCGCAGACGACACCGACCTGTTCAACGGCTCGCCGGACCGCTTCGACTGGAAGCTCAAAGGCAAACAGGAAATCTACATCCCCTACAACAACTACAAAGTCGGCAGTCCCGACGTGAAATACGCCCAACTGCTCACCCCCGGCCACCTCAACCCGCAATACACCCGCTACGAGCTGCACCGGGTCTGGGTGGTGGAAGGCACACTCAAACCAGGTGCACGGCATATCTACTCCAAACGCGTGCTGTTCCTGGACGAAGACAGCTGGGGCGCCGCACTCGTGGATCAATACGACGGGCGAGGGGAGTTGTGGCGCGTGTCGATGGCCTACCTGAAAAACTTCTACGACCTGCCCACCACCTGGAGCGCACTCGACGTCTTCCACGACTTGCAGGCCCGTCGGTACTACGTGCAGAACCTGGATAACGAAGAGGCCTCGACCGTCGACTTCTCGCAACCGGTGCCGGAGGATTCGTACTTCATGCCGTCGGCGTTGCGGCAGCGGGGGACGCGGTAAACGACGGGAATCAGCTCCCTTTCTCCCTCACCCTTTCGAGAGTGGGCGGAGTGAGGGAGTAGCTCTTTGCGGAGCCAGCGCGCCGATGATTCAGTCATCGGTTAACTGCGCAATAAAGTGTGACGAAGTAGCTGCTGAACCCAGAACAGCATCCGAGATAGATTTCGCCCTCGAATAAGAATGAAGGCGAAAGCATGCAGCGCAATATGCCCGAATCAATGGAACCCAATGCCTCCAGAGCTGATATCGCACAGATGATTGGTGAGCTCGGCGATCAGGTAACAAATTTTCAAAACCTGTTATCTGCCTGTCATGACTCGATAAAGAGCGATGCTGACTTGCAAGGGCGAATGGCGCTGATTGATGAGCTCTACTCGCATGCTGACAGTGAAGATCACGCAGCGGCACGATTTGCAGAGTTGGTGGCTGATCGTGTGTATGAGTACGAGACTGAAACCGTTTTGATTCCTTATCCCTCTCCGTCGGAGATGACAGAGCAACTGCGTATCGCTGCCGCCCAAAACGGCCATTCCATGGAAGACGAAGCGCGGCAGATTCTGGAGAACGCGTTGGCTACGGTTGATCGAGCCGGCGGGTTAGGTACTCGGATACACAATCGATTTGGCGACATGGGTGGTGTCGAACTCGATCTGCCATCACGTTCAGAAAACCTCAGCGGCTGATAAACACCGCTCACAAAAAGCCCGCCGCCACACCAAAACCAGTGTGGCGGCGGGCTTTTTACAGGGCGCAAAAAATGGCGAGTGCACCGCACTCGCCACCTCCCGCATCAATCTGTCGGCACGACCTTGTCCAGCGCACGGTTAACGGCCATTTCGGCGATCATCACGATTTGGGCGATGCCTTGCAGGGTTTTGCGGTGGCTGCCCTCGACCAGCGCCACATGATTGTTGAGCATGACGGTGGCGGAGCCGAGGGATTCGCTGGCGTCCACCAGCAGGGATTCAGTGTTGGCTTCGGGGTGAGCCTGATAGAGGGTGTTGGGTTTGTAGGGCGCGGCCATGATGTGGGCGCTGAGTGGGCCCAGGTGATAATCGAGGGCGCGTTCGGCGGCTTCGTTGAAGCGTTTCGAACCGGGGCATTCGTAGGGGGATGCAGGATCCGGGATGATTGTGGGTTCGGTGAGCGGTGGGTTTGGCGTTACCTTGAACATGGATGTTTACCTTTTATGAGGCTGCATCCATTTCGCCGCTAAGCAAAAGGGAGGCAGCTGTGCGCAAGTTAGCGGACCGGTAAGCATCCAAACCCGGTGCATCCGAAGATGCCATGCGCACAGCCACCATCAAGTGCAGGCGAGTGCCTGACTGGATCGTACTTGTACAACCGAGGATACAACCGAGCCGCTAAGCTCGATCACTGGAAATCAGTGACGCAATCAAGTTACGCAGCCAGCCCAAGGCGCACAAGCCGGCGGATTCTGGCGTAGCCGTAGGCAACGGCGCAAGGTTTTGTGGGCTTCGGGACGTATCACCGCGTGTCCTTAAACACCCATCGCCAACCGCGTGTAATTACGTTTCAGAACCCGTCATCCAATTCCTGAAGATGGCAATTTCAGGACAAAAAAGAAGGGCAGCTTGTCAGCTGCCCTTCTTTGTACATCGGCTTTCGTGTGCAGGGTTTACACGCGGAAATGGCTCACCATCTGCTGCAACTGCCCACCCAACCGCGCCAGTTCAACACTGGACTTGGCCGTCTCATCACTCGCCGCTGCCGTCTGCTCCGACACGTCGCGGACGTTGATGATGCTGCGGCTGATTTCTTCGGCCACGGCGCTTTGCTGTTCGGCGGCTGCGGCGATCTGCTGGTTCATCGACTGGATATTCGACACCGTGCGGGTGATGTTTTCCAGGGACGAACCGGCCTTGCGGGTCAGGGCGACGCTGCTGTCGGTCAGGGCGCGGCTGTTGTTCATCACGGCGGAAACCTGTTGCGTGCCGTTCTGCAGACCGGCCACCAGGCCTTCGATTTCCTCGGTGGATTTCTGTGTGCGCTGGGCCAGGCCACGGACTTCGTCGGCGACCACGGCAAAACCACGACCGGCTTCACCGGCACGGGCGGCTTCGATGGCGGCGTTGAGGGCCAGCAGGTTGGTCTGCTCGGCCACGGCCTTGATCACGTCCATGACGCTGCCGATCTTGTCGCTTTCCTGTTGCAGCACGCTCATGGCTTCGGTGGAACGCACCACTTCGCTGGCCAGACGCTCGATCTGGGCGATGGCTTCGTTCACCACCTTGTCGCCTTCGCGGGCTTCGCCGTCAGCGGCGGCTGCGGCTTGCGAGGCTTCCTCGGCGTTGCGCGCGACTTCCTGCACGGTGGCAGTCATCTCGTGCATGGCGGTGGCCACCTGATCGGTCTCGATCTTCTGGCTGTTCACGCCGGCGCTGGTCTGTTCGGTTACGGCCGACAGTTCTTCGGCGGCGCTGGCGATCTGGGTGACGCCGTCGCGGATGCCGCTGATCAGGTCGCGCAGGGTCACGCCCATGCGCGCGATGCCTTGTTGCAGCACGCCGAGTTCGTCGCGGCGGGTGACGATCACGTTGTGGCTCAGGTCGCCGCTGGCGATGCGCTCCACCACGGCCATGGTTTCCTGCAACGGACGGGTGATCTGGCGGGTGATGATGAAGGCAGCGATGACGCCGACCAGCAAGGCCAGCAGGGTGCTGATCAGTTGCAGGGTGCGGGCCTGAGCGCTTTCCATGTCACGACGGTCGAGCTGGATCTGATACATCTGCTCGCTCAGGGTCACGATGGTGGCGCCCTGATCGGTCATTTCCTTGCGTGCCTGCACCGCATCGGTGTTGGCGTTCTTGTAAGCCTGCAACGCGCTGCGGTAGTTGGTCAGGGCGGTTTCCAGCTGACGCAGGGCGTCTTGCTGGGTGTCGGCGAAATGCGCGTTCAGTTGCTTGAGGCTGGCGATGGCCACGTCCAGCTGACCGACGGCTTTCTGCTCGGTCTCGGCGTTGGTGGTGGCGGTGTAGCCGCGCACTTCGTAGCGCGCCAGGATGAAGGCTTCCTTGGCGGCGGTAATGGCCTGGAACTGCTCGAAACGCTGTTCACTCATGGCCATCTGCTGGACGCGGGTGCTGATCGATTCGATCAGGTCGTACGCGGTCTCGGCATTGACGCTCATGGTGTCGCGCGCCGTGTTGCCGGTGCGGTAGGCGTTGCGCATCTTGTTCAGGGACGTCTGGTATTCGGCGATGGTCGCCGCCTGCGCCTTGAGCAACTTGACGTTTTCCGGGCTCTTGAACTTGCCGATCAGCGCCTGCTGTTGCGCAGCGAAACCGTCGAGGGTGGTCTGCACGTTCTGCGCGGCGGTTTCGTCGCCGTTGGTCAGCATGTATTGCAGGCGCACCACGCGCAGCTTGGTCAGGCCAGAGTTGAGCTGGGTGATGTCGCTCATCCAGTTGCTGCGGTCAATCAGGCCGCCCAGGCTGGTCCAGCCCGTCAGGGCCAGAATGCAGGTCAGGGCCAGGACGAGACCGAATCCCAGCCCCAGTTTGAGGTTCACGCTGATGTTGCCGAACCAGCTATTCATCACAATTCCTCCAGAAACGTTGTGCTTCTTGATCGTCGGTTAGGCTGGAAGATTGTTGTTTTTTTGAGCCAGCAAGGGTGTTAGCAGGACTGTATCGGCCGCAAATCCTGGAGCTGAAAGGATTTTGTCCGACGGAATTTGTAACAAGGGATCCCAAGACTTTTTTCACATGACTTTCACTGGCTGCCCACGGGGGCGTCTGTACCTTCGCCGCATCAAATGACAGTGATATACGCTGGCGAGGCGAATTTTTGTGGAATTGAGACTGAGTCTGTTCGGCGTCAAACGCTCGATCGAGCTGAGTGGTTGGGCCCGCTTTCGAAACGCCGGGGTTGTTCTGGCCGTGTCGGCACTGGTGATTCCGCTGACCTTGTGGCTGCTCGCCCCGGCGGCGGTGCCTGACCTCGCCCACGGCAATGTCGCCGGCGCGCAGGCGTTGGCGACCGGCTGGGCCAAGGGCGACATGATCGTGCTGGTGCGCCATGTCGAGCGCTGCGATCACTCCCCGGCGCCGTGCCTGAGCGGCAATGACGGCATCACCGACCGTTCGCGCAGTGTCGCGGTTGCTGTCGGTGCGCAATTCGAGCGCCTGGGCCTGAACAACGCCGACATCTATAACAGCCCGATGACCCGCACCGTGCAGACCGCCGGTTACATGTTCAACCGGGCGACGGCCGGCGAAGACTGGCTGATCAGTTGCAAGGGCCGCATGTTGCAGGACGCGCTCGCGCACAAGGTCCCGGGGCGTAACCTGATTCTGGTTACCCACAGCGAGTGCATGGCGCAGCTGGAAAAAGATCTCAAGGTGCCGGCCTCGACCCTCGGTTATGGTTCTTCGCTGTTCGTTTCCGCTGCCAGCCTGGCGGCTCCAAAGATGCTCGGCTTCGTCGAGGCCTCTGACTGGCGTACGGTGACCACCCGATGACTTCTCGCTTTTACGCTTACAACTTCGGCATCCCGCTGTTTTGTGCGGCGGTGGTGTTCCTGATGTTCGACATGACTCACATCGACATCGCCTTCAGCAACCTGCTGTTCGATCCGCTGACGAACACCTTCCCGCTCGACAAGATTCACTTCTTTGAAAAGCTGACCCACAAGTGGGCGCGGATCATCCCGAACTGGACCGCTGAAATCGCGCTGGTCGGCGCGATGCTGTCGGTGGTCTGGCCGTTGGTCAATCCGCAGAAGCGTCCGCGTCTCGGCGGGTTTCTGGAGCGCTGCAAAGTGGCGCCGGTACTGCGTTTTACCGCTGACCATCGCCGGGACTTTCTGTTTGTGGTGGTGGCTTTTGCGGTGTGTACCGGCGTTATTCACTTCCTCAAGGCCCACACCAGCGTTTACTGCCCGATCGAGACGACACTGTACGGCGGCAAAATGGCTCACATCGAGTGGTACAGCAATTTCCAGCTGTTCCATGAAGCCAGTGACGGTCGTTGCTGGCCGGGTGGGCATGCGTCCGGCGGGTTCACCATGCTGGCGCTGTATTTTGTCGCGCGCCGTTATCAGTGGCGCTTCTCAAGCGCCTTGTTGTGGGGCTCGCTGTTGCTCGGTTTCGTCTACGGCACGACGCGGGTTCTGCAGGGCTGGCACTACATGTCCCACACGTTCTGGGCCGGTATCTTCGTCTGGTTGGCGTGTTTGCTGACGGCGCTGGCGTTTTATGGACGGGCTCGTCTGGAGTTGCCGGTGTTGAGCAAGCGTGAGCGACAGGTGTTCAGTGCACAGCCTGAGGTTTCTCTCTGAAGCGTCGCCACTGAAATGAAAAACCCGCCATCATCGGCGGGTTTTTTGTTGGTGCTACCGAGGCTTCAATAACCTACGAAATAGTACGCCTGGCGCCCGACCATCATGGTCTTGAGCACTTTCAGCGGGGCGGCGGGTTCGCTGTCCCCCGACATCACCGCGATGTTGGAAGGCGAGGCGCTGAGGAAATCCTTCAATTGCGCATCGGTGTCCAGCCCCTTGAGGACGCTCTGGGTGTAGAACACGCTGGCGCCGCCGACCCGTTCGTTGGCCTGGAACAGCGCGACCTGATGGCCGCTGGCTTGCAGGGACTGGATATGTTCGGTCAGTGGCAGGAACGACAATTCCTTGTCTGCGTTTGGCAGGGCCCATTGCGCGGCGCCGAGATAGCAGGCGATCACAACCGTCAGTAAGCCGACCGCGATTGTCTGACGATGACGGGCGATCCATCCGACAAAACCGCTGTTACGTTCCTTCAGCCTCTCGAACAATACGCCCGCATATTCGGCCGCGATCACCGCCGCCGCCGGCGTCATCGACATCAGGTACACCGTGCGTTTGCTCGACGCCAGGGTCAGCATGATGAACTGCGCAACGATCCACAGGCTGAAAAACAGCAGGTAACGATTGGCCTTCAATTGTTTACGGAAGTGCCACAGCCCCAGGTACACCAGAATGTTCCAGGGCAGGAACGCTTCGGGCAGTTTGGCGATGTAGTAGTAAAACGGCTCATAGTGTCCGGCTTCGACGAACGATCCGCTGAAACGCCCGAGACTGTTGGTCAGCAAGACTTCTCTGACTGCCTGGGCGCCGCCGTGCTGATAGAGCACCGCGAGCCAGATCAGCAGCGGAATCAGCCCGACCAATGTCAGCAATCCCGGCCGCAGCCAGTCGGTCAGTTTGAAGCGCTTGTCCATCAGGTTGTCGGCCAGCAGGTAGGCGAAAATCACCACCCCCGGCATCGCCAGTCCGAGTACACCTTTACTCAACGTGGCGATGGCAATCCCGACGGCAAACAGCAACGAATTGCCGAAGGTTGATGCTCGTTGCGCCTGGAAAAACGCCAACAGTGCCGTGGTCACGCCGAGTGCGAGCAAGGCATCCTCGCCAACCCCGCGCACGTTGCTCCAGTAACTGGCCATGGTCGCCAGCAGAATGCCCGCTGTCCACGCGATCGCTTTCGGCCGTTCGAAGCGCCGCAGCATGCCGTACAACAGCATCACGCTGAGCAGGCCAGCCACCGCCGATGCCAGTCGCACCGCCCACGGCGAAACACCGAACACGCGCATGGCGCCGGCGTCCAGCCACAGACTCAGCGGTGGTTTTTCCAGAAACGGTTCGCCGAACAGACGGGGCGTCACCCAGTCATCGTCCAGGTGCATCTCCATGGCGATGCCGGCGACGCGGGCCTCAGTGGAGCCTTGCAATTGATGGTTACCCAGCGCGAAGAAAAACAGCAGGGCGGCAAGCAGGAACAGTGAAATGGCGGCACGCGACGACATAGGTTTCAGATAACCGGAAGGGGCGAGAGGCGTGAGCATACTTCGCCAATGCTTAACAAATTGTGAAACTCACGCAAGGCGACGGGACCAGCGTTGGTCCGGTGCTTCGAATTGCGGATTGACCAGAGCCGTCAGCACATGGTCTTGCCAGCGTCCGGCAATGTTCAGGTAGGCCTTTGCGTAGCCTTCTTTCTTGAACCCCAGGCGCTCAAGCAACCGTGCACTGCGTTCATTGCCGGGAATGTAGTTGGCCATGATCCGGTGCAGGTTCTGGGTCTCGAACATGTAGGCAATGGCGGACTCCAGCGCCTCCTGCATCAGACCCTGACCCTGATGGGCTGCATCGATGTGATAACCCAGATAACACGCCTGGAACGCACCGCGAATAATCCCGCTGAAGTTGCAGGCACCGATCATTTGCTGACCGTCCGGAGTCAGCAGTGCGAGGTGCACGGCCAGCCCGGCATCGAAAGCGCTGGCCTGTATTTCAAGGCGTCGGCGGATCTGTTCGATAGAGAAATAGTCGGTGGTACGAATCGGTGACCACGGGGCGAGATGGCGCAGGTTGCGTTGATAGAAATCGCTTTCCAGAGGCGCCTGATCCGGGTCGAGCACCGCGAGCGTCAGGCGTTGGCAGGGCAGGGTCAACAGCGGCATCGGGCGCTCCGGGTCTCGGAATTGATCACCAGAATTGCCCGGCAGGCAGGAAAATACAAATCGCGGGTGGTTTGATTCGTTCTATAAATTTGCGCCGTTCGCTGCACAGTCAGGTATGGGCTTGTCGTGCGCGAAGGCGTTTTCAAGGAGGATGCGATGGAGTTTGCGTTAAAGGCAGGGGGCGAGGCATTGCTCATCAGATCCCCGGATCCGGCGTTGTACCTTGCGTTTCAGCAAGCGCTGAACGTCAGTTACCCGGAGCATTCGGAGTTTTTGTCGTGGGCCCGTGCGCACACCACCGAGGCGCAGGCCCTGGAGTTCATGCACAAGGCTCGTGATGAGTTCGACAGCGAAACCGGCGAGCGCAGGTTTTTCATCGTTGCTGCCGACGGGGCGGCGATCATCGGTTGCATCGGCTTGAAACCGCGGGGACGTAATCGTTACGTCGTTGGTTATTGGGCCAACACTGAACATTCGGGTAAGGGTTATATGTCTGCCGCGCTGACTCAAGTGCTGGGCCGATTTCCCGATGCCACGTTTTACCTGACCACATCCTCTGCCAACCTGAGCAGTCAGCGTCTGGCCGCTGCTGCAGGTTTCTTGTTGATCCGGGTTCATCCCCAGGCCCGGCATTCGCTGCACCACGGCGTGCAAGACACCTATGTGTATCGCTTCGCCGCCAAATCCCGGGCAAAAAAAAGCCCGCAGGAGAGCGGGCGAACCGTAGTTTCTTGAATGAGCGAGGGCAATGTACACGGCCATCACCGCCGTCGGGGTGAAGAAAAGTTCATGTCGATGAACGACTTGCGTCATCGACGAGCGGTCGTTTTTCAGTGCACGACAGGCTCTGTCGTAGGGGGCACGAGGTTCGCCGGATCCAGGTTCTCCACGGCACGATTGACCAGCATTTCGGTCATGATCGACAGCTGCCGGATCGCCAGCAACCGGCTGCGTTGAGAGCCTGTGAAATCATCGGCGATGTTGGCCGTTACCATGTTGAGCGCCGCCAGGGTTTCGCAGGCATGGGTCAGCAGGGTGGCTGTGTCCACGTCGGTGCGTACGGAGAAAATCTCGTTGAAAGGCAGGGTTCGACGCGGCTTTCTCACGTATTGCTGAGGCTGGTTGAGCACAGCCGGTTCTTTCGATTTGGTTTCGTGAGGCAGTGTTTGATCAGGCAGGCTTCGGGTGTCTTTTTTCATGACGAGACTCCATGGTTTCAGGCTCCCGGCGAATTCCTTTGGTAAACCATCTGCCGGGTTGCAGCGGAGCGCGAAGACTAGCGTTTGGAAGCATCTTGAACCAGTTCATGGAATTCGACGCGTGTTGCGGGAAATTTCCTAGGACGCCTGCAGGCAGGAGCGGAGTTCATCCGATGTCAGCGTGTGCTTGAAGTGATGTTCCCATAACCGCACACCCAGCCCGCCAGAACGATCCAGCGACGAACCCACCGTCAGATCCGTGAGCAGCGTCGGCTGCAAACCGGCATCGAACAGCGCAAACCCGGCGGCGAGGCAGCAGGTTTCGGTTTGCAGGCCGCAGACCAGCACGCGATCCAGATTCAGGCTTTTCAGGTATTCGATTGTGTCCGGGGAGGGCGCGTAGCCGTATTTGATGAAGATGCGGTCTGCGGCGATCAGGCTGTCATCGTCCGCCGCCGGATGTCAGCCGAGCTGACGCTGGAACGGTGTGCTGGTTTCATCATGGCGCTCGACCGTGGCGACGCTTGGCAGTTTGCCGATCAGCGATTGAATGTCGTCGATTAGCCCATTGCGGCGGGGAGAAGCAGGGTTGGACGTCGATGATCAGCAGTGCTTGGCGCATGAGGTCTCCCGGGATGAATCTCCAGATGCGACAAGGCCCGCACTGGGCGGGCCTTGTCGTTGAAAGTTGGTGGGCCGGGGTAATTTGAACGGCTCCCATAACTTTCTGATTTTAAAACTAATTACGTATAGTTATTTTTCGGTGGGATACCACTTGGAATACCGATCAGAAATATAGATGCGAAGTGGTCACTTGCTAGCCCCTGTCGCGCTAGGCAGCTGGAGTCTCTCAGAAGGGTTCACGCTAGGCCCGGAACCTCCCTGAATACCCTAGGCTACCCAAGGGCATCGTGGTCAATGTCGCATCCCGATGCTGCACTCTAAGCATACTCAGTGACCAACCCCTACGAGCGGCCGGTTGCAGGACCGCTATTGTCTAGATCCTGCTCTAGATGGTTGACGGCCACCCGACTGAAATAGTGTGTGGCATGACTAATGGGATGGATATTAGAATTTTAATGCCATCTGGGTTGGAGCATTTATGATGCGTATCTTGCATCGTAAGTCGGCACCCTTTCGCTCCATCTGGAGCTCCAAAATATATTCATGTTTTGATTTGTCTTCAGACTCTAGTGAGAAACTAACGCGGGGCGGACGAAAGTTTTCACCATGCGCGGGAAGTGCTAATGAAAATTGTCGCTCAAACGTTCCCTGGCTATCATATCTTTTGTCTGAATGTATGTCGTGCGGGTAGTATGGGAGTTGCTCTGCCTGGGATACGGTTTTTTCTATATGAGGCTTGGCTAGTGCAAAGGGATCATCATCTCCAGGCATTTGGCTAAGCGATGAGGCCAAGGCTGTTTTTTCAAGCATCAGGCCTTTGTCAAATCCTCCGCGCTTAGAGAACTTTTCTTTTCTTACTTCCTCGATATCCTTCTCGGTGATACCTAAAATTTTAGCAAGAGCTGCGGCGGTTTCTCTAAGATCAGCTAGCTCTTCAATAATATCAATACTGGTTTTGGCATCAAGAACCTCAAGGGCCTCTTCAACTACTTTTCTCTTAAGTGAGGTGATTAAAGCTTCGCCTTCAAGCTTTAAAAGCTTAACCTCTTCTCCGCGTGCATTTATGTTGTCTGGGATTTTGTCTCTGACTAACTTGTTAAACTCCAGTTCGCCTTCTTCTGTAGCATATAAGTCTGCGCATTCGACCCGGCACCCTGAGCTAGTCAGCATATAGTAAGCATGGGACAACACACCGCCGGCAAGCTCGACTACAAAACCTTTTTCATGAGCTAACTCCGCTAGATCCTTAGCGAATCTTTGGTCTCTGACTAGGTCCGGTTCAATCGGGTCTATCAATACACGTGCTATATTTTTACCGGCATGACAAATGCTTATGAGATTATCCCAGTCTGCTTTAGTTCGGAGCGTTACCTCCTCTGAGCTCATAAGTTTTTTTCTAGGAGCAGCTTTTGGAAGTTCGCCTTCATGTTTCCAATCTTCATGGTACCACGGTATAACAGCATGCTTCATTGTGGATTTCGGAATGTCCACAAACCACATGATGACAACTGGCTTGCCGGCTGACTCTGCTATTCTTCGAGATGACCAAGCAATTTCCTCGATCCAATCAGTACGTTTTATACTTCGTTTCCAGTCATAGCCCGCGGCAGTATCGTGTACCACCCATTCGCCATTTTCATCAGGTGCTACGAAGCGGCCCTTATATCTTAGCCTCTCGCGGATGGATAACTTTTTTGGGGTTTTTTTAAGGTTTTTTGTGGAGTTGTAATTTGTGTCGACATCGAAGACGTCGTGGGCGTACCAGTATAGGCCCTCCGGAAGTCCCCAGAGGGATTCGATTCTTACACGACGTTTATCTGGATGGGCTTGGCTCCACGCGGAAGCTGATGCAGGGATGAAGTGGTGAGCGATGAGGCATAGCCCGCTATCAGCTAGATCCAATTCGTTGATTTTATTTCTGAATACGGTTGTTAGCCAGTCTAGCGCACTGGCTAGGCTTCTTAGTTCGTTACTTCTTGGTAACATTTGCTTCTGCGACGCAGGTATGTTAGCTCCATCGGTTCTTATTACGAGCGGACGCTCAGTTAGGCGGAGCAGATCGTCCTTTAAACTCTGGCTGCAGGTGCCGGTACGCAAGATCTGGTCTAGCTCGGATTTTAAGTCCAGGACATAAAATGAAATAGCGGTATAGCCAATTTCTCGGTATAGCTTCGCATTTGCTAATTTTACATATTGCTCATAATCAGTTTCTGTGGCGACCCTGAACACTTTTGGTGCGAAGTTTATGGCCTCCACTGTTTGGGAGGTGGTTAACTTAGTGGGGTCAGCGCCGTGCGCGAAGTCTTCGCATTCATCAGCTTGAACAACATAAATTTGTTTTCCGTTCCAAACCCACTCGAAATGTACCCTGATTGCTCTCGAGTGTGCCCAGTGAGCAATATCTTTAAGGCCCTCTAAGCAGTTGTATCGATATGGGTAGTCTAGTTTTTTTATTTCTAGAGGGCGTGCGTCGCGCCATTTTCGCAGAGGTATTTTATGGAGCTGGGACGGGGTGTTTTCGGTAGCCTCGACTTCTGCGACCCAATCTCTAAGGTGTTCGCTTAAGCGCCGCTCATTTGATAGGTGGCCTTTCAGATGGCTTTGAGCATATACCTGAATAATCCAATGAATATCGGACATATTTATATTCGGGTGTGTATCTCGGATTTTATCGCGTAACGTTTCTATAGTACTTAAAATAGCGGTCGGGGCACATTCTGATGAGTCGAGAGAACCACGGTCATCTATAGATTCGGCGACTCCGCTTGACCTAACAATAACCTGCTCATTGCTTTTAAACTTTACATCGCGGAGCGCTTGATCAACAGCCTCTTCAGAGGCTGTTGATGAGCCACAAATCACAAAAAATGGTAGGGTCCACACCGCTGGGACCGAGCAAAGGCCATATGCTTTCAGGCCTATCATTTCTACAGTGATTTGAGGTGGGGCTAACTCTATGACTTTATTACCGTCGACTAACACAAGCTGCGTTGCTGGAGTTAATGGCATCTTAGAGGGATTGGCCATACACGTCCTATCGAATAGTTTATTTTTTGGGTGAGCTTGGAGATGAGCCGAAAACGGTATCCGCGATCTCTTGCATCTTCCCTAGCGCTTTATCCGCAAAGTATCCGGATATGAATCCCATGGAAAAGTAAAAGGATGTGGTTGAAGACTTTATACTAAGTCCCAATAAGCCAGAGTCAAGTAGTCCGCCGATGGCAAGTGCTGCGCCGCCAGAGAGGAACGGAGAGAATATGCGCCAAAGTCGGCGGTCAATATTCCAAAGTCCCCTTGCTACAACTTGGTACAGGTATTTTAGGCCAAACATAGTTCCGCCCAAGATTCCTCCAAGAAAGAAGAAGGCATATTGATTGAATTTTTCCGGCGCACATGTAGTGCAGCTTCCTACGAAAAACGAATAGGTAGAGCCTCGCCATGTGAAGAGTAGTGCTAATAAAGTTAAAAGAAAAACAACTCCAACGTATATGGCGTCGACTCTTATTTCACATCGTGCCGACTCGTCGTATTTGCTCTTCCAATCCCCTACCGCTCTGTTGTCAGTATTGATATGTTCGCTGAATACAGTTGGCGCTGGTTTGCTTTCAGGTTTTTTATCGTTTTTCATAGCGTCCGCTTCGACACTACTAGCTGCGCCTGGCATCTGGGGTGGCTCTTCTTGAGTGTCACTACTCGCACCAAGCTCAGGTTCTCTATCTGTGGCGGTACTTGGCGACTCGTGTGGAAGCGGACTATGTTCTTTGCTCATTCATTGAGCCCCTGATTTACGCTGAGCGTGTATTTTTTAAGGAATTCCAGCCGTTACTTGAAAGGGTTTCAAAACTTTGCAGAGTAATATCAAGCATCTTTGATTTTTTATAATCATAGCTATCCGGAATGCCAAGTTTTGTAGCAATGACTTTTCGGAAAAATTGTGAGGTCTCCTTTGTGAGAAGACAAATGTTTCCTTGCGTGTGCTCGCCCTGAAAATGATCTGCGACATATAGATATTCAGAGTTTTTGCTTTTTTCAGAGATTTGGCTTGCTAAGCATTTTTCCCAGCGTAGCGTTTTATCAAACGCCTGTGCTTCTTCAAACAGAGAAAACGACAGAGGGACCATGTGAAGATGGGCATGGCCTGTACCGCAACTTGTTTGAGAGTCGAAATTAAACGCTCCATGTTCAAATATCGAGAAGTCACCGTATTGGTCTTTCAGGATCCTAGCGGCGCTTTCAACAAAGTTCCAAAAATCTGTGCGAGTGTAGTCTTCTGTAAGATTGATTTTATGATTTTTAGGGACGATCAAAGACCAACCGGGGACAAGCGCGCCAATAGAAACAAATGCAGCATAACTTGCGCCAAGCAGCCATGGCGTATCCACAGGAGCGTGTTTTGACAGGGGAGTCAAAAAGTCACAAAATCGGCACTCAGTTTCAGAGTGCTTGATGGGTTGGAAGCGGTTCATTTTAGAGCCTCCCTAATTGTACGTAATCACAACTCTTTGTCCCTAGCCGGTCCGTCGTCGTCAGCCGCCGCACACGGTGGGAACCTATAACTACCATACCACGCCGCTAGCTTGGACCCTAGGGCTAGGGGGGCAGCCCAGGTGAATTTTTGCTACCGGCCGGTTTTTTTGTCTTAGGTGAGGAGGAGCGGGCTCCAATCCCCATCGCGCGCTTCGTCCGGGTGCTCGTATGAATCAGTTGTGTCTCAGTCAAAAGGTTCGGAGAAAGGAAAAAAACTTCTCGGCCTCTTCTTTCCACGCTGGCGCTATAGGGAAGCAGGTAAGGTTCTTCGGTTGCATACGCTTTCGAATAGAGTGCTTTGATTTCTGGCACGTCGTCATAAGAAACCATCCAAGGAAGGTTGAGGTTGCCTAAGACATATTCGGATAATTGGCGATGATTTTCTTCGTCGTAGAAGTTTAGGTATAGCTCTTGCCCCTTCACAAAATAAGGAGGGTCTAGATATATAAAACTTTTCGGAGGAAGCTTTGAATCGCAAAGGCGCAAGAAATCAACAGCATCCAAATTGTATAAGTGAATAAAATCTTTCATCTGTGCAATTCTCGAGATTCGAGAAGTCAGATTTTTTTTATTGTAGCGGGCGTCGATTTTCCATTGGCCTTCTTGGTGCTTCCCGCCGATTACGCCAGCATTCAAGATTCCACTGCGATTTGTTCTGTTAAGGAAGAAAGTAGAGAATCCGAGCTCTATTAGGGGGGCGTCATATTTATTTGATTGTATGGCTTTTTGCTTGTGCCATGTATCCATGTCGACCGGCGTCTCGGAGATAAGCTTAAGAAAATCCTCTGTGTTTTCTAATACGCTATGCCAGAACGCATAAATAGATCTGTCTAGGTCATTTAGATGTATGTTGCTGACATAGTTCTGAAGCAGCAGCGAAATCGCTAAGCTCGCGCCGCCGGCGAAAGGTTCTGCGTAGTGCCCATCTCTAAGGTTATTCGCGACTAGAATCGAGTCGACGAACTTTTCTAATCGCCACTTGGCTCCAGGATACCTGAGAGGACTAACTGCATACATCTACATTAACCTTTGGTTCTAAAAATTCTGCTAGAGTACATATCCTTGCGGTTTTACAGATCGCAAATTTATATGCGCCTAGCGGAAGTCTTTGTGATTGGGGTTGGTCATTGGTTTTTGTAACGTTTACGGTTTAAAGGTGCCCTGTAATAATTGCAACTAATCAATATACCATTTTTTCTCAGGAAACCGCTATCGGGGGGGCAACTCTTCGGGCGCATAGGATGTTCTATGAGCGCCACGACGCAATTCGTCTACTCAGGTGGCTAGTACGCTTGGCGTGTAGAAAGCAGGCCCTGTAGGGCTTCTCCGCTTTGTTCTGCCCTGCCGTGCGGCCTTGAAAGAATCTCAATCTGAACGCCTCATGCAATGTTCCGTCAACACGATTACCTCGCGATAGCTGGCAACGTCGGTTGACGCACTCGGAACATGGTGGAAACGGATTTCCCCAGGCTAGGTGGGGTGGGTAGGCCTCAAGGCACCGATTAGCGCTCTACCAGCAAACCTCGTCGGTCCCCTAATCGTTTCCACACCAATTGGGCTGTGAGTCGATAATAATATCGGGTAGCTTCGGAATGATCCTTCAGGTAGTGAACCAGAAACCAGTGCACATGCTTTAGCTGCCAACTCCAAGGATTATCGCGTTGCCATCTCTGCTGGATGGCCGCTTGCATGATCCGCGCCTGTCGCAGGTGTCGTTGCTGCGTGGCCATCGAACCAGTTAAGACTCCGCTCAGAAACAAAGCCATATCATACGGTCTGCTCATGATCGGCCACCAATGTACGCCGATGCCACATCGATCCGGTTGTGTCCGAGCTCATAGCTGATCTGCTGACGCGCCTGCCGATCCAGTTCACGGTCAACGCGATAGCATTGCCCACCGTTGACCGGCGCAGTGTGCCTAGTGATCTGCTCGTAACGTTCGCAAGCGTAGGCGGCTCGAAGCTCATGTAAACCTTTCAACCCATGCACATGCAGGATCTCGCGGGCTGGACGCACGACCTGCCTTAGAAAGGTGGCATAGCTTTCGCCCCGATTCAGTAGGTTGGGGCTCCTGTTCGTTGAGACGCTTAGTGCTGTTTGCAGTGCAGCCTTTACTCCAGTCGTGGCATCGATCCAACGGGGCGCAAAAGCGCCCGAGCGTCCGCCTTTGGTGCCGTCCTGGATGTTGATACGGCCAAAGTGTTCGGCTTCGCGTTGCAATCGTGGCAGGTCAGCCAGGATTGCTTCGCGCAGGCGCATACCGGTTTCTCGCGCCAAAAGGACAATTGCCGCCACCCGCTCGTGTTGCTGTTCGCCAAGCGCCTCAATCACTCGCTGCACTTGTTGGCGGTCTTGGCCATCCGGTGCGCAGGTGCGTACGTTCGAGCGCTTCTGTCCCAACGCCTGACTCGGGCTGGCGATCCTCACGTCCTGATCACCGCGGAGCGCAGCGAGGGTTCGGTTGACGCTGCTCAGGCGGTTCTGCGCGGTGGCGATGCTCAGTTCGCCTTGCTGGATCAGCTGGCGCAGGTAAGCGGCATAGTCCTGTAGCGTCAGTCGATCGATCTCGCGCGCATCGTTGTAACCGGGGCCGTCCTCTGACCGACACCAACGCACGAACGCTTGCCAGCGATCACTATGCGCTTTGACCGTGGCGAAGTGGCCGCCGGCAAACAAATCCTTGAGCGCTTGTGGGCCGGCGTAGCTCAGTTGGCGGCCATAGCCAAAGTTGCGACCATCACGCCGACCGACCAGAGCCATTATCATCACCGTTTTCGTTTGTTTGCAGAAAGAGCAGCAGGGCTTTCCAGTGGGGGCTGAGCCTGTCCACCTGCTGCCAGAGTGTCGGGCGGATCAGTAGGGTGTTCTCGTGGTGTTGCAACAGTGCCCCTTCCTCACGCAGTTGCTCGATCAGAAGGGCTAGATGGGTAGGCTCCAGTGGTGGTGTGGCGACAGCGGCGACAGTGGCGACAACCCGCGTCGTTTCTGGTCTGGCACGTGGCGACAGGGTGGCGACAGAGGCGGCGACACGCCGCGATTCTGGTTGCGATTGATGTTGCGCCTGGTAGCGGCGCACCGCGTCATTGAGGCGAAACATGGCGGACCTCGAAAATTTTTCCGTCGCGGCTGCTCAGCCAGCGATGAGTGATCAGCACGACCAATAGAGAGGCGGTATGGTCAGCGCTCTTGCGGGCAAAACGCGGGCCGTTGCGATTGACATCGCGAAGGGTGAAGTGAGTCCAGCCTTTCTGCACCAGCCAGCGGAGCAGTCGATCCGCCTCTTCGCATCGGCTATTGACCGGCTCCTGTTCGGTCAGGCGCTGGATCTCGGCCAGGTAGTAATCCATCAACGTGGAAGCGCGCTGGATGTGTGCTTCGTCCAACGAACTGGCTTCTTCAACCATGGCCAGCACACCTGCGATGCGCAGTACATTCGCCGCGGCCTTGCCTGCGACAGGCTGGACGCCGGCCAGCTCGCCGAACTCGCCAGACTGACATTCGATGGTGTCGTGAATATCAATCCAGGCACGACGGGCACGGGGAGTCAGCTCCAGTGTGGTGGGATTGAGTGAGCCATCCTTGTGAAGCGACCAGGGCTGTTGCAGCAGGGCGGTGATCCGCTGTTGGTAGCGCTGGACTCTGGCATCCCGGCTCAAGTTGATCGCCTTGTAGAGCCGCTGGCCGGCCAGACGCTCGGGCCAACTGATTAGGCAACGGCCCAGGATGCCTTGGCCATTGATCACCGGGTCTTTGAACAGCTGGTTGGCAAGGTAGGGTTGCAGCATCAGATGCAGACTGAGGCGGCGGTCATAGGCCCGCAGGCTTTCTCCTGCCATGGAGCGCGCCCGGTCGATCGGGCTGCCATCCCACAGTGCCGACAAGGTGGTGATTGCCTTGAGCAGATTCTCTTTGCTCATGGTGCTGCTGCCCAAGAACTGGCCACCTTCATCATTGAACAAGCCCATGCTGGGCAAGCCATAGCACAGACTTTTGACCAGGGCCTCAATGGTGGGCTCGGCAATGATCAGTCTCGGCGCTACCGGCTCGGACAGCTCACCGCCTTTCGCCTCAGCACGCTCCGTTGAGGTTTTGGGTTTGGCCGTGATGCTGGTAGCGGCGCGATAGGCTCTGAGCTTTTCCGCATACAGAGTCCACTGCTGTCGTTCCCAGTCGCGCGCCGCCTTCAATGCCAGATGATCCACCGCGCTTTTGCGATCACCCGAAGACGCCACCGTCAGTAGGTAGAGGGACAATGGATAGGTTCGGCCATCGAGTTCGACATTGGCATGACCCTGGCTCACCAGGGCAGCGCTGGCCAGCACCGATTGCGCGGCCATGGCGCAGGGCACGCGGATCACCTCGGCCAGTCGTTCGACCGCAGGACCCAACAGATCCCCCAGTGCTTCGACCGGGTAGGGCAGTGGTGTCTGCTGGTATTCCAGCAATGGTTGTGGTGGTTCGAACGTTTCGCACAGTTGCATCGCAATTCTCCTGAGATTATCGACTTCGTCCTCACTCATCCCGCCACGGTTGTTGAGTGTTATCAGGGATCAAGGCCCCTGCGGCCTGTGAGGGTTGTCCACTCACGCGGGACTGACGGCTCCTTCCGGCCGGGAGCTTGGGCATCTCAGGGTCTGGCCTCCTGAACACCGAGAGCGGTGGGCGGGTGGAGGCTGCACTGGCTGACGAGACCGGTGCTGCGAAATCCTGAGTCAGGTGAAGGCAGTGAGGCGATGACCGGGGCATGCCTGACTGTCAGTCAGGTGCAGTCCATTCCTTGGGCTGCGGCACCATCATCGGCATCGCTGTGGCGAGTGAGCATTCGGTGTTTGTCACGCCGATTGTCACGAGGGGGAAAGCAGCAAAGCCCCATGCGAGCAGGGCTGCAGCAGTGTGAGATGCGCCCGTCTCTTTAGGGGGCAAAGAGACGGGCCACAGGTTGGCGCAAGAAATGGCCAAGCGGATAAGTTGCTGCAGAGCAGCCAGGAGAAGGCCTGAGTTGCCGCAGTGGGCATTCTGGAAGAGTGGGCATCCATCACATCGCGGTGACCGTGCGAGCCGCCGGACGCTAATCGCACTTGGGGGTGAACCACCACGGAGTGGCGTAGCCTTGAAGGTTCTGGCTACCTGGGTGCTGTCGAGGACAGCGCTTGTGCGGTTCTGGTTTAGCGCTCGTTCTGCTAGCGGTCAACAGTATTTTGAGGGTGACTCTTGCGCCAATTGGTAGCGCTGGAAGACCTTGGAGGCCGGTGGTTTTCTATGGCTGGGTGGTCGTTGGTCGGTTTTTAATGTGAGCCCATGCGAGTGGGAATGCGGAGCCTTCCCGCTCGCGTGGGCTTGGTCGTGAAAGTCCCAAGAGAGAGGCTTGCAGCGGCGACAGTCGCCACCTCTGTCGCCATGCTGCAGACCAGGTATTACACGGGTTGTCGCCAGTGTCGCCGCTGTCGCCAAATCAACCATCACTCCATCTGGGGAGTCATTTTCGGTTACCGGTGGCGTTCGGTGAGCACTCACCGTATCGGCACGACATTGCAGTTCCTGGTGTCATTGATGGCAGTTGCCGACAGACTGCCCGTTGCTGCTTTTTGGATGTGCTCACTCCACCAAGCCATCATCGGACGCCGACGTTCAATGTAGTCAGCTCGGTTGTAAGCGCTTCGGACTTCGTCCTTGTCGACATGCGCCAGCGCGACTTCGATCAGCTCCGGATCCCACCCATGCTCGTTCAGGATGGTGCTGGCCATGGAACGCATGCCGTGGCTGACCAAGCGGTCCTGGAAGCCCATGCGTTTCAACGCCATGTTGGCGGTCTGGCTGTTGGCGTGGGTGCGCGGATTCCTATCTGCCGGGAACACGTACTCTCTGTGGCCGCTGTGGGGCTTGAGCGTCTCCAGTAAAGCGAGTGCCTGTTCGGTCAGCGGGATGGTGTGCGGGCGACGCTTTTTCATGCGCTCCGGCGGGATGGTCCAAATGCGTTTGTCAAAGTCGATGTCTACCCATCGGGTGGTAGCCGCTTCGGCAGGACGGGTCATTGTGTGCAGTTGCCATTCGATCAGGCAGCGGGTGATCCGCTTGATGCTGGCGTTCGCGATTTCGATCATGAGCTCGGATAGCTCTTCGGGTCGTAGCGCGGCCATGTTCTCTTTCTTGGGCTTCTTGAAGACCGCTCGAATGCCGCTGAGGGGGTTAGCGAAAATCAGTCCAGAGTTCACCCCGTAAGTCATGATCTCGTTGAGCCGTTGGCTCAACCGCTTCACTGTCTCGAGACTGCCTTTGGCTTCGATTGGGCGAAGGAGCTTGATGATTATTGGAGCGGTGATTTGCGAGAGAGGCGTTGTTTTCAGGCTTGGTAAAACATGCAGCGTGAGTGACCTCCAGATGTCTTCCGCGTACGCCGGCGTGACAGAGTCTTTCTTCAACTCAAACCAGGCGGTGGCTACGTTCTCGAATGTGTGTTCGGTCTCGGCGAGTCTGGCTTGCTTAAGCTCATTGCGTTGAGCTTTGGGGTCGATGCCTTGTGCCAGCAGCTCGCGGGCTTCAACCGCTTTCTTTCTGGCGTTTGCCAATGAGAGTTCAGGATACGGACCCAAGGCCATATTGATGCGGTTTTTGGTCACCGGCTTGCGGTAATTGAAGTTCCACATCATCGAGCCGCTGGCCCTGACCCGGAGCTGAAGGCCACCGCCATCGCTGAGGACGAAGTCCTTGCCGGTTGCCTTGATCGCCTTTAGCTGGCGATCGGAGAGACGGGTTGCTTGAGTAGGCATGGGAGCTACCTCTGGCACCGTTTTGGTATCCTGAAAATAGCACCAGGTAGCCCGGGATACCACCTGGAATACCAAAACGTCTGGAACTCAAAAAACCATTGTGAACCACAGAAGCGCTGGAAACCCTTGATTTCACTGGATTTCAGGCACAAAAAAAGACGTCCGTGGACGTCTTTAGATGTTGAAGTGGTGGAGCCGGGGGGATTTGAACCCCCGTCCGCCAGTACTCCGCTGTCGGTACTACATGCGTAGCCGTGTCTATTAAGTTAACCCTCAGCGACCCGACGGGCAGGGTGCTTTGGGCGAGTTGTGTAAGTTTTAGCCGCTTCGTCCACAACGTACTGCACGGCGATTCTGTTCTATATGACAATCATTTTGGGTTTACAGACATCCCCTGATGATTGCTGGACCCGAAGGTACCAGGAGTGCATGTCAGCTGCAATTAAGCAGCGAGAGCAGCACCGTATTGGTCGTCATTGGCAACTATAAGTAGTTGCAACAGTGGATTTACGACTTCTGTTACCAAGTCGGCATGCACCTAAAGTTTCGCAACCGGCGTCGAATCCTAAACGGCCCCGAGCCTGATGCTCTGTACATCTCGAAGAGCAGCAAGCCCGAGCAGTGTACGCCAATCGGCCGTCAAGGCCAACCCGAAGGTTGGCCGGGCCTTCGATCAATTGTTGGTGCCGGTGGATTTGCGCAGCTCCAGAATGGTTTGCTGGGTTTCTGCAACGCAATCGTCGATCTTGCCTTGGGCCTTGAGCGCCTGTGCCTTCTGCACACTGGCCTCGGCACGCTGACTCAATTCGGGCGACGATGACAGCTGCCCCTTGGCATTGTTGATGGTCTGGATATTGGTATCGCACAGGCTGGCAGGCTTGTCAGCGGCAAACGAAGTAGACGCCATCATCGAGGCAGTAACGAACAGACCTAACAGTACAGAACGTTTCATATGAATCTCCTTGAACTGAGGATCCAGACTTCGCTGGCCGTCAGGACGGGCAACCGAATGGAGGAAAAGCCCCGTCAGCGGGGCTTGTTCTGTGGACTGTGGTCGCTCGCAAGGGTTCTATTTTTCTTCAGATGATGGTTTCTCGGGGTTTGGCTCGGGTCACTCGATCCACCAGATACACCAGGCCGTGGTAGTCGATGCCTCCATGTTGTGTCAGACCGATCTCACAGGTGCGGCTGGTGGAAATCCCTTCGCTGCAATGCTGCACCGCATCCTTGAGAGTGCGCAGGGAATGGCCGTTGAGTTCCGGTGTGGTGAAGCCCTTGTCGCCGGCAAATCCGCAGCAATGAATGCCTTCGGGAATAACCACGGTTTTACTGCACTTGCGCGCCAGATCGATCAACGCCTGGCTTTCCCCCAGATGCTGCGTGCTGCACGTCACATGAACGGCAATCGGTGCTTCCTGCGGGGTGAACTCCAGCCGATCGATCAGATGCGTACGGATAAAACGCACAGGGTCATACAGATCAAGGCGAACATTTCCCACATCCTGCACCAGTCGCAATGTGCAGGGGCTGGTGTCGCAATAGATCGGATCGAGCCCACCTCGGCTGGCGTGGAGCAAGGCGCCGATCAACTCCTGACGCTTGTGCTCGGCCTGTTCGGCATAGCCTTTGGAGGCGAAAGGCTGGCCACAGCAGAGGTTGTCCAGATTGTCCGGGAGCACCACCTGATAACCGGCCTTTTCCAGCAGGCCACGGGTTTTGTCGTACAGCGACATCTGCTCCTTGTCGCCCGCTGCGGGGCCCATCACCCGCGACACGCAGGCCGCCAGATACACCACGCGCGGGCGTTCGTCTGAGATTGTCGGACTGAGGCGAATGGCTCTTTCCGGCTGCGGCACCGCGTTGCTCCACTGTGGCACCTGGCCCTTGGACAAACGCGTCAGCGTTGCCGAAAACTTCGCCAGACGCGGTGCTCCCAGCAACATCCGCGCACCGTTGGCCACGTGCAGGGTGAAGCGCGCTCCTTGCAGGGTGGTGGCGAAATTTCCTTCGATCCAGTTGGCCGTTTTCGTGTGCGTGGCGTGACGGCTGCGCAGCTTTTTCACCAGCTCACCGGTATTGATGCCTACAGGGCAACGCTGCGCGCACAAACCGGTCGCGGCGCAGGTGTCGATGCCCTGGTATTCGTAGGCTTTTTCCAGTTCGGTGGTGTCGATCCCGGCGCGTTTTCGCGCCTGAATGTCGCGCCAGATCACGATGCGCTGGCGGGGGCTCAGGGTCAGGCCCTTCGATGGACAAACCGGCTCACAGAAACCGCACTCGATGCACTTATCCACAATCTCTTCGGCGGCAGGCAGCGGCTTCAGGTGCTTGAGGTGGATCTGCGGATCTTCGCTGAGCACCACGTCCGGATTGAGAATGCCCTGAGGATCAAGCAAACGCTTGAGCTGCCACATCAACTGATAGGCATCGCTGCCCCATTCCAGTTCGACAAATGGCGCCATGTTGCGCCCGGTGCCGTGTTCGGCCTTCAGCGAACCGCCGAACTCCACGGCCACCAGTTGCGCCACGTCGTCCATGAACGCCTGATAGCGTGCGACTTCTTCCGGGCTGTTGAAGCCTTGGGTGAAGACGAAGTGCAGATTGCCTTCCAGCGCGTGTCCGAAAAGGATCGCTTCGTCGTAGTGATGTTTGTCGAACAGCTCGATCAGACGGTTCACGCCAATCGCCAGTTGTTCCACCGGGAAGGTGACGTCTTCGATGATCACCGTGGTGCCGGTCTTGCGCACCGCACCGACGGCGGGGAAGGTGTCCTTGCGGATCGCCCAGAGGCGGGCGTTCTCAATCGGGTCTTCGGTGAAATCGACCTGTTTTTCCACCGGGAAATCGCTGAGCGAGGCCATGATCTGCGCCAGTTGCTCTTGCAGCAACGCGGAAGAGGCGGCGCGGGATTCGATCAGTAGCGCGCAAGCATTGTTCGACAGCTGCTGTACGAAATCGGGCATCCCGGGTTTGTCCTGCACCGAGCGCAAGCTGCGGCGGTCGAGCAGTTCCACAGCGGACACCGGTTGGCTTTTCAGGACGGTGACGGCGTTGCAGCAGGTTTCCACGTCGGGGAAGACGATCAGCGCCGACGCCTTGTTCGGGTGGTCGATCACCGTGTCGTAAGTCACCGCGCTGATAAAGCCGAGGGTGCCTTCGGAGCCCACCAGCAAGTGACTCAAGATATCCACAGGCTCATCGAAATCCACCAGGGCATTGAGTGACAGGCCGGTGGTATTTTTCAGACGGTATTTGTGGCGGATTCGCGCAGCCAGTTCGGCATTGGCGCGGGTCTCGCGGCCCAATGTTGCCAGGCGTTCCAGCAACTCACTGTGGCTTGCGCGAAACGCCGCGACGCTGGCGGTATCTTCGGTGTCGAGACGTGTGCCGTCGGCCAGCACCAGACGAATCCCGGCCAGCGTGTGGTAGGTGTTTTGCGCGGTGCCGCAGCACATGCCGCTGGCATTGTTGGCAACGATACCGCCGATCTTGCAGGCATTGATCGAGGCCGGATCCGGGCCGATCTTGCGCCCGAATGGCGCCAGCCAAGCGTTGGCCTGGGCGCCGATCACCCCCGGTTGCAGGCGGATCTGCGTGCCTTGCCCTCGGATCTCACGGGCGTTCCAGTTATC
Organism: Pseudomonas allokribbensis; assembly: GCF_014863605.1. Taxonomy (NCBI): domain Bacteria; kingdom Pseudomonadati; phylum Pseudomonadota; class Gammaproteobacteria; order Pseudomonadales; family Pseudomonadaceae; genus Pseudomonas; species Pseudomonas allokribbensis. Next base: position 901,068 of record NZ_CP062252.1, read on the forward strand.
CCCAAGCACGATCAGCACCGAATCGCTGATCGCCTGGCCGGACAGGCTGGTGCCGGCGGCGCGAAAGGTCACCGGGACCTGGTCACGCTGGGCCAGTTTCAGCAGCGCCACCACTTCATCTTCAGACTCGACGCGGATCACCAGTTGCGGAATCAACCGGTAGAAACTGGCGTCGGTGCCGAAGGCCAGTGTCGACAACGGATCGTCGAAACGCCGTTCGGCCGGAATCAGTTGCTGCGCATCGCGCAGGAAAGTCGCCGGTAAGGTCATTGGTCCTCCAGGATCAACACCACCAGGTCTTTCGGGCCGTGGGCGCCGTAGGCCAGCACTTGTTCAATGTCGGCGGTTTTCGACGGGCCGGACACCAGCAACGCGTTGGTCGGCATGCCTTGGGCCCACTCGAATTCCTGCTGGACCTGATAGAAGTTGTCGCGGATCTGGCTGGCCTTGAGCAGCGCAAAATGGACTGGCGGCACCAGGCTCATCAGCCGTGGCTCTTCGCGGGTCGGCCAGAGAATCAGGCTGCCGGTGGCAGCGATGGCACCGAGGGTGCCGGTGAGGCTGGCCGGGGTGTCGTTGAACAGCTCGGCTTTCCATTCTTCCATCGGCCGGTCGTAGGATTTCAGTGCCGGCAGATCAGGATTGTTCGCCCAGTGCTGTGTGATGCGCTGCCCGTGAGGCGTAGTCGGTGCGATCAGCAGGCTCGGCAACTGACGGTCGCGCAACAATTGCGCCAGCAGCGCCGGCCACGCATCAGCAGACGTCAGGTGGATTTCGGTGTGCACCGCTTCCATCAGTTTGCGCAATTGCGGGATACGTTGTTCGGCGCTGTAGGTGTAAGGCTGTGTCACCAGATCGACGTCAAAGTTGTCGGCAATCGGTGTGGTGCCGGTCAGACTTTTGCGTAACTTGCCGAGGATGTTTTGCTTGGCGCTCATCAACGTTCTCCTTGTTTGGCCAGATGCTCGCGAGCCATGTCATGCAGTGAGCGGGCGGCGGGTTTCGGAGCGCTGTGGTTCTGCGTCCACGGGCCGACGTTGTTCGGCGCCAGGGCGCGCAGTCGAGTGGCGAAAAACGCAAACAGTCGATACAAAGTCGGTGAGCTGTTGAGCTTCGCCCAGGCGTTCCAGATGAAACGTTCCTTGCGCGAATATTTGCTGCCCTGGCCGCGCATCACCTGATGAGGACTGTCGGGGGCTTTGACATTCTCTTCGCGTAGGCGGCGCAGCAGTGCAGGAATAGGAATTTTTACCGGGCACACTTCACCGCAGGCGCCGCACAACGAAGACGCACTCGGGTGATCCGGGACTTTCGCCAAACCGACCATGTGCGGAGTGATGATTTTGCCGATCGGGCCGGGGTAAACCTCGCCATAGGTATGGCCGCCGACACGGGTGTAGACCGGGCAATGATTCATGCAGGCGCCGCAGCGGATGCAGTTCAGGGTCTGGCGCAGTTCGCTGTCGGCAAACGCCTGGCTGCGACCGTTGTCGAGCAGCACCAGATGCACTTCCTGCGGGCCGTCGAGTTCGTGTTCCTTACGCGGGCCGGAAATCATGTTGACGTAGGTGGTGATCGGAATGCCCAGTGCCGAGCGGGTCAGCAACGACAACAGCGGCGCCACGTCGCGCAGGTTTTCCACGACTTTTTCGATGCCGGTAACGGCGATGTGCACCGGTGGCACGGTGGTGGTCATGCGGCCGTTGCCTTCGTTTTCCACCAGCAGCAGGGTGCCGGTTTCGGCCACGGCGAAGTTGACACCGGAGACGCCGATGTCCGCTTCGAAGAATTTCTGCCGCAGGACCCTGCGACCGATCTGAATGAGTTGGTCAACGTCCTTGGTGTATTCCACGCCAAGTTTGTCGTGGAACAAGGACGCGACCTGACCGGCATTCTTGTGGATTGCCGGCATGATTATGTGAGAAGGCTTCTCGTGGTCGAGCTGGACGATGTACTCCCCCATGTCGGACTCCAGACATTCAATGTCCCGAGCCTCGAGGAAATGGTTCATCTCCATCTCTTCGCTGACCATCGATTTGCCCTTGATCACTTGCCGAGCCTCGTGAGCGCGGATGATCGAAAGGACGATGCCATTGGCCTCGTCCACCGTTTCCGCCCAGTGCACTGTCACACCGTTGCGGGTCAGGTTCTGTTCCAGTTGCTCGAGCAGGTCGGGCAACTTGGAGAGCGCGCGGGCACGGATTGCATTGCCCAGTTCACGCAGGTGTTCTCTTTCGTGGGCATCGCTGAAAGCAGCTGCCCGCTTGGTCATCAGTGAATCCATCGCAGTGCGGAAGTTGTTCCGTAACTGCGAGTCGCCCAGGGCGTTGTGCGCCCGGGTGCGGAAATCTTCTTCTACGGCAACCGTAGGAATAATCGTGGAAGTGCTCATCGGGCACCTCCGGTTCGTTGCCAGAGGAAGCTCGCCAGGTGTTGCCCGCGCAGCGCTTCCTTCTGTTTTTCCAGCGAGCCGTTGATGTTCATCAAGCATCCGCAGTCGGCACTGAGTACCTGATGCGCGCCGGATTCCTTCAACGCTCGGGTCTTGTCAGCCACCATCGCGCCGGAAATGTCTGGCATACGGACGCTGAATGTCCCACCGAAGCCACAGCATTCGCTTTCGTGATCGTGATTGACCCGTTCCACGTTGCTCAACTGCGCCAACAACTCGCGGCCGTGCAGGTGGGTATTCATTTCCCGTCGCGCCGAACACGAGGTGTGCAGCGCCACTTTGACCGGCTCGCCGCTGTCCTTGAGCTGCACCTTGCAGACGAACAGCAGGAACTCGGCCAATTCATAGGTGCGGGCCGCGAGGGCCTGAACCTGTTTCAACGTTTCCGGCTCGTCCTTGAACAAGTCGGCGTAATGCTCGCGCAGCATTCCTGCGCAGGAACCCGACGGTACCACCACCGGATAATCGCCGGCGAACAGCGCCAGTTGCGAGCGAGCCACCGTCCGTGCCTGCTCGGTGTAACCCGAGGTGTAGGCCGGTTGTCCGCAGCAGCTCTGCCCTTGCGGGTAGTCGACCCGAATGCCCTCGCGTTCCAGCAAATGGATCGCGTCCATCCCGGCTTCCGGGTAGAACAGGTCGACCACGCACGTGCCGAACAGGTAGACCCGCGACGGTTTCTCGCTCGGGTATTGCCGGGGCTCGGGCAGTGGCGGTGCAACGCGAGTGGCGTTGGGCACAGCGTTGTAAAAAAGCTCGCTCATCAGGCGTGTCTCCGGGTGGGCCCGGTTATCCGTCTGTTGAGGCTGCCGAATATAAAGCGCGTTGCTTTCAGCAGCCTTACAGACCGGGTTGTGAATTGCTGACGCCGGAATCACGAACCGGCGTCGGTTATTTCCATGCTTCTTGTAGGTATCAGTGCACCAGCATGCCGGTGAACCAGTAGGCCTGGGCCAGGGTGATCAGGCCGACAATCGTTGCAAAGAATAGGCTGTGCTTGAGGGTGAAGCGGAACAGATCGGATTCCTTGCCCACCAGCCCGGTCGCGGCGCAGGCCACGGCAATCGACTGTGGCGAAATCATCTTGCCGGTCACGCCGCCGCTGGTATTGGCCGCTACCAGCAAGGTGTCGTTGACCCCGATCTGGTGCGCGGTGGTCGCTTGCAGCGAACTGAACAGCGCGTTGGACGAGGTATCGGAACCGGTGAGGAACACGCCCAGCCAACCCAGGAACGGCGAGAAGAACGGGAACGCCGCGCCGGTCGCTGCCAGCACCAGGGCCATGGTCGAAGACATGCCGGAATAGTTGGTGACGAAGGCGAATGCCAGCACCATGCCGATCGACAGAATTGGCCAGCGCAGTTCGTAGAAAGTTTCTTTCAGAGTGGTAAGACCAATTTTGAAATTGATCTTCAGGATGATCATCGAGATCAGCGCCGAGAAGAAAATCGCCGTGCCGGTAGCGGAAATCGGGTCAAGTTTGAACACGGCCGGAATAGCTGTCGGCGTCGCGACGATCGGTGCGGTCTTGATCACCAGTTGATCCAGGTGCGGGATCGCGAAGTTGAACACCCAGGCGTACATCGAGCCGCCAGCGGCGAACATGGCCTTGAACGGTTTGAGCGTCCAGATGGTGACCAGCACGGTGAGGATCAGGAATGGCGACCAGGCCTTGAAAATTTCCCCGAGGCTGTAGGGCGAAGCGATGGTGGTGCGTTTCTGGCCGAAACCGCCGACGCTGGCAGTGACCGCCACGTTCGGGGTGGCACCGGCGATCTGTGCGCCCGCAGTGCGTTTTGGCTGCCAGACTTTCAGGAACAGGGTCAGCGAGATCAGGCTGGCCAGGGCCGAGGTGATGTCCGGCAGTTCCGGGCCGATGAAGTTCGAGGTGAAGTACTGGGTCACGGCGAAACTCAGGCCGGCAACCAGTGCGGCTGGCCAGGTTTCGCGAACGCCGCGCAGGCCGTCCATCATGAACACCAACCAGAACGGCACGAACAGCGACAGTAGCGGCAGTTGGCGGCCGGTCATGGCGCCAATCTTGAACGCGTCGATACCGGTGACTTGGCCGGCGACGATGATCGGAATCCCCAAGGCACCGAACGCGACCGGCGCGGTGTTGGCAATCAGGCACAGCCCGGCGGCGTACAGCGGGTTGAAGCCCAGCCCTACGAGGAGCGCAGCGGTAATCGCCACGGGCGCGCCGAAACCGGCTGCACCTTCGAGGAAGGCGCCGAAGCAGAAACCGATCAGCAGCACCTGCAAGCGCTGGTCATCGGTGATCGACAGCACCGAGCTGCGGATGACTTCGAACTGACCGCTCTTGACCGTCAGTTTGTACAGGAACACCGCCGCGACAATGATCCAGGCAATCGGCCACAGACCATAGGCGAAACCATAACCCGCGGCGGCGAACGCCATGTCGACCGGCATCTGGAACGCAAAGATCGCCACAAGAATCGCCAGGGCCAGCGTGATGCTGCCGGCGACATGGCCTTTGAGGCGGAACACCGCCAGGGCGAGGAAGAAGAAAACGATGGGGATGACGGCCGCGAGTGCGGACACGCCGAGACTGCCGAGCGGGCTGTAGAGCTGTTGCCAGGTTTGCATATGGGGTGGCCCCTAATTGTTGTTGGTCAGGCACTGTCAGCGTTCTTGGTTAATTGGTAAGACCAATTTACAATCGCTGTTGGCTAGGGTAAAAGCCTTGATGTCGGTGTGTCAATTTGCCGCCCTAAAACTTTTGTCGAATGACCGGTGCAGGCTCGATCTGATCCGGTCCGGGGCGTTTCATCTGGCAGGTGTCGACAAGGCGCCGATAGGCCAGAATAGAGAGCCCGGCGAGTGGTCGGGATCGTGGAGAATTGAGTGATGGGGTTTGATCAGATACGTCAGCGCCGTTTGTCTGACGATATTGTCGAGCGGCTTGAGGGGATGATCCTCGAGGGGACATTGAAGTCCGGCGAGCGCCTGCCGGCCGAGCGCACATTGGCGGAGCAGTTCGGTGTGTCCCGGCCTTCGTTGCGCGAGGCAATCCAGAAGCTGGCGGCCAAGGGGCTGCTGGTCAGCAAGCAGGGCGGCGGCAATTACGTGGTGGAAAGCCTGGGCTCGACCTTCAGCGACCCATTGCTGCAACTGCTGGAAAGTAATCCCGAGGCCCAGCGCGATCTGCTGGAATTTCGCCACACGCTGGAGGCATCGTGTGCCTATTACGCGGCATTGCGCGCCACCGATGTGGATCGCGAGCGGCTGACCGCGGCGTTCGAAGAACTACAGGATTGCTACTCGCGCCATGACGAAGTGAGTCGGGCGGAGGAGGGGGCGGCGGACGCGAAGTTTCACTTGGCTATCGCCGAGGCCAGCCATAACGCGGTGTTGCTGCACACCATTCGCGGGCTGTTCGACCTGCTCAAGCGCAATGTGGTGACCAACATCGGCGGCATGTACAAGCAGCGCACGGAAACCCGCGACATGCTGATCACTCAGCACCGGGAACTGTACCAGGCGATTATCGAAGGACGTGCGGAGCAGGCGCGAGAGGTTTCCAGCCGACACATTTTGTATGTGCAGGAAGTACTGGAAGAGGTACGCCAGGAAGTTCAGCGCGTGGCTCGGGCCGAGCGGCGCAAAGGGATGTAGGTTCAGGCATGACCGTTCCCGCGCAGAACGCGGGAATGGTCATTCAGGCAGAAGAATCAGTCTTCCTTGCCCTTGTTGCGCACCGCACGCTGCAACTCGCGACCGGCATCGCGTTCGCGCTCGGTATCACGCTTGTCGTATTCCTTCTTGCCCTTGCCCAGAGCGATCTCGCACTTGACCATGTGCTTGCTCCAGTACCAGGACAGGCATACGCAGGCATAACCCTTCTGCTGCACAGCGGCGGCCAGCTTTTCCAGCTCGCGCCGGTTGAGCAGCAGCTTCCGGGTGCGGACGGGGTCAGCGATGACGTGGGTGCTGGCGGTCATCAGAGGCGTGATGTGGCTGCCAAGCAGCCAGGCTTCGCCATCCTTGAGCAGGACGTAACTGTCGACCAGTTGCAGCTTGCTTGCCCGCAGACTTTTTACTTCCCAGCCGGCCAGGACCAGACCAGCCTCGAACTTGTGCTCGATGAAGTAATCGTGTCGCGCCTTTTTGTTCTGCGCGATGGTCCCTGTTGGGTGTTTCTTCTGTTTAGCCATAGGGGCGGCATTATATGGAGATAAACGGCTGTCGGCTACGGTGATGCTGCGTGCTTGAGCAGGTTGAGTGAATCCCGGACAATGCGGCCTCTTTTTCTAACGCTTGGGCGTGATAAACGATGTCGACAGACAAGGTTTCTGTCCACGGCAGTTGGGCTAGCCGCTGGGTTTTCATATTCGCCGCGACCGGTTCGGCCGTGGGATTGGGCAGCATCTGGAAGTTCCCCTACATGGTCGGGGTCTACGGTGGCGGCGCCTTTGTGCTGATGTTTCTGGCCTGCATCGCGCTGATCGGCATTCCGGTGATGCTCGCGGAAACCCTGATCGGCCGGCGTGCGCGGCTGAGTCCGGCCAACGCCCTCAAGGTGCTGGCGATCGAAGCCGGGCATTCGGGCAAGTGGTCGTGGGGCGCGTTCGCCGGGATGATCACGGCGTTGCTGATCCTGTCTTTCTATAGTGTGGTCGGCGGCTGGTCGCTGGATTACATCATCGATATGGGGCGCGGGGATTTCCAGGGGGCGACGGCCGATCAGGTCGGTGCCTATTTCGGCAATGTCATCGCCGACCCTTGGCGTATCACGCTGTGGCACACGGTTTTCATGCTGCTGTCGGCGGTGGTGATCGCAAAGGGCGTGGTCGCCGGGCTTGAGCGAAGCCTGCGGATCATGATGCCGCTGTTGTTTGTGATGGTCCTCGTCCTGCTGGGCTATAGCATGACCACCGGGCATTTCATGGAAGGCGTGCATTTCATGTTCGACTTCCACCCGGAGAAAGTCCTCGATGGCTTGCTGCCGGCCATGGGGCACGCCTTTTTCTCCCTGAGCGTGGGCGTGGGCTCGATCATGATCTACGGCGCCTACATGACGAAGGAAGCCTCGCTGTCCGGCACCGTTGTGGGTGTGGCGCTGCTCGATACCTTCGTTTCGCTGGTGGCCGGTCTGGCATTGTTTCCGATTGTGTTCGCTGGCGGTTTGAACCCTAGCGAAGGGCCTGGCTTGATGTTCGTCAGCCTGCCATTTGCTTTTGGTAACGTGCTTTTCGGCCAGTTGATGGGCGTGGTGTTCTTCGTTCTGGTAGCCATTGCTGCCTGGAGTTCGGCGATTTCCCTGCTGGAGCCGATGGTCGCCTATCTGGTCGAGCGGACTAAAATCAGTCGTGCATGGGTGACATTCTGGTTGGCGTTCATCTGCTGGTTTGTCGGTCTGGGTACGGTGTTTTCCTTCAATATCTGGAAGGAAGCGAAATTTTTCGTGAACGAAGGCGGAATGTTCCATCTCTACCAATGGGGTGCCGCAGGCGGTCTGGACTTCTTTGGTGTGATCGACTTCTTCACCTCGCGGATCATGCTGCCGCTTGGCGGATTGTGCTTTGTACTGTTTGCCGGATGGGTGATGGGGCGTGACGCGGTGCGCGACGAATTGTCGATTCGCAGCCCGGCGCTATTCGCCTTGTCTCTGTTCTTGATGCGCTATGTGGCGCCCATCGGCATTCTTGTAGTGTTTGCCACCCAGCTCTGGAAGTGACGCTTACATGACGACACATATTCAACGATCAGCGCTGCTGCCTTACCCGGCGCAATTTCTCTATGACCTGGTCAATGACGTGGCGCGTTATCCGGAGTTCTTGCCGTGGTGCTCGTCAGCAGAGGTTCTGGAAAGCTCGCCTGAACACATGCGCGCCAGCGTCGGTGTGGCCAAGGGTGGCCTCAGTCAGCACTTCGTGACACGCAATACCCTGGTGCCGGGACAATCGATCGAAATGAATCTCGAGGAAGGTCCGTTCAATCAGTTGCACGGTGTCTGGGTGTTCAAGGCGTTGAACGAGAAAGCCTGCAAGATCAGCCTCGATCTGTCCTTCGATTATGCCGGCCCGTTGGTGCGCGCCACGCTCGGGCCGCTGTTCAATCAGGCTGCCAACACGCTGGTGGATGCATTCTGCCAGCGCGCCAAGCAGATGCATGGTTGAGCCGGTGATCGAAATAGAAGTGGTGTACGCGGCGGTTGATCGTCAGGTGTTGCGCACGATCAGCGTGGCAGAGGGGGCGACGGTGCGTACTGCGCTGTTGGCCAGTGGCATTGATAGCGAGTTTCCGGAACTGGATCTGGCCGGTTGCCCGGTCGGGATTTTCGGCAAAGTGGTTGCCGATCCGGATGTGCGGGTTGTTCAGGCGGGGGATCGCCTCGAAATCTACCGACCACTGCTGGCTGATCCGAAAGAGGTGCGCCGATTGCGGGCCGCCAAGGTTGCCGAGGCCAAAGCCAGAAATCAGTGATGCGCCAATCTGCAGGCAATAAAAAACCCGGAATTTCCGGGTTTTTTATTGCGTCGCAAATTATTGCGGCGAGGTGTCCAGCGGCTCTGGTGTTGGAACCGGAACGGTTTCCACACCATCGACGTCCTTCTGGATCTGATCCAGCAAGGAACCTGGCTTGACCGGTTTTTCCGGTTTTGGCTTCTCGGCGTTTTCAGCAGGAGCGGTCACGTTAGTGCCACTTTCCTTGCCGAGAATGGCTTCGTCACGGCTCACGCCCGGCATGAAGTCACCGGACAGGCTGACAAGGCGGTCGTTTGAGTCGAAAATGACACTCATGCGTTCCTGCTGGCGTTCACCGCCACCAGGTTGCAGGCTGTACAGATAATCCCAGCGATTGGCATGGAACGTGTCGACAAGCAGAGGGTTGCCCATGATAAACCGTACTTGCGGCCGGGTCATTCCCGGGCGTAACTGGTCTATCATGTCCTGCGTGACGACATTGCCCTGCTGGATGTCGATTTTGTAAACCCCGGGGAATGAACAACCGGCGAGTGCGAGCAGTCCCACAAAGGTGAAACTGGTTAGCAAGAGCTTGGTGTTTTGCATCGGTGGGCGACTTCCACTATCTTGGCTGGGACAACGTAAACGCCGATCATACCCGCATTAAGAGAAGCTGCGAAGCAGCATCGCGAGAAAGCTGACCATGGTTGAAAATAGCGAACTACGCAAAGCCGGCCTCAAAGTGACCCTGCCACGGGTCAAGATCCTGCAAATGCTCGACTCTACCGAGCAGCGTCACATGAGTGCCGAGGACGTCTACAAGGCGTTGATGGAAGCTGGCGAGGACGTCGGTCTGGCCACGGTTTACCGTGTTCTGACCCAGTTCGAAGCGGCTGGCCTCGTGGTCCGTCATAACTTCGATGGCGGTCACGCGGTATTCGAATTGGCCGACGGTGGCCACCACGACCATATGGTCAACGTGGAAACCGGTGAGGTTGTCGAATTCGTCAGCATCGAAATCGAAAAGCTCCAGAAGGCAATTGCCGAAGAGCACGGTGTCGAGTTGGTAGATCACAACCTGGTGCTGTACGTCCGCAAGAAAAAGTAAGCATGTCGCGCGAATTTCAGGTTCGCGAAACGAACGAAGGCGACCCAAGGGTCGCCTTCGTGCTTTCTGTCGTGCTTAAACCTTTGCGGTAACGACCATCTTCTTGGCGTGCGCCAGAGACTCTTTGGTCAGATCAATGCCGCCGAGCATCCTTGCGACTTCTTCTATGCGGTCATTTTTGCTCAGCTTCGAGACGGCGGTGTGCGTCGCCTGCTCGCCTCGCACCTTGTGCACGAACAGATGCTGATGACCCTGTGCGGCCACTTGCGGCAAGTGCGTAACGGTCAGTACTTGTCCGCGTTCGCCCAGGCGCCGCAATAGCTGGCCGACAATCTCGGCTGTCGGACCTCCGATGCCCACGTCCACTTCGTCGAATACCAGGGTCGGCACGCGCGAGGTCTGGGCGGTGATGACCTGAATCGCCAGGCTGATCCGAGAGAGTTCGCCGCCGGATGCCACTTTGGCCAAGGCCTTCAAGGGTTGGCCGGGGTTGGCGCTGACCAGCAGTTCGACTTGTTCGAGGCCGTTGGGCAGGAGTTCGCCGCTGGCGTTGGGACGCAGCTCTATGGTGAAGCGTCCGCCAGGCATGCCGAGGCGTTGAATCTCCTGTTCGACCGCGCTGGCCAGACTGCCTGCAGCCTGATGGCGCAGATCACTCAGTTCGCGGGCCTTTTCCTGGTAGTGGCGGGCGTACGAAGCAAGTTCTTCGCCCAGGCGCTCGATGGATTCGTCGTTGGCATTGAGGGTTTCAATTTCATCCAGCAGTTTTTGCTGCATCTCGGCGACTTCCGTCGGCTGGATCCGGTGCTTGCGTGCCAGGGTGTAAATGGCGTCCAGACGTTCTTCCAGATACTGCAGGCGCGCCGGATCGGCGTCGAAGTTGTCGAGGAAGCGGTTGAGCTCGCCGACAGCCTCTTCGACCTGGATCTGCGCACTGGTCAGCAAGCTGCTGGCTTCGCCCAGGGCGCCGATCGAGTTGTTCACGCTCGACAGGCGATTGAGGCTGGCGGTCAGTGCATTCAGCACATTGCCGGAATCACTTTCACTGCACTGCTCGACCACTTGCCGGCAGATGCCCAGCAGGGTTTCGGCGTTGGTCAGGTTCTTGTGTTCCTGCTCCAGATCTTCCAGTTCGTTCTCGCCGAGACCGAGGTTCTCCAGTTCTTCGAGCTGATAGCTGAGCAGTTGATGACGGGCGCGCTGTTCGTCACCGGAGTTGGACAGGCGCTCCAGCTCCAGGCGGGTCTGGCGCCAGCGCTGGGCGGCCAGTTGTACCTGGCGGGCCAGATCGGTGGCGCCGGCGTATTCGTCGAGCAGGCGACGGTGGGTATCCGTCTTGAGCAGGGATTGGTGTTCGTGCTGGCTGTGGATGTCGATCAGCAGCTCGCCGAGGGCCTTGAGGTCGCCGAGCGGGCAGGGCGTGCCGTTGATATAGCCACGGGAGCGGCCTTCCGAGGTGATGACCCGGCGAAGGATGCACGGGCCGTCGATTTCCAGGTCGCGCTCGGCCAGCCAGGCGCTGGCTTCGGGAATGTCGGCCAGGTCGAAGGTCGCCAGGATATCGGCCTTGTCGGCGCCCGGGCGAACCACGCCGCTGTCGGCGCGATCGCCAAGGGTCAGGCCCAGCGCGTCGAGCATGATCGACTTGCCGGCGCCGGTTTCCCCGGTAATCACGCTCATCCCGCGATCGAGTTCGAGATCGAGATGTTCAACGATGGCGTAGTTGTGTACGGACAGGTGCACCAGCATAAAGGCCGCTCCCAGGCTTTAGGTCTGGTTATTTATACAGTGTTTTGTTTCGGCCTGACAATGCCCTCGCTTAGCTCGATTGGCTTGATCCGATCAAATGCTTATCGCGCCCGGGAATGACAATGCAGCACTTTTTTGTAGGGTTAATCATTGTCAGCCCTTGAAGCCTGATTTTGCGGCCCCATATACCGGGGCAGAAGCGCGAGTCGAGCTCGCGGACGTTATTGAAAGGAGAATTCTATGGCTGACGAACAGACAGTAGATACGCAAAAAGCAGAAGCCAATCAGGCGCCCGAGACTGCGGGTGATGACCTGGCGACCCGTGTACAAGTGCTCGAAGAGCAATTGGCCGCCGCGCAGGATCAATCTCTGCGCGTAGCTGCCGATCTGCAGAACGTCCGCCGCCGTGCCGAGCAGGACGTCGAAAAGGCTCACAAGTTTGCGCTGGAAAAATTCGCCGGCGACCTGCTGCCGATCGTCGACAGTCTGGAGCGCGGCCTCGAGCTGTCGAATCCGGACGACGAAAGCATCCGTCCGATGCGCGAAGGCATCGAGCTGACCCTGAAAATGTTTCACGACACCCTCGCGCGTTATCAGCTTGTAGCTGTCAGCCCGCAGGAAGGCGAGCCGTTCAACGCAGTGGAACATCAGGCAATGGCCATGCAGGAAAGTGCTGATCTGGAGCCGAACAGCATTCTGAAGGTGTTCCAGAAGGGCTACCAGCTCAACGGTCGTCTGCTGCGTCCGGCAATGGTCGTGGTCAGCAAGGCGCCAGCACCCGTTTCGCCTTCGATTGACGAGAAGGCTTGAAATTAGCCGCAAGGCCCCCATTTAGAAGTCAAGCGTTTAAGTGCTACCGCAGTTGGCCACAACCGCTGCGGCAACCAAATCCAAAGTTTCGGGAGAGTTAACATGGGCAAAATTATCGGTATCGACCTGGGGACTACCAACTCCTGCGTCTCCATTCTTGAAAACGGCCAGGCCAAAGTTATCGAGAACGCCGAAGGCGCGCGTACCACGCCTTCGATCATCGCTTACGCCAACGATGGCGAAATCCTGGTCGGCCAGTCCGCCAAGCGTCAGGCCGTGACCAACCCGCACAACACCCTGTACGCGGTAAAGCGTCTGATCGGTCGTCGCTTCGAAGAAGAAGTCGTACAGAAAGACATTCAGATGGTGCCTTACAAAATCGCCAAGGCTGACAACGGCGACGCGTGGGTTGAAGTGAACGGCCAGAAAATGGCGCCGCCACAAATCTCGGCTGAAATTCTGAAGAAGATGAAGAAGACCGCCGAAGACTACCTCGGCGAAGCTGTGACCGAAGCGGTGATCACCGTTCCGGCCTACTTCAACGACAGTCAGCGCCAGGCGACCAAAGACGCCGGCCGCATCGCCGGTCTGGACGTAAAACGTATCATCAACGAACCAACCGCAGCCGCTCTGGCTTACGGCATGGACAAGGCCAAGGGCGATCACACCGTGATCGTTTACGACCTGGGTGGCGGTACTTTCGACGTATCCGTGATCGAGATCGCTGAAGTTGATGGCGAGCACCAGTTCGAAGTGTTGGCCACCAACGGTGACACTTTCCTGGGCGGTGAAGACTTCGACATTCGTCTGATCGATTACCTCGTTGACGAATTCAAGAAAGAAAGCGGCATGAACCTCAAGGGTGACCCGCTGGCCATGCAGCGCCTGAAAGAAGCCGCTGAAAAAGCCAAGATCGAGCTGTCGTCCGCTCAGTCGACCGACGTGAACCTGCCGTACATCACTGCAGACGCCACCGGTCCTAAGCACCTGAACGTGAAAATCTCGCGTGCCAAGCTCGAAGCACTGGTTGAAGACCTGGTTCAGCGCACCATCGAGCCTTGCCGCATCGCCATGAAAGACGCCGGTATCGACGTTGGCGCGATCAACGACGTGATCCTGGTCGGCGGTCAGACCCGTATGCCGCTGGTACAGAAGCTGGTGACCGATTTCTTCGGTAAAGAAGCTCGTAAAGACGTCAACCCGGACGAAGCCGTTGCCATGGGTGCTGCGATCCAGGGCGCCGTTCTGGCCGGTGACGTGAAAGACGTTCTGCTGCTCGACGTCAGCCCGCTGACCCTGGGTATCGAAACCATGGGTGGCGTGATGACTGCGCTGATCGAGAAAAACACCACGATTCCTACCAAGAAATCGCAAGTGTTCTCGACTGCCGACGACAACCAGGGCGCCGTGACCATTCACGTGCTGCAAGGCGAGCGCAAGCAAGCCGCACAGAACAAGTCCCTGGGCAAGTTCGACCTGGCCGAGATTCCACCAGCGCCACGTGGTGTGCCACAGATCGAAGTGACCTTCGACATCGACGCCAACGGCATCCTGCACGTCGGCGCGAAAGACAAGGCGACCGGCAAAGAGCAGAAGATCACCATCAAGGCCAACTCCGGTCTGTCGGATGAAGAAATCCAGAAGATGGTCCGCGACGCCGAGCTGAACGCTGAGGAAGACCGCAAGTTCGAAGAACTGGCCGGTGCCCGTAACCAGGGTGACGCGCTGGTTCACTCGACTCGCAAAATGGTCACCGACGCTGGCGACAAAGTGACTGCAGAAGAGAAAACTGCAATCGAAGCGGCCGTGGTTGCCCTGGAAGCTGCTGTCAAAGGCGACGACAAGGCTGCCATCGAAGCGAAGATTGAAGAGCTGTCGAAAGTCTCCGCGCCGGTTGCCCAGAAGATGTACGCCGAACAGGCTCAGCCTGCCGAAGGCGCGGCTCCGCACGCAGAGAAAGCTGAAAAGGCTGACGATGTTGTCGATGCCGAGTTCGAAGAAGTCAAAGACCACAAGTAAGTTGTTGGTCGGCCGGTTGACTGCCTTTGGGCACTGACTGGTAGGATGTCGCCGCGCGGGAGCTTGCTCCCGCGTTGGCGTATCTGGAATACGCGAATTTTTACAGCATGCGACAAGCTTCGTGTGTTGGTGGCATGGCCGGAAATGCTCCTGCTTTTCGAGCTGAAAGTGCCGCATGAATCAAAGACCAGGATCGTTGAATTGACGTGAGTTGGGTCCGGGCCTGTATTGGGGCTCAACGAGTTTGGCGAAGCTCAGGAGGGGTTTGCCGAACGTCCTTAAGAGTGCAAAGACTTATGGCAAAGCGTGACTATTACGAAGTGTTGGGTGTTGAGCGCGGCTCAAGCGAAGCAGACCTGAAAAAGGCCTATCGCCGTCTGGCGATGAAGCATCACCCGGACCGTAATCCCGATGACAAAGCGTCGGAAGAACTGTTCAAGGAGGCCAACGAGGCCTACGAAGTATTGTCCGATTCCAGCAAGCGTGCGGCGTACGATCAGTACGGCCATGCCGGCGTCGACCCGAGCATGGGCGGCGGCGGTGCAGGCTTTGGCGGTCAGAACTTCTCTGACATCTTCGGCGATGTCTTCAGTGACTTCTTCGGTGGCGGTCGCGGCGGTTCCCGTGGCGGCGCCCAGCGCGGTAGCGATTTGCGCTACACCCTGGAGCTGAACCTGGAAGAAGCGGTGCGCGGTACAACCGTGAATATCCGCGTTCCGACGCTGGTCAACTGCAAGCCGTGCGATGGTTCGGGCGCCAAGAAAGGTTCGTCGCCATCGACGTGCCCGACGTGCGGCGGCATCGGCCAGGTGCGCATGCAGCAGGGCTTCTTCTCCGTGCAGCAGACCTGCCCGCGCTGCCATGGTCAGGGCAAGATCATTTCCGACCCGTGCGACTCCTGCCACGGTGACGGTCGCGTCGAAGAGTACAAAACCCTCTCCGTCAAAGTGCCGGCCGGTGTCGACACCGGTGACCGCATTCGTCTGTCCGGCGAAGGCGAGGCGGGTACTCAGGGTGGGCCGACTGGCGACCTGTACGTGGTGATCAACGTGCGCGAGCACGCGATCTTCCAGCGTGACGGCAAGCACCTGTTCTGCGAAGTGCCGATCAGCTTTGTCGATGCGGCGCTGGGTGGCGAGCTGGAAATCCCGACCCTCGACGGTCGCGTCAAGCTGAAGATCCCCGAGGGGACTCAGACCGGCAAGCAATTCCGTGTGCGTGGCAAAGGTGTGGCGCCGGTGCGTGGTGGCGGTGCAGGTGATCTGATGTGCCGTGTAGCGGTCGAGACCCCGGTCAACCTGAATCGTCGTCAGCGTGAGTTGCTCGAAGAATTCCGCAGCTCCCTGGCGGACGACAACAGCCACTCGCCGAAAACCACCGGTTGGTTCGATGGCGTGAAGCGCTTCTTCGGCGATCTGTAAGGAGTCGGCATGCGACGTATAGCTGTGATGGGCGCTGCTGGGCGCATGGGCAAGATTCTGGTCGAGGCCGTGCAGCAGCGCGCGCCGCTGACCGGTTTGACGGCCGCCATTGTCCGCCCTGGCAGTACGCTGATCGGGGTGGATGCCGGTGAGCTGGCTTCGCTCGGCCGAATCGGCGTGCCGCTGTCCGGTAACCTGGAGTCGGTAGCGGAAGAGTTCGATGTGTTGATCGACTTCACGCTGCCGGAAGTCATGCTGAAAAACCTGGCGTTCTGCCGTAAGGCCGGTAAAGCCATGGTGATCGGCACCACCGGTCTGGATGCTGCCCAGAAGCAGTTGCTGGCCGAGGCGGGCAAGGATATTCCGATCGTGTTTGCTGCCAATTTCAGTGTTGGCGTCAACCTGTCGCTGAAACTGCTCGACATGGCAGCCCGTGTGCTGGGTGATGACGCGGACATCGAAATCATCGAGGCTCATCACCGTCACAAGATCGATGCGCCGTCGGGCACCGCCCTGCGCATGGGTGAGGTGATCGCCAGTGCGCTGGATCGTGATCTGCAGAAGGTTGCGGTCTATGGTCGTGAAGGTCATACCGGTGTGCGTGAGCGTGAAACCATCGGTTTCGCCACTGTTCGCGGTGGTGATGTCGTGGGCGATCACACGGTGCTGTTCGCTTGTGAAGGCGAGCGTCTGGAGATCACTCATAAGGCTTCGAGCCGCATGACGTTCGCCAAGGGTGCCGTGCGTGCGGCGCTGTGGCTGGATGCTCGCGAGCCCGGTCTTTATGACATGCAGGACGTGCTCGACTTGCGTTGAGCCTTGCTTGAACCCGGCGCAAACGCCCTGTTTGCGCCGGTTTTACTCCGCCCGGCGACGCCCTGTCGCATTCTCCGGCCTTTCAGGCTCATTGGCGGTAGACCAAAAATCCCTTTTTCTGTAAGCTACAGCTTTAGTGTGTCCACTAAAAGCGCGCAGAATAATTCAGTGAAGAAGCGGGGTGACGTGTCCATACGTCACTCCGCTTTTTTACAACCTGCGATTGCCCTTTCATGCGTTATTTACGGGAGGTCTTCTTGACTAAGCCAGCCATACTCGCCCTTGCTGATGGCAGCATTTTTCGCGGCGAAGCCATTGGAGCCGACGGTCAGACCGTTGGTGAGGTGGTGTTCAACACCGCAATGACCGGCTATCAGGAAATCCTTACCGATCCTTCCTACGCCCAACAGATCGTTACCCTGACTTACCCGCACATCGGCAACACCGGCACCACGCCGGAAGACGCCGAGTCCGACCGCGTCTGGTCCGCTGGCCTGGTCATCCGTGACCTGCCGCTGGTAGCGAGCAACTGGCGTAACACGATGTCCCTGTCCGACTACCTGAAAGCCAACAATGTTGTGGCGATCGCTGGTATCGACACCCGTCGCCTGACTCGCATCCTGCGTGAAAAAGGCGCACAGAACGGCTGCATCATGGCCGGCGACAACATCTCCGAAGCCGCTGCCATTGCTGCCGCACAAGGCTTCCCGGGCCTGAAGGGCATGGACCTGGCGAAAGTCGTCAGCACCAAGACCCAATACGAGTGGCGCTCCACTGTCTGGGATCTGAAAACCGACAGCCACGCGACCATCGAAGCCTCCGAGTTGCCTTACCACGTGGTTGCCTACGACTACGGCGTCAAGGTCAACATCCTGCGCATGCTGGTCGAGCGCGGCTGCCGCGTCACCGTAGTGCCGGCGCAAACCCCGGCTGCCGACGTACTGGCCCTGAAGCCGGACGGCGTGTTCCTGTCCAACGGCCCTGGTGACCCGGAGCCTTGCGACTATGCGATCAAGGCAATCAAGGAAGTGCTGGAAACCGAAATTCCGGTCTTCGGTATCTGCCTCGGCCACCAGCTGCTGGCTCTGGCCTCCGGCGCCAAGACCCTGAAAATGGGCCACGGCCACCACGGTGCCAACCACCCGGTACAGGATCTGGACACGGGCGTCGTGATGATCACCAGCCAGAACCACGGTTTTGCGGTTGACGAAGCGACCCTGCCAGCCAACGTTCGCGCGATCCACAAATCGCTGTTCGACGGCACCCTGCAAGGCATCGAGCGCACCGACAAGAGCGCGTTCAGCTTCCAGGGTCACCCTGAAGCGAGCCCGGGCCCGAACGATGTGGCGCCACTGTTTGACCGCTTCATCAACGAGATGGCCAAGCGACGCTAAGCGTTCGCCTTGAGACTGTAGCGAGAAGCCCCTCGAGGGCGGCCCCGAAACCGGCGGCCCCCTCGGGACTTCAGAAATCGATCAAGACGGCTTGCCGACTGACCTGCGGATTTGAGTGACAAACCCATGCCAAAACGTACAGACATTAAAAGCATCCTGATTCTCGGCGCTGGCCCGATCGTTATCGGCCAGGCCTGCGAATTCGACTACTCCGGCGCCCAGGCTTGCAAAGCCCTGCGCGAAGAGGGTTACCGCGTCATCCTGGTGAACTCCAACCCGGCCACCATCATGACCGACCCGGACATGGCCGACGCCACCTACATCGAGCCGATCAAGTGGCAGACTGTTGCCAAGATCATCGAAAAAGAGCGTCCGGATGCGGTGCTGCCAACCATGGGCGGCCAGACTGCTCTGAACTGCGCCCTGGACCTGGAGCGCGAAGGCGTTCTGGAGAAGTTCGGCGTGGAAATGATCGGCGCCAACGCCGACACCATCGACAAGGCTGAAGACCGTTCGCGTTTCGACAAGGCGATGAAGTCCATCGGCCTGGAATGCCCGCGTTCCGGTATCGCCCACAGCATGGAAGAAGCCAACGCGGTGCTTGAGCGCCTGGGCTTCCCGTGCATCATCCGTCCGTCCTTCACCATGGGCGGCACCGGTGGCGGTATCGCTTACAACCGTGAAGAGTTCGAAGAAATCTGCGCCCGTGGTCTGGACCTGTCGCCGACCAAGGAACTGCTGATCGACGAATCGCTGATCGGCTGGAAAGAATATGAAATGGAAGTTGTCCGCGACAAAAAGGACAACTGCATCATCGTCTGCTCGATCGAAAACTTCGACCCGATGGGCGTGCACACCGGTGACTCGATCACCGTGGCTCCAGCCCAGACCCTGACCGACAAGGAATACCAGATCCTGCGTAACGCCTCGCTGGCGGTACTGCGCGAGATCGGCGTCGAGACCGGCGGTTCCAACGTTCAGTTCGGCATCTGCCCGGACACCGGCCGCATGGTCGTGATCGAAATGAACCCGCGTGTATCGCGTTCGTCGGCCCTGGCTTCGAAAGCCACCGGTTTCCCGATCGCCAAGGTCGCAGCCAAACTGGCAGTCGGCTACACCCTCGACGAGCTGTCGAACGACATCACCGGCGGCAAGACCCCGGCGTCCTTCGAGCCGTCCATTGACTACGTCGTGACCAAGCTGCCGCGCTTCGCCTTCGAGAAGTTCGCCAACGCTGACGCTCGCCTGACCACTCAAATGAAGTCGGTAGGCGAAGTCATGGCCATCGGCCGTACCTTCCAGGAATCCCTGCAGAAAGCCCTGCGCGGTCTGGAAGTGGGCGTTTGCGGTCTGGACGAGAAAGTCGACCTGAGCAATCCGGAAAGCATGAGCGTGCTCAAGCGCGAGCTGACCGTTCCGGGTGCCGAGCGTATCTGGTACGTGGCGGACGCTTTCCGCGCCGGCATGACCGTCGAAGAAATCTTCGGCATGAACATGATCGACCCGTGGTTCCTGGTGCAGATCGAAGATCTGATCAAGGACGAAGAGAAGGTCAAGACCCTCGGTCTGTCCGCTATCGACCGCGACCTGATGTTCAAGCTCAAGCGCAAAGGCTTCTCCGATCAGCGTCTGGCCAAGCTGCTGGGCGTCACTGAGAAGAACCTGCGCACTCACCGTCAAAAACTGGAAGTGTTCCCGGTCTACAAGCGCGTCGACACCTGCGCCGCCGAGTTCGCCACCGACACCGCTTACCTGTACTCGACTTACGAGGAAGAGTGCGAAGCAGCGCCGTCCGGTCGCGACAAGATCATGATTCTGGGTGGTGGTCCGAACCGTATCGGCCAGGGCATCGAGTTTGACTACTGCTGCGTACACGCCGCTCTCGCCCTGCGCGAAGACGGCTACGAAACCATCATGGTCAACTGCAACCCGGAAACCGTGTCCACTGACTACGACACTTCCGACCGTCTGTACTTCGAACCGGTGACCCTGGAAGACGTGCTGGAAATCTGCCGCGTCGAGAAGCCGAAAGGCGTGATCGTCCAGTACGGTGGCCAGACGCCTCTGAAACTGGCTCGCGCACTTGAAGCGGCCGGCGTGCCGATCATCGGCACCAGCCCTGACGCCATCGACCGTGCCGAAGACCGTGAGCGCTTCCAGCAGATGGTTGAGCGCCTGAACCTGCGTCAGCCGCCAAACGCTACCGTGCGCAGCGAAGACGAAGCCGTCCGCGCTGCCGCGAAGATCGGTTACCCGCTGGTGGTGCGTCCGTCCTACGTACTGGGCGGCCGGGCGATGGAAATCGTCTACAAGGAAGAAGAACTCAAGCGTTACCTGCGTGACGCGGTGCAAGTGTCGAACGACAGCCCAGTGCTGCTCGACCACTTCCTCAACTGCGCCATCGAGATGGACGTGGATGCGGTCTGCGACGGCAAGGATGTAGTGATCGGCGCGATCATGCAGCACATCGAACAGGCGGGCGTTCACTCCGGTGACTCCGCGTGCTCGCTGCCGCCGTACTCGCTGCCGGCGCACATCCAGGACGAGATGCGCGAACAGGTCAAGAAAATGGCCCTGGAACTGGGCGTGGTCGGCCTGATGAACGTTCAGTTGGCGCTGCAAGGCGAAGACATCTACGTCATCGAAGTCAACCCGCGTGCTTCCCGTACCGTGCCGTTCGTATCGAAGTGCATCGGTGTTTCCCTGGCGATGATTGCTGCCCGCGTAATGGCCGGCAAGACCCTGAAGGAAATCGGCTTCACCAAGGAAATCATCCCGAACTTCTACAGCGTGAAAGAGGCGGTGTTCCCGTTCGCCAAATTCCCTGGCGTTGACCCGATCCTCGGCCCAGAGATGAAGTCCACCGGTGAAGTGATGGGCGTCGGCGACACCTTCGGCGAAGCCTTTGCCAAAGCCCAGATGGGCGCGAGCGAAGTGCTGCCGACCGGCGGTACCGCATTCATTAGCGTACGTGATGACGACAAGCCGCTGGTTGCGGGCGTGGCCCGTGATCTGATCAACTTGGGCTTCGAAGTGGTCGCCACTGCCGGCACTGCCAAGCTGATTGAAGCCGCAGGTCTGAAAGTGCGTCGCGTGAACAAGGTGACCGAGGGTCGTCCGCACGTGGTCGACATGATCAAGAATGACGAAGTCACCCTGATCATCAACACCACCGAAGGTCGTCAGTCGATCGCCGACTCTTATTCCATTCGCCGCAACGCCCTGCAGCACAAGATTTACTGCACCACCACCATTGCTGCTGGCGAAGCTATCTGCGAAGCGCTGAAGTTCGGTCCCGAGAAGACCGTACGCCGCTTGCAGGATCTACACGCAGGATTGAAGGCATGAGCATAACCAAGTACCCGATGACTGTTCAGGGCGCTCGCGCCCTGGAAGAAGAACATACTCACCTGACCAAGGTCGTTCGTCCGAAGCTCAGCCAGGACATCGGTACGGCCCGCGAGTTGGGTGACTTGAAGGAAAACGCTGAATACCATGCTGCCCGCGAACAGCAGGGCATGGTCGAGGCGCGCATCCGTGACATCGAAGGCCGGATCCAGAATCAGGTCGTGATTGATGTCACGACCATTCCTCACACGGGCAAAGTGATTTTCGGCACCACCGTTGAAATCGCCAACGTCGAGACTGATGAGAGCGTCACTTACCACATCGTTGGTGAGGATGAAGCAGACTTCAAACTCGGCAAGATTTCGGTCGGTTCGCCTCTGGCCCGTGCCCTGATCGGCAAGGAAGAGGGCGACGTCGTTGCCGTGAAAACGCCTGGTGGCGTTATCGAGTACGAGATTGTCGAAGTCCGTCACATCTGAAACAGGGCGCCCGCTGCATGCGGGCGCCATGCTCTGGCAGTTGACCCAGATGTTGTGGGTCGGCGGATTATGGCTGGTGCACCTTGGTCTGCGGCCGGTGCTGGGCAAGATTGGCCTGGCGCCGCTGCTGATCGACGAAGTCGCCAGTGCGTTTGAAGTGCCGGTGGTGGGTTTCGCCGCCGCGTGCGTGATTTTTCAGGCTTTGGTGCTGGTTCAGGCCGAAGGCCTTGCCAGTCTATGGCGGGATTTTCGCGGGCAAGTGCTGTTGATGGCGTTGTATGCGAGTGCGATGTATATCGCAGTGCGTGTCGGCTGGCCGGATGCGCAGCGCTGGCAGGTGTTCAGCTATCTTGTTCTGGGGTTTTCCGGGCTGGTGCTGGTGTTGCAGCCGGTGCCGGGATGGAGTGGCAGGGTGCGCGAAGCACACCCTTGACCCTTGCCATCACTTGAAGCGATGGACGTTCGACAGCTGCTTGTTGACGCTGAAGTTCTTGCGGTAAATCAGTGCCATCTTGCCGATGACCTGAACCAGATCGGCCTTGCCGACCTTGCACAGCTCTGCAATGGACGCCAGGCGTGCTTCGCGATCGAGGATGTTGAGCTTGATCTTGATCAGCTCGTGATCCGCCAATGCGCGTTCGAGTTCGGCTAAAACACCCTCAGTCAAACCGTTGTCAGCCACAGTCAAAACTGGTTTCAGGTGGTGACCGATGGATTTGTACTGTTTCTTCTGCTCTGGAGTGAGCGGCATAATCTGACCCTTTCGTCTGGATTCTGTAAAATGGCGGCCATTTTACCCGAGGGCTCGTGGATCCGCCCAATTAATCACGACCCTAATCAACGAGGTGCCCAATGGCGCGTTCCAAGACAAGCCTTGGTTGGCTGAAACGACATGTCAACGATCCCTATGTGAAGCAAGCGCAGAAGGATGGCTACCGCTCGCGTGCGAGTTACAAACTTCTGGAGATCCAGGAGAAATACAAGCTGATCCGTCCGGGCATGAGCGTCGTCGACCTCGGCGCGGCGCCTGGTGGCTGGTCGCAGGTCACCAGTCGGCTGATCGGTGGTCAGGGGCGACTGATCGCCTCGGACATCCTGGAAATGGACAGCATTCCGGACGTGACCTTTATCCAGGGTGACTTCACCGAGGACGCAGTGCTCGCTCAGATCCTTGAGGCCGTGGGTAATTCGCAGGTGGACCTTGTGATTTCCGATATGGCCCCCAATATGAGTGGTACGCCTGAAGTGGATATGCCAAAAGCCATGTTTCTTTGCGAACTGGCGCTTGATCTGGCGGAGCGGATACTCAAGCCGGGTGGCAATTTCGTGATCAAGATTTTTCAGGGCGAAGGGTTTGATGTTTACCTGAAGGATGCTCGTCGGAAATTCGACAAGATCCAGATGATCAAGCCGGACTCTTCCCGTGGCAGCTCCCGAGAGCAATATATGCTGGCTTGGGGTTATCGCGGTCGTAGCGAGTAAAACGAGGTTTTTTGGCGGGGTGATAGGTTTTTCGTATTTCGCCCCGCGCGCATAAGCGAATATTGTGTAGAAAGTGTTTCACAAAGGGTTACAGACGGCGCCTGCCAGAGCTGTAGGTAATGTAGTAAGTTAGGCCGGTGAATATCATGCGAAGCGCGCGCCAGTAGCGGAGCTTGCTTCAGAGGGTAGTTAATTGAACGATATGGCAAAGAATCTGATCCTGTGGTTGATCATCGCGGCTGTCCTGGTGACGGTGATGAACAACTTCTCCAGCCCTAACGAGCCGCAGACCCTCAACTATTCCGACTTCATCCAGCAGGTCAAGGATGGCAAGGTCGAGCGCGTGGCCGTCGACGGCTACGTGATTACCGGCAAGCGCAACGATGGCGACAGCTTCAAGACCATTCGTCCGGCAATTCAGGACAATGGCCTGATCGGCGACCTGGTCGACAACCACGTCGTGGTCGAAGGCAAGCAGCCTGAGCAGCAAAGCATCTGGACCCAGCTTCTGGTGGCCAGTTTCCCGATCCTGGTGATCATCGCGGTGTTCATGTTCTTCATGCGCCAGATGCAGGGCGGTGCCGGTGGCAAGGGTGGGCCGATGAGCTTTGGCAAAAGCAAGGCGCGCCTGCTGTCCGAAGACCAGGTGAAAACCACCCTGGCTGACGTTGCCGGTTGCGACGAAGCCAAGGAAGAGGTCGGCGAGCTCGTCGAGTTCCTGCGTGATCCGGGCAAGTTCCAGCGTCTGGGTGGCCGTATTCCTCGCGGTGTACTGATGGTCGGTCCTCCGGGTACCGGTAAAACCTTGCTGGCCAAGGCGATTGCCGGCGAAGCCAAAGTGCCGTTCTTCACCATTTCCGGTTCCGACTTCGTCGAAATGTTCGTCGGTGTCGGTGCAAGCCGCGTTCGCGATATGTTCGAACAGGCCAAGAAACACGCACCTTGCATTATCTTCATCGACGAGATCGACGCCGTTGGTCGCCATCGTGGCGCTGGCATGGGCGGCGGTCACGACGAGCGTGAGCAGACTCTCAACCAGTTGCTGGTCGAGATGGACGGCTTCGAAATGAATGACGGCATCATCGTCATCGCGGCAACCAACCGTCCTGACGTACTGGACCCTGCTTTGCTGCGTCCGGGTCGTTTCGACCGTCAGGTGGTGGTCGGTCTGCCGGATATCCGTGGTCGCGAACAAATCCTCAAAGTGCACATGCGTAAAGTGCCAATGGGTGACGACGTTGCTCCAGCTGTTATCGCTCGTGGTACTCCAGGCTTCTCCGGTGCTGACCTTGCGAACCTGGTCAACGAGGCTTCGCTGTTCGCTGCCCGTGCTGGCAAGCGCATTGTCGAGATGAAGGAATTCGAACTGGCCAAAGACAAGATCATGATGGGTGCCGAGCGCAAATCCATGGTCATGTCCGAGAAAGAGAAGCAGAACACGGCTTATCACGAAGCCGGCCACGCCATTGTCGGTCGCGTCGTGCCTGAGCATGATCCGGTCTACAAGGTGTCGATCATCCCGCGCGGTCGTGCGCTGGGTGTGACCATGTTCCTGCCGGAAGAAGATCGCTACAGTCTGTCCAAGCGTGCGTTGATCAGTCAGATCTGCTCGCTGTACGGCGGTCGTATCGCTGAAGAAATGACCCTGGGCTTCGACGGTGTGACGACCGGCGCCTCCAACGACATCATGCGTGCCAGTCAGATTGCGCGGAACATGGTGACCAAGTGGGGCCTGTCTGAAAAACTCGGTCCGTTGATGTATGCGGAAGAGGAGGGCGAGGTGTTCCTGGGTCGTGGCGGCGGTGGTCAGAACGCCAGCTTCTCGGGTGAAACCGCGAAGTTGATCGACTCGGAAGTGCGCAGCATCATCGATCAGTGCTACGGCACCGCCAAACAGATCCTTACGGACAACCGTGACAAGCTCGATGCCATGGCTGATGCCCTGATGAAGTACGAGACGATCGATGCCGAACAGATCGACGACATCATGGCGGGTCGCACGCCACGCGAACCTCGCGACTGGTCGGGTGGCACCGGCACTGGCACGCCTCCTCCGGTGGTTCAGGATGAGCGTCCGGAAACACCGATTGGCGGTCCGGCTGCTGACGTTTAAGGTTTGAAATGACTTCTGTACAGTCCCTGACCCGGTTGCCTTGCGGCAACCGGGTTCTTGATTTGGCCCGGACGCATGTCATGGGCATTCTCAATGTCACTCCCGATTCCTTCTCCGATGGTGGCCGATACAGCCAGCTTGATGCGGCCTTGCGTCATGCCGAGGCGATGGTGTTGGCTGGCGCGACGCTGATTGATGTCGGCGGAGAGTCAACGCGGCCTGGTGCGCGAGCGGTTTCACCGCTTGAGGAACTGGAGCGTGTGGCGCCAATCGTGGAACTGATCAATCGTGAGCTGGATGTGATCATCTCTGTCGATACGTCGACTCCAGCCGTCATGCGGGAAACCGCACGCCTGGGTGCCGGGTTGATCAACGACGTGCGGTCGCTTCGGCGTGACGGTGCGCTGGATGCCGCTGCGGCCACGGGGTTGCCGGTCTGTCTGATGCATATGCTGGGTGAGCCTGGTGACATGCAGGACAACCCGCAATATCAGGATGTCACCCGGGAAGTGGGTGAGTTTCTCGCCGAGCGTATGGAGCGATGCGCGTCGGCTGGCATACCTGCGGAGCGGATCATTCTCGATCCTGGCTTCGGTTTCGCCAAAACCCTGCAGCACAATCTAAGCTTGTTCAGGCATATGGATGCCCTTCATGCATTGGGGCGACCTCTGTTGGTCGGCGTCTCGCGAAAAAGCATGATCGGGCAGGCACTGAATCGCCCTGTGGGCGAGCGCCTGTATGGTGGTTTGGCCCTGGCTGCACTGGCGTCCGTCAAGGGCGCGCGTATATTGCGCGTCCATGATGTGGCAGAGACGGTGGATGTCGTGCGGATGATCGCGGCCGTGGAATCAGCCGAATAAGAATGATGGAGCACTTATGAGCAAGAAATACTTTGGTACCGACGGTATTCGTGGTCGCGTCGGTGAGTACCCGATTACTCCGGATTTCATGCTCAAGCTTGGCTGGGCAGCAGGGATGGCATTCCGAAAAATGGGCGCCTGCAAGGTGCTCGTTGGCAAGGACACACGAATTTCCGGTTATATGTTCGAGTCGGCTCTGGAAGCCGGTCTCACATCGGCAGGTGCCGACGTGATGCTGCTCGGGCCGATGCCGACGCCTGCTATCGCTTACCTGTCGCGCACATTCCAGGCTGAGGCCGGTATCGTGATCAGTGCTTCGCACAATCCTCACGACGATAACGGCATCAAGTTTTTCTCCGGTCGCGGCACCAAGTTGCCGGATGAGCTGGAGCTGATGATCGAAGAGCTGCTCGATACTCCAATGACAGTCGTCGAGTCGAGCAAGATCGGCAAGGTCTCGCGAATCAACGATGCGTCCGGTCGATACATCGAGTTCTGCAAGAGCAGCGTGCCGACCAACACCAGTTTTGCCGGTCTCAAGATCGTGATCGACTGCGCGCACGGAGCAACCTACAAGGTCGCGCCGAGCGTCTTCCGTGAGTTGGGCGCCGAGGTTGTGGTGTTGTCCGCCCAGCCCAACGGCTTGAACATCAACGACAACTGTGGCTCGACGCACATGGGGCCGTTGCAGGCGGCGGTGCTTTCCGAACACGCCGACCTGGGTATCGCTTTCGATGGCGATGGTGATCGGGTGTTGATGGTTGATCACACCGGTGCGGTTGTTGATGGCGATGAGCTGATTTTCATCATCGCGCGCGATCTGCATGAGCGCGGCAAGTTGCAGGGCGGCGTGGTCGGTACGCTGATGAGCAACTTGGGTCTGGAGTTGGCCCTGGCGGATCTGGGTATTCCTTTTGTGCGCGCAAATGTCGGCGACCGTTATGTGATTGCCGAGTTGCTGGAGCGTGATTGGCTGGTCGGTGGTGAGAACTCCGGGCATGTCGTCTGCTTCAATCACACCACAACGGGTGATGCGATCATCGCGGCGTTGCAGGTGTTGATGGCATTGAAAACCCGCAACGAAGGTCTGGCGCAAACCCGCCAGGCGCTGCGCAAGTGTCCTCAGGTGTTGATCAATGTGCGTTTTGGCGGCGGCGACAGTCCGCTCGACCACCCGGCTGTCAAGGAAGCCAGCAAGCGTGTAACCGAGGCGATGGCGGGTCGTGGCCGTGTGCTTCTGCGCAAGTCCGGGACAGAGCCTCTGGTGCGTGTCATGGTCGAAGGCGAGGATGAAGCACAGGTTCGCAGCTATGCCGAAGAACTGGCAAAACTGGTAACTGAAGTTTCTGCCTGATACGGCTTGCCAGCCATGATTGTGTTGGGTAACATCTGCGCCCACTTTGACCGACGAGGTACAGCATGCGTCGCCCTATGGTAGCTGGTAACTGGAAGATGCACGGTACCCGCGCCAGCGTCGCTGAGCTGATCAACGGCCTTCGTCATCTGGCCTTGCCAAGCGGTGTTGATGTCGCGGTATTCCCGCCTTGTCTGCATATCAATCAAGTGATTGATGGCTTGAAAGGAAAGTCGATTTCGGTCGGCGCGCAGAACTCTGCGGTGGAATCGATGCAAGGTGCATTGACCGGTGAAGTTGCACCGAGTCAGTTGGTGGATGCAGGTTGTTCCCTGGTGCTTGTCGGGCACTCCGAACGCCGCCAGATCATGGGCGAGCGAGATGGGATGCTGAATCGCAAGTTCGCAGCGGCGCAGGCATGTGGCTTGATTCCGGTGTTGTGTGTAGGGGAGACCCTGGAGCAACGCGAAGCTGGAAAAACTCTTGAGGTTGTCGGGCGTCAGCTGGGCTGTATCATAGAGGAGCTGGGTGTCGGTGCTTTTGCCAATGCAGTGATCGCTTACGAGCCGGTCTGGGCCATTGGTACCGGGCTGACTGCAACGCCGCAACAGGCTCAGGATGTGCATAAGGCCATTCGCGAGCAGTTGGCGGCAGAGAATTCTGAAGTCGCACGAGGTGTGCGGCTTCTATACGGCGGCAGCGTGAAGGCGGCCAATGCGGTCGAACTGTTCGGCATGCCGGATATCGATGGGGGGCTCATTGGTGGAGCTTCCCTGAATGCAGATGAGTTCGGTGCGATCTGTCGCGCCGCGGGAAACTGAAAAAATGCTGGAAACAGTCGTAGTCGTTTTTCATCTGCTGGGTGCATTGGGCGTAGTTGCTCTGGTTTTGCTGCAGCAGGGTAAGGGTGCGGACGCTGGCGCGTCTTTCGGAGCAGGTGCTTCAAATACTGTGTTCGGAAGCCAAGGTTCCTCTACCTTTCTTAGTAAGTTTACTGCTATACTTGCCGCCGGTTTCTTCATGACCAGCTTGGGGTTAGGATACTTTGCTAAAGAGAAGGCTCATCAGCTGACTCAGGCAGGTTTGCCAAACCCGGCAGTGTTGGAAGTTCCAAAGCAACAACCGGCTTCTGATGATGTCCCGGTGCTTCAAGAGCAAAAGTCGGCTACTCCAGCGACTGACGTACCTCCAGCTCAAGAGCAGAAGTAAGAAGGGTTTCAAACGTAGTATTGCCGAGGTGGTGGAATTGGTAGACACGCAACCTTGAGGTGGTTGTGCCCATAGGGTGTAGGGGTTCGAGTCCCCTTCTCGGTACCAATTAGTCAGGAGAGCCCGCTGTTGCGGGCTTTCTTGCAGGTGGAAGGTTACATTGACCCTACTGGGGATCGGTCGTATACTTCCGCCCCAGCTTTGTCGCGGGGTGGAGCAGTCTGGTAGCTCGTCGGGCTCATAACCCGAAGGTCGTCGGTTCAAATCCGGCCCCCGCAACCAGTTTAAGGAGCCCCTTTTAAGGGGCTTTTTGTTAGCTGGACACTTTCAACGCCGCTGTTCGACGGCGTTTCAAGGATGGGCGTTTCGCCCATTTTTTTATTTTGCATAGCATGCACATACATGCACGAGGGGGTTCAGGTGTCGAGCAAGCTAGAAGAGTTGCAGGCCTTGCTGGCCCCGGTGGTCGTGGCCCTAGGCTATGAATGCTGGGGTATTGAGTTTTCGGCTCAAGGTCGCCACTCAATGTTGCGCGTTTATATCGATAAGGAAGGCGGCGTACTGGTGGACGATTGCGCCATCGTCAGCCGTCAGATCAGCGGTGTGCTGGATGTTGAAGATCCGATATCCGTTGAATACACCCTTGAAGTTTCCTCGCCAGGCATGGAACGCCCACTGTTCACTCTTGAGCAGTTTGCCAAATATGTCGGTGAACAAGTGAAGATCAAGCTGCGCTCGCCTTTTGAAGGACGACGCAACTTTCAGGGCCTTCTGCGCGGTGTAGAAGAACAGGATGTCGTGGTGCAGGTAGATGACCATGAATTCCTGTTGCCGATCGATATGATCGACAAGGCCAACATTATTCCCAGTTTTGACTGAGACGCGGATCCCGCGGATCCAATGGCTTGCGAAAGGCGAGGCGTACGATGAGCAAAGAAGTACTGCTGGTTGTTGAGTCGGTATCCAATGAAAAGGGCGTACCGGCAAGCGTAATTTTTGAAGCGCTGGAGCTGGCTCTGGCCACTGCTACCAAAAAGCGTTTTGAAGACGAAGTTGATCTGCGTGTGGAAATCAACCGCCACACCGGTTCTTACGAAACTTTCCGTCGCTGGACGGTCGTCGAAGAGAATGATCTCGATGATCCGGCCATCGAAACCTGGCCAAGCAAGGTTGCTGAAACGCATCCTGGCGCCAAGGTTGGTGACGTCGTCGAAGAAAAGATCGAATCCATCGAATTCGGCCGCATTGCTGCGCAGACCGCCAAGCAGGTCATCGTGCAGAAAGTGCGCGAAGCCGAGCGCGCTCAAGTGGTTGACGCTTATCGCGAGCGCCTGGGAGAAATCATCTCCGGCACCGTGAAAAAAGTGACCCGCGACAACGTGATCGTCGACCTGGGTAATAACGCTGAAGCGTTGCTGGCCCGTGAAGACATCATCTCTCGCGAAACCTTCCGTGTTGGCGTGCGTCTGCGTGCGCTGCTCAAGGAAATCCGCACCGAGAACCGTGGCCCGCAGTTGATCCTGTCGCGTACCGCGCCGGAAATGCTGATCGAGCTGTTCCGTATCGAAGTGCCGGAAATCGCTGAAGGCCTCATCGAAGTCATGGCCGCTTCCCGTGATCCGGGTTCGCGCGCCAAGATCGCTGTCCGCTCCAAGGACAAACGCATCGACCCGCAGGGCGCGTGCATCGGTATGCGCGGTTCGCGCGTCCAGGCCGTGTCGGGCGAGTTGGGTGGCGAGCGTGTCGATATCGTCCTGTGGGACGATAACCCGGCGCAGTTCGTGATCAATGCCATGTCGCCGGCAGAAGTGGCGGCCATCATCGTTGATGAAGATGCCCACGCCATGGACATCGCCGTTGGCGCAGACAATCTGGCTCAGGCCATCGGTCGTGGTGGTCAGAACGTGCGTCTGGCGAGCCAGCTGACTGGCTGGACCCTGAACGTGATGACCGAATCGGACATCCAGGCTAAGCAACAAGCGGAAACCGGCGACATCCTGCGCAACTTCATCGACGAGCTGGAAGTCGACGAAGAGCTGGCTCAGGTGCTGGTTGACGAAGGCTTCACCAGCCTGGAAGAGATTGCCTACGTACCGTTGGAAGAAATGCTCAACATCGACGGCTTTGACGAAGACATCGTCAACGAGCTTCGTGCTCGTGCCAAGGATCGCTTGTTGACCAAAGCCATCGCTACTGAGGAAAAGCTGGCAGACGCCCATCCGGCCGAAGACCTGCTCTCGCTTGAGGGTATGGACAAGGATTTGGCGATGGAACTGGCGGTGCGCGGCGTAATTACCCGCGAAGACCTGGCCGAGCAGTCTATTGACGACCTGCTCGACATCGACGGCATTGACGATGATCGTGCCGGCAAGTTGATCATGGCCGCCCGAGCCCACTGGTTCGAGTAATTAGGCGCGGCCTGAGGAGAGAAATGCATGACGCAAGTCACGGTGAAACAACTGGCCGATGAGGTCAAAACACCGGTAGAGCGCCTGTTGCAGCAGATGCGTGAGGCAGGTCTGCCGCACACCGCCGCCGAAGAACATGTGACTGACAGTGAGAAGCAATCCCTGCTGACTCACTTGAAGAGCAGCCACAAGGCGAAAGTGGAAGAACCACGCAAGATCACGCTGCAGCGTAAAACCACCAGCACCCTGCGTGTGGCTGGCAGCAAAAGCATCAGCGTTGAAGTCCGCAAGAAGAAAGTTTTCGTACAGCGTAGCCCGGAAGAAATCGAAGCCGAGCGCAAGCGTGAACTGGATGAGCGTCGCGCAGTAGAAAATGCTGCCCGTCAAAAGGCTGAAGAAGAAGCCCGTGTTCGCGCCGAAGAAGAAGCGCGTCGCCAGCCTGCTGCTGCATCGACCGCCACTTCCGAGCCTGTTGCAGCACCTGCGCCAGCCGCTGAACCTGTGCGCGAAGCTGCGCCGGTTGTGGCTGCAGCGCCAGCTGCCGACGCTCGCAAGCGCGACGAACAGCGCCGTCCGGACAAACCACGTGCCGACGACAACAACCGTCGCGGCAGTGGCGATGGCGAGCGCAAAAACGCTCCGCATCGCGCTTCGGTCAAGGAAAAGGCACCGGCTCCACGTGTGGCGCCACGCACTACCGATGAAGAAAGCGATGGCTTCCGTCGCGGCGGTCGCGGCAAGGCCAAGTTGAAGAAACGCAACGCCCACGGTTTCCAGAACCCTACCGGTCCTGTCGTGCGTGAAGTGAAGATCGGCGAAACCATCACTGTTGGCGATCTCGCTCAACAGATGTCGGTGAAGGCTGCTGAAATCATCAAGTTCATGTTCAAACTGGGTACTCCAGCGACCATCAACCAGGTGCTTGATCAGGAAACTGCTCAGCTGGTAGCCGAAGAACTGGGCCACAAAGTGACCCTGGTCAGCGACACCGCCCTGGAAGATTCCCTGGCCGAGTCCCTGAAGTTTGAAGGTGAAGCCGTTTCCCGTGCTCCAGTCGTGACCGTAATGGGCCACGTTGACCACGGTAAGACTTCCCTGCTCGACTACATCCGTCGTGCCAAGGTAGCTGCAGGCGAAGCCGGCGGCATCACCCAGCACATCGGTGCGTACCACGTTGAAACCGACCGTGGCATGGTGACGTTCCTCGACACCCCTGGTCACGCCGCGTTTACCGCAATGCGTGCCCGTGGTGCCAAGGCGACCGACATCGTGATCCTGGTGGTTGCGGCGGACGACGGCGTGATGCCACAAACCATCGAAGCCGTTCAGCACGCTGTTGCTGCTGGTGTTCCGCTGGTGGTTGCGGTGAACAAGATCGACAAGCCGGGCGCTGATCTCGATCGCATCCGTAGCGAACTGTCGGCCCACGGCGTGACCTCCGAAGAGTGGGGTGGTGACACTCCATTCGTTCCGGTCTCCGCGAAGATGGGTACCGGCGTCGACGAACTGCTTGAAGCTGTATTGCTGCAAGCCGAAGTTCTCGAACTGACTGCAACCCCATCGGCTCCTGGCCGTGGTGTCGTGGTTGAATCGCGTCTGGACAAGGGCCGTGGCCCGGTGGCGACTGTTCTGGTTCAGGACGGTACTCTGCGTCAAGGCGACATGGTGCTGGTCGGCTCGAACTACGGCCGCGTGCGCGCCATGCTCGACGAGAACGGCAAGCCGATCAAGGAAGCAGGTCCGGCCATTCCGGTCGAGATCCTCGGTCTGGACGGTACGCCTGATGCTGGCGACGAGATGAGCGTGGTTGCCGACGAGAAGAAGGCCCGTGAAGTGGCTCTGTTCCGTCAAGGCAAGTTCCGCGAAGTCAAACTGGCTCGCGCTCACGCCGGCAAGCTGGAAAATATCTTCGAAAGCATGGGTCAGGAAGAGAAGAAGACGCTCAACATCGTCCTCAAATCCGACGTCCGTGGTTCGCTGGAAGCATTGCAGGGCGCTCTGAACGGCCTGGGCAACGACGAAGTGCAAGTGCGCGTGGTCGGTGGCGGTGTCGGTGGTATCACCGAATCCGACGCCAACCTGGCACTGGCTTCCAACGCTGTACTGTTCGGCTTCAACGTGCGTGCCGATGCCGGCGCACGGAAGATCGTCGAGCAGGAAGGTCTGGATATGCGTTACTACAACGTAATCTACGACATCATCGAAGACGTCAAGAAAGCCCTGACCGGTATGCTTGGCAGCGATGTTCGCGAGAACATCCTCGGTGTGGCCGAAGTACGTGACGTGTTCCGTTCGCCTAAGTTCGGCGCTATCGCCGGCTGCATGGTGATCGAGGGTACTGTTCACCGTAACCGTCCGATCCGCGTACTGCGTGAAGACATCGTGATCTTCGAAGGCGAGCTGGAATCCCTGCGCCGCTTCAAGGATGACGCTTCCGAAGTACGTGCCGGCATGGAATGCGGTATCGGCGTGAAGAGCTACAACGACGTCAAAGTCGGTGACAAGATCGAAGTCTTCGAGAAGGTTCAGGTTGCTCGCAGCCTCTGACTCGCGCACTTCAAGGGCCACGTCGGGCCGTCGCATGAACATGCGCGGCACGGCGTCAGGACTCTAAACGCAACGCCCGGTCTGGCTTTTGTCAGGCCGGGCGTTTGCCGCTTTCAGACCTTGCGGGTTTCACCGCGGGGCAGTAACAGGTAACAAATCATGGCAAAAGAATACAGCCGTACCCAACGTATCGGCGATCAGATGCAGCGTGAGCTGGCCCAACTGATCCGTCGTGAAGTCAAAGACCCGCGCGTCGGCCTGGTCACCATTACCGCTGTTGAAGTCAGCCGTGACGTCGGTCACGCCAAGATTTTCATCACCGTGATGGGGCAGGACAACGCTGAAGACATCGCGCAAAGCATCAAGGTGCTCAATGCTGCCGCCGGTTTCCTGCGCATGCAGTTGGCCCGTGAGATGAAGCTGCGCAGCGTGCCGCAATTGCACTTCCACTACGACGAAAGC
Source organism: Pseudomonas allokribbensis (assembly GCF_014863605.1). Taxonomy (NCBI): domain Bacteria; kingdom Pseudomonadati; phylum Pseudomonadota; class Gammaproteobacteria; order Pseudomonadales; family Pseudomonadaceae; genus Pseudomonas; species Pseudomonas allokribbensis. Next base: position 935,528 of record NZ_CP062252.1, read on the forward strand.
GTCGTGCGTGGCGCGCACCTGTCGGCCCTGATCGAGCGCGCCGTGGCTGAGGACAATCAGCACGTGGTTGCGGCAGAACCCGAAGACACCAAGGAGTAACTCGGTGGCTCAGGTCAAACGTATCCGTCGTAACGTCAGCGGCATCATCCTGCTCGACAAGCCGCTGGGGTTCACCTCCAACGCCGCGTTGCAGAAGGTTCGCTGGCTGCTCAATGCCGAGAAGGCCGGGCACACCGGCAGTCTCGACCCACTGGCCACCGGCGTGCTGCCGTTGTGCTTTGGCGAGGCGACCAAGTTCTCGCAATACCTGCTCGATTCCGACAAGGGTTACGAAACCCTGGCGCAACTGGGCAAGACCACCACCACGGCAGACGCCGAAGGCGAGGTTTTGCAGGAGCGTCCGGTGACCGTTGGTCAGGCCGACATTGAGGCGGTCCTGCCGAAATTTCGCGGGCAAATCAGTCAGATACCGCCGATGTACTCGGCCCTCAAGCGTGATGGCCAGCCGCTGTACAAGTTGGCCCGTGCAGGCGAAGTAGTGGAGCGTGAACCGCGTTCTGTTACTATTGCGCGCTTGGAATTGCTGGCCTTCGAAGGTGATACTGCGCGTCTTGCGGTGGATTGCAGCAAGGGCACCTATATTCGTACCCTGGTGGAGGATATCGGTGAGCAACTCGGTTGTGGTGCGTACGTCGCTGAATTGCGCCGTACCCAGGCCGGGCCTTTCACCCTGGCGCAGACCGTGACCCTCGAAGAGCTTGAAGCGGTACATGCCGAAGGCGGCAACGAAGCGGTCGACCGCTTCCTGATGCCATCGGACAGCGGCCTGCAGGATTGGCCACTGCTGCACTTCTCGGAACACAGTGCGTTCTACTGGCTCAACGGCCAGCCGGTACGTGCTCCGGATGCTCCGAAGTTCGGCATGGTGCGGGTACAGGATCACAACGGTCGCTTCATCGGTATCGGTGAAGTGAGCGAAGACGGGCGTATCGCGCCGCGTCGACTGATTCGGTCAGAATGACCGGAAACCAGCCTGTGTAACAGCAGGCTGGCGAGTGTGGCTGTTAACAGGCACGGTCACTACTCATTTATAGATACAGGGATTTGTCCCTGGCCTGTTGAAACTGTTTTTGAAACAGTTTCCTGATAAAAGGATTGCCTCATGGCTCTCGACGTTCAAGAAAAAGCTCAAATCGTAGCTGACTACCAGCAAGCTGTTGGTGACACTGGTTCGCCAGAAGTGCAAGTTGCACTGCTGACCGCCAACATCAACAAACTGCAAGGTCACTTCAAGGCCAACGGTAAAGACCACCACTCCCGTCGTGGTCTGATCCGCATGGTAAACCAGCGTCGCAAGCTGCTGGACTACCTGAAAGGCAAGGACGTGAGCCGTTACAGCGCTCTGATCGCTCGCCTGGGTCTGCGTCGCTAATCAGCGATTGCGCTAGAGGTTGGTTGTCTGTCGTGCGTCAGTGGGATTCCCGCTGGCGCATGGCAGGCTCCCAGCCTCAAGTTTTATCTGGATACACGTTTTACCCCGGACAGACGTCGGGCCGATTCCCGGCATTGCCCAAGAATTTCGCAAGAAACCAGTTCCCCCAAGAGCCACAAAGAAGGTAGGACACCGTGAACCCGGTAATCAAAAAATTCCAGTTCGGTCAGTCGACCGTTACCCTCGAGACTGGCCGTATCGCCCGTCAGGCCTCCGGCGCAGTATTGGTCACCGTTGACGACGACGTCAGCGTATTGGTGACTGTAGTCGGTGCAAAACAAGCCGATCCGGGCAAGGGTTTCTTCCCTCTGTCCGTTCACTACCAGGAAAAGACTTACGCTGCCGGTAAGATCCCTGGCGGTTTCTTCAAGCGTGAAGGCCGTCCTTCCGAGAAAGAAACCCTGACTTCCCGACTGATCGACCGTCCGATCCGTCCGCTGTTCCCAGAAGGTTTCATGAACGAAGTGCAGGTTGTCTGCACCGTCGTTTCCACCAGCAAGAAGACCGATCCGGACATCGCTGCGATGATCGGTACCTCGGCTGCCCTGGCGATCTCGGGCATTCCGTTCGACGGTCCGATCGGCGCCGCTCGCGTTGCCTTCCACGAAAGCACCGGCTACCTGCTGAACCCGACTTACGAGCAGCAAGCTGCTTCGAGCCTGGACATGGTCGTTGCCGGTACTTCGGACGCCGTGCTGATGGTTGAATCGGAAGCCAAAGAGCTGACCGAAGACCAGATGCTGGGCGCGGTACTGTTCGCTCACGACGAGTTCCAGGTTGTGATCAACGCAGTCAAAGAACTGGCCGCTGAAGCCGCCAAGCCAACCTGGACCTGGGCACCTGCTCCAGAAGCCACCGAACTGCTGGGCGCTATCCGTGCCGAGTTCGGCGAAGCGATCTCCCAGGCTTACACCATCACCATCAAGGCCGACCGTTACGCTCGCCTGGGTGAGTTGAAGGATCAGGTTGTTGCCAAGCTGTCCGGTGAAGAAGGCCAGCCTTCGGCTTCCGACGTCAAAGCCGCTTTCGGCGAAATCGAATACCGCACCGTTCGCGAAAACATCGTAAACGGCAAGCCACGTATCGACGGTCGCGACACCCGCACCGTGCGTCCGCTGAACATCGAAGTCGGCGTTCTGCCGAAGACCCACGGTTCGGCGCTGTTCACCCGTGGCGAAACCCAGGCTCTGGTAGTCGCGACGCTGGGCACCGCCCGTGACGCACAGTTGCTGGACACCCTGGAAGGCGAGAAAAAAGACCCGTTCATGCTGCACTACAACTTCCCTCCGTTCTCGGTGGGCGAGTGTGGTCGCATGGGTGGCGCCGGTCGTCGTGAAATCGGTCACGGCCGTCTGGCCCGTCGTTCGGTTTCGGCGATGCTGCCTGCCGCTGACGTGTTCCCGTACACCATCCGTGTGGTTTCGGAAATCACCGAATCCAACGGTTCGAGCTCGATGGCTTCCGTTTGCGGCGCTTCCCTGGCCCTGATGGACGCTGGTGTTCCGATGAAGGCACCGGTTGCCGGTATCGCCATGGGTCTGGTTAAAGAAGGCGAGAAATTCGCTGTTCTGACCGACATCCTGGGTGACGAAGACCACCTGGGCGACATGGACTTCAAAGTAGCCGGTACCGCCAAAGGCGTCACCGCGCTGCAGATGGACATCAAGATCAAGGGCATCACCGAAGAGATCATGGAAATCGCTCTGGGCCAAGCCCTGGAAGCGCGCCTGAACATCCTCGGCCAGATGAACCAGATCATCGGCCAGTCGCGTACCGAGCTGTCGGCCAATGCTCCGACCATGATCGCGATGAAGATCGACACCGACAAGATCCGTGACGTTATCGGTAAAGGTGGCGCGACCATCCGTGCGATCTGCGAAGAAACCAAGGCTTCGATCGACATCGAAGACGACGGTTCGATCAAGATCTTCGGCGAAACCAAGGAAGCGGCTGAAGCTGCACGTCAGCGCGTTCTGGGTATCACCGCAGAAGCCGAGATCGGCAAGATCTACGTCGGCAAGGTTGAGCGCATCGTCGACTTCGGCGCATTCGTCAACATCCTGCCAGGCAAGGATGGTCTGGTTCACATCTCGATGCTGAGCGACGCTCGCGTAGAGAAAGTGACCGACATCCTGAAAGAAGGCCAGGAAGTGGAAGTACTGGTACTGGACGTGGACAACCGCGGCCGTATCAAACTGTCCATCAAAGACGTGGCAGCGGCCAAGGCTTCGGGCGTTTAATCACCCCGTCGCTTTAACGCAATAAAAATGCCCCGCCGTGAAAACGGCGGGGCATTTTTTTGCCTGCGAAATATCGAGACATTCGGCGAAGTTGCCGACCTTCAAGACCAGTGCTAGGTTTAGCCCACCGCCCGTGTAGCTCAGCCGGTAGAGCAGCGCACTCGTAACGCGAAGGTCGCAGGTTCGATTCCTGTCTCGGGCACCACTTCTCTTATTTCACCTTGCGGCTCAACTCCTCGACGGTACGTTTGAGCTGATCCATCGCGCGATCCTGGTCGTTGAGCTTCTGTTTGAGGCTGGAGATTTCGCTGTTGCTCGAACTGGAGCTGGAGCCGCTGTTGCGCTTGAGGTCCTCGACCTGACGGCTCAGCGTATCGAGCTGACGGTCCTGTTCCTTGACCTTGTTCTTCAGATCGTCGATTTCTCTGCCGCTGGAGCTTGAGCTGGAACCGCTGCTGCGCTTGAACTCTTCGATCTGACGCGACTGGTCGTTGACGGTGTCGCGCATCTTTTTCAGTTCCTCGACACCGATGCCGCTCTTGATCACTACGTCTTTGCCGAAATCGTTGTGAATGGCGGAGATCTGGTCGCCATAGGAAGGGCTGCTGCTACTCAGTTCAACTGCCATTGCGCTGGCCGGCAGGGCCAGGGTGCCCAGCAGGGCGGTCAGAGCGGTGGCGGACACAACAGAAGCAATCTTCGAAAAGCTGCGCATCACTGGGTTTCCTTGTGAACAGCGAAGGTAAGTGCCGACATGGCACATCGCTATGACTTGGAATTCCGGTTTATGTTCCCCAGGTCAACTTTTTTTGGGAGAGATGTAAAGACCCGTGTAATTCGCTCGCCAAACGTCCTATATTCGTTGTCTGCATGAGCATCGCCCAGCAGTTTTCAGATGATCCCGAATGGTTCCGAAGGCCGGACAATCCGCGTCAGAGAGATCCTTGATGATCCAGATCCATCTTCCATTCCCATGATCAGCGAGAACGACATGACTGTGAAAGAATTGACCCAAGAGCAAAGGCACGAACAGGCGCTGGAAAAGTACAAACTTGATGCGTCGGAGCTGATGGACGAGATCAAGGATCTGAGTCCCGATGAGCAGAAAGATCAGATCCAATGGGCGTTCGAAGACGAAGCCGAAGCCCAGGGATTGCAGCCGTGGGAACTGACGCTCAAATACACCAGCACCCCTGAAGAGTTCGAGGCCAAGCGCCTGGAGCTGCACAAGGAGGCGGCTGAAGTGTTGGGCGTCGAGTGGGAAGAATACTGCGAGATGAACAATCTGGTGGTCTGAAACAAAAACGCCAGCCTCGAAAGGGCTGGCGTTTTTTATTGCGCGCTCGATTCAGAGGCTGAGTCGCATCGACAGGTCTACGGCCTTCACATCCTTGGTCATCGCACCGATCGAGATGTAATCCACCCCGGTCTGTGCAATCGGCAGCAACGTGCTTTCGTTGATGCCGCCACTGGCCTCCAGTTTCGCCTTGCCGCCGTTCAGGCGCACGGCTTCGCGCATGTCATCGAGGCTCAGTTCGTCGAGCATGATGATGTCGGCGCCGGCCGCCAGCGCTTCCTTCAGTTCATCCAGGCTTTCCACTTCGATTTCCACTGGTTTGCCCGGCGCGATCTTGTGCGCGGCGGCAATGGCCTGCGGGATTCCGCCGCTGGCGGCGATGTGGTTTTCCTTGATCAGGAACGCGTCGTACAGGCCGATGCGATGGTTATGGCAACCGCCGCAGGTGACCGCGTACTTCTGCGCCAGACGCAGGCCCGGCAGGGTCTTGCGGGTGTCGAGCAGTTTCACGTCGGTTTCTGCGACGAAGTCCGCAAGGTATTGCGCGCGGGTGGCCACGCCGGACAGCAACTGCAGAAAATTCAGGGCGCTGCGTTCGCCGGTCAACAGCGAACGGGCCGGGCCTTCCAGGTGAAACAACGGCTGGTTCGGCGAAACCCGTTCGCCATCGCGTACCTGCCAGTGCACCGCCACCCGAGGATCGAGCTGACGGAACACCGTGTCGACCCAGGCTGTGCCGCAGATCACGGCAGCGTCACGAGTGATGATGGTGGCTTTGGCCAGGCGTTCGGCCGGGATCAGTTGCGCAGTGATGTCGCCGCTGCCGATGTCTTCGAGCAACGCACGGCGCACGTTGGCTTCGATTTCGGCGGTCAAATCGGCGAGACGTAGATTCGGCATAACGGGCTCCACAAACTAAGTGGCCCGATTATAGGGGCATGGCATCGACCAACCCAAGGCGAGAACCTCCCCGTTGGCTTGCATCCGGTCGAATTTCTTTGAGCAAACCCGATTCCCGGGTGGTCACTTGAAGGCGTCGGCGTCTAGGGGAAACCCTGACGCCTCTGGCGCCGGATGCAACTTTTGCAAGATAATCCGCCTTGCATTTGACGCCATAGCTTTGACGTCGGCAAATCACCGTTTCAGGAGGCTTGGATGCACAACGACGGGAATGTAGTGCCTTTGCACAAGGCTGCTACCGATCAGGCGACTCACTCGCCGCTCGCCCGCCTGCCTGTGATTCTGCTTCAGGTTCGCGACAAGGCTGCACAGCGCCTGCGCAACGGTTTGCAGGAGCTGTTCGATAACGCCGACGACACGCTGTTCGAAATGGCCGACCGGGCGCGCAACGACGTCGAACAGAACATCTTTTTCGAAGCCATGCGCGACCTGCGCCTCAAGCGCAAGAACATCGAGCGTGGCTTTCTCGAGCAATTCTTCGAGGCCTTTGTCGGCCTCACTCAATATGATCCCGCCCAGAATGTCGTGTCTCATGCATTGCAGTACGAAGACACCACGGCGCGCACCGACGACATGGAGCGCAGCGTAGCGATCGAGACCATGGTTGGCCGTGTGCTGAATCGCGACGGTTTCGCCCTCGATCAATTGACCGCGCGGCTCAGCGCGCTGCTGGGCAAATCCCTCGATGATCAACACAACCCGCTGGGCCCGGCGATGCTGTGTGAGTACTTCCTGCAGGCCGGGCGCAATCTGGGCGTGGAGATCAAGGTCAAACTGATCCTGCTCAAACTGTTCGAGCACTACGTGTTGGCCGATACCGACCAGCTCTTCGCGGAGGCCAATCAACTGTTGGTCGCTACAGGCGTGTTGCCCGAGCTGAAACCGGCACCGGCCCGTCGCGCCAGGGATCATGCTTCGGCCAGTGCACACAGCGAATTCGACGATCTCGATCAATCCCCGGCGGACGCGGGTGTGCAGGAGGTTTTCGCCGCACTCCAGGAACTGTTGATGCACGTGCGCGGCAGCGTCGCGCCGACCCTTGAGCCAAGCGCGGCGACTCAGCCGATTTCCACCCGCGACCTGTTGCGCCTGCTCTCGCATTTACAGCAGTACGTGCCGGCGCTGGCGGGGCAGGAAGACTTCGATCTGCGCAATCAGCTAGAGCAATTGCTGACCCGGGTCAGCGTGAAAAGCGGTAAATCACGGATCGTCGGTGGCGCCGACGAGGATGTGATCAACCTGGTTGCCATGGTTTTCGACTGCATTCTGGATGACCGCAACCTGCCGGATTCGCTCAAGGCGCTGATCGCCCGGTTGCAGATTCCGATGTTGAAAGTCGCGGTGATCGACAAGAGCTTTTTCAGCCGCAGCAGCCACCCGGCGCGACGCCTGCTCAACGAAATCGCCGAAGCGGCCATGGGCTGGGGCGAGTGCGACGGCGATGCACGTGACAGCCTCTATCTGCGCATCGAACAAGTGGTGCAGCGTCTGCTGACGGACTTCGTCGATGACCCGGCGATTTTCTCCGAGCTGCTGGCGGATTTTCTCACCTTCACCAGCGACGAGCGTCGCCGCAGTGAATTGCTTGAACAGCGTCTGCGCGATGCCGAAGAGGGCCGCGCGAAAACCGAACTGGCCCGCCTGCGTGTCGAACAGGCATTGAACCAGGCGATGCTGGGCAAAGTCCTGCCACCGTCGGTGGTGACCTTCGTCCAGACGGCCTGGGGCAAGGTGTTGCTGCTGACGTGCCTCAAGCACGGCGATCAGTCCGCCGAATGGCAAGCCGACGTGCAGACCATGGAGCAGTTGATCTGGAGTGTGCAGCGTCACGAGGATGCCGAGTCAGGCTTGCGCTTGCTGTCGCTGGTGCCGGGCTTGCTCAAGTCGCTGCGTGACGGGCTGAGCAGTTCTGCCTTCGACCCGTTTGCCACCAGCGAGTTTTTCAGTGCGCTGGAAGCATTGCACGTTCGTTTGCTGCAGCCCTCCGTCGAGCCGGATCAGGTTGAATCGCCGCCGATGATCCAGGTGTCACAGGCCATCGTTCTGCAGACCGCCGACGAAGGCAATCTGACCTTGGGCGCGGGGCGTTTGCCGGCCGATGAGGCGAGCCTGCGCCAGGTCGATCAATTGCGTCTGGGCAGTTGGGTGGCGTTCGAAGAAGATGAAGAACACACCTTGCGCTGCAAACTGGCGGCAATTATCGAGGCGACCGGCAAGTATGTGTTTGTCGACCGCACCGGGATGAAAGTGCAGGAGCGCAATCGCATCGCCCTGGCCATGGAGTTCCGTCGCGGGACGGTGCGGGCGCTGGATGACACCTTGTTGTTCGACCGCGCGCTGGAGTCGGTGCTCGGTAACTTGCGGCGGCTCAATCGCGGCAAGTGATCGCGCGCCAGGGGCCGATCACGGCATACTGGGCGCCAACACAGTCGGCGTTGAAGGAATCGGTATGCAGTTGGATCCCGCAAGCGGGTGGTGTCACGGGGTGCAGGTCTGCCCGTCACCCAACTTCAATGAACGCCCGGCGGGCGAAGTGTCCCTGTTGGTCATCCACAACATCAGCCTGCCGCCGGCGCAGTTCGCCACCGGCAAGGTGCAGGAATTTTTCCAGAATCGTCTGGATGTCACGGAGCATCCCTATTTTGCGGGGATCGCCGACCTGCGCGTCTCCGCGCATTTCCTGATCGAACGTGACGGCAAGGTCACCCAGTTTGTCTCCTGTCTTGAGCGTGCCTGGCATGCCGGCGTTTCGGTGTTCGAAGGGCGGGAAACCTGTAACGATTTTTCTGTGGGCATCGAACTCGAAGGTACCGATGATCTGCCGTTCACCGATGCGCAGTATCAGGCGTTGATCGTGCTGACCCGCCATTTGCAAAAAGCGTTTCCGGCGATCACTGTCGAACGTATCTGCGGGCACAGCGATATCGCACCCGGACGCAAGACCGACCCTGGACCCGCATTCGACTGGGCACGCTACCGCGCCGCCCTGGCACAAGAGGAAGGACAATGAGTTTTCTGGTGTTACTGCTGGCGGTCTGGATCGAGAAGTTCTCGGCCCTGCGCCATCGGGTTCAACGCGATGGCGGATGGATCCGCGAACTGCACAAGCTTGAAAGTGGCCAATTGGCAAAGCGGCCGTGGCTGGTGCTGGTCATTCTGGTGCTCCTGCCGGTGGCGTTGCTGGGGTTACTGCTGGTGGTGCTGGATCCGGTCGCCTACGGCTTGCTGGCCCTGCCGGTGCATCTGCTGGTGGTGATTTACAGTCTGGGTCGCGGCGATCTGCTCGGCGGTCTGGGCCCGTTCCGCGATGCCTGGCGCCGGGAAGACTTGCAGGCCGCCGCCCATGTGGCCAAACGCGATCTGGATATCTGTGCCGAAAGTGGCGAGCAATTGCTGGAGCAAGTGCAGCGCCATCTGTTGTGGCAGGCCTATCAGAGCTTCTTTGCAGTGATTTTCTGGTACTTCCTGCTCGGTCCGGTTGCCGCGCTGAGCTATCGCCTGCTGGCGCTGGCTGAAGAAAACGCGCAGAACCCGGCACTGGCCGAGCGGGCAGGGCAACTGCGGCACGCGTTCGACTGGGTGCCGGTGCGCTTGCTGGCGGCGAGTTTCGCCCTGGTCGGCAACTTCGTTGCGGTCAGCCGGGTCATGCTGCATGAACTGTTGAACTGGAACATCAGCGCCGCGCAATTGATCAACAAGGTCGGTCTGGCTGCCGGGGAAATCCCGCCCGCCGCCGTCGGCCCGGAAGGCATCAACACCCTCGATTGCCTGTGGGAATTGCTGCTGCGTGCCGCCGTGTTGTGGTATGCCGGATTTGCGCTGTGGACCGTGTTGCACTAGCACTTCTGTCGTCCTGTTGTAGTCCATGCGTGTAGCGAGGGGGGCAATCCCCCTCGTTAACCTTAAGTTACAAAACCTCCCTTCGATTTGAGCTATACAGAGATAGCGCCCGATAGTGGCTATCTGCTGTCGCCCCGCGCCTGCCAATAAAAACAAGAAAAAACCAAGGGAGACTTCCAGTGAAGAGCTTGCTCTATCCCGCCGTCTCGCTGATGAACCGCTTGAGCTTCGGCATGAAGTTCAGCCTGATCAGCGTGCTGTTCCTGGTACCGATGCTGGTGACCAACTTCTATCTGGTGCGCGATTCCTATCGCGAATTCCAGGGCACCCGGGTGGAGTTGCAAAGCCTCGACCTGCTGGGCAGCAGCCTGACCCTGCGTCGGGATCTGGAAACCCTCAACAACCTGGTGCAGATCAACGTCACCCTCGGCCAGTCGGGCAAGGCCGGTAATGTCGAAGCGCAAATCACTGGCCTTGAGCAAAACGTACTGGCGCGCCTGCAAGGGCTGACGGCCATGACCGAGGATCCGGAGCAGATCAAGGTCTTCGATGCCAAGCGCGATGAGATGATTACCGCGTTCAAGGCCCAGCAAGCGGAAAACTCCCTGCAAAGCAAAAGTGCGCTGATCGGCAAGCTGCTCGGCAGTGCACAGATTTTCAGCCAGATCATCGCCAGCCAGGCCGGTCTGAGCCGCGACACCCAGAGTGACATTCGCCAACTCAGCGAGCTGGTCACAGCGATCACGCCGGCCATCACCCAGACCCTCGGCGAAGGCCGGGCCGTGGGCTCTTTCTCGTTGGGGCAGGGGTTTCTCAACAGTTCCTCCAGTACCCGGTTCGATGAGCTGCTGGCACAGATCGAAAAACTTCAGGGCGAGTACGGGCTGAAATTGCAGGATGCGCTGGGCTCAAGCAAGGCCGCACGGGATTCGCTGAGTGCCGTGGCCGACGCCAGCAAGGCCTCGCTGAAACAGGCCAGCGAAATATTCGAAGAGCAAGTGGTGGTGGCCGAGACCCTCGATGCGCCGTGGCAGGCGTTTTATGATCAGGTCACCGCACTGATGGACCGGACTTACCAGCTCAACGAAGCCACCCTGAAATTCCTCGATACCCAATTGCAGCAGCGTCTGGCGCAGAACCGCACGCACATGGTGTTGCAGGCCGTGGCGCTGTCGGTGGTGTTCGTGTTGATTTTCTATCTCTATGGCGGCTTCTACGCCTCGACCCGCACCACGCTCAAACGCCTTGGCGCGATGATGGACAAAGTCGCGGCCGGGGACATGACGGTCAATTTCGTGGCCCATAGTCGCGATGAACTGGGCGAACTGGGTGAAGTGTTCAATGGCACGGTGCGCAAGATCCACGACCTGATCGAGCGGGTCGGGCATACCGTCGGCGAAGTCGAGCGTCAGGCCGGGCAAGTGGAAAACGTCTCGGCACAAAGCAATCAGGCCGTGGCCGGGCAGCGCACCCAGATCGAACAAGTGGCCACGGCCATGAACCAAATGTCAGCGACCTCGCAGGAAGTCGCCCGCAGTGCGGCGGCTGCGGTGAGCAGCGCCCACAGCGTCAACGACGAAACCATCAGTGGACGTGGCCTGGTGGAGTCGCAGCAGGGCAGCATCGCGGCACTGGCCAGCGAGATCGATCAGTCGGTGCTGGTGATCAATCAGTTGGCCAGTGACAGCCAGTCGATCAGTCGTGTGCTGGAGGTGATCAAGAGCATCGCCGAGCAGACCAATCTGCTGGCTCTCAACGCGGCGATCGAAGCGGCGCGGGCCGGGGAACAGGGACGAGGTTTTGCGGTGGTGGCGGACGAGGTTCGGACCCTGGCCAAACGCACTCAACAATCGACCGAAGAAATCGAGCAGATGATCGCCAGGCTTCACGGTGGGGTCGGCGCAGCAGTGAAGGCCATGGGCGTCAGCCATCAGATGGCCAATGGCACCGTCGGGCAATCGGAAAAGGTCCAGCAGGCACTGGAAAACATCCTCGGTGCGGTAGGCATGATCGTCGATCAGAACCAGCAGATCGCGGCTGCCGTGGAGCAGCAGACTGCTGTCGCCCATGACATCGACCAGAACATCGTCGAGATCAACCGCGCCGGTGAGCGCACGGCCGAAGGTGCCTATCAGACCGAAAACGCGAGTCGGGCCCTGTCGGCGCAGGTAGTCGAGTTGAAGCAGTTGATCAGCGCCTTCCGGGTCTGAACGAGCCTGCCTCTCGGGAGGCAGGCTTGTCGGAATAATTTGTAGTACTTCTTTGCTTACGTTTGTAAGCAATTTCCTGATTTCCTCCGTGCTCTGATTTTTCGTCTTCAATGGATCAAGATCACATCAACTGACCGTTTGGAGGAGGCCACACATGTCTGTTGCAACCCTGGGAGTCCAGGGCCGCTGTGCCCATTGTCAGACCACGCTGCTGCTCAAACCCTGGCAACTGAATGCCATTGCGATCAATGAACCGTTCACCTGTGCCCACTGCCAGAAAAGCCTGGAGCTGCGCTGCCCGAAACAGATCAGACGCTTCAGATCCCTCGATTCGCTGGGCTGGTTGCGCTTCAGTGCATCGTTGACGGTGTGCACCGCGTTGCTGGTGGCGCTGGTGATGGAATGGATCGGGCTGCTCAACGTGACGGAACAGTTGAATGCCTCTTTGATCGTGATTTTCGTGTACTTCGCACTGATGCGCCTGGTTCACCACCGCCAACACATGACCCTGACGCTCGACGCCGTCAGGTCCCTCGACGACTGACTACCAGCCGAACACTTCGCAGCCGTTGGCAGTGCTGGCCTCGGCGAGTTGTTCTGCAGTGACGTTCATCAACCCGGCAAGTGCCGTGCAGATGGCCGGCAAATGCGCTGGTGTATTGCGCACGCCGGGGTACATGGCGGGCGCCATGTCCGGTGAGTCGGTTTCCAGCACCACCGAACCCAGTGGCAAGTCGGCCAGCACCCGATGCATGCGCAAGGCCTGGGGCCAGGTGGGTGCGCCACCGAGGCCGAGTTTGAACCCCAACTTGATGTACTCCCGCGCTTCTTCACGACTGCCGGCGAAGGCATGGATGATGCCCCCGCGCTTGAGCTTGAAGCGCTTGAGCGTGGCAATCACTGCCGCATGACTGCGCCGCACGTGGATCAGCGCGGGTAACTCGAAATCCGCCGCCAGTTGCAGTTGCGCGTCGAACAGCGCTTGCTGGCGTTCGCGGTCGAGGGTTTCGATGAAGTAATCCAGCCCTATTTCGCCGACGGCGCACAGTTGCCGATGACCGTGCAGCCGTGTCAGCCAATCGCCCAGTACAAGCAAATCTTCTGGCCGATGCTGATCGAGATAGACCGGGTGCAAGCCGAAAGCCGCGTACAACTCGGGATCGCTTTGCACCAGATCCCACACCCGCTGCCAGTTGCCCTCATACACCCCCAGCACCACCATCCGCCGCACCCCGAGGGCACGGCTTTCAGCCAGCAACGCCGCACGGTCGGCGTCGAAGTCGGGAAAGTCCAGGTGGGTGTGGCTGTCGATCAGCTCCACGGCTCAGCCCCGATGAATACGCTGCTTGAAGGTACGAGCGATGGCCTGTACGCCAGGCTGGTAATCCGCTTGCTCGACCGCCGCCAGCGCCAGTGCCAGCGCCTTGTCGGCGATCAACTGGTGCTGCTGGGCCATGGCGTTGACCGGCAGCGGCAGGAAGTCCAGCAACTGAGTGTCGCCAAACGTGCCAAGACGCAGCGGGCGGTTCTTGAGCGGGAAGTCATGCAGCGCATCGAACACACCCTGCAACAGCACGTAGGACGTGGTCACCAGTGCATCGGGCAAATGCCCGAGGCGTTGCAGGAGTTCTTCCATCAATTGCTTGCCGCACTCGCGGCTGAAGGACTCGGCGTGCTCGATCAGCACTTCGCCTTTGAAGCCCGTGAGAGCCTGTTTGAAGCCGGCGGCGCGTTCCTGGCTGATGCTCAGTTCCGGGCGGGCGCCCAGCAGCACGATCTGTTTCGGTTGCGGGTCGAGCAGGCTTTCGGTGAGGTGCAGGCTGGCCTCGCGGTCGTCACTGACCACCGAGCAGAAGTGCTCGGGGTCCATCACTCGGTCGATGGCGATGACCGGCAAACCCTTGGCCTGCAACTGGCGATAACTGTCATCACCGGCCGGCAGGCAACTGGCAACGATCAACGCATCGCAGCGCCGGGCGCGGAACAGTTGCAGCAGTTGCCGTTCGCTGTCCGGCGCATCGTCGGAACTGGCGATCAGCAACTGATAGCCCCGCGCCCGGGCGCCTTGTTCCAGCAGCTTGGCGATCCGCGCGTAACTGGGGTTTTCCAGGTCCGGCAGGATGAAACCCAGGGTCCGGGTGTGCCGACTGCGCAGCCCGGCCGCCTGGGGATTGGGGGTAAAGCCGTGCTGATCGACCACCGCCCGCACCCGCTCGACGGTCGCGGTGCTGATGCGTTGCTGTTCGGCCTTGCCGTTGATGACGTAGCTGGCGGTGGTCACGGACACTCCGGCCAACCGCGCGATATCACTGAGTTTCAACCCGGGATTTCCTTGTTTTTTCGAGCTTGCCGCCACATTTTCGCCAATCCTACCCGATTCAGGCAGACGACCATTGTCGCAGCGCATCCGACAAGTTGGACTTCAAGGATGAGACATTATCGAGTAACGTGCCGATCAATCTAGATTAAACGTTTCAGCAAGCGTATTTTCTACGTTTTAGACGCCTTTGGCCGGTGCTGCCGTGAAACCGCCAAAACTGCCTCCTGAAAGGGAAGCGCACAAGCGCCTAAGCTGGAACCATTCAAAACAATACCTGGCGCCACCTGACGCCAAAAAGGAGAACGCATGCTCGAGCTCACTATAGAGCAGATATCCATGGGCCAATCGGCTGTGGATAAACCCGCTGCCCTGCAATTGCTGGCCGATCATCTGGTGGCTGATGGTCTGGTCGCCGACGGTTACCTTGCCGGTTTGCAGGCGCGGGAAGCCCAGGGCTCGACCTTTCTCGGCCAAGGCATTGCGATCCCGCATGGCACGCCCGAAACCCGCGATCAGGTGTTTGCCACCGGCGTGCGGCTGATGCAGTTTCCCGACGGCGTGGATTGGGGCGACGGCCAGATCGTCTATCTGGCCATCGGTATCGCCGCCAAATCCGACGAACACCTGCGCCTGCTGCAATTGCTGACCCGCGCCCTCGGCGAGACCGATCTGGGCCAGGCCCTGCGCCGCGCCAGTTCGCCCGAAGCGCTGCTGAAACTGTTGCAAGGCGCGCCACAGGAACTGGCGCTGGATGCGCAGATGATCGGCCTCGGGGTCTCCGCCGACGATTTCGAAGAACTGGTCTGGCGCGGTGCACGTCTGCTGCGTCAGGCCGATTGTGTGAGCAACGGTTTTGCCGGCGTGCTGCAGCAAGTCGAAGCGCTGCCGCTGGGTGATGGCCTGTGGTGGCTGCACAGCGAGCAGACCGTGAAGCGTCCGGGCCTGGCCTTCGTCACTCCGGACAAACCGATGCGTTACCTCGGTCAGCCGCTCAGCGGTCTGTTTTGTCTGGCCAGCCTCGGCGAAGCGCATCAGGCGTTGCTCGAGCGTTTGTGCGCGTTGCTGATCGAAGGTCGTGGCCATGAACTGGGCCGCGCCACCAGCAGCCGCAAAGTCCTCGAAGTGCTCGGCGGCGAGTTGCCGGCCGACTGGCCAAGTGCGCGAATTGCGCTGGCCAACGCCCATGGCCTGCATGCGCGGCCGGCGAAGATCCTCGCGCAACTGGCGAAGAGTTTTGACGGTGAGATTCGCATCCGCATCGTCGACGGCCAGGACAGCGCCGTGTCGGTGAAAAGCCTGAGCAAACTGCTGAGCCTCGGCGCCCGTCGCGGCCAGGTGCTGGAAATCATCGCCGAGCCGAGCATCGCCGCCGACGCCTTGCCGGCCTTGCTGGCGGCCATCGAAGAAGGCCTCGGCGAAGAAGTCGAACCGTTGCCGGCCGTGAGCCAACAACGTGAAGTGATCGCCGACATCGCCGAAGTCTTGAGCGCCCCGACCTCCGGCAGCCTGCTGCAAGCGATTCCTGCTGCCCCCGGCATTGCCATCGGCCCGGCGCACATTCAGGTCCAGCAAACCATCGATTACCCGTTGCGCGGTGAGTCCGCCACCATTGAGCGCGAGCGTCTGAAAAATGCCCTGGCCGACGTGCGTCAGGACATCCAGGGCCTGATTGAGCGCAGCAAGGCCAAGGCAATCCGCGAGATTTTCATCACCCACCAGGAAATGCTCGACGACCCGGAGCTCACCGACGAAGTCGACACCCGCCTCAAGCAAGGCGAAAGCGCCGAAGCAGCCTGGATGGCGGTGATCGAGGCCGCCGCGAAACAACAGGAAGCGTTGCAGGACGCTTTGCTCGCCGAACGTGCCGCCGACCTGCGCGACATCGGTCGTCGAGTGCTGGCGCAACTGTGCGGCGTGCAGACGCCCGCCGAGCCTGAGCAGCCGTACATTCTCGTGATGGATGAGGTCGGCCCGTCCGACGTCGCGCGTCTGGATCCGGCGCGGGTCGCGGGGATTCTTACCGCCCGTGGTGGCGCCACCGCTCACAGCGCCATCGTGGCGCGCGCGCTGGGGATTCCGGCGCTGGTCGGTGCGGGCGCTGCGGTATTGCTGCTGAAACCGGGCACGCCGTTGCTGCTCGATGGCCAGCGCGGTCGCCTGCATGTGGATGCCGATGCCGCGACCCTGCAACGCGCCAGCGAAGAACGCGACACCCGCGAACAACGCCTGAAGGCCGCCGCCGAACAACGCCATCAACCGGCGCACACCACCGACGGCCACGCCGTGGAAGTGTTCGCCAACATCGGCGAAAGCGCCGGTGTCACCAGCGCGGTGGAGCAGGGCGCCGAAGGCATCGGTCTGTTGCGCACCGAGCTGATTTTCATGGCCCACCCGCAGGCGCCGGACGAGGCGACTCAGGAAGCCGAATACCGCCGCGTCCTCGACGGCCTCGCCGGTCGGCCGCTGGTGGTACGCACTCTCGACGTCGGCGGCGATAAACCGTTGCCGTATTGGTCGATTGCCAAGGAAGAAAATCCGTTCCTCGGCGTACGCGGCATTCGCCTGACCTTGCAGCGTCCGCAGATCATGGAAGCGCAGTTGCGCGCCTTGCTGCGCTCGGCGGATAACCGCCCGCTGCGGATCATGTTCCCGATGGTCGGCAGCGTCGACGAGTGGCGTCAGGCCCGCGACATGACCGAGCGGCTGCGCCTGGAAATCCCGGTCGCCGACCTGCAACTGGGGATCATGATCGAAGTGCCGTCCGCCGCGTTGCTGGCGCCAGTGCTGGCCAAAGAAGTCGATTTCTTCAGCGTCGGCACCAACGACCTGACGCAATACACCCTGGCCATCGATCGCGGTCATCCGACCCTGTCCGCCCAGGCTGACGGCCTGCACCCGGCGGTGCTGCAACTGATCGACATCACCGTGCGCGCGGCCCATGCCCACGGCAAATGGGTCGGCGTCTGTGGCGAACTGGCGGCGGACCCGCTGGCGGTGCCGGTGCTGGTCGGCCTCGGTGTGGATGAACTGAGCGTGTCCGGGCGCAGCATCGCCGAGGTCAAGGCGCGCATCCGCGAACTCAGCCTGACCCAGACTCAAACCCTTGCTCAACAAGCCCTGGCCGTGGGCAGCGCCAACGAAGTGCGCGCATTAGTGGAGGCCCTGTAATGGCCAAGATTCTCACCCTGACCCTCAACCCGGCGCTGGACCTCACGGTGCAGTTGCCGCGTCTGGAAGCCGGTCAGGTCAATCGCAGCGACGAAATGCACACTCACGCCGCCGGCAAGGGCGTCAACGTCGCGCAAGTGCTGGCCGACCTCGGTCATCAACTGACGGTCAGCGGCTTTCTCGGCGAAGACAATCTGCAGGCGTTCGAAACCCTGTTCGCCAAGCGTGGTTTTGTCGACGCCTTCATCCGCGTGCCGGGCGAGACCCGCAGCAACATCAAGGTCGCGGAACAGGACGGACGCATCACCGACATCAACGGCCCGGGCCCGGTGGTCGGCGTGGTGGCGCAACAGGCGTTGCTGGAGCGTCTGGTGCAGATTGCACCGGGGCATGACGCGGTGGTGGTCGCCGGCAGTCTGCCGCGCGGGGTCAGTGCGAAGTGGTTGCGTGAGTTGATCGAGCGCCTGAAGGGCCTGGGCCTGAAAGTCGCGCTGGACACCAGCGGCGAAGCGTTGCGCACGGCACTCAAGGCTGGCCCGTGGCTGATCAAACCGAATACCGAAGAGCTGGCGGATGCGCTGGGCTGTGAAGTGGTGTCGCACGCGTCTCAGGCCGAAGCCTCCAATCGGCTGCACGCTCAAGGCATCGAGCATGTGGTGATTTCCCACGGTGCCGAGGGTGTGAACTGGTTCAGTGTCGGCTCGGCGTTGCACGCCACGCCGCCGAAGGTCAGCGTCGCCAGTACGGTCGGTGCCGGCGATTCGTTGCTGGCCGGCATGCTGCACGGTCTGCTCAGCGCCGATACGCCGGAGCAAACCCTGCGCACGGCCACGGCGATTGCGGCGCAGGCGGTGACCCAGATCGGATTCGGTATTCACGATGCTGCGCAACTGACGCAGCTCGAACAGGGCGTGCGCGTGCGTCCCCTGACAGAACAATAAGAGGGTTTGTCATGAAGTTAGCCATTGTCACGGCCTGCCCGAACGGCATGGTCACCAGTGTGCTGTGCGCCCGGTTGCTGGATGCTGCGGCCCAGCGTCAGGGCTGGAGCACCAGCGTCGAAGTGGTGGATGCGGCGCATCCGGAACGCGAATTGTCGGCGGCGACGATCGAGGCGGCGGAGTGGGTGTTGCTGGTGACCACCGGATCGGTCGACATGACCCGATTCGTCGGCAAACGGGTCTACAGGATTGCCCCGGCGCAAGCGCTGCAGGATGTCGAAGCGGTGCTGCGTCGCGGTGCCGAAGAAGCCGAAATTCATGTTGCCAGCGAAGTTGCACCGACGGCCGCTGAGCAACGCGCACCTCGCATCGTCGCTGTCACCGCGTGCCCGACCGGCGTCGCCCACACCTTCATGGCTGCCGAAGCTTTGCAGCAGACGGCCAAGCGCCTGGGCTATGAGTTTCAAGTGGAAACCCAGGGTTCGGTCGGCGCGCGAAATCCACTGAGCGCGACGGCAATTGCCGAGGCCGACGTGGTGCTGCTGGCGGCGGATATCGAAGTCGCCACCGAGCGTTTCGCCGGCAAGAAAATCTACCGCTGTGGCACCGGAATCGCGTTGAAGCAATCCGAAGCCACACTGAAAAAGGCCCTGGCCGAAGGCAAGCAGGAAAGCGCCGCGAGCGACGGCAAGGCCCCGGCCAAACAAGAAAAAACCGGCGTCTACAAACACCTGCTGACCGGTGTGTCGTTCATGCTGCCAATGGTGGTGGCGGGCGGCTTGATGATCGCGTTGTCGTTCGTGTTCGGCATCACCGCGTTCAAGGAAGAAGGCACGCTGGCGGCGGCGCTGATGCAGATCGGTGGCGAGACCGCGTTCAAATTGATGGTGCCGTTGCTGGCCGGTTACATCGCCTACTCGATTGCTGACCGTCCGGGTCTGGCGCCGGGGATGATCGGCGGTTTGCTGGCGAGCACCCTGGGCGCCGGATTCATCGGCGGGATCGTCGCCGGTTTCATCGCTGGTTATGCGGCGAAGCTGATCAGTCGTTATGTGGCGTTGCCGCAGAGTCTGGAAGCGCTGAAACCGATTCTGATCATCCCGCTGTTCGCCAGTCTGATCACCGGGCTGGTGATGATTTACGTGGTCGGCAAACCGGTGGCCGGGATGCTCGCGGCGCTGACGCATTTCCTCGACAGCATGGGTACCACCAACGCGATCCTGCTCGGTGTGCTGCTGGGCGGCATGATGTGCGTCGACCTCGGCGGGCCGATCAACAAGGCCGCCTATGCGTTCTCGGTGGGGCTGCTGGCCTCGCAGAGTTATGCTCCGATGGCCGCGACCATGGCCGCGGGCATGGTGCCGCCGATCGGTCTGGGCATCGCCACGTTCATCGCCCGACGCAAGTTCGCCCAGACCGAGCGCGAGGCGGGTAAAGCGGCGCTGGTGCTGGGCTTGTGCTTCATTTCCGAAGGGGCGATTCCGTTTGCCGCGAAAGACCCGTTGCGGGTGATCCCGGCGAGCATTGCCGGCGGTGCGCTGACCGGTGCGCTGTCGATGTACTTCGGCTGCAAGCTGATGGCGCCGCACGGTGGCCTGTTTGTGCTGGCGATCCCGAATGCGATCAACCATGCGTTGCTGTATCTGCTGGCAATCGTTGCGGGCAGCCTGCTGACGGCGGTGGTGTATGCGTTGGTCAAGCGGTCGGAAGCCGTCGAGCTGGCGCTGGAGCCCGCCAACGCCTGAGGTGTCATACCCGCTTCATCTGGTGATGGTTAAGTTTTCCTTTTTTCAGGGAGAACAGCATGAGCGATTTCAACCTCGGTCGCCGGCGCGTGATGCAAGTGGTCGGCGCCGGTTTGCTGATGCCAGGGCTGGCACCGGCCGTGATCGCCTCGGTCAAGGATCGACCGCAACTCACCGACGGCGTGCAGTCCGGCGACTTGCAGGGCGATCGGGCGATGATCTGGAGCCGCAGCGATCGTCCGGCGCGGATGGTGGTGGAGTGGGACACCCGCAGTCAGTTCCGCCATCCGCGACGCGTCATCTCCGCGTTGGCCGACGCGCGCAGCGATTTCACCGCCCGCGTCGAACTCACCGGATTGCCCGCCGATCAGGCGATTTTCTACCGCGTGTATTTCAAGGACGCCCAGACGGGTGTTGCCAGCGAACCGTGGCTCGGCCACCTGCGCAGTGCACCGACCGCACGGCGCAATATCCGCTTCGTGTGGAGCGGCGACACCGTCGGCCAGGGCTTCGGCATCAACCCCGATATCGGTGGCATGCGCATCTACGAATCCATGCGCATGCGCCTGCCGGACTTCTTTATCCACAGCGGCGACACGATCTACGCCGACGGCCCGGTGCCGGCGCAACTGACCACTGAGGGTGGCCGGATCTGGCGCAACCTCACCACAGAAGCCAAGAGCAAGGTCGCCCAGACCCTCGACGACTATCGCGGCAATTACCGCTACAACCTGATGGACGAAAACATCCGCCGCTTCAACGCCGAAGTGCCGCAGATCTGGCAATGGGATGACCATGAAGTGGTCAATAACTGGTCGCCGGGCAAACAACTCGACGAGCGCTATCAGGAAAAAGATATCCACACCCTGGTCGGCCGTGCGCGTCAGGCCTGGCTCGAATATTCGCCGATGCGCCGTCAGGCAGCGGACGGTGGCGGGCGGATCTATCGCAAGCTGAGCTACGGGCCGATGCTCGATGTGTTCGTGCTCGACATGCGCAGTTATCGCGGCGCCAACGACGACAATCTCGGGGCGGAAAAACCGTTCCTCGGGCGCGAGCAATTGAACTGGCTCAAGCGTGGGCTGAAGTCGTCGAAAGCCCAGTGGAAAGTCATCGCCGCCGACATGCCGATCGGCCTTGGCGTGCCCGATGGTGAAGTCAGCCCCGGCGTGCCGCGTTGGGAAGCGGTGGCCAACGGCGACCCCGGCCCGGCTCAGGGACGCGAACTGGAAATCGCCGAACTGCTGGGCTTTCTGCGGGCGCAGCAGGTGCGCAATTTCGTGTTCCTGACGGCGGACGTGCATTACTGTGCGGCGCATCACTATCACCCGGATCGCGCAGCGTTCCAGGATTTCGAACCGTTCTGGGAGTTTGTCGCAGGGCCTCTGAACGCCGGGAGTTTCGGGCCCAATCCGCTGGACAAGACCTTCGGCCCGGAAGTGGTGTTTCAGAAAGCACCGCCGACGCAAAACGCTTCACCGTTTGCCGGGTTTCAGTTTTTTGGCGAGGTGAACATCGAGGGGCAGAGCGGGGAGTTGAGTGTGGTGTTGCGGGATCTGGATGGGGTGGCGGTGTTTGAGCAGAAGCTGCAGCCAGTCTAAATGCAGTGAACCTGTGGGAGCAGGCTTGCTCCCACAGGAATGCAGGTGAATCAGTAAACGTCGCGGCGATAACGACCCTGTTCGATCAGGCGTTCGACTTCGGCGGCCCCCAGCACTTCATTCAGCACTTGATCCACGCCCGAAGCCATTCCCTGCAAGCTGCCGCAGATGTAGATCACGGCACCGTCCGCCAGCCATTTCTTCAGCTCGGCAGCCGACTCGCGCAAGCGATCCTGTACGTAAATCTTCTCGGCTTGATCCCGCGAGAACGCCAGGTCCAGTCGCGCCAGATCACCGTTGATCAGCCACTCCTCCAGCTCTGCACGACAGAGGAAATCGTGTTCCCGGTTGCGCTCGCCGAACAGCAGCCAGTGGCGTTGCTGCCCGTCGGCAATCCGCGCCTTGAGCAAGCTGCGCAGGCCGGCAAGGCCGGTGCCGTTGCCCAGCAAGATCATCGGCACCGGCTGGTTCGGCAGATGGAAGCCGCTGTTGCGGCGTACCCGCAGACTGATACTGCCGCCTACCTGCGCATGTTCGGTCAGCCATCCGGAACCGATGCCGAGGGTGCCGTCAGAATGCTGTTCCTGACGCACGATCAATTCCAGCACGCCGTCGGCAGCAATCGAGGCGATCGAGTATTCGCGCATCGCCAGCGGCACCATCGCATCGACCAGCGCCTGGGCATGCAGGCCCACCAGATGGGCGCGGTGTTCGGGCAACTGGCGGGTGGCGAGGGCGACTTCCAGCGATTCTTCCAGGCCGTTGACCTTCACGCAGGTTTCGCCACGAATGCCGAGGCCGTCGAGGAAATGTTCGATGGCCCACGGGCAATTGCGTGGCAACACTTCCACCAGATCGCCAGCGAGCCAGCTGCTGGTGTCAGGCGCCGAGAGACCCAGCAGGAAAACCGGTGAACCGCTGCTGTCAGGGTTCATCAGTTCGCGGCGTTCCAGCGTCCAGTTGCTGTAGCTCGGTGCCTGCCAGGTGTCGACCGGTGCTTGCCCGGTGATCAGGCCGAGCTGGGTCTGCCAGTGACGCAGTGCGTAAGGATCACCATTGTCGACCTCCACCGGAGCGAACAGCGTCTTGCCGCCATGCTCGCCCAGCCATTGGTGCAGGCGTCGGGCGAAACCGCAGAAGTGCTGATACTGACGGTCGCCGAGACCGAGTACGGCGTAATTGAGGCTGTCGAGGGTCGAGGCGCTGTTCAGCACTTTGCGCTCGAAACCGCGAGCGCTGTCCGGTGCTTCGCCGTCGCCGAAGGTGCTGACCACGAACAGCGCATTGTTGGATTCCTGCAGATCCTGCTCGCTGACATTCGCCAGCGGCTGCACCTTCACCGGCAATCCTGCTGCCTGCAACTGGCCGGCGGTCTGCCACGCCAGTTGCTCGGCAAAACCGCTCTGGCTGGCGAAACCGATCAACCATGCCGGGGTGTCACCGGTCGGTTGCTCGAGGCCTTGGCGGGCATCTTTGATCTGCTTTTTCTTGCGGCGGCGATCGAGGTACAACAGCCATCCGGTGATAAAGAACAGCGGCATCAGCACCGCTGCGACTGTCACGATGATTCGCCCGACCAGACCGAAATAGCTGCCGACGTGCAGCGCGTAAATGCTGGTCAGCAATTGCGCCTTGAAGCTTTTGTCGGCGTAGCGGTCGACGCGTTTGACGACGCCGGTGGCCGGGTCGAGGGTGATCTGGTTCAGCGCGCGCTCGTGGGGCGAGCTGTCGAGCAGATAGAACACGGTCGCCGGT
Organism: Pseudomonas allokribbensis; assembly: GCF_014863605.1. Lineage (NCBI taxonomy): Bacteria > Pseudomonadati > Pseudomonadota > Gammaproteobacteria > Pseudomonadales > Pseudomonadaceae > Pseudomonas > Pseudomonas allokribbensis. The sequence continues at coordinate 959,097 of NZ_CP062252.1, forward strand.
TGGCCGGCCACAGGCGGCATTCGGATGTTGTAGGAGGCGAGGCCTGGACCTGCGGAGCTGTAGATGCTGACCCACATTGCGGCGTAATCGGCAGTCGGCGCCGGACCTTCGGGTGCCGGGCCGCGTCCACCGCGCACGCGTTCGTTTTGCGGCGCATCGGAAAGCAGTCTGGTCAGGCCTTTGTTGTACCACTCGTAGGACCAGGACAGACCGGTCAGCGCCAGCAGCAGGTAAACCAGCATGCACCAGGTGCCGAACACCGAGTGCAGGTCCCAGTTGAAGCTGCGGCCCTTTTTCTTCCAGTCCAGGGTCAGCCACACGCGCCAGCTGTTCCACTGACGCGGCCAGCGCAGGTACAGGCCGGACAGGCAGAAGAACAGCAGCATCAGGGTGCAGGCGCCGGTGATGTTGCGACCGGTGTCGCCCATGGCGAGGAACCGGTGCAGTTGCAGCATCAGGCCGAAGAAGTCCTGGCCGGTGGCCTCGCCCTTGAACTCGGCGGTGTAGGGATCGAAGTAGCGCATCTCGCCACGACGCTCACCTTTCGGCGGGGTGAACCAGACGCGTCCGGCGGTGCCGCTTTCGGTTTCGACCGAGAGCATCGAGACTTTCTTGCCCGAGGCCGCTTCGATGTGCGCCACCAGGTCGGCGGGCGGCAGGACGCCGGCCACCTGCTTCTCCACCTGCAACACGGATGGGTTGAGGGCTTTCAGGATCTCGTCCTGAAACGAATAGGCAGCGCCGGTGATGCCCATCAGGGCCAGCACCAGCCCGGCAGTGATGCCAAAAAACCAGTGCAACTGGAACAGGGTTTTCTTCAACACGTCGCTTGCCTTGTCCGTTCGGAAATTGTGTTCACGGCGAGCATTATGCCGTGGCTTATCGAGAAACGTTCTTTATTACGCACAAAAGCCCCGTTCAAGTGAATGAACGGGGCCCGAGGCTTCCGGCTTCTATCAGAAGTGGAAGTTGGTGCTCAGCAATGCCGTACGGCCCGCCGCCTGGTTGGCGAAGTGAGTCGAGAAGGCTTTGTCGTAGTAGGTTTCGTTGGTCAGGTTCTGCACGTTCAGTTGCAGGTCGACGTTCTTGGTCAGCTTGTACGCAGCCATCGCGTCGTAGCGAACGTAGGAATCGACCATGGTGGTGTTGGCCACGCTGCCGAACACGTCATCCACGTAGAACGCACCGCCACCGATGGTCAGCTTCGGCGTGACCTGGTAAGTGGTCCACAGGCTGGCGCTGTTTTTCGGCGTGTTAGGCAGTTCGTTGCCGTCGGTGGCACGGTTCAGCGGGCCGCCATCCACTTGCTCGCTGTCCATGTAGGCGTAACCGGCGAACACTTGCCACTTGTCGGTGATCTTGCCGCTGGCCGACAGCTCGATACCTTGTACACGAGTCTTGCCGGCGTTTTCGTACGACGTGGTATCAACCTGGACACGCGCGTTTTCTTTCTCGGTGCGGAAGATGTCGGCGGTCAGCGACAGGCGATCGTTCAACAGATCCCACTTGGTGCCGATTTCGTAGTTCTTGGTGGTTTCCGGCTCCATGTCGCTCTTGAGCAGGTTGCCGTTGCGATCGGTGGTGCCGCCCAGCGGGTTGCCGTCCATGCCTTCGCCCAGGGTGTTGCCCGGTGGCGTGGCGGAAGTGGCGTAGGACGCGTAGATGCTGCCGTTCTCTGCCGGTTTGTAGACGATGCCGAACTGACCGGTGACGAACTCGCTGGTGTCTGCACCTTTGGCGGTGGTGGTGCCAGCGTTGTTGTAGGTGTGGTAGCCGGTTTCGAAGTGGTCGTAACGCAGGCCCATGTTCACCAGCCATTGCTGGGACAGTTCCAGGGTGTCGAACACATACAGCGCGTAAGTATCGGACTGGGTGTCAGTGCCGGCGTAGTTGCGCGAAATGGCGCCGTTCCACGGATCGTTCGGGTTCGGGTTCGACAGCGAGGTGCAGTTGTAGCCGCTCGACGCGCCGATCATCGACGGGGTGCAGTTGGTGCTGGACGGCACGTTGGTGGTGCGCGGCGTGGTATCGGTGTTGACGTTGTAAGAGGACTTGCGGCTTTCCTCACGGGTGTATTCGACACCGGTGGAGAAGCTGTTCTTGAAGCCTGCAACGTAGAAGTTACCGAACAGGTCAGTCTGGTTGGTGGTGGTCTCGGTGTTGCTCACTCGAGTGTTCGCACGACGCCAGACGCTGCCGTTGTTGACGTTGCCCTTGCTGTCGTCCGGCTGGGTCAGGATGTAATCCTGCATGCTGGTGCCGTGACGCAGAGTGTTCTTGATGGTCAGCGAGTCATTCAGGTCATGCTCGATGGCGAACGTCGCGGTGTCGGTACGACCCTTGCGGAAGTCGCGACCGTCCAGACCGTAGAAGTTGCTGTGATCGCCGCCCGAGTACGGCTTGTCCGGATTGGACTTGGTACGTGCCGCCGAGCCGGCAGCCGGAATGGTGTACGGGATGCCCGAGTCCGGCGTGTCGTTGCTTTCGAGATGGTAGTAGTCGAGGTTGACGCGAGTATCGGTGCCCAGGCCGAAGGCCAGGGATGGCGCGATGCCCCAGCGGTCGTAGTCGACGCTGTCGCGACCGGCGACGTTGCTCTCGTGGCTCATCAGGTTCAGACGGCCGGCTGCGGTGTCGCTGAACTGGTAGTTGCCGTCCAGGGTGTAGCGCTGGGTCTGGTCGGAACCCCAGGTGAAACCACCGTCGAACGAGTTGCCCAGGTGCGCTTTCTTGCTCACCAGGTTGATGCTGCCGCCCGCCGCGCCGCGACCGCCAATGGCGGAGTTCGGGCCCTTGCTGACTTCGATGTTTTCCACGGCGAAGATCTCGCGGCTCTGCGAACCGGTGTCGCGCACGCCGTCGAGGTAGGTGTCGCCCTGGGCGTCGAAACCACGGATGAACGGACGGTCGCCCTGCGGGTTGCCACCTTCACCGGCACCGAAAGTGATGCCCGGTACGGTGCGCAGCGCGTCCTGCATGTTCAGGGCGCCGGTGTCCTTCAGGACTTGTTGCGGAATAACGGTGACCGAGCGCGGCGTATCGACCAGCGGCGCGGTGTACTTGGGCGAGGAGGCTTTCTCGACCTGGTAGGACGTCGAGTCCTGGGCTTCGCCGGTGATGGCGGTGGCGTCCAGGGCGATGGCATTGCCGGAGGCTTTGCTGTCGGTCTTTTCAGCGGCGAACACCATGTGGCCAGCGGAGCCGGCGGTGATTGCCACGCCGATGGCGGAAGCGAGCAGACGTGGTGAACTGACCGGTAATTGTGCTTGTTGACGTGCCATTTTTATTCCCCTCCCCAAGGATTTGAGGCGGCGGAATATAGGGTAAACAGGTATTCGTATCAATTGCGAAACATTGCTATCCGCACTGAATTTACATTCTTTACAATTTAACCTTACGGTTTTTGCCAGTTCATTCGTCTAGCGGGTTTTACACAGCCAATAAGAATCAATACCATTGCCGCCTCTTTGCCATCAGGTGACTTCGACATGCTGCTGCACATCCCCGCTCTGTTCGAGAAAGACGAAGTGCGGCGCATCCGCGAGGCTCTGGAGCAGGCCGACTGGGCCGATGGCAAGATCACCGCCGGCTATCAATCGGCCAAGGCCAAGCACAATCTGCAACTGCCCGAAGGCCATCCGCTGGCCAAGGAAATCGGCGCCGCGATGCTTGAGCGCCTGTGGAAAAATCCGCTGTTCATGTCCGCCGCGCTGCCGCACAAGGTATTTCCGCCGTTACTCAACTGCTACACGGCGGGTGGCAGTTTCGATTTCCACATCGACAACGCCGTGCGCCAGCCCAAGGGCAGCATCGAGCGGGTACGCACCGATCTGTCGGCCACGCTGTTTTTCAGCGAACCCGAGGACTACGACGGCGGCGAGCTGGAAATCCAGGACACCTTCGGCACCCAGCGCGTGAAACTGCCCGCCGGCGACATGGTGCTTTACCCCGGCACCAGCCTGCATAAAGTCAACGCGGTGACTCGTGGCGCTCGGTATGCCTCGTTCTTCTGGACCCAAAGCCTGGTGCGCGAGGACAGCCAACGCGCCTTGCTGTTCGAGATGGACGGAGCGATCCAGCAACTCACGCAAGACATGCCCGATCACCCTTCGCTGATCCGCCTCACCGGCACCTATCACAACCTGTTGCGCCGTTGGGTCGAGGTCTGAGTGGCGGACTTTCGGTTACGTCGCGAAGAGGTCCTCGACGGTGAACGCCTCACCGCCATGCTCGAAGAAAGCCCGGCTCGCGCGGCTCAGGCGATTCTGATGGCGGCAGGTGAGGGCGTGCTCGAAGCGCAGGCGCTGCTCGGGCAGATTCTGCTTGATGGTCATGGGATTGCTCAGGATCAACCGCTGGCATTGCGCTGGTTTGAAATTGCCGCCGGGCAAGGTCATCTAATGGCGCGCAACATGCTCGGCCGCTGTCATGAACACGGGTGGGGTTGTGTGGCCGACGCCGAGCGCGCTGCGCGCCATTACCAAACAGCCGCCGACGCGGGGCTGGATTGGGCGATGTACAACCTGGCAAACCTGCACGCCACCGGGCGTGGAATACCCGAGAACCACGCGCTGGCCCTCGCCTTGTACCGCCGTGCTGCCGAGTCGGGGCATGCCAAGTCGATGAACCTGCTGGGCCGGTATCTGGAAGAGGGACGTCAATGCCCGCAAGATCTGCCAACGGCCCGCGACTGGTATCGCCGTGCGGCCGAGGGCGGCGATTTTCGTGGACAGTTCAGTCACGCCGCGATACTTGCCGATGACGGGCGCATCGATGAGGCACTCGGCTGGCTGCGCAAGGCGCTGGACGGGGGCAGCGTGAATTTCCTGCGAGTCGCCAGTGAGTCTTTGATGAATGCTCAGTACTCGCAAATACGCGCAATGTCCGACGCTTATAAGTTGCGGCTGGCAGAACTAGTTGCTTTGTAGTTATTTATTTTGCAGTTGATTGATTTAATCAAGTTGATCGGATTGTTGTTCGGTGCTTGCGCGGGTGAGTGGTTTGTTTGTCTTGATTGCTAATATTTAAGTGCTTGTTGATTATTGTCTTGCTGTCCTAAGGTTGTTTTGCGATGTCGGCGCTCAAGTTGGAATGAGTCGCTCGATGATGTCGTATATCTAAAACGACTTTTATTAAATATCCGAAGAAGACAAGGAGTCTCTTATGGAATTCAAGATGGACAGCAAGATTGCCGAGGTCGCCGCAAAGGCGCCTCGGGTGTTTGTAAGTGCTTCGCTCGGCGAGAGTGAAGAATACAATCGGGAAACCGGTATTCAATTAACCAAAGAACAGATTGTCAGCCTGCGCAAGTATGAAGTGCTGGGGTTGTCGCTTCCCGTTCGGCTGGCGGATGTCGTTGCCTATCTAAACTATGGCGCCGGGGATGCAGGGGGCGTTGGTCTCAAGGCAGCAGACTTTCTGCGGACATTCACCTACACCTATGACCATGCGAAACGCTGGTCGCCGTTGCGTGAAAAAATCATGCTCACCGGGACTGATCTGAAGATTTTTGCCGGCAGCATTATTCGTACGGGTGAAGGAATCGTAGAGATCTACGAAGACCTGAAAGCCTCCAGGTATCTGGAGGAATACGATATCAATACGCCGGAAGAGTATCTGGAGTTGAAACGCACGATTCCGGGTCTTCCAGACCTGGGTTTGCCGTCCGGTGATGTGCCAGAAATCAAGGTCTACCTCAATGACATGCTGGCCAAAGTCATGCAATGCCACGCGAAGGCCGAGTATGTCAGATCAGAGCTCGACAGTTTTGGCGCTGACATGCGCGAGATCGTGCTGCCGGAGATCAGGCTGCGACTGGAGTTCGTGTCGCGCAATACCTATCAGGCAGACATCCAGGCCCTGCAGGACGAAATCGACCAGCGCTCGAAAGAAATCGATGAGCTGAACAAACAATATGATCAGTTGGTTCAGGAAGCGATCAGGTCAGCAGCGACACTGAATATCGGTGGTTTGATTCTCGGCATCTATCAGGGCGTCAAGGCTGAAAAAATCCGCAAGGAGCGAAACAGGTTGAAGGCAGAGCAACAGGCTTCCAACCAGGTAATGGCCAGCAAAAACCAGACGCTGAGTTCCCTGAACAAAGTGCGCGATGATTTACAGAACCTGAGTTATGTAGCGATTGAAGCTGAAGTCGCCACGCAAAACCTGATGCTGGTCTGGAATGCACTGAGTACTTATATCACTGCATCTGTCAAAGAAGTTGATCTGCTTGAGGAAGCCACTTCCCTGAGGAAATTCAAAAATCAGATTCTCGGCATTATTGATCCGTGGGAGCAGATCAAGGTGAGTTCCGATCAGCTGTTGGATGTCTTCGCTGCGGCAGATAAAGAATATGGAAACCGCTTTACAGTATTCGGGAGTAAAACAACTATGTTGTCGCCAAATAATCATCCAGCCGTTTCGGATTTTGACATCGTTGCTTTGCGTTCCTGCGCTGCAGCTGTTCAAACAAGCAATGTCACTGCACAAATGCTGGGTGAGCAATTCAATTATCTGCCGGGTACCGTCCGCACAATGAATGGGCTGACGGTGGCTATCCAGAAAGCTACATTCGAACTTCGTAATCAGGCCCAGACTACGGGGATCAATCTGGAGCGTGCGCAGAACAAGCTGGAAATATCTCAGGCCGAACTTCTCGAATATCCGGAAGACGCGGATGAAATCCGCGAGGAAATGGAAAGCGAACTCAAGAATGTATCGATGAAAATCTCCGAGCACACAGGTGACTTGAAGATGACGCACAGCAGCTTGAGTGCCGCCTATGACCGATCGGCTTCGGCGCAATGGATCGTGACGCTGCAGCAGGACCGGGCTTTCACGGAGGCACTGAAGGTCAAATCGGAAGAAAAAGTCGTCGATTTCGAAAAGCAGATGAAAGCGGTATCTGAAGCGCTCGAGCTGATCGCGAAAGCCGGTGTGGAGAAAATCGGTCAGGAAGCCCAACTGACACTGGATAACCTGAAAGCACTGGGGCTGGCACCACCGCAGGTTCAAGTCGCGTTGTTCGCCATTGATACCTTGAAAAAAATGATCGCGGGTATCGGTGAGGCCATTTCCTATCTGAACATGCTGGCGGGTTACAACCAGATCAAGGATAAGGCGGCTGATCTGAGGGCGCAGTTGAAGAAGCACGTCAACGAGATCGCCCAGATCGATGGAAAGATTCAACTGGTGCAAGTCCTCGACCAACTGGACGAAGAGCGTTGGAGTTACGTGAATGAGTTCTCGAATCTGGTGGCCGTATTCGAGTCTTTCGCCCGAGACTTCAAACAGGACAAGTCGCAGCCTGCCGAGCAACGGACGGCTGCCGCACTCACCCGGATTGCCGACGTCAGGCAGTATCTGAAAACGCTTCAGCAGTAAGGAGTCGAGGCGGTGGGTGTCGTGCCCACCGTCTCCCGATCAGTCATGAATACACTTGCCTATGAGTTCTGCGCAGCACAACGGCGGACACTGGACCGATATACCAATTTCCTGGTTTCTCTTCACCCTACCTTCAACAACATTCCTTTGGTGTTTGAGCGCCGCAGAGCCAGCGGTCATCAACTGGCCGTACTGGACAACGATTCGCGTTTGAACAATGCCAGCTTCAATGCGCGCTACTTGCAGGAGTTCTGGCAATGCACCGAAGACGCTCGGCGCCTGTGCAGCACTTATGTTGCGGATCTCGCCCTGTTCACTGCTGAAACTCAGGAAATCATCAAAAACACTTCAAGGAACGAGCCCCTCAGTCAGGTGGATTTCAAGTTGTACAGTTTATCCAGGTCGCCAACCTGGAAGTTGTTTCCCCCCACCGATGTGCCGGACCTTGTTCACGAACTGGCACTTCGGTTTTCCTCGTTGAGGGCGGCGATACGCCAACTGAAATACACCATCGCTGAGGTGCATGACGAGTCGTTCGGGCTTAAGTCGGTGTTCATCAGGGCGATGGATCATCGCTCGTGCCAGTGTCATACCCAACCAACAGTGGTCGAGGAGTTGTTTCGCGAAGCGCGTACAGCACCAGTCTGGGACTTCGCTTGGTCGTCAGCTGATCCGCTCGTAAAAGCCGCAGAGTACAAAACCGATATCGCCGCGTTGTTTAACGGACTGGCTTCCGTGAGTTTGCAACTCAGCGTGTTTCTCGAAGAGACCGGCTTGCGCATCGATACTGTGTTCAATGAGTTGTTGAGAGCTGAACGTGTATCGAAACTCGGGGAGTTGAATTTCCAGCTCGCCGCCTCGAAGGAGGGCGCTGAAGAGTTCATGGCGATGATCAATCACCTAGAGACTTGGCTGCGCAAATAAAAAAGGCCCATGCATGCATGGGCCTTTTCAGTTGAAGCGTCGCTTACACGTAGAACGATTTCAGCGGCGGGAAGCCGTTGAACTCTACGGCGCTGTAACTGGTGGTGTACGCACCGGTCGACAGCCAGTACAGGCGATCACCGATCGCCAGGTTCAGCGGCAGGCCGTACTTGTAGTTTTCGTACATGATGTCGGCGCTGTCGCAGGTCGGGCCGGCGATCACGACTTCTTCCATCTCGCCTTTCTTCTCGGTCCAGATCGGGAACTTGATCGCTTCGTCCATGGTTTCGATCAGGCCGGAGAATTTGCCCACATCGGTATAAACCCAGCGCTCGACGGCGGTGCGGGATTTACGTGCAACCAGTACCACTTCGCTGACCAGGATACCGGCGTTGGCGATCAGCGAACGGCCCGGCTCCAGAATGATTTCCGGCAGGTCATCACCGAAGTCTTCCTTCAAGAAGCGGATGATCTCTTCGGCATAGGTTTCCAGGCTGTTGGTGCGGGTGATGTAGTTGGCCGGGAAGCCGCCACCCATGTTGATCAGCTTCAGGTGGATGCCGTCTTCTTCCTTCAGGCGCTCGAAGATCACTTTGACCTTGGCGATCGCCGCGTCCCAGACGCTGATGTCGCGCTGTTGCGAGCCGACGTGGAACGAGATGCCGTAAGGCACCAGGCCCAGGTCGCGGGCGAGGATCAGCAGGTCCATGGCCATGTCGGTCTGGCAGCCGAATTTGCGCGACAGTGGCCAGTCAGCCGTGGTCGAGCCTTCGGTCAGGATGCGCACGTAGATTTTCGAGCCCGGCGCAGCCTTGGCGATGTTGCGCAGGTCGGCTTCGGAGTCGGTGGAGAACAGACGCACGCCCTTCTCGTAGAAGTAGCGGATGTCCTTGGATTTCTTGATGGTGTTGCCGTAGCTGATGCGGTCCGGGCTGACGCCACGGCCCAGCACTTTGTCCAGCTCATAGATCGAGGCGATGTCGAAGCTCGAACCTTTCTCTTTGAGCAGGTCGATGATCTCGACGGCCGGGTTGGCCTTGACCGCGTAGTAGACCTTGGCGAATTCGAAACCGGCGCGCAGGTCATCGTAGGCCTGGGCGATCATCGCGGTGTCGATCACCACGAACGGGGTTTCCTGTTTGTCGGCGAACGCCTTCATTTTGTCAAAAGTGGCGCGCGCGAAATAGTCTTCGACCTGGATCGACATGCTGGGAGCTCCTATGGGCAAACTCGTAAAAACAATGGGTGCAAATGAACGCCCTCCGTATCCCCACTTTGGTTCGCCTACTTCCCAAGGCATGTCGCCGAAAGCAAAAAGGCCATGGGTCGCTGCCCTTGGCCTTGCTGTCTCGTCGTCAGTACTTGAGCCGGATGGATCGTTTCCAGCATGGACGTTCGGCGCGAACTTTAGGGCGTGAGGGGCCTGAGATCAACTAAAAATGTCGCGTTTTTGCACGCTTCTGACGTGCGTCGCGGATATCACTCTTTGTAGCCGACCGAGATGACGGTCAGATGTTCCGCAATAATTTTCAGGTGTTAAAAATACCTGCACGTTCGAAGCTGATGCGCGCCAAGTCGCAGATAAGTGCGATCACTTCAACATCGGCGACGTTGGCGGCGAGAAGGGCAGGTGAGGGGGAAGTTGCTGGTTGAGACTGATAAAACCGGCCGGGTTCGGCCCTCTGATGTGTTGATATTTCTTGCCGGCTCATCGTCGGCAAAAAAATCCCGGCTTTCAGGATCCGGCGGTCGAAAAAAAGGGCTGTCGAACAGCCCTTTTGTTTTTGATCAGGCCACCGCCTCGGCTGGCGAGACGATATTGGTCTTCATTCCGCGTGATCGGCCCGAACTCAGGTACGCCGCAATCGACTCCTGGGTGACCTCGCCAAGGAACACCCGCTCGGCATCCATCACCGGCAGCCACGCCCGATTGAACTCGTACATCCGTGACAACAGGATGCGTAAATGCTCGTCGTATGCAGCCGTGGCGTTGAACTCGCGCAGGAACTGCGCGCAGGTGCCGGTCTGGCGGTGCAAGTCGCGACGTCGTACATACCCCAGTGCCTTGTTTTCGGCACAGGTGACCACCACATAGCGACGGTCATGTTCGTCCATCAATTCCAGCGCATCGGCCACCGGGGTTTCCGGGCTGACCGATGGCGCGTTGTCCGCGGCATCTTCGGCCTTCACCAGCAGCAGGCGTTTGAGCGTGCTGTCCTGGCCGACGAAGTTGCTGACGAAGTCGTCTGCCGGATGGGCGAGCAGTGTGTCTGGGTGGTCGATCTGCAACAACTTGCCGGCGCGGAAGATCGCGATCTTGTCGCCGAGCTTGATCGCTTCATCGATGTCGTGGCTGACCATGATCACGGTCTTGTTCAGCGCGCGCTGCATTTCGAAGAACTCGTTCTGGATCATCTCGCGGTTGATCGGGTCGACTGCGCCGAACGGTTCATCCATCAGCAACAGCGGTGCATCCGCTGCCAGTGCACGGATCACGCCGATCCGTTGCTGCTGGCCGCCGGACAATTCGCGTGGATAACGATGCAGATATTGCTTGGGCTCAAGCTTGATCATGCTCATCAGTTCGCGGGCGCGGTCGTGGCATTTCTGTTTGTCCCAGCCGAGCAGTTTCGGCACCACCACAATGTTCTCTTCGATGGTCATGTTCGGGAACAGACCGATCTGCTGGATCACGTAGCCGATGTTGCGACGCAGGGTCACTTCGTCGAGGTCGGTGGTGTCTTCGCCGTTGATCAGGATCTTGCCGGAGGTCGGCTTGATCAGGCGGTTGATCATTTTCAGCGTGGTGCTTTTGCCGCAACCCGATGGCCCGAGGAATACGCAGATTTCGCCTTCATTGACGGTCAGGCTCACCGAGTCCACGGCTTTCACATCTTTGCCGTTGCTTTGGAAGGTCTTGCTGAGGTTTTGAAGTTCGATCATTTGAGTAATCCTTTTGGAGTCAAAGAGCGTTGCAGCCACTGCAAAAACAGGTCGGCGAAGATCGCCAGGAGACTGACCAGCAGCGCGCCGACGATCAGCATCGACATGTCGCTGCGGCTGATGGAGGCGAGGATCAACACGCCAAGACCGCCGGCGCCGATGGTTGCGGCGATGGTCATCACGCCGATGTTCATCACCACGGCGGTGCGCACGCCGGCAAGGATCACCGGCACTGCAATCGGCAACTCGACCATGCGCAGGCGCTGGCCGAAGGTCATGCCGATGCCGCGTGCGGCTTCGCGAATGCCCGGCTCGACACCGGTCAGGGCGAGGTAGGTGTTGCGCATGATCGGCAGCAGTGAATAAAGGAACACGGCGGTGATCGCCGGCATCGGGCCAAGGCCTTGGCCGAATTTGGAGTAGAACGGCAGCAGCAGGCCGAACAACGCAATCGACGGCACGGTCAGCAGCACCGTGGCGCTGGCCTGCAAGGGACCGGCGAGGCTCGGGAAACGCGTCATCAGAATGCCCAGCGGTACGCCGATGAGAATCGCCAGGCTGACGGCGATGCCGACCAGGGTGATGTGTTGCCAGGTCAGGTGCATCACCTGCTGCCAGTCGAGGTGGGAAAAGGCGTTCAGGAATTCCATGACTTTTCCTCCTTTAGTTCAGTGGGTGCTGGCGCAGGAAATCTGCAGCGACTTTTGACGGGCTCTCGTGATCGACATCGACCCGCGCATTGAGCTGACGCATGGTTTCGTCGTCGAACAATTCGGCCAGCGGCTTGAGTTGCTCCGCCAGTTGCGGGTGGGCGTCGAGGTAGGCCTGACGCACCACCGGGGCGGCGGTGTAGTCCGGGAAATAATGCTTGTCGTCTTCCAACAGCTTCAGCCCGAACGCGTTGAGGCGACCGTCAGTGGTGTAGACCAGACCGGCAAACACTTGCCCGTTGCGCAGTGCGGTGTAGACCAGCCCCGCGTCCATCTGCCGGATGTTCTGGCGGGTCAGGTTCATGTCGTACAGCTTGACCATGCCGTCCAGACCGTCCGAGCGGTTGGCGAACTCGGTGTCCAGCGCCACCAGATGATTGCGCTTGGCTTCGCTGCGCAGCACATCGTTCAGCTGACTGATATTGCTGATCTGCGGGTATTCCTCGGCCACTTTTTTCGGCAGGGCGAGGGCGTAGGTGTTGCTGAATTTCGACGGCGTCAGCCAGACCAGGCCTTTTTTCGCGTCGAGTTCTTTCACTCGGGCGTAGGACTGTTCGCTATCGAGCTTTTCGGTGACATGGTTGTAGGCCACCAGCGACACGCCGGTGTATTCCCAGAGCATGTCCAGTTGCCCGCTTTCGTGGGCGCTGCGGGCCAGGTTGCTGCCCAGACCACCGGTGATCTGCGCGTCGTAGCCTTTGCTGCGCAGGTATTGGGCGGTGATTTCCGCGAGCAGGGTTTGTTCGGTAAACACTCGGGCACCGAGGCGAATGAGCGGCTTTTCCGCCGCCTGGGCAAATCCTGCGAACAGCAGGGCGCAGCCTAGAATCAAGCTAAGTCGTTTCATGAATATTCCTTTGCCGAAGCCTTAAGACGGGCGCAAACCGCGTTCCAGCCAGAGACGGCTGGCGAGGGTGACCACGCCATCAAGCAGCAGGGCCAGCAGCGCGGTGCACGCGGCGCCGAGCAGCAGTTGCGGCTGATTGTTCAGGGCGATGCCGGGGAAAATCAGGCTGCCGAGGCTGTTGGCGCCGATCAGGAAGGCCAGCGGCGCAGTACCGACGTTGATCGCCAGCGCCACGCGCACACCGCCGATGATGATCGGCACGGCGTTGGGCAATTCGACCTGCCACAGCACCTGACGCGGGGTCATGCCGATGCCGACGGCGGCTTCTTTCAGCGAACCCTGGACGTTTTTCAGGCCTTCGTAGGTGTTGCGCACAATCGGCAAAAGAGAGGCGAGGAACAGGGCGAAGATCGCCGGTCCGCTGCCGATGCCGAGAACCCCCAGGGCAATCGCGAGTACGGCCAGTGGTGGCACGGTGTTACCGATGTTGAAGATCTGCATGAAGCGTTCGGCGCGGCCGACCATGGTCGGGCGGCTCAGGAAGATACCGGCGGGGATGCCCACGACAAGGGCGGCCAGCATTGAAGCGAGGACGAGAATCAGATGAGCTTGCAGGTAAAACAACAAATCGTCGCGGTAGTGTTCGATCGTGTTGATGCCGATCCAGTGGACCAGCAGGGCCAGGAGCGCGATCACCACCGCACCTCCCATCAGCCCTTTGCCATAGCGGATAGCCACAGGCGGACTCCTTTTTTATAGTCGGCGAACGCCGTCCCGAGTGGCATGCCATGCCTGGCTGCCGGGAAAATAACGTTCGCGAGAAGCAGCTCCCCCAGCACCGGCAACAGCGGTCTGAAAGCGAGCCATGAGCGCAGCCTCGTCAGGCTAACTTGCTGATTTTTCAGCCCCTGACGAAAAGTCGTAACAGGGGATGGACGTCTCCGTGCTTTAAAAGGTTCCCATCCACGGCAGCATTTGGCCACCCTTAATGTGCTCAACGGTTCGGTTATTGCGTTGACTTGGGCTATAATCGCGGCCCTTTTTTGAATCACCGCCAGGCGATTTCCTATGACCAACCAGGCCGCCGAAGTCGCGAAACGCCGCACTTTCGCCATTATTTCCCACCCCGATGCCGGTAAAACCACCATCACCGAAAAGCTCTTGCTGATGGGCAAGGCGATTGCGGTGGCCGGTACGGTGAAATCCCGTAAATCCGACCGCCACGCGACATCCGACTGGATGGAGATGGAAAAGCAGCGGGGTATCTCGATTACCACGTCGGTCATGCAGTTCCCATATCGCGAACACATGATCAACCTGCTCGACACCCCGGGCCACGAAGACTTCTCCGAAGATACTTACCGCACCCTGACGGCGGTGGACTCGGCCTTGATGGTCCTCGACGGCGGTAAAGGTGTAGAGCCACGTACCATTGCGCTGATGGACGTCTGCCGTCTGCGTGACACGCCGATCGTCAGCTTCATCAACAAACTCGACCGTGACATCCGCGACCCGATCGAACTGCTCGACGAAATCGAAGCCGTCCTGAAGATCAAGGCTGCGCCGATCACCTGGCCGATCGGTTGCTACCGCGACTTCAAGGGCGTGTATCACCTCGCCGACGACTACATCATCGTCTACACCGCCGGTCACGGTCACGAACGCACCGAAACCAAGATCATCGAGAAGCTCGACTCCGACGAAGCCCGCGCACACCTGGGCGACGAGTACGATCGTTTCCTCGAACAGCTGGAACTGGTGCAGGGCGCCTGCCACGAATTCAATCAGCAGGAGTTCCTCGACGGTCAGATGACCCCGGTGTTCTTCGGTACGGCGCTGGGCAACTTCGGTGTCGACCACGTTCTCGACGCCGTGGTCGACTGGGCACCGCGTCCGCTGGCCCGTGTGGCCAACGAGCGCACCGTGGAGCCGGTGGAAGAGAAGTTCTCGGGCTTCATCTTCAAGATCCAGGCGAACATGGACCCGAAACACCGCGACCGTATCGCCTTCATGCGTATCTGCTCCGGCAAGTACGAGAAAGGCATGAAGATGCGCCACGTGCGCACCGGCAAGGACGTGCGCATCGGCGACGCCCTGACGTTCTTCTCCTCCGAGCGTGAGCAACTGGAAGAGGCGTACGCCGGCGACATCATCGGTCTGCACAACCACGGCACGATCCAGATCGGCGACACCTTCAGCGAAGGCGAAAGCCTGGGCTTCACCGGTATCCCGCACTTCGCCCCGGAACTGTTCCGCCGCGTACGCCTGCGTGATCCGCTGAAATCCAAGCAACTGCGCCAGGGCCTGCAACAGCTGGCCGAAGAAGGCGCGACCCAGGTGTTCTTCCCGGAACGCAGCAACGACATCATCCTCGGCGCCGTCGGTGTGCTGCAGTTCGATGTGGTCGCCAGCCGCCTGAAAGAGGAATACAAGGTCGAGTGCTCCTACGAGCCGATCACCGTGTACTCCGCGCGCTGGATCGAATGCGGCGACAAGAAGAAGCTGGAGGAATTCTCCAACAAGGCTGTGGAAAACCTGGCACTGGACGGCGGCGGTCACCTGACCTACCTCGCTCCGACCCGCGTCAACCTGGCCCTGATGGAAGAGCGCTGGCCGGACGTGAAATTCCGTGCGACGCGTGAGCATCACTAAGCGCTGATTGGCGACACCCGAAAGCCCACTGATAAAACAGTGGGCTTTTTTTTGCCTGTTGATTGAGTATGGGCGGGTCCATTTGATCCGGGTGCGAACCTGCGGCGAAGAATGATCAAGGAGGGATCAAGGTAATGACCGGTCGGTTGATTCATCTGCTGCGACTCGACGGTTACTTCAGCACCATGGCCTGGGTGCTGGCAGCGCTGTTGTTCATCAATCGCCTGAGCAGCATGGTCAAGCTGTTCATGGCGCTGTATCTGCGTCAGGAACTGGGCTTCGCCATCGAGACCGTTGGTTGGCTATTGGCGGCGTATGGCGGCGGGCTGTTGATCGGTTCGATGCTGGGCGGCTTGCTCAGTGACCATGTCCGCACCGCTCGGCTGACGGCGACGCTGTTCTTCGTTTCAGCGTGGGTGCTGCTGGGGCTCGGGCTGGTCACGCAGGTGCCGTTGCTGGCCGGGCTGCTGTTGCTCAGCGGTACGATCGACGGCGCGATCCGTACGCTGCATCAACGATTGATCATGGAGTATTGCGAGGTTGCGCAGCGCCCACGGGCGCAGGCCTTGAGCCGTATCGCGCGAAACCTCGGGATGGCCGCCGCCGGTATCGCGGGCGGTGTGCTGGCGCAGACGGATTTTCGCTGGGTGTTCTTCATCAGTGCGGCGCTGACGCTGGTGGCGTTGCTCTGGTTTGTCCGCACGACCTGGCGACGACCGATTCTTGTCCCGCAAGAAACACCTGAGGCGCAGACCGGCTCCGGCCTGCCGTATCGCGACAAGCCATTCCTCTGGCTGCTGGCGGCGACCGTCCTGCTCGGCATGGCGTTCGACACGGTCTACAGCACGCTCGGCAACTACCTGCGCGATTACTATCGCTTGAGCACCGAAGCCATTGGCTGGCAGTTCGCGATCAACGCAGTCCTTGTCGTGGCGTTACAGATTCCAATCTCGCATTGGGGCGAACGCTGGGGCTCGCGCTGGCCGTTGATTGCCGGCTGCATACTGCTGGCGGTCGGGCTCGGCATGTTGCCGCTGGGTTCCGGTTTGTTTTATGCCTGTCTGTCGACGGTGGTCTGGACCCTCGGTGAAGCGCTGTTCATGCCGCCGCTGAACGTGCTGGTCATGCAGCATGCGCAACGCGGAAAAAGCGGTCAGTACTTCGGTCTGTTTTTCATGGCCTGGAGTGCGAGCGCGCTGCTGTCACCGGTGCTGAGCGGTCAGCTTTACGGGCAGTTCGGTGGTCACAGCGTCTGGGTGGCCAGTGCGGCGCTGGCGCTGATGTCCGTCCCGTTGGTGTATCTGGCGACCCGTTTGCGGGTGACGGGCAAGCAGCCCTTGCAAACCCGCAAGGCCGCCTCGCTTAGCTGATCCGGTTATGGAGGTTATTCGAAAGCGGTCTGTCCACCCGCAGCAATTATGGGCATTGGTTAGCGTCCTATCTGGTGAACCCGGCTGATCGGAACTAGATTTTATTCAGCGCCGGATCGGCACTCTGGCTTCAATCACGAAAGGATGGAAACGCTCATGAGCATTTTTCAACGCATAGTGTTGTTGCTTAAGGTTTTGGTGATGCTGACGCTCGGCACCACGGCGGCATGGGCGAGCACTGGCGGCCCACCGCAAGGTTTTAACGCTACCCATGGCCACGCAGCGGTGATCATGCTCGCCAAGTCCGAGTCCGAACCGGGTGATCAGGATCAGGGCGGCAGCAAGGACGATGACGACTCGACCACCGACGAGCCGGATACCGATGATCCGGATGATGGCGACAGCCAGACGTAGATTGCAGACAAAAGAAAACCCCTTCTTCCCCGACTGATGCGCAATCGAAGAAGAAGAGGTTTGGTCAACTCATCAGCCCGCCCCGGCAACAGGGCGGGTTTTTTCAGGCCGCGCCGTCGAGGAACTGTTCGGCGTAGTGGCAAGCCACTTGCCGATTGTCGAGATGGCGCAACGCCGGCTCTTCAGTACTGCAACGCTCGGTCGCGTACGGGCAGCGCTTGTGGAAAGCACAGCCCGGCGGCGGGTTCAGCGGGTTGGGCAACTCGCCGACGATCTTGATCTTCGGCTTGTTCGGGTCCGGGTGGATGGTCGGGGTCGCCGACAACAGCGCCTGGGTGTACGGGTGCAGCGGGCGCTCGTAGATGTCGTTCTTCGGGCCCATTTCAACCGGGCGACCGAGGTACATCACCATCACGTCATCGGCCACGTGTTGCACCACCGCGAGGTTGTGCGAGATGAACACGTAGGCGGTGTTGAACTCCTGCTGCAGATCCATGAACAGGTTCAGCACCTGGGCCTGGATCGACACGTCGAGCGCCGAGGTCGGTTCGTCCGCCACCAGCACTTTCGGTTGCAGCATCATGGCGCGAGCCAGTGCAATACGCTGACGCTGACCGCCGGAGAACATGTGCGGATAACGCTGGTAGTGCTCGGGACGCAAGCCGACCTGCTTCATCATCGCCTGGACTTTCTCGCGACGCTCGGCAGCCGACAGGTTGGTGTTGATCAGCAGCGGCTCGCCGAGCTGGTCACCGACTTTCTGCCGTGGGTTCAACGAGGCGTACGGGCTCTGGAACACCATCTGCACGTCTTTGCGCAGTTGCTTGCGCTGGGCCTTGTCGGCGCCGGCCACTTCTTGCCCGGCGATTTTCAGGGAACCGGACGACGGCTCCTCGATCAGGGTCAGGGCGCGGGCCAGGGTGGACTTGCCACAGCCCGACTCGCCCACAACGGCGAGGGTCTTGCCGGCTTCCAGTTCGAACGACACACCGTTGAGGGCGCGTACGGTCGCGTGGCCTTTGAACAGGCCACGGGAGACTTCGTAGTGACGGGTCAGGTCGCGGGCGGTAAGTACGACGGCCATTACGCCACCTCCTGGTTCAACGGGTAGAAGCAGCGGGCGAGGCTGTTGCTTTTCGGGTCAAGGGTCGGACGCTGCGTGCGGCAGCTGTCCTGCACGTACGGGCAGCGTGGCGACAACAGGCAGCCTTGCGGACGGTCGTAGCGGCCGGGAACGATGCCCGGCAGGGTCGCCAGACGCTCGGCACCCTGGCTGTGTTCCGGAATCGCCTTGAGCAGCGCTTCGCTGTACGGGTGGGCCGGGATGTCGAACAGTTGCGGCACCTGACCGACTTCAACGGCTTGACCGGCGTACATCACGCACACGCGCTGGGCGGTTTCAGCCACGACGGCGAGGTCGTGGGTGATCAGCACCAGGCCCATGTTCTGCTCTTTCTGCAACGCCAGCAGCAGGTCCATGATCTGCGCCTGAATCGTCACGTCGAGTGCGGTGGTCGGTTCGTCCGCGATCAGCAGTTTCGGCTCGCCGGCAATCGCCATGGCAATCGCCACACGTTGGCTCATACCGCCGGACAGTTGGTGCGGATAGGCGTCCATACGGCTCGCGGCGCCCGGGATTTCCACTTTTTCCAGCAGTTCGATCGCACGTTTACGCGCTTGCTTGCCGGACATTTTCAGGTGCAGGCGCAGCACTTCTTCGATCTGGAAACCGACGGTGTAGCTCGGGTTGAGCGCGGTCATCGGGTCCTGGAACACCATGGACAGGTCTTTGCCGACGATCTGCCGACGCTGGCGATTGCTCAACTTGAGCATGTCTTTGCCGTCGAAGCTCAGGGAGTCGGCTGTCACGATCCCAGGGTGCTCGATCAGGCCCATCAGCGCCATCATGGTCACGGACTTGCCGGAACCCGACTCGCCCACGATGGCCAGGACTTCGCCCTTGTCCACTTTGAGGTCGAGGCCGTCGACCACCGGTGTGGCGTTCTTGTCGCCGAAGCGTACGTTGAGATTCTTGATTTCTAACAGTGACATGGGAATCTCCTCAGGCGGCGTTCTTGAGTTTCGGGTCCAGCGCATCGCGCAGACCGTCGCCCATCAAGTTGATTGCCAGCACGCTGAGCAAAATGGTCAAGCCAGGCAGACTCACTACCCACCAGGCGCGTTCGATGTAGTCGCGGGCCGAAGCCAGCATGGTGCCCCACTCAGGGGTTGGCGGCTGGACGCCGAGGCCGAGGAAGCCCAGGGCGGCGGCATCGAGGATCGCCGAAGAGAAGCTCAGGGTCGCCTGAACGATCAGCGGCGCCATGCAGTTCGGCAGCACGGTGATGAACATCAGGCGTGGCAGGCCGGCACCGGCCAGGCGCGCGGCGGTCACGTAGTCACGGTTCAGTTCGCCCATCACCGCAGCGCGGGTCAGACGTACGTAGGACGGCAGCGAAACCACGGCGATGGCGATCACGGTGTTGATCAGGCCAGGGCCGAGGATGGCGACGATCGCCACGGCCAGCAGCAGCGACGGCAGGGCCAGCATGATGTCCATCAGACGCATGATGGTCGGGCCAATCATTTTCGGGAAAAAGCCTGCGAACAGACCCAGCAGAATCCCCGGGATCAGCGACATCACCACCGACGACAGGCCGATCAGCAGCGACAGGCGCGAACCCTGGATCAGACGCGACAGCAGGTCGCGGCCCAATTCATCGGTGCCGAGCAGGAACTGCATCTGCCCACCTTCCAGCCACGCCGGTGGCGTCAGCAGGAAGTCACGGTATTGCTCGCTCGGGTTATGCGGGGCAACCCACGGCGCAAAGATCGCGCAGAAAATCACCAGCAACATGAACAACAGGCCGGCAACGGCGCCCTTGTTCTTGGAGAACGCTTGCCAGAACTCTTTGTACGGCGATGGGTACAGCAGGCTTTGATCCGCAGCGGTGGCGGCGGTGGCTACTGAGGAAGTTGGAGTGCTCATGGATATTGTCCTCAGCGCTGATGACGGATGCGTGGGTTGGCAAAGCCGTAGAGGATGTCCACCACGAAGTTGACCAGGATCACCAGGCAGGCGATCAGCAGGATGCCGTTCTGCACGACCGGGTAGTCCCGGGCGCCGATGGCTTCGATCAGCCACTTGCCGATGCCGGGCCACGAGAAGATGGTTTCGGTCAGTACCGCACCGGCCAGCAGGGTGCCGACTTGCAGGCCGACCACGGTCAGCACCGGGATCAGCGCGTTGCGCAGACCGTGCACGAACACTACGCGCGACGGCGACAGGCCTTTGGCCTTGGCGGTACGGATGTAGTCTTCACGCAGCACTTCGAGCATCGACGAACGGGTCATCCGCGCGATCACCGCCAGCGGAATGGTGCCGAGCACGATGGCCGGCAGGATCAGGTGATGCAGCGCATCGAGGAACGCGCCCATGTCATCGGCGAGCAGGGTGTCGATCAGCATGAAACCGGTGCGCGGCTCGATGTCGTAGAGCAGATCGATCCGCCCGGACACCGGGGTCCAGCCCAGGCTTACCGAGAAGAACATGATGAGGATCAGGCCCCACCAGAAGATCGGCATCGAATACCCCGCCAGGGAAATGCCCATCACCCCGTGGTCGAACAGGGATCCTCGCTTGAGGGCCGCGATCACCCCGGCCAGAAGGCCCAGGATGCCGGCGAACAGCAGGGCGGCCATGGACAGTTCCAGGGTCGCCGGGAAGAGGGAGGTGAACTCGGTCCATACGCTCTCACGGGTGCGCAGGGATTCGCCGAGATCGCCATGGGCCAGTTTGCCGACGTAGTCCAGGTACTGGGCATACAGCGGCTTGTTCAGACCGAGGCGTTCCATTGCCTGAGCGTGCATTTCGGGGTCGACCCGACGTTCGCCCATCATCACTTCCACGGGGTCGCCGGGAATCATGCGAATCAACGCGAAAGTCAGCAAGGTGATGCCGAAAAACGTGGGGATCAACAACCCCAGTCGGCGGGCAATAAAACTAAACATCTTGTGTGGTACCTCATCAGCCGGTTAGGCGTGCCCGGCGACCCTGGGGTCAGGGAGGCCGGGAGTTTCTTATCTACTTCACCTGGGTGGTGGCGAAGTTATTGGTTGTGAGAGGGCTGATGTGATAACCCTCTACGTTGTTGCGCATTGCGGTGAACATCCGGGTGTGGGCCATGCTGATCCACGGCTGGTCCTGATTGAAGATGGCCTGGGCTTCTTCGTACAGTTTGGCGCGTTCGGCCGGATCTACTTTAGCCCGTGCTTCGTCGAGCAGGGTCTGGAATTTCTCGTTGCACCAGCGAGCGTAGTTTTCGCCGTTCTTGGCGGCTTCGCAACTGAGCATAGGCGTCAGGAAGTTATCCGGGTCGCCGTTGTCGCCCGCCCATCCGGCCGAAACCATATCGTGTTCGCCGGCTTTGGCGCGTTTGAGCATTTCGCCCCATTCCATCACGCGGATGTCGATCTTGATCCCGACTTTCGCCAGGTCAGCCTGCATCATTTGCGCGCCCAGCATCGGGTTCGGGTTGGTCGGGCCGCCGCCGTTGCGGGTGAACAGGGTGAACGTGGTGCCTTCCGGTACACCGGCTTCCTTGAGCAGGGCGCGGGCCTTGTCGAGGT
Source organism: Pseudomonas allokribbensis (assembly GCF_014863605.1). Taxonomy (NCBI): domain Bacteria; kingdom Pseudomonadati; phylum Pseudomonadota; class Gammaproteobacteria; order Pseudomonadales; family Pseudomonadaceae; genus Pseudomonas; species Pseudomonas allokribbensis. Next base: position 980,969 of record NZ_CP062252.1, read on the forward strand.
CACGTGGCGGGTTCTTCAGGTCGTGGTTGTAGCCCAGCAGGGTCGGCGGGTACGGGTTGACCGCGACCGACGCGTTGCCCTTGCCGAACAGTGCGTTGACGTAGGCGGCCTTGTCGAAGGCGATGTCGATCGCTTTACGCACCCGCACGTCGCTGATGTATTTGTGCTGGGTGTTCATGGCGATGTAGGAGACGGTCATCGCGTCCATTTCATCGACTTTCAGCTTGTCGTCTTTCTTGATGCTCGGGATGTCGTCCGGCTTCGGATACAGCGCGACCTGGCACTCGTTGGCCTTGAGTTTCTGCAGGCGAACGTTGTTGTCGGTGGCGATGGCCAGAATCAGGGCATCAGCCGGCGGCTTGCCACGGAAATAGTCCGGGTTGGCCTTGAAGCGAACCTGGGCGTCCTTGTTGTAGCGCTGGAAGACGAACGGGCCAGTGCCGACCGGCTTGTTGTTCAGGTCGCCGGTCTTGTTGGCCTTGAGCAACTGGTCGGCGTATTCCGCCGGGTAGATCGAGGAGAACGCCATGGCGATGTCGGCCAGGAACGGCGCTTCGCGGCGGGTCAGGGTGAACTTGACCGTGTTGTCGTCGACTTTCTCGACGCTCTTCAGCAGTTCCTTGAAGCCCATGCTTTCAAAGTACGGGAAGCCCACGCTCGACAGCTTGTGCCACGGGTGATTCGGGTCCAGCTGACGCTGGAAGCTCCAGACCACGTCGTCGGCGTTCATGTCGCGAGTCGGCTTGAAGTATTCGGTGGTGTGGAACTTGACGCCTTTGCGCAGGTGGAACGTGTAGGTCAGGCCGTCGTCGCTGATGTCCCAGGACTCGGCAAGCGCCGGGATCACTTCAGTGGTGCCTGGCTTGAAGTCGGCCAGACGGTTGAAGATGGTTTCGGCCACCGCGTCGGCAGTGACTGCAGTCGTGTACTGGACCATATCGAAGCCTTCCGGGCTGGCTTCGGTGCAGACCACCAAGGGTTTGGCCGAGACGCCGACAGCGACACTCAGCAACGCGGCAGCGATGGCCGCACGTAGGGGAAGCATTTTCATCAAGAACCCTCTGCAATCGGTTGAAGACAAAAAGCCGAACGGCCGACTCGTCACTGAGTTAGCCGTCGGCGTGCGTTTTTACAGGATGTTGAATGGTACGGTGGTCACGAGACGGAACTCGTTGATGCTGCCGTCAGCCTGGTTTTCGCTGGCGCGGTGAGCGGTGTAGGTGCCACGGATGGTGGTGGCCTTGAGTGGGCCGCTCTGTACGGCGTAGGTTGCACCGATGCCGTATTCGTAGTGGTGCTCGCCGTCCATGTTTTTCACGTCATACGCAGTGCCGGTGTAGTGAGTACCGTCGATGCCCCAGCCGCGAGCCTGGTAGATGTTGAACTTCAGGCCTGGCACGCCGTATTCGGCCATGTTCAGACCGTAGGCGACCTGGAAGGATTTCTCGTTCGGGCCGTTGAAGTCGGACAGCAGGGAGTTGGCCAGGTAGATGCCGTTGGTTTCGTGCAGGTAGTCGAAGTACTCGTTACCGTTAATTTCCTGGTACGAGAAGGTCAGGCTGTGGGCCTGGTGGGTCAGACCGAACGACAGGGAGTAGGTGTCGTTGTCGATGTTGCCCATCTCTTTTTTGCCGGTATCGACAGTTTTGTAGTAGTTCAGGCCGGTGGTCAGGCTTACGACGTTGCTGTCACCCAGTTCGTGGGTGGCGCCGAAGTAGTACTGGTTCCAGAAGTCTTCAACCTTGGAAGCGTACAGGCTGGTCTTCAGGCTTTTCAGCGGCTGGTAGTTCAGGCCGACGATGCTCACGCGATCGGTCTCGGCGCTGTTGTTGGTGTACTCGGAGCGGAATTTCGACAGGCTCTCTTCGGTACGCGGCGATACGCGGTCGAAGCTGCCGGCGTCGAACGACAGGTTGTTCAGCTCTTCGCTGTGCAGGCTGACACCTTCAAAGCTCGAAGGCAGCGCACGGTTGCCGATGGTGTCGACGATTGGCGTGCTGAAGTTCTGGCGACCGGCGGTCAGCGTGGTGTTGGAAACGCGGAACTTGACGTTGGCCAGGCCCAGTTTGCTCCACTGACCTTCAGCGTCGCCGCCTTCTTTGGTCAGCGTACGGTTGTTGCCTGCGCCTGGACGCGAACCCGGTGCGCCACCATTGTTGGAGGCCAGATCCTTGCGATCGCGCTCCAGGGCAACGGCGTTGTACGCGGCCACTTCAGTGCTGACACCGACGGTGCCCTGGGTGAAGCCGGAGGTGTAGTTGACGATGGTGCCCTGCACCCAGTTGATACGACGATCGGTCGGGGTCGCGACACCGTCTTTGCGGTAGGTGAACTTGCCGCCACGTTTCAGTTGCTCGTTGGCGTACCAGTTACGGGTCGTGCCGCTGATCTTGGAGCCTTCGAGGAAACCGGTGGCTTCAGCCTGGGCGCTCTGCTCGTTGACGGTAACCGGGGTGTACGCCTGGCTCTGTTCCTCGGCATAAGCCGTGGCGGTGATGCTGCTGATGGCCAGAGCCAGTATCGCGGTGCTGCTCAGTTTCATGGGTGAAGCTCCTTTACTTTCTTTTTATGCCGGCTTTTTTGGGTTGGCCGGTTTTTGGTTTTAGAACTCATTCACACATCGCAAACGTTTGCAAAACGCCTGATTGGCGAATTTCGGCAAAGCGCTTGCGTGAGGAGGTAGACGGCCTCCTCAGCGTTGCGGCTAGTCGGTTTTTTGTTTAATCGATGCTGACACCCGAAAACACGTTGCGACCGAAGGGGCTGACCTTGAATCCTTCGATCCTGGCGCTTAACGGCTGGTTGACCGTCGAGTGGGCGACAGGCGTGATCGGCACTTGCTGCTTGAGCAACTGCTGGGCCTGTTTGTAGAGCACGGTGCGCTGGTCGCGGTCGGTGACGACCTTGGCTTCTTTGATCAGCTTGTCGTAAGCCGGGTCGCACCACATGGAGTAGTTGTTGCCGCCAATGGCGTCGCAGCTGTACAGCGTGCCGAGCCAGTTGTCCGGATCCCCGTTATCACCGGTCCAGCCGATCAGGCTGATGTCGTGTTCGCCATTCTTGGTGCGTTTGATGTATTCGCCCCATTCGTAGCTGACGATCTTCACTTTCAGACCGATCTTGGCCCAGTCAGCCTGGAGCATTTCGGCCATCAGTTTGGCGTTCGGGTTGTATGGACGTTGCACCGGCATGGCCCACAGGGTGATCTCGGTGCCTTCCTTGACGCCGGCAGCCTTGAGCAACTCCTTGGCTTTTTCCGGGTTATAGGCGGCGTCCTTGATCGTGGTGTCGTAGGACCATTGGGTCGGCGGCATGGCGTTGACCGCCAGTTGACCGGCACCCTGGTAAACAGCGTTGAGAATCCCTTGTTTATTCACCGCCATGTCCAGCGCCTGACGCACTTCGAGCTGGTCGAACGGTTTGTGGCGCACGTTGTAGGCGATGTAGCCAAGGTTGAAGCCCGGCTTTTCGATCAGTTTCAGTTTCGGGTCGTTCTTCAGTGCCGGCACATCGGCCGGGCGCGGGTGCAGGGTGACCTGGCACTCGCCAGCCTTGAGCTTCTGCACGCGGACCGAAGCGTCGGTGTTGATCGCGAAAATCAGGTTCTTCAGCTTCACCCGGCTCTGATCCCAGTAATGCGGGTTGCCGGTGTAGCGGATGTTCGAGTCTTTCTGATAGCTCTTGAACACGAACGGGCCAGTGCCGATCGGCTTCTGGTTGATGTCGCTCGGCTTGCCTTCGGCCAACAGTTTGTCGGCGTATTCGGCAGACAGAATGGCGGCGAAGCTCATGGCGATGTTCTGGATGAACGCGGCGTCGACGCTGTTGAGCGTGAACTGCACGGTCAGCGGCCCGGTCTTCTCGACCTTGGCGATGTTCTTGTTCAGGCTCATCCCGTTGAAATACGGGAACTCGGTCGGATAAGCCTTACGGAATGGCTGTTGCGGATCGAGCATGCGGTTAAACGTGAACAGCACGTCGTCGGCGTTGAAATCGCGGGTAGGTTTGAAGTACGCCGTTGTATGAAATTTCACCCCTTCACGCAGGTGAAAGGTGTACTTGAGGCCATCCTCGGAAATATCCCAGCTCGTTGCCAGGCCCGGTACGACATTGGTCGCGCCTTTTTCGAACTCGGCCAGGCGGTTGTACAGCGGTTCGGCGGCGTCGTTATCGGTCGCGGTCGTGTACTGCGCGGTATCGAAACCGGCCGGGCTGCCTTCGGAGCAGAACACCAGACTGTCGCTGGCGGCAAAACTCGCGGACGTGGCGGCCAACAGGCCGGCGCCCAGCAATGCGGAAAAAACCAAGGTGTGGCGCATGACGCTCCCTCTTTTCTCAGTGTTTTTCAATGCGCCGCGATCCCTTCCAGGGAAGTTGTGGCGGCATTGAGCTCAAACCCACAGCAAACCGATAGCCCACGCAGTCACTGGTCAGAACCTGACGGTAGGGGCCGCAGGTCTGGCAGTAAATGCGCTGAGTCCTAAAGACTCGTAGGAAAAGGCGACACGTCCTAGACCAACCTGGTAAGACCAGGTGGAAATGGATGTAGGCAAATTCCTGACTATTCGGCAGAAAAAAACAGCGGCGACGCTGAAAACGTCGCCGCCGGTTTTTTACTTGATGCTGACGCCGTAGAAGGAGTTCAAGCCGAATGGGCTGATCTTGAAGTCCTGCACGTTGGCGCGCATGGGTTGATACACCGTCGAGTGAGCGATAGGTGTCATAGGGACTGCATCTTTGAGGACGTGTTGCGCCTCTTTGTAGAGTTCGGTGCGCTTGGCCTGGTCAGTGGTGCGCTTGGCTTCTTTCACGAGGCCGTCGAATTTCTTGTCGCACCATTTGGAGAAGTTGTTGCCACTCAGGGAGTCGCAACCAAACAACACGTTGAGCCAGTTGTCCGGATCACCATTGTCACCGCTCCAGCCAATGATCATGGCCTGGTTCTCGCCACCTTTGGAACGCTTGATGTACTCGCCCCACTCGTAGCTGGTGATCTTCACGTTCAGACCGATCTTCTTCCAGTCGGACTGGAGCATTTCGGCCATCAGTTTGGCGTTCGGGTTGTACGGACGCTGAACCGGCATCGCCCACAGGACGATCTCGGTACCTTCCTTGACGCCGGCTTCCTTGAGCAGCTGCTTGGCTTTCTCAGGATCGTACTTGGCGTCCTTGATGGTGGTGTCGTAGGACCACTGGGTCGGTGGCATGGCGTTGACGGCCAGTTGGCCCGCGCCCTGGTAAACCGAGTCGATGATCTGTGGCTTGTTGACGGCCATGTCCAGCGCCTGGCGAACGCGCAGGTCGGCCAGCGGGTTGGCTTCGTTGCTGCCCTTGACCTTGTCCATCACGTTGTAGGCGATGTAGCCCAGGTTGAAGCCGGCCTGGTTCGGCATCTTCAGCGTTTTGTCTTCATTCAACGCTTTCAGGTCGGCTGGACGCGGGAACAGGGTGACCTGGCACTCGTTCTTTTTCAGCTTCTGGATACGTACCGACGGGTCGGTGGTGATGGCGAAGATCAGGTTGTCGATCTTCACGTCATCAGGCTTCCAGTAGTCCTTGTTGCCGGTGTAACGGATGTTGGAGTCTTTCTGGTAGCTCTTGAACACGAACGGACCAGTGCCGATCGGCTTCTGGTTGATGTCGGCAGCCTTGCCTTCTTTCAGCAGCTGGGCTGCATACTCGGCGGACTGAACCGACGCGAAGCTCATGGCCATGTTCTGGATGAACGCGGCGTCGACTTCTTTCAGAGTGAACTTGACGGTGTGGTCGTCGACTTTATCGATCTTGGTGATGTTGGTATCCATCCCCATGTCGGTGAAGTACGGGAATTCGGTCGGGTACGCCTTACGGAACGGGTCATCCTTGTTAATCATGCGATTGAAGGTGAACAGTACGTCGTCGGCGTTGAACTCACGAGTCGGCTTGAAATACGAGGTGGTGTGGAACTTGACGCCTTCACGCAGGTGGAAGGTGTAAGTCAGGCCATCGGTCGAAATGTCCCAGCTGGTCGCCAGCCCAGGAATCACGGCGGTGCCGCCACGCTCGAACTGGGTCAGACGGTTGAACATGGTTTCGGCTGAGGCGTCGAAGTCGGTTCCGGTGGTGTATTGGCCTGGGTCGAAACCGGCCGGGCTGCCTTCGGAGCAGAACACCAGGTTAGTCGCAGCGGAAGCGAAAGGTGCGGAGGCTAACAAGCCTGCGCCGACTAAAAACGGAATGACCGCGTGTTTAAGCATGTTGGCCTCATGATTTGTTGTCATTTTTTAATATTGAGGTACGACCTCGTGAGTCGTGCCTGCGGATACTTATGCAGGGCCCATACCCAATGCAAGATCCAGAGCGCCCGGCGGCATCAAACGGTGGCACGAACGTACCTTAATGTCGCATCTGTATAACTTCTGACGCATTTGACCGTTTGCGGTCGGTTTTTACGGTGCAAACGAAGCCCCAAAACGGTGCATTGGTCACGATTTGCGCGCCGCCTTGGGGCTCGGTGTTACTTATTTATACCCACGCCATAGAAGGGGGTTAGACCGAACGGGCTGATCTTGAAGTCGGTGACTTCCTTGCGCAGCGGCTGGAACACCGTGGAGTTGGCGATCGGCGTGATCGGCACCTGCTGTTTAAGGATCAGTTGCGCCTGTTGATACAGTTTTACCCGTTGCGATTTATCGGTGGACACCTTGGCCTGCTGCACCAGTTTGTCGTAGGCCGGATCGCACCACTTGGCGTAGTTGCTGCCTTTCACTGCCGCGCAGCTGTAAAGCACGCCCAGCCAGTTGTCCGGGTCGCCGTTGTCACCTGTCCAACCATAGATCATCGCGTCGTGTTCGCCATTCTTGGCGCGCTTGATGTACTCGCCCCATTCATAGCTGACGATGTTGGCCTTGATACCGATCTTCTCCCAATCCTGCTGGATCATCTGTGCCGACATCCGCGCATTCGGGTTGGATGCGCGCTGCACTGTCATCGCCCAGAGGTTGATGGTTGTACCCGGCGCAACCCCGGCTTCCTTGAGTAGCGCCTTGGCTTTCACGGGATCGTACGGCGCGTCCTTGATATTCGGGTCATAGGACCATTGCGCGGGCGGCAAGGCGTTCTGCGCCAGCTGCCCGGCACTCTGATAAACAGCCTTGATGATCGCCGGTTTGTCGATGGCCATGTCCAGGGCCTGACGCACCTTTAATTGGTCCAGCGGCGGGTGAGTGGTGTTGTAGGCAAGGAAACCGAGGTTGAAACCGGCCTGCTTCAACACGCGCAGGTTCGGGTCTTTTTCCATCACTTCGATGTCGGCCGGGCGCGGGTAGCCGCTGACCTGGCATTCGCCGGTCTTGAGCTTTTGCAGGCGCACGGCGGCGTCCGGGGTGATCGAGAACACCAGGTTGTCGATTTTCACGTCCTCGGGTTTCCAGTAGTCCTTGTTCGCCGCGTAGCGGATCTGCGAGTCCTTCTGATAACGCTTGAACACAAACGGGCCGGTGCCGACCGGTTTCTGGTTGAGGTCGGCGGCGTGGCCTTCCTTCAGCAGTTGGGCGGCGTATTCGGCCGATTGCACCGAGGCGAAGCTCATGGCGAGGTTTTGCACGAACGCGGCGTCGACGTTGTTCAGGTTGAAGCGCACGGTGTTTTCGTCGAGTTTTTCCACGGATTTGATCGTGGTGTTCAGATCCATGTCTGTGAAATACGGGGACTCGGCGGGGTAGGCCTTGCGAAAGGCGTTGTCCGGGTCGAGCAGGCGTTGGAAGGTGAACAGGACGTCGTCGGCGTTGAAGGTGCGGGTCGGGGTGAAGTAGTCGGTGGTGTGGAATTTTACGTTTTGGCGCAGGTGGAAGGTGTATTGGAGGCCGTCCGGGCTTACGTCCCAGTTGGTCGCCAGACCGGGTTCGACTTCGGTGCCGCCGCGTTTGAACTGGGTGAGGCGGTTGAAGAGGGTTTCGGCGGAGGCGTCGAAGTCGGTGCCGCTGGTGTACTGGCTGGGGTCGAAGCCTGCGGGGCTGGCTTCGGAGCAGTAGACCAGGGTTGTTGCTGCGTTGGCGAAGGGGGCGGTAGTTGCCAGGGCGAGGGTTATCAGTAGTGGTTTTAGGGTGAGTCTTTGCATGTCTGCCCCGGGTGTTGGAGGTGATTGTGGCGGGGGAGGGTAGCTGGGGTGATGGGGGGCGCGGAAATATCGTTTTTCTAGGTGAGGTGTCTAACTCGGTATATCTGGGGTGGTTGGGTACATATCCGTTGTTGCGGTAACGGCCACTTAGGGTTCCGCCCTTACGGCGGGTCACTTTTTACAAACGCCTAAAAAGTAACCAAAAACGCTTGCTCCTACGTTCGGCCCGCTCGCTGAGGCTCGGGGTTCCTTCGCTCCGGGATTCATCCGGGGGGCATCGCCTACGGTTTGCTTCGCTGCACCTCCTCTCGATGTGTTTGGCTTCGCCAAACGGTCGCTGCGCTCCCACCCCCGGATGAATCCCTCCACTCAGCCTTCCGACGTCGCCAAAAGATCAAGAGCTGCAGCCGAGCTAACGCTCATCCTGTTGAGTGGGGCGGCTGCGCCGCAGGGGGCGTCTATCAGGATTTTTGGGACAGCAGCGGCGATCCGGTTTGCCAGCGATGGCGGCAACCCAAATCCGATGCATAAAAAAACCGGCGATCATCACTGATCGCCGGTTTTTCATTCAGCCGTCACTCAATCACTGCATCAACACTTCAATCGAGCCATCGGCCGTCAGGCTGACCTGGCTGGTGCCTGCTTCGACTTCAGGCGTGACCGGTGCTGCGTCCATGCCGGCGGCTTTCATCATCATCGGGGCGCGCATGTACGGTTGTGGGAAGCCGTTGCTGTTGAGGTTCAGGTTGACGATTTTGTAACCCTTGCCGCCCAGGGCGTCGGTGGCCAGTTGGGCGCGGGCCTTGAAGGCGGTGACGGCTTCTTTCAGCAGTTTGTCTTCGCTGGCCTTGCGAGTCGGGTCGGCGATGGCGAAGTCCATGCCGCCCATTTTCAGGTCGGTCAGCAGTTCGCCAGTGAGTTTGGACAGGGCGGCGAAGTCGGCGCTTTCCAGGCGCAGTTCGGCGCGTTCGCGCCAGCCGGTGATTTTCTGGCCCTTGGTGTCGTAGATCGGGTAGCTGTTGCGGCTGCCCTGGCGCAGGGTGATGTCTTTGACCTGCTTGGCCTGGGCGAGGGCCTTGTTCATGGTGGTGCTGACGTCGGCGGCGAGTTTGGCCGGGTCAGTGTTTTGCTCTTCGGTGTAGAGGGTCACGATCATCAGGTCGCGGGCCACTTCCTGGCTGACTTCGGCGCGCAGGGAAATCTGGTTGTAGTGCAGCTCATCGGCAGCCAGGGCCGGAAGGCTGGCGACGCTGCCGACGGTCAGGGCGAGAAGGGCGGCGCTGCGGCGAAATGTGTGCATGAAAGCTCCTTGATGAGGGCGCAGGTGATGGTTCGGGGGCCTGCGTGAAACCATCAGACTGTAGCTTTTATGATCCGGTTCGCCCAGTTACAACTTCTATACAGATGGGTCTTATAGCCGCCGCGAAGCTTTTTGCCATGTGGTCGTTTGCCGCACTTTCGCCTCTCAAGCCCGCGCCTTGGTTATACTCCGTGCGATCCGCCTGGAGCGCTCATCAGGAGAGCTCATGCTCGCCCCCGTACAACTGACTTCCGCCACTCGCCAGAACCTCTGGCGGCTGACTTTCATCCGCACGCTGGTGCTCGCCGCGCAGGCCGGTTCCGTGGGCCTGGCCTACTGGCTGGATTTGTTGCCGTTGCCGTGGGTGCAGCTGGTGATGACCCTCGGCTGTTCGATTCTGCTCTGCGTGTTCACCGCCGTGCGCTTGCGCACTTCGTGGCCGGTTACCGAGCTCGAATACGCGCTGCAACTGGCCTGCGACCTGTTTATCCACAGTGCCTTGCTGTATTTCTCCGGCGGTTCGACCAACCCGTTCGTTTCGTATTATCTGGTGCCGCTGACCATTGCCGCAGTGACGCTGCCGTGGCGTTATTCGGTGGTGCTGTCCGGCATTGCGCTGGCCTTGTACACGCTGATGCTGACGCATTTCTATCCGCTGGAAACCCTGCCGGTGGCCCGGGAGAACCTGCAGATCTACGGCATGTGGCTGAGCTTCGCGCTGGCGGCAGCGGTGATCACCTTCTTCGCCGCGCGGATGGCCGAAGAGCTGCGCCGTCAGGAGGAATTGCGCGCGATCCGCCGCGAAGAAGGCTTGCGCGATCAGCAATTGCTGGCCGTGGCGACTCAGGCCGCTGGCGCCGCCCATGAACTGGGCACACCGCTGGCGACCATGAGCGTGTTGCTCAACGAAATGCAGCAGGATCATCACGACCCGATGCTTCAGGAAGACCTGAAGGTGCTGAAGGATCAGGTGAAACTCTGCAAGGAGACCCTGCAACAATTGGTGCGCGCCGCCGAAGCCAATCGCCGGATGGCCGTGGAGATGCAGGACGTCACCGAGTGGCTCGACGAAGCGCTCAATCGCTGGCACCTGATGCGTCCCGAGGCCAGTTACCGCTTCCAGCGCCTGGGCCAGGGCACGTTGCCGCGTGTAGCACCGCCGCCGGATCTGACCCAGGCCTTGTTGAATTTGCTGAACAACGCCGCCGATGCTTGCCCGGAAAACCTTCAGGTGACGCTGGACTGGACCGCTGAAGACCTGACCATCAGCATCCGCGATCATGGCGCCGGTGTGCCGCTGGCCATCGCCGAGCAGATCGGCAAACCGTTTTTTACCACCAAGGGCAAAGGTTTCGGCCTGGGCCTGTTTTTGAGCAAGGCCAGCGTGACACGCGCCGGCGGCTCAGTGAAACTCTATAGTCATGAGGAAGGCGGCACGCTCACCGAGCTGCGCCTGCCCCACGGCGCCCGAGGAGAGCAACATGAGTGACGAAATCCAAGTCGAAGGCGAAGAGCTGCCGCATTTGCTGTTGGTCGATGACGACGCGACCTTCACCCGGGTGATGGCCCGCGCCATGGCTCGCCGTGGTTTCCGCGTCAGCACCGCCGGTTCCGCCGAAGAAGGCCTGACCATCGCCCAGGCCGATCTGCCGGACTATGCCGCGCTGGACCTGAAAATGGACGGCGACTCCGGTCTGGTCCTGCTGCCGAAGCTGCTGGAGCTGGACCCGGAAATGCGCGTGGTGATCCTCACCGGTTACTCGAGCATTGCCACGGCGGTCGAGGCGATCAAGCGCGGCGCCTGCAATTACCTGTGCAAACCGGCCGACGCCGACGACGTGCTGGCGGCGCTTCTGTCCGAACACGCCGACCTCGACAGCCTGGTGCCGGAAAACCCGATGTCGGTGGATCGCCTGCAATGGGAACACATTCAGCGCGTGCTGACCGAGCACGAAGGCAACATCTCCGCCACTGCCCGTGCCCTGGGCATGCACCGCCGCACCCTGCAGCGCAAACTGCAGAAGCGTCCGGTTCGTCGCTGAACCTGCGCTGAACGGCCATCGCCAGCCCTCGCGATAAAGCGCACCGATCAACTATGATCGGTGCGTGTCTGTTCTTTTCTTTATCGAGCCTTATCCATGAATCAGAACGCTGAATATTCCGCGGTCAACGATGCTGTGCGCGGGCAGTTTTTTCGCAAGGTGTGGGCCATGACCACGCCGTACTGGCGCAGTGAAGAGAAGGGCAAGGCCTGGACGTTGCTGATCGCCGTGATCGCGCTGTCGCTGTTCAGCGTCGGCATCTCGGTGTGGCTCAACAGTTGGTACAAGGATTTCTACAACGCCCTGCAAAAGAAGGACGAGGCGGCGTTCTGGCAGTTGATCCTGTATTTCTGCGGCATTGCGGCCGTGGCGATTCTCGGCGCGGTGTATCGCCAGTACCTGACGCAGATGCTGACCATCCGCTGGCGGGCGTGGCTCACCGAAAACCATTTCAAGCGCTGGCTCGGGCACAAGAACTACTACCAACTGGAGCAGGGCGGCTACACCGATAACCCTGACCAACGGATTTCCGAAGACCTGAATACCTTCACCAGCAACACCTTGAGCCTCGCATTGGGCTTGATCCGCACGGTGGTCAGCCTGGTGTCGTTCTCGATCATTCTGTGGGGAGTGTCGGGCAGCATTGAGGTGTTCGGCGTCGAGATTCCCGGTTACATGTTCTGGTGTGCACTGCTGTATGCGGCGGTCGGCAGTTGGCTGACGCACCTGATCGGTCGACGCCTGATCGGCCTGAACAACCAACAACAACGTTTCGAAGCCGACCTGCGTTTCTCGATGGTGCGGGTGCGCGAGAATGCCGAGAGCATTGCGCTGTACAACGGCGAGCCCAACGAAAATCGTCGTCTGAGCAGCCGCTTCGGTCTGGTCTGGCACAACTTCTGGGACATCATGCGGGTGTCCAAGCGCCTGACGTTCTTCACCTCGGGTTACGGCCAGATCGCAATCATCTTCCCCTTCATCGTCGCGGCACCGCGTTACCTGTCCGGCAAGATCGAACTGGGTGAGCTGATGCAGATCAACTCGGCATTCGGCAACGTGCAGGAGAACTTCAGCTGGTTCATCTCCGCCTACTCGGACCTCGCCGCATGGCGAGCGACTTGTGATCGTTTGTTGAGCTTCCGTCAGGCCATGAGCGACAACGAAGACCGGGCACCGGCCATCGATGTACAGAATCACGGTGATGAACTGAAGGTACACAACCTCGGTCTGGACCTGGCTGACGGTCGTCACCTGCTGACCAGCGCCGACATGACCGTGGAGGCGGGTGATCGAGTGATGCTCAGCGGCCGCTCCGGCAGCGGCAAGTCGACACTGCTGCGGGCGATGGGGCATTTGTGGCCGGCCGGCCACGGCAGCATCCGTCTGCCGGCATCGCGTTATCTGTTCCTGCCGCAAAAACCGTATCTGCCGATCGGCACCCTGCGTGAAGCCTTGAGTTATCCACAACCGGGTGACACCTACTCGCCAGAGCGTTATGCACAAGTGCTGGAGACCTGCCGTCTGCCGCATCTGGTGGCACGACTGGACGAAGCCAATCACTGGCAGCGCATGCTCTCGCCGGGTGAACAGCAACGTCTGGCCTTCGCTCGTGCGCTGCTCTACGCACCGCACTGGCTGTACATGGACGAAGCGACGTCGGCGATGGACGAAGAAGACGAGGCCACGCTGTATCAGGCGCTGATCGATCAGTTGCCGGGCCTGAGCATCGTCAGCGTCGGCCATCGCAGCAGCCTCAAGCGCTTCCATCCACGGCATGTGCGGATCGACAGCGGGCATCTGGTCGAGCAGGCCGTCACGGCTTGATGTGTACTGAATCTGTGGGAGCCTGCTCCCACAGAGGACGGTGATCGTACAACTCCCTTGGGCTATGATGCCCCTCTAGCCGAATTTTCGAGATAAACGCAGACCATGGAAAACCCGATCGACACCCCGCGCCTCCCTCGCAAGCGCCGCAGCCTGGCACAGGAACTGGTGACGGTGCTGACCGAGCAGATCCGCGACGGTCTGCTCAAGCGTGGCGACAAGTTGCCCACCGAGTCGGCGATCATGGAAGCCAATGGTGTCAGCCGTACTGTGGTGCGCGAGGCGATTTCCCGACTGCAGGCTGCAGGGCAGGTCGAAACCCGTCACGGTATCGGTACCTTCGTGCTCGACACACCGAGCCCGAGCGGTTTCCGGATCGACCCGGCAACCGTGGTCACCCTGCGTGACGTGCTGGCGATTCTCGAATTCCGTATCAGCCTCGAAGTAGAGTCCGCCGGTCTCGCCGCACAACGTCGCAGCACCGAACAACTGGCCGCCATGCGTGCCGCCCTCGATGCATTGAACGAAAGCGTGGCCCATGCCAGCGATGCAGTGGCGTCGGACTTCCAGTTCCACCTGCAAATCGCGCTGTCCACCGGCAACCGCTATTTCACCGACATCATGACCCACCTGGGCACCAGCATCATTCCGCGCACGCGGCTGAACTCCGCGCGCCTGGCCCATGACGATCAGCAGCACTACATGAATCGCCTGAGCCGCGAGCACGAGGAAATCTACGAGGCCATCGCCCGTCAGGATTCCGATGCCGCCCGCGCGGCCATGCGCCTGCACCTGACCAACAGCCGCGAACGGCTGCGTCAGGCGCATGAAGAAGCGCAGGCGCAGGGTTGAGGAATCAGGCTTCGACGTAGAGTTTCAGCGGTTCGGAGGAGGGCTCCAGGCTGGACTCATCGGCGAACTTGTAGCGCAGCTCGACGGTGCTGTTCAGGTACTTTTCCAGTTCGAATCGAGGGATGCTCAGCTCGATTCCGGTCAGGCCGACCATGTCGTCGAGTGCGTCATCCCAGACGCCGGTCGGCTCCGACAGGCCTAGCCATTCAGGCTCTTCCGGATCGTCGCCGAGGATCGGGTACACATCCCAGTTCGGCGGTGTGTCCTGTCCATCGGGGACACGAATGATCAAATCGTCATCCAGCGTCGACAGCCGCAGGATGATCGAATCGCTGGCGTGATCGGGGAATTGCGGAAGGTGTGCAGCGGCAAACGTCATGCTTCGTTCTCCTTGAAAGATCTGCCGCGATCCTTCGCGGCAGTCGTCGCACTTTACCCGGCGAATCCGTGTTGTGCGCCGGGGCAATCTTGTCCGGGCATTTCAGCTCCGGGGCAGAATCGAGCGATCCACCCTGACCGCCAGTTTGCCCGGGCCGGGCCTGACGTCGAACGTCGCCTGGCCCTGGGCATCCACCGACGCCCGGGCGATGGCGACGCCGTCGTGCAGCAATTGCAGCGGCGCACCTTTCAACGATTGGCCGGAAGCCAGTTCCACTTTCAATTTGATCGTCATCGAATCGCTCCTTAATTCGTGTTGCCGGTTGGGTGATAGTCCTTGAGCAGCAGGTAAGTGCTCCAGCCCCACCAGTCGTCGACGGTGGCGGTGTCGTTGAGGTTGTTCACGTCCTTGCGCCGCAGGACTTTGTTGCCCTGAAGGCGGAACAGTGGCGAGAAGTTGTTCGTCAGACTCATCACGAAAGTCAGGTCCGGCAACCGTTGCAGCGCGTTGAAGGTGGTCGGCACATTGCCGCTGAAATAGGCGGCATACACTTCGTCCGCAGAATCCTGTACCGCGTGATTCACCTGATTGCGATTGTCGGTATCGGCGGCTTCGAAGTAGCGCTTGTCGCCGAATGCCCGCCATTGCTCGCCCCGGGCGTTGCGTACCTTGAGGCCGAATTTGCTGTCTTCGTCGTGCATGAACCGGGTGATCAGAGAGCCCAGATCGCTCGGCGTCACTGCGGCGGCCATGGCCTTGCGGGGCACTCGCAAATGCCCGGAGGAGAACAGGTCGGTGAGATAGTGATCGGCGAACGCGTTCATCGCGTAGGCCCGTTCCAGTTGCAGCTCGTCCTGACTGGCGTGGGCGGCAGCGGCAGTTTGCAGGGCGGCGGTGTGCCCGGCGATGTAAGCCTGACGGGCCCATTCGCCGAAGTGGTCGGCATTGTTCGCCGCCAGTTTCAGGTAGCGACCGAGCGGGAATAGCGCCGAGACGAAACTGCCGCCACCGGTGATCTTGTTCCACTCTTCCGACAACGTATCTCCCAGTGCGTCGTAGGCTTCGTGGGGTGGTTTGCCGTCCTTGATCGCCTGTTTAACGGCGTCGATCTCTTTTTGCATGATCGCGAGAATCTGTGGCGCTTCGGCCTTGGAGGCCGGCACGGCGGCGAGGGTGTCGAAAGCTGCCGTGAAGCGCAGCAGACGATCCGCCGGGGTGGCGCCTTCGTTGATCGGCCGGTCGACGACTCCGTAGAAATCTCCGCCTAGCGCCAGCACCTGGCCATAGGTTAGCACCAGTCCGTTCGGCAGATGCAACGGCACGTTTTGCGCGAGCACCGGCTCGGCGTTTTCAACGAGGCGCAGCAGGGTGTTGTCGCCGATAGCCGTGTGTTCCGCACCTTCGAAGCGCAGCGGCGGCCGAGCTTTCATGGCCTTGCCGGGCAGGGCGGGGGCGGGTTCGACATCGCTGTGCGAGTCGGCAATGTGCAGCAACAGGTGCGGATTTTCAGCAGTGAAGGCGATGCCGCCGGGGGTAAAGAGATCATCGAAACGGGCGATGACCGGTGTGGGTTTTTCAAGGCATTTTGTTTGTAGACCGGACATTTCTTTCTCCTTGATATGTCGTCGGTGGATTCTTATTTAGCTGTATGTATATACAGTCAATTCGAGCCTAGTCGAGAAAACGCCTACGTCAAAAAGAAATCCTGTCCGACAAAAAATGCCCCCCAGCGATGAAATGCAGTTGACGGTTATCTTTTAAGTTGTACGATGACCTACAACTTCGGCGAAGGCTGAACGGTCCACTCACAAAAAAACGTTGCTACCAGGGTGTTCGAATAATGAATCCACAAGAACTGAAGTCCATCCTCTCCGCCGGCCTGCTGTCGTTCCCGGTTACCGATTTCAATGCCCAGGGCGATTTCAACCGCGCGGGCTATATCAAACGCCTGGAATGGCTGGCCCCGTACGGTGCTTCGGCCCTGTTCGCCGCCGGTGGCACTGGTGAGTTCTTCTCCCTGGCTGCCAGCGAATACTCGGAAATCATCAAGACTGCCGTCGACACCTGCGCCAGCAGCGTGCCGATCCTCGCCGGTGTCGGTGGTTCGACCCGCCAGGCCATCGAATACGCTCAGGAAGCCGAACGTCTGGGCGCCAAAGGTCTGTTGTTGCTGCCGCATTACCTGACCGAAGCCAGCCAGGACGGCGTTGCCGCCCACGTTGAAGCGGTGTGCAAATCGGTGAACATCGGTGTGGTGGTTTACAACCGCAACGTCTGCCGCCTGACCGCGCCGCTGCTGGAACGTCTGGCCGAGCGCTGCCCGAACCTGATCGGTTACAAGGACGGTCTGGGTGATATCGAGCTGATGGTGTCGATCCGTCGTCGCCTGGGCGATCGCTTCAGCTACCTCGGTGGTCTGCCGACCGCTGAAGTCTACGCCGCTGCCTACAAGGCCCTGGGCGTGCCGGTCTACTCGTCGGCGGTGTTCAACTTCATCCCGAAAACCGCGATGGATTTCTACCACGCGATTGCCCGCGAAGATCACGCCACCGTTGGCAAAATCATCGACGACTTCTTCCTGCCGTACCTGGACATCCGCAACCGCAAGGCTGGTTACGCCGTGAGCATCGTCAAGGCAGGCGCCAAGATCGCCGGCTATGACGCAGGCCCGGTGCGGGCGCCGCTGACCGACCTGACTCGCGAAGAGTACGAAATGCTCGCCGCGCTGATCGACAAGCAAGGTGCGCAGTAACCCAACCCACTAATCAAGGCCGCTGAGCAATCAGCGGCCTTTTGCGTCAGGAGAATGATTCGTGACCAAGCGCTATGACAACTACATCAACGGTGAGTGGATCGCCGGTAACGATTACTCGGTCAACATCAACCCGTCCGAGCTGAGCGACACCATCGGCGACTACGCCAAGGCCGATCTGGCTCAGGTCAACGCCGCCATCGACGCCGCTCGCGCCGCGTTCCCGGCGTGGTCGACCTCAGGCATTCAGGCTCGCCACGACTCGCTGGACAAGGTCGGTACTGAAATCCTCGCCCGTCGCGAAGAGCTCGGTACCCTGCTGGCCCGGGAAGAGGGCAAGACCCTGCCGGAAGCCATTGGCGAAGTGACCCGCGCCGGCAACATCTTCAAGTTCTTCGCCGGTGAATGCCTGCGTCTGTCTGGTGATTACGTGCCGTCGGTGCGCCCGGGCGTCAACGTCGAAGTCACCCGCGAAGCCCTCGGCGTGGTCGGCCTGATCACCCCGTGGAATTTCCCGATTGCCATCCCGTCGTGGAAAATCGCCCCGGCCCTGGCCTACGGCAACTGCGTGGTGTTGAAGCCTGCGGATCTGGTGCCGGGTTGCGCCTGGGCCCTGGCCGAAATCATCTCCCGCGCAGGCTTCCCGGCTGGCGTGTTCAACCTGGTGATGGGCAGCGGACGCGTAGTGGGTGAAGCGCTGGTCAACAGCCCGAAAGTCGACGGCATCAGCTTCACCGGTTCCGTCGGTGTGGGACGTCAGATCGCGGTCAATTGCGTGTCGCGCCAGGCCAAGGTTCAGCTGGAGATGGGCGGCAAGAACCCGCAGATCATTCTCGACGACGCCGACCTTAAGCAGGCGGTCGAGTTGTCGGTGCAGAGCGCGTTCTACTCCACCGGCCAGCGTTGCACGGCGTCTAGCCGTTTGATTGTCACTGCCGGGATTCACGACAAGTTCGTTGAAGCCATGGCCGAGCGCATGAAGTCGATCAAGGTCGGTCACGCGTTGAAGGCGGGCACTGATATCGGTCCGGTGGTCTCCCAGGCGCAGCTTGAGCAGGACCTGAAATACATCGACATCGGCCAGTCCGAAGGCGCACGCGTGGTCAGCGGTGGCGGTCTGGTGACCTGTGACACCGAGGGCTACTTCCTTGCACCGACGCTGTTTGCCGATAGCGAAGCGTCGATGCGCATCAGCCGCGAAGAGATCTTCGGCCCGGTGGCCAACATCGTCCGCGTCGCCGACTACGACGCCGCGCTGGCCATGGCCAACGACACCGAGTTCGGTCTGTCGGCGGGTATCGCCACCACGTCGCTGAAGTACGCCAACCACTTCAAGCGTCATTCCCAGGCCGGGATGGTGATGGTCAACCTGCCGACCGCCGGTGTCGATTACCACGTTCCGTTCGGGGGCCGTAAGGGTTCATCCTATGGCTCACGTGAGCAAGGCCGTTATGCGCAAGAGTTCTACACCGTGGTGAAAACCGCCTACATCGGTTCGTAAGTCGCTGCACCCGCGCAGGGTTATTGCCAAGGCCCTGCGCGGCACAAGACCAAAGAATGTTTTACCCGCATAAAAATAATCAGTGGGAGTACATCTACATGCAATCGTCCAAGCCGACTCACGTCCGCTATTTGATTCTGCTCATGCTGTTCCTGGTGACCACGATCAACTACGCCGACCGCGCCACCATCGCGATCGCCGGTTCCAGTTTGCAAAAAGACCTCGGCATCGACGCGGTCACCCTCGGCTACATCTTCTCTGCATTCGGTTGGGCCTACGTGGCCGGGCAAATTCCCGGTGGCTGGCTGCTCGATCGCTTCGGCTCGAAAAAAGTCTATGCCCTGAGCATCTTCACCTGGTCGCTGTTCACCGTGCTGCAAGGCTTCGTCGGTGAGTTCGGCATGTCCACGGCCATCGTCGCGCTGTTCATGCTGCGCTTCCTGGTGGGGCTGGCCGAGGCGCCATCGTTCCCCGGCAACGCGCGTATCGTGGCGGCCTGGTTCCCGACTGCTGAACGCGGCACCGCTTCGGCAATTTTCAATTCGGCGCAATACTTCGCCACCGTGCTGTTCGCTCCGCTGATGGGCTGGATCGTCTACACCTTCGGCTGGGAGCACGTGTTCATTGTCATGGGCCTGTTCGGCATCGTGTTCTCGCTGATCTGGCTGAAGGTTATCCACAGCCCGCGCCAGCACCCGATGGCCAACGAAGCGGAAGTGAAGTTCATCGCCGACAACGGCGGCATGGTCGACATGGACCAGAAACAAGGTAAAAAGGCTGACGGCCCGAAATGGGACTACATCCGTCAGTTGCTGACCAACCGCATGATGCTCGGCGTTTATCTGGGCCAGTACTGCATCAACGGCATCACCTATTTCTTCCTGACCTGGTTCCCGGTGTACTTGGTGCAGGAACGCGGCATGACCATCCTCAAGGCCGGTTTCATTGCCTCGTTGCCGGCGATCTGCGGTTTTATCGGCGGCGTCCTCGGCGGGGTGATTTCCGATTACCTGCTGCGCAAGGGCCATTCGCTGACCTTCGCTCGCAAGGCGCCGATCATCGCCGGCCTGCTGGTCTCCAGCAGCATCGTCGCGTGCAACTATGTTGAAGTGGAATGGATGGTGGTCGGTTTCATGGCCCTGGCCTTCTTCGGCAAAGGTGTGGGTGCGCTGGGCTGGGCGGTGGTCTCCGACACTTCGCCGAAACAGATCGCCGGTCTGAGCGGGGGCCTGTTCAACACTTTCGGCAACATCGCGTCGATCACTACGCCGATCGTCATCGGCTACATCATCAGTTCCACCGGTTCGTTCAAATGGGCACTGGTGTTCGTTGGCGCCAACGCACTGGTGGCGGTGTTCAGCTACCTGGTGATCGTCGGCCCGATCAAACGTGTGGTTCTCAAAGAGCCGCCAGCCAATGGCGGTTCCGAAGCCACCGGTAAATTGTCTCAAGCGCATTCCTGAGGAGCGGCGTCATGCAGTTGATTGAACATTCCGACTCGCCGCGCTACATCCGCCTGCACGAGCGGGACAACGTAGTGGTCGTGGTCAACGACCAGGGCGTTCCGGCCGGCACCGCATTCGCCGATGGCCTGGTGACGGTGGATTTCGTGCCGCAGAGCCACAAAGTCACCCTCGAAGACATTCCCGAGGGCGGTCAGGTGATTCGCTACGGCCAGATCATCGGCTATGCGTTGCAGCCGATTCCCCGTGGCAGTTGGGTCAAGGAAGATCAACTGCGCATGCCGACCGCGCCACCGCTGGACAGCCTGCCGCTGTCCACCGAAGTGCCGGCCGCGCAGGCACCGCTGGAGGGTTACACCTTCGAGGGTTATCGCAATGCCGACGGCACCGTCGGCACGCGCAACATCCTCGGGATCACCACCACCGTGCAATGCGTCACCGGGGTGCTGGATCACGCGGTAAAGCGGATCAAGGATGAACTGTTGCCGAAGTACCCGCACGTCGATGACGTGGTGGCGCTGACCCACAGTTACGGTTGCGGCGTGGCCATCACGGCCACCGATGCCTACATCCCGATCCGTACCGTGCGCAATCTGGCGCGCAACCCGAACCTCGGTGGCGAGGCGCTGGTGATCAGTCTGGGCTGCGAGAAATTGCAGGCCGGGCAGGTGATGCACGAGGATGACGCGTCGGTCGACCTGAGCGAGCCGTGGCTGTATCGCTTGCAGGATTCCAGTCACGGCTTCACCGAAATGATCGAGCAGATCATGGAACTGGCCGAAGTTCGCCTGAAGAAACTCGACCAGCGCCGCCGGGAAACCGTGCCGGCGTCCGAGCTGATCCTCGGCATGCAGTGCGGTGGCAGCGATGCGTTTTCCGGGATCACCGCGAACCCCGCGCTGGGTTACGCCTCGGATTTGCTGCTGCGGGCGGGGGCGACGGTGATGTTTTCCGAAGTCACCGAAGTGCGTGACGCGATTTACCTGCTGACCTCACGGGCCCAGACCAAAACCGTTGCCGAGGAACTGGTGCGCGAGATGGACTGGTACGACCGTTACCTGGCCAAGGGCGAAGCGGATCGCAGCGCCAACACCACGCCGGGTAACAAGAAGGGCGGGTTGTCGAACATTGTCGAGAAGTCGCTGGGGTCGATCGTCAAATCCGGCAGCAGTGCGATCAACGGCGTGCTCGGCCCTGGGGAGCGCTTCAAGCAGAAAGGTTTGATCTTCTGCGCGACGCCGGCGAGTGATTTTGTCTGCGGCACGTTGCAACTGGCGGCGGGGATGAACTTGCATGTGTTCACCACCGGGCGTGGCACGCCTTATGGTCTGGCCATGGCGCCGGTGGTGAAGGTTTCGACCCGTACGGAGCTGGCGCAGCGTTGGCCTGACCTGATTGATATTGATGCCGGGCGGATTGCCACTGGGCGCGCGACCATCGAGGAGTTGGGTTGGGAGTTGTTCCACTACTATCTGGATGTGGCGAGCGGCAAGCAGCAGACGTGGGCGGAGAAGCACAAGCTGCATAACGACATTACGTTGTTCAATCCGGCACCGATTACTTGATGGTTGATCGTTCCCACGCGCTGCGTGGGAACGATCGGGGTGAAAGTGGCTTATCATTAGCCCCCTAACGACGCTCACCTCCAAGGCTCCCCGGCATGCTGGCAATCTTCCTCGAAACCCTGAACATCACCGCGCCGGTGTTTGCCATGCTGTTTCTCGGTGTGTTGCTCAAGCGCATCGACTGGATCAACGACAATTTCATCCACACAGCGTCGTCGCTGGTGTTCAACGTCACCATGCCGGCGCTGTTGTTTCTCGGCATCCTGCATGCCGACCTGCACGCCGCGCTGCAACCGGCGCTGCTGATCTACTTTGCCCTCGCCACGCTGGCCAGTTTTGCCCTGGCCTGGGGCTGGGCGATTTTCCGCTGCCCGCGTGAGGATCGCGGTATCTACACCCAAGGTGCGTTTCGTGGCAACAACGGGGTGATCGGTCTGGCGCTGGCGGCGAGCATGTATGGCGACTACGGGATTTCCCTCGGGGCGATTCTCGCGGCGCTGGTGATCCTCTTCTACAACACGCTGTCGACCATTGTGCTGGCGGTCTACAGCCCGGTGATCAAGTCCGATCCGTGGAGTATCTGCAAAAGCGTCATCAGCAATCCGCTGATCATCAGCGTGATCGCGGCGGCGCCGTTTGCCTGGTTCAAGATCGGATTGCCGGGATGGCTGGAAACGTCGGGTCAGTACCTGGCGCAAACCACGCTGCCGCTGGCTCTGATCTGCATTGGCGGCACGCTGTCGCTGGCGGCGCTGCGCAAGAGCGGCAGCCTGGCGCTGAGTTCCAGTCTGGTGAAGATGATCGGCCTGCCGGTGCTCGCGACGTTGGGTGCGTGGCTGTGGGGCTTTCGTGGGGCGGAACTGGGGATTCTGTTTCTGTACTTCGGCAGCCCGACGGCGGCCGCGAGTTTTGTCATGGCCCGTGCAGCCCAGGGCAATCATGAACTGGCGGCGGCGATCATCGTGTTGACCACGTTGATGGCGGCGATCACCACCAACGTCGGGATCTTCTTCTTGCAGTGGGGCGGGTGGATCTGAGAGCTGGCGGTTACTCAGGCTTCTGGTAACTGTCGATCACTTCCTGCGCCGCACGAAACGCATCGATCGCCGCCGGCACGCCGGCATACACCGCGCAATGCAGCAGCGCTTCACGGATCTCATCGACCGTGCAGCCATTGTTCAACGCACCGCGCACGTGGCCCTTCAACTCCTGCGGGCACTTCAACGCGGTCAGCGCGGCGAGGGTGATCAGGCTGCGGGTTTTCAGCGGCAAACCTTCGCGATTCCACACGCCGCCCCAGGCGTGTTCGTTGACGAAATCCTGCAACGGTTGGGTGAATTCAGTGGCGTTGCCCAGCGCGCGGTCGACAAATGCATCGCCCATTACCTGGCGGCGGATTTCGACCCCGGATTTCTTCGATTCGGTCATGGCACATCCCTCTTGTGGTGTTGGCGGCGCCAGGCGCGCACCGACGTGATAAACAGAAACGTCAGCAGCGTCGGCAGGACATAAAACAGCATCAACCGTTCGAGCTTGCCGGCCAGCGGCATGCCGGTGGTGAAGGACACCACGTGCAGCCCGTACGCCAGGTACAAACCGAGCAGCAACAAGCCTTCGGCCCGAGTCACGCGGTAGCCGGAATAGAACACCGGCAGGCACAGCGCGGCGACGCCGAGCATCACCGGCAGGTCGAAATCCAGTGCATTCGGCGACACTGAGAGTGGCGTCGGTGCGATCAATGCGGTGATGCCGAGGACCCCGAGCAGGTTGAACAGGTTGGCGCCGATCACGTTGCCTACGGCAATGTCCCGCTGACCGCGCAATGCGGCGATCAACGAAGTGGCGAGCTCTGGCAGCGAGGTGCCGACCGCGACCACGGTCAGGCCGATGACTCGCTCGGAGAACCCGAGATCGGTAGCCACCGCGACCGCTGCACCCAGCAGCAAATGCCCGGCGAACACCAGCATGGCCAGACCGGCGACGATCATCAGCAGGCTGGTGAACCAGGGAGCCGGCTGAGTCTGAGGATGATCGGAATGCGGCCGGGCCGAGTGGCGCGACTGGCGCAGCAGCAAGCCGAGATACAGCCCCAACGCGCTCAGCAGCAGAACACCGTCGAAACGGCCGATCTCTTCATTCCAGGCCAGTACGAACACCAGCAGGCTGGCGCCGATCATCAGCGGGATGTCCAGGCGCACCAGTTGCCGCGAAACCCGCAGCGGAATGATCAGAGCCGACAGGCCGAGGGTCACGAGGATGTTGAAAATGCTGCTGCCGATCACGCTGCCGACGGCGATGTCGGGGTTGTGCGTCAGGGTCGCTTGCAGGCTGACCGCCATTTGCGGGGCGCTGCTGCCGAGGGCGACGATGGTCAGGCCGATGATCAGCGGCCGCACATGCAGGCGCGCAGCCAGACGCACGGCTGCGCGCACCATCAGTTCGGCACCGGCGATCAGCAGGAACAGCCCACAGAGCAGTTCGATCACGTTGATCAGCGGTAAATCGGTCAGTCCGAAAATGGGGGGGGCTCCATCAGTTGTCGAGGGCCTGCACGCGAACCCGTGCCGTGCCGCTGCCAATCATGCCGAGACGTTCGGCGGCTTCGCGTGAAACATCGATGATGCGCCCACGGGTGTGCGGCCCACGGTCATTGATGCGTACCACGCAGGATTTGTCGTTTTTCAGGTTGGTGACCTTCACCCGGGTGCCGAAGGGCAGCTGGCGATGGGCGGCGGTCAGGGAATTCTGGTTGAACGCTTCGCCGCTGGCGGTGCGTTTACCGTGGTGTTTGGCTCCGTAATAGGAGGCGACGCCGGTCTGGTCGTAACCGTGCGGGTCGATGACATCGGTGCTGGCGCAACCGGCCAGCAGAGAGAGCAGGGCGCAGCTGATGAATAGACGCTTCATTCAAAGGTTTCCCGAAAACAGATGTGGGAGCCAGCCTGCCGGCTCCCACAGGGAATGGAGCCAGGCGTTGGAACTGGCCCCATTTTCATCAGCCTTCGAGCTTGCTTTTCAGCAGTTCGTTCACTTGCTGCGGGTTGGCCTTGCCTTTGGAGGCTTTCATGGCCTGACCGACGAAGAAGCCGAACATCTTGCCGCGCTTGGCTTCGTCTGCCGCACGGTATTGCTCGACCTGCTCGGCGTTGGCCGCGAGCATTTCGTCCAGCACTGCCGAGATCGCGCCAGTGTCGGTGACCTGCTTCAGGCCGCGCTTTTCGATGATCTCGTCCGCGCTGCCTTCGCCGTTGGCCATCGCTTCGAACACCACTTTGGCGATCTTGCCGGAGATGGTGTTGTCCTTGATGCGCTGCAGCATGCCGCCCAGTTGCTCGGCCGAAACCGGCGAATCCTCGATGTCCAGGTTCTGCTTGTTGAGCAGGCTGCCCAACTCGACCATCACCCAGTTCGCCGCCAGTTTGGCGTCGCCGCCGATGCTTGCGACCTTCTCGAAGTAGTCCGCCTGCTCACGGCTGGTGGCCAGCACGTTGGCGTCGTAGGCCGACAGACCGAACGCACTCTGGAAGCGCTCGCGTTTTTGCGGTGGCAGTTCCGGCAGGGTGCCGCGCACGTCGTTGAGGAACGAGTCCTCGATGACCACCGGCAGCAGGTCCGGATCGGGGAAGTAACGGTAGTCGTTGGCTTCCTCTTTGCTGCGCATCGGACGGGTTTCGTCCTTGTTCGGATCATACAGACGGGTCTGCTGGATCACTTTGCCGCCGTCTTCGATCAGGTCGATCTGACGCTGGATCTCGGAGTTGATCGCCTTCTCGATGAAACGGAACGAGTTGACGTTCTTGATCTCGCAGCGCGTGCCGAATTCAACCTGGCCTTTCGGACGGATCGACACGTTGCAGTCGCAGCGCAGCGAGCCTTCGGCCATGTTGCCGTCGCAGATGCCCAGGTAGCGCACCAGCGCGTGGATCGCCTTGACGTAGGCCACGGCTTCCTTGGCACTGCGCATGTCAGGTTCGGAAACGATTTCCAGCAGCGGTGTGCCGGCACGGTTCAGGTCGATGCCGGTGGCACCGCTGAATTCTTCGTGCAGGCTCTTGCCGGCGTCTTCTTCCAGGTGCGCACGGGTGATGCCGACGCGTTTGACCGTGCCGTCTTCCAGGGCGATGTCCAGGTGGCCCTTGCCGACGATCGGCAATTCCATCTGGCTGATCTGGTAGCCCTTCGGCAGGTCCGGGTAGAAGTAGTTCTTGCGGGCGAACACGTTGTGCTGACCGATCTCGGCGTCAATCGCCAGACCGAACATCACCGCCATGCGCACGGCTTCCTGGTTGAGCACCGGCAGCACGCCGGGCATGCCCAGGTCGATCAGGCTGGCCTGGGTGTTTGGCTCGGAACCGAATGTGGTGGAACTACCGGAAAAGATTTTCGACCGGGTGGTGAGCTGGGTGTGAATCTCCAGCCCGATCACGACTTCCCATTGCATGTGTGTCTCCTCAGAAGCCGGTTGGGGTGCGGGTGTGCCAGTCAGTGTTCAACTGATACTGGTGGGCAACGTTCAACAGGCGACCTTCCTGGAAATACGGAGCGAGCAGTTGCACGCCGACCGGCAGGCCGTCGACGAAACCGGCCGGCATCGACAGGCCCGGCAGGCCCGCGAGGTTGGCGGTGATGGTGTAGACGTCTTCCAGGTAGGCAGCGACCGGGTCGCTGTTCTTGGCGCCGAGTTTCCAGGCCGGGTTTGGCGTGGTCGGGCCGAGGATGATGTCGACTTCATTAAAGGCCGTCATGAAGTCGTTCTTCACCAGGCGACGGATCTTCTGCGCTTTCAGGTAGTAGGCGTCGTAGTAACCGGCAGACAGCGCGTAGGCACCGACCATGATCCGGCGCTGCACTTCGGCACCAAAGCCTTCGCCACGGGAGCGCTTGTACAGGTCTTCCAGGTTCTTCGGGTCTGCGCAGCGGTGGCCGAAGCGCACGCCGTCGAAACGCGACAGGTTGGAAGAGGCTTCCGCCGGAGCGATCACGTAGTACGCCGGAATGGCGTGCTGCATGTTCGGCAGGCTGATTTCCTTGATCACGGCACCGAGCTTCTGCAGCTCTTTGATGCTGTTCTGGATCAGCTCGGCGATGCGCGGGTCGAGACCGGCACCGAAGTATTCCTTCGGCACGCCGATGCGCAGGCCTTGCAACGAACCATTCAGACCGGCGGCGTAGTCCGGCACCGGTTCATCGATGCTGGTGGAGTCGTTCGGATCGAAGCCAGCCATGCCTTGCAACAAAATCGCGCAGTCTTCGGCCGTGCGAGCCAACGGGCCGCCCTGATCGAGGCTGGAGGCGTAGGCGATCATGCCCCAGCGCGAAACACGACCGTAGGTCGGTTTCAGGCCGGTGAGGTTGGTGAACGCGGCCGGCTGACGGATCGAGCCACCAGTGTCGGTCGCGGTAGCCGCCGGCAACAGACGAGCGGCAACCGCCGCCGCCGAACCACCGGACGAGCCGCCCGGTACGTGTTCCAGGTTCCACGGGTTTTTCACCGCGCCGTACCAGCTCGACTCGTTGGCCGAACCCATGGCGAATTCGTCCATGTTGGTCTTGCCCAGAGTCACGGTGCCAGCGGCGGCCAGTTTGGCAACCACGGTGGCGTCGTACGGCGCCTTGAAGTTGTCGAGCATCTTCGAGCCGCAGCTGGTGCGGATGCCCTGGGTGCAGAACAGGTCTTTGTGGGCGATCGGCGCACCAAGCAGGGCGCCGCTCTCACCGTTGGCCCGGCGCACGTCGGCGGCTTTCGCCTGCTCGAGGGCCAGCTCTTCGGTGAGGCTGATGAAACTGTTGAGCTGCGGGTCGAGCTGGGTAATGCGCGCCAGCAGGACTTTGGTCAGCTCTTCGGAAGAAAACTTTTTATCGGCGAGACCGCGGGCGATCTCGGCCAGAGTCATTTGATGCATTGCAGGCTCTTTCCCTTTAGTCGATGACTTTCGGAACCAGATACAGGCCGTTTTCGACCGCTGGTGCGATGGACTGATAGGCCTCGCGGTTATTCGTCTCGGTCACGACGTCGGCGCGCAGGCGCTGACTGGCTTCCAGCGGGTGGGCCAGCGGCTCGATACCATCGGTATTGACCGCCTGCATTTCGTCGACCAGCCCGAGAATGCTGTTGAGGGCCGAAGTGATTTGTGGAAGATCGGCATCATTAAGGCCAAGGCTGGCCAGATGAGCGATTTTTTCCACGTCGGAGCGTTCTAGCGCCATCGGGTTTCTCCAGTGGAAAACAGGACGGACGGCGTCCGTGTGTTAGATTGTCGGAACACTACCGCACTTCTACGGTCATAAGGCCGCGATTGTGGGGCTTGGTGCACAGAAAAGCGGCCAATTTAACATATTGGCGCCTTGCCCAAAATCCCTGTCGTTGTTAGAGTTTGCCGCACTTTTTTACCCACGCGTTGCCTAGGGTCCCTTTCCCATGTTCAAGAAACTGCGTGGCATGTTTTCCAGCGATCTTTCCATTGACCTGGGCACTGCCAACACCCTTATTTACGTGCGCGAGCGCGGTATCGTCCTGAATGAGCCATCGGTTGTGGCCATTCGGACACACGGTAACCAGAAAAGTGTCGTTGCTGTCGGCACCGAGGCCAAGCGCATGCTCGGCCGTACGCCGGGCAACATTGCTGCCATTCGTCCGATGAAGGACGGCGTCATTGCCGACTTCAGCGTCTGCGAAAAGATGCTGCAATACTTTATCAACAAGGTTCACGAAAACAGCTTCCTGCAGCCTAGCCCTCGTGTGCTGATCTGCGTTCCATGCAAGTCCACCCAGGTTGAGCGTCGTGCCATCCGTGAATCGGCCCTTGGTGCCGGTGCGCGTGAAGTGTTCCTGATCGAAGAGCCGATGGCTGCTGCGATCGGTGCCGGCCTGCCGGTTGAAGAAGCACGCGGCTCGATGGTCGTGGATATCGGTGGCGGTACTACCGAAATCGCGCTGATCTCCCTGAACGGTGTGGTCTACGCCGAATCCGTCCGCGTTGGCGGCGACCGCTTCGACGAAGCGATCATCACCTACGTGCGCCGCAACTACGGCAGCCTGATCGGCGAATCCACCGCCGAGCGCATCAAGCAGGAAATCGGTACGGCCTACCCGGGCGGCGAAGTTCGCGAAGTCGACGTTCGCGGTCGCAACCTGGCCGAAGGCGTTCCACGCGCATTCACCCTGAACTCCAATGAAGTGCTGGAAGCTCTGCAAGAGTCCCTGGCAACTATCGTTCAGGCCGTAAAAAGCGCCCTGGAGCAATCGCCGCCGGAACTGGCTTCCGACATCGCCGAGCGTGGCCTGGTGCTGACCGGTGGTGGCGCGCTGCTGCGTGACCTCGACAAGTTGCTGGCCCAGGAAACCGGTCTGCCGGTGATCGTTGCCGAAGACCCGCTGACCTGTGTTGCTCGCGGCGGTGGCCGTGCACTGGAAATGATGGACAAGCACACCATGGACCTGCTCTCCAGCGAATAAGTCGCCGGGTGCAATACGTGGGTGAGCGCGCAGGCAGCACTTTGCAGTGCTGCCTGTTGGCGTTTATCTTCTGTCAGTCTTCATCCAGGCCGGTTTGATGCCGTATGAATAAACAGAACATTTGCCTGGGAGGAGCGGCCTATTAAACCGCTTTTCGCCAAGGGCCCCTCACTGGGCGTGCGCTTGTTGGTGCTGGCCGTGCTGTCGGTCGCGCTGATGGTGGTCGATGCCCGTTTCAGCCTGCTCAAGCCTGCCCGCAGCCAGATGTCGCTGGTGCTGATGGACGCTTACTGGATCACCGACCTGCCCGGCAGGCTGTGGGAAGGTGTCGCCAGTCAGTTCGGCAGTCGCACCGAGCTGGTCGCCGAAAACGAAAAACTCAAGACCGAGAACCTGCTGTTGCAGGGCCGCATGCAAAAGCTTGCCGCCCTCACCGAGCAGAACGTCCGTCTGCGCGAGTTGCTCAATTCCTCCGCGCTGGTCAACGAGAAGGTCGAAGTGGCCGAGCTGATCGGCATGGACCCGAATCCCTTCACCCATCGCATCATCATCAATAAAGGTGAGCGCGACGGCGTGGTGCTCGGTCAGCCGGTGCTTGATGCACGCGGCCTGATGGGGCAGGTGGTCGAACTGATGCCGTACACCTCCCGTGTTTTGCTGCTGACCGACTCGACCCACAGCATTCCTGTGCAGGTGAACCGTAATGGTCTGCGGGCGATTGCCAGCGGCACCGGTAACCCTGAGCGTCTGGAACTGCGCCATGTGGCCGATACGGCCGATGTCAAAGAAGGCGATCTGCTGGTCAGCTCCGGCCTGGGCCAGCGCTTCCCGGCCGGCTACCCGGTGGCGACGGTCAAGGAAGTGATCCACGATTCCGGCCAGCCATTCGCCATTGTCCGCGCCGTACCGACGGCTGCGCTGAACCGCAGCCGCTACCTGTTGCTGGTGTTCAGCGACAACCGTACGGCTGAAGAGCGTGCCAACGATGCGGCGCAGGCTCAGGAAAACCTTGATGTGTTTGGTGGTGGCCCGATCATTCCAGCCACTGTGCCGAAAACGGTGAATACACCGGCTCAGGCTCAAGCACCTGCTGCGGCCAGCACACCTGCTGCACCCGCTGCTGCTACGCCAGCCAAACCCGCCGCGAGCAAACCGCCAGCGACGCCGGCCAAACCACCCGCAGCGACGCCGGCAGCCAGCAAGCCGCCAGCCGCTCAGCCTGCCAGCGCACGGCCGGCCGCCAAACCGCCTGTCACTGCGCCGGCTACCACTGGGGGACGAGAATAATGGTCGGTGTCAAAGCCTCCCGAAACGGCTGGATCGTCTGGCTGACGTTTCTGATCGGCATGCTGCTCAGCGTGTCGCCGCTGCCGCAATTCATGGAAATCCTGCGCCCGCTCTGGCTGGCCCTGCTCCTGGCATTCTGGGCCTTGGCCCTGCCGCAGAAGGTCGGCATGGTCACCGCATTTTGCCTCGGGCTTGCTGAAGACGTGCTGTACGGCACGCTGCTGGGACAGAACGCGTTGATCCTGACGCTGATCACGTTCCTGGTGCTGTCGTTGCAGCAACGCCTGCGGATGTTCCCGATGTGGCAGCAGTGCCTGGTGATCCTGGTGATCTTCGGTCTCGCGCAGCTTGTGCAATTATGGCTCAGTGCCCTGACCGGCAATCGCCAGCCGACTCTGGCGCTGGTGCTGCCGGCACTGGTCAGCGCCTTGCTCTGGCCGTGGGTCAGCTTCGCTTTGCGTGGATTGCGCCGACGCTACAAAATCAACTGATTCGGTCAGGCATGGGCCCGTACCGGTGCCATGAGGCAGGGCACTCAACAGGGAGATGTTTGGATGAAGTCGCTTTACCTCGCCTCTGGATCGCCGCGTCGGCGTGAGCTGCTCACGCAGATCGGCGTTCCGTTCACCGCCATCAGTGCGGACATCGATGAAACCCCTTTAGCCAATGAATCCCCAACGGCCTATGTCGAGCGCCTGGCGCGCGGCAAGGCCGAGGCTGGGCGGTGCTCTGTCGTCTGCGACACGCCATTTTGCGTGCTGGGCGCCGACACTGCCGTGGTGCTGGACGGCAAAATTCTCGGCAAACCGGTGGACGAAGCCGATGCATGCGCCATGCTGATGATGTTGTCCGGCAAGGAGCACGAAGTCCTGACCGCCATCGCCGTGCTCGATGGTGAGCGCTGCGAGTCGCAAGTGGTATGCAGTCTGGTACGGTTTCGGGCGATCAGTCGCGTAGAAGCCGCCGCCTACTGGGCCAGCGGCGAACCTCGGGACAAGGCCGGTGGTTACGGCATTCAGGGGCTGGGCGCAGTGTTTGTCGCCGGTCTCAACGGCAGTTATTCGGCTGTCGTGGGATTGCCGGTGTGCGAAAGCGCAGAACTGCTCGGCCATTTCGGCATACCCTGTTGGCAAAACCTGAGTGCGCAGTAAGCGTCGAACGGAACAAGATGCGGCCATTATCGTGAACATGCCTGAACGAGACCCTGCCATGAGTGAAGAGATTCTGATCAACATCACGCCGATGGAATCGCGCGTGGCGGTGGTCGAAAACGGTGTGCTGCAAGAAGTGCATGTCGAGCGCACGCAAAAACGCGGGATCGTCGGCAACATCTATAAAGGCAAGGTAGTGCGGGTATTGCCGGGCATGCAGGCGGCATTCGTCGACATCGGCCTGGACCGTGCGGCGTTCATTCACGCCTCGGAAATCTCCCTGCGCGAAGGCCCTGCGGTGGAAAGCATCAGCGCCCTGGTGCATGAAGGTCAGAGCCTGGTGGTGCAAGTCACCAAGGATCCGATCGGTTCCAAGGGCGCGCGGTTGACCACGCAACTGTCGATCCCGTCGCGCTATCTGGTGTACATGCCGCGCACCGCCCACGTCGGCATTTCCCTGAAAATCGAAGACGAAGCCGAGCGCGAACGCCTGAAGCAGGTGGTCAGCGATTGTGTGGCCAAAGAAGGCATCAAGGAGGCCGGTGGTTTTATTCTGCGCACCGCCGCCGAAGGTGCCGGGGCCGATGAGATCCTGATGGACATCCGCTACCTGCGACGCCTGTGGGATCAGATCAGCGAACAGATCAAGACCATCGGCGCGCCGAGCGTGATCTATGAAGACCTCGGTCTGGCATTGCGCACCTTGCGTGACCTGGTCAGCCCGAAAATCGAGAAGATCCGCATCGACTCCCGGGAAACCTTCCAGAAAACCACGCAGTTCGTCGCCGAACTGATGCCGGAAATTGCCGATCGTCTGGAACACTATCCGGGTGAACGGCCGATTTTCGACCTGTACGGCGTCGAAGACGAAATCCAGAAAGCCCTTGAACGCAAGGTGCCGCTGAAGTCCGGCGGTTATCTGGTGGTGGATCCGGCTGAAGCCATGACCACCATCGACGTCAACACTGGTGCGTTCGTCGGGCATCGCAACCTTGAAGAGACCATCTTCAAGACCAACCTCGAAGCCGCCACCGCGATTGCCCGGCAGATGCGTCTGCGCAATTTGGGCGGGATCATCATCATCGACTTCATCGACATGGAAGATGAAGAGCACCAGCGCCAGGTACTGCGTACCCTGGAAAAACAGCTGGAGCGCGATCACGCCAAGACCAACATCATCGGTATCACCGAGCTGGGTCTGGTGCAGATGACTCGCAAGCGTACCCGCGAAAGTCTGGAGCAAGTGCTGTGCGAGCCTTGCAGCAGTTGTCAGGGGCGGGGCAAGCTGAAGACGCCGGAAACCATTTGCTACGAGATTTTCCGGGAGATCCTGCGCGAGGCCCGGGCCTATCAGGCCGAGGGTTATCGTGTGCTGGCGAACCAGAAAGTCGTCGACCGGCTGCTCGATGAAGAGTCCGGTAACGTCGCCGAGCTTGAAGGGTTTATCGGGCGCACCATACGCTTCCAGGTGGAAACCATGTATTCCCAGGAACAATATGACGTGGTGCTGCTCTGATCCCCTGCGTCACCTATTTCCTGAAACGGCTGGCCTCAGCTTTTTGCAGTATTTTTGCCATGGGAGCCAACTGACATGGAACGTCTGACACGCATTCTGGCCGCACTGACCCGTTGGGGGCTGGGCCTGTGCGCGTTGGTTCTGGTGTTGATGGCGTTGTACGTCAGCCTCGGCCGGGAACTCACGCCACTGGTGGCCGAATACCGTACCGACATCGAAGATAAGGCCAGCGCCGCCCTGGGCATGCCGTTGCAGATCGGTGAGCTGGAAGGCAACTGGAGCGGATTTGCGCCGATCCTGCTGGCCCACGACGTGATGGTCGGCGACGGCGCCAATGCGCTGCGCCTGGATCGGGTGCGTGCCGTGCCGGATCTGTGGGCCAGTCTGCTGGCTCGTGAAGTGCGTATCGCGCATCTTGAACTCAACGGCCTGAAGATCAGCCTCAAGGAAGGTGAAGACGGCCAATGGGCGCTCGAAGGATTGCCGGTGCAGCAGGATCAGCCCATGGATCCCGAGCAACTGTTCAACCGTATGCAAGTGGTCCAGCAATTGTCGGTGCTCGACAGCCAGGTGACCTTGCAGCCGCGGGACCAGGCGCCGCTGACGTTCACTTACGTCGGCCTCAATCTCAAGACCGGTCTCAATCGTCAGCGCCTCGACGCGCGACTGACCTTGCCCGACGGGCAACCCGTTGCACTGAGCCTGCGTACGCGGATTCGTGCCAGCCAGTTGCAGGACAGCGCGGTCGAGGGCTACGCCAGCCTGCCGCAAAGCGACTGGGCGAAATGGCTGCCCGAGCGCCTGACCCAGCAGTGGAATTTCTCCGAGATCAAGGCCGGCGGCGAGTTGTGGGTCAACTGGAGCGAGGGCGCGTTGCAAAGCGCCGCCATTCGCCTCAACGCTCCGCAATTGACCGGTGCCTACGCCGAGCGCAAGCCGATCCAGATCAACAATCTGGCCCTCAACGGTTATTTCCAGCGCAGTGCCGAGGGCGCGACCGTCACCCTCGATTCGCTGGCGATGAATTTTGGCGAGACCCGCTGGGAATCCCGTGTTCAGGTCAAGCAGACCGCCGCCACCGACAAGGTCGATGAGCTCTGGCATCTGCAGGCCGATCGCCTCGATCTGACGCCGATCACTCCGTTACTCAATGCGCTGGGCCCGCTGCCTCAAGGCTTTGCCGCCGTGGTCGAGCACCTGAAAGTGACCGGTGGCATGCGCAATGTGCTGCTGGATTTCCGGCCCAACGCCACCGACGACAGCAAATTCAGCTTCGCCGCCAACCTCGATCAGGTCGGCTTCGACGCCTATCACGGTGCGCCGGCCGCGCGGAATGTCAGCGGCAGCCTGACCGGCAACCTCGGCGGCGGTGAGTTGCGCATGGACAGCAAGGACTTTGTCCTGCACCTCGATCCGATTTTTGCCAAGCCATGGCAATACATCCAGGCCAATGCCCGACTGACCTGGAAGCTCGATAGCGAAGGTTTCACGCTGATCGCACCGTACCTGAAGGTGCTCGGCGAGGAGGGCAAGATCGCCGGCGACTTCCTGATCCGCCTGCATTTCGACCACACCCAGGAAGACTACATGGACCTGCGGGTCGGGCTGGTGGAAGGCGACGGTCGCTACACCGCCAAGTACTTGCCCGAGGTACTGAGCCCGTCTCTGGACGAATGGCTGCGCACGGCGATTCTCAAAGGGGCGGTGGATCAGGGGTTCTTCCAGTACCAGGGTTCCCTGAACAAAGGCGCCGCAGATGCGGATCGCAGCATCAGCCTGTTTTTCAAGGTGCACGATGCCGAACTGGCATTCCAGCCTGGCTGGCCGCACGTGAGCAAGGTCAGCGGTGATGTGTTCATCGAGGACAGCGGTGTGCGGATCGTCGCCAGCAAAGGCCAGTTGCTCGACACTCAGGTCAGCGATGTTTTCGTCAATATCCCCCATGTACCGAGTGGCGAGCACAGCCATATGTACCTCGACGGCGGGTTTGCCGGCGGACTGGGCGACGGCTTGAAAATTCTCCAGGAGGCGCCGATCGGCACCGCCGACACCTTCGCCGGCTGGGAAGGCGAGGGCGACCTGCAAGGCAAACTCAAACTGGATGTGCCGTTGGCCAAGGGCGATCAGCCGAAGATCCTCGTGGACTTCAAGACTGCCAATGCGCGACTGAAACTGGCTGAGCCGAAACTGGAGTTGAGCCAGCTCAAGGGTGACTTCCGCTTCGACAGCGCCAAGGGTCTGAGCGGGCAAAACATCAGTGCCCGGGCCTTCGACAAACCGGTCACCGCGCAGATCTTCGCCGATGGCGGCCCCGGCAAGCTCAAGACCCGGGTAGCGGCGTCGGGGCAGGTCGAAGTCAAGAAACTCACCGACTGGCTCGGCGTGACTCAGCCGTTGCCGGTGTCCGGGACGATTCCCTATCAACTGCAAGTGAACCTGGACGGTGCTGACAGCCAATTGATGGTCAGCTCCAATCTGAAGGGTGTGGCGGTGAATCTGCCCGCGCCGTTCGGCATGACCGCCGATGTCGGGCGTGACACGGTGTTCCGCATGACGCTGCAAGGTCAGGAGCGGCGTTACTGGGTCAATTACGATCAACTGGCCAACTTCACCTTCGCCGCGCCACCGAGCAGTTTCGCCGATGGCCGTGGCGAGCTGTTCCTCGGTACCGGTGAGGCCGTGTTGCCGGGCAACAAAGGCCTGCGGATACGCGGTGTGTTGTCCGAGCTGGACGTCAAACCCTGGCAGGATCTGGTGGACAAGTACGCCGGTCAGGATCCGGGCGGCAGCGCCAAGCAACTGCTCAGCAGCGCAGATTTCAAGATCGGCAAACTCACCGCCTTCGGCACCACGCTGGATCAGGCGGCGGTGCAACTGGATCGCAAGCCCGGCGCCTGGGCGCTGGCCCTCGACAGTCAGCAGGCCAAGGGCACGGTCGGCATTCCCGACGCCAAAAGCGCGCCGATTGTGGTGAACCTTCAATACGTGCGTTTGCCGGCACCGGACCCGACGGTGCAGGCCGACGATAACGCACCTGACCCTCTGGCCTCGGTCGATCCAACCAAGATCCCGGCGCTGGACATCACCATCAATCAGCTGTTCCAGGGACAGGACCTGGTCGGTGGCTGGTCGCTGAAAGTCCGTCCGACCGCCAAGGGTATCGCCCTGAACAACCTCGATCTGGGCCTCAAGGGCATTCTGTTGCAGGGCAGCGGTGGCTGGGAGGGGACGCCCGGTGCCACCAGCAGTTGGTACAAGGGCCGGATTGGCGGCAAGAATCTCGCCGACGTGCTCAAGGGCTGGGGCTTTGCGCCGAGCGTGACCAGCGAAGAGTTCCACATGGATGTCGACGGCCGCTGGCCGGGTTCACCGGCGTGGCTGGCGACCAAGCGCTTCTCCGGCACGCTCGATGCGTCGCTGAACAAGGGGCAGTTCGTCGAAGTCGAGGGCGGTGCTCAGGCGCTGCGAGTGTTCGGTCTGCTCAACTTCAACTCCATCGGCCGGCGTCTGCGCCTCGATTTCTCCGACCTGTTCGGCAAAGGTTTGAGCTATGACCGGGTCAAGGGATTACTGGTGGCGAACAACGGTGTCTACGTGACGCAGGAGCCGATCAAACTGACCGGGCCGTCGAGCAATCTTGAGCTCAACGGCACGCTGGATCTGGTCGGCGATCAGGTCGATGCCCGGTTGCTGGTGACCTTGCCGGTGACCAACAACCTGCCGATTGCCGCGTTGATTGTCGGTGCACCGGCTGTCGGCGGGGCGCTGTTCCTGATCGACAAACTGATCGGTGATCGCGTGGCGCGGTTCGCCAGCGTCAAATACACCGTCAAAGGCCCGTGGAAAGAGCCGAAAATCACCTTCGACAAGCCTTTTTGATCAGCCAGGCCGCAAACCGATGGAGTAGCATGGCTGCCTACCTCTTGCGGAGTTCGCCATGTCTTTAGCGGTGATTCAAATGGTCAGCCAGAGCGACGTGCTGGCCAATCTGCGCGATGCCCGACGTTTGCTCGAACAAGCGGCCAACGCTGGCGCGAAGCTGGCGGTGCTGCCGGAAAACTTCGCCGCCATGGGGCGTCGCGACATCGCTGATATCGGCCGTGCCGAAGCACTTGGCGAAGGACCGATCCTGCCGTGGTTGAAACAGACCGCTCGCGACCTCAAGTTATGGATAGTGGCCGGCACCTTGCCGTTGCCGCCTGTGGGGCAACCCGAGGCGAAGTCCCATGCCTGCTCGTTGTTGGTGGACGATCAGGGCGAAATCGTTGCTCGCTATGACAAGTTGCATCTGTTTGATGTGGATGTTGCGGACAATCGCGGCCGTTACCGCGAATCCGATGACTATGCTTATGGCAGTGGCGTGGTGGTTGCGGACACGCCGGTCGGCCGAATCGGCCTGACGGTGTGTTACGACCTGCGCTTCCCGGAGCTGTACAGCGAATTGCGGGCTGCTGGGGCTGAATTGATTACCGCGCCGTCGGCCTTCACCGCAGTGACCGGTGCGGCGCACTGGGACGTGTTGATCCGTGCGCGGGCGATTGAAACCCAGTGCTACGTGTTGGCGGCAGCCCAGGGTGGGACGCATCCGGGGCCGCGGGAAACCTTTGGCCACGGGGCGATTATCGATCCGTGGGGCCGCGTGCTGGCGCAGCAGGAACAAGGCGAAGCCGTGCTGCTGGCCGAGCGCGACAGCAACGAACAGGCGTCCATCCGGGCGCGAATGCCGGTGACGGGTCATCGGCGGTTTTTTTCGCAGGGCGCACAGCGACCTGCTTCAGAACACGAATTTAAGGCGTAAAACCTATGAGCGAGTTGTTGTCCTCAGTCAGTGATCACCTGTTGGCGCCTGGCGGCGTGACGATCGAGAGCCTGCAAGGCGTGCTCGGTGATCTGGCGGGTCCAGGCATCGATGCGGCCGACCTGTATTTCCAGGGGCAGATTTCCGAGTCCTGGTCGCTGGAAGACGGCATCGTCAAGGAAGGCAGTTTCAACCTCGATCAGGGTGTTGGTGTGCGTGCGCAGTCCGGCGAAAAAACCGGTTTTGCCTACAGCAACGCGATCACTCTCGAAGCGCT
This sequence comes from Pseudomonas allokribbensis, assembly GCF_014863605.1. Taxonomy (NCBI): domain Bacteria; kingdom Pseudomonadati; phylum Pseudomonadota; class Gammaproteobacteria; order Pseudomonadales; family Pseudomonadaceae; genus Pseudomonas; species Pseudomonas allokribbensis. The sequence continues at coordinate 1,019,230 of NZ_CP062252.1, forward strand.
TGGCGCGGCGGCCCGTGCGGCCCGTTCGATTTCCCGCGCCGGGCAGAATGGCACGGTGCAAGCGTTCAGCACGCAGGACGTCGCCCAGTTGTATGCGCCGGACAACCCGCTGGAAGTGCTGAGCCGCGCTGAAAAAGTCGAACTGCTCAAGCGCATCGACGTTGCGACCCGCGCCCTCGACCCACGTATTCAGCAGGTCAGCGTGAGCATGGCCGGGGTCTGGGAGCGGATTCTCGTGGCCTCGACCGACGGTGGCCTGGCTGCCGACGTGCGTCCTTTGGTGCGATTCAACGTCAGTGTGATCGTCGAGCAGAACGGTCGTCGCGAACGTGGCGGTCATGGCGGCGGCGGGCGTACCGACTACCGTTATTTCCTCGCCGAAGACCGCGCCATGGGTTATGCCCGTGAAGCGTTGCGTCAGGCGCTGGTGAATCTGGAAGCGATTCCGGCACCGGCCGGCACCTTGCCGGTTGTTCTGGGTTCGGGTTGGTCCGGCGTGCTGCTTCACGAAGCGGTCGGCCACGGTCTGGAAGGCGATTTCAACCGCAAGGGCAGTTCTGCCTACAGCGGGCGTATGGGCGAGATGGTTGCTTCCAAGCTCTGCACCATCGTCGATGACGGCACGTTGGCCGGTCGTCGTGGTTCGCTGAGCGTCGATGATGAAGGCACGCCGACCGAGTGCACTACGCTGATCGAAAACGGCGTGCTCAAGGGCTACATGCAGGACAAGCTCAATGCGCGCCTGATGGGCGTGGCCCGCACCGGCAACGGTCGCCGCGAATCCTACGCGCACTTGCCGATGCCGCGGATGACCAACACTTACATGCTCGGCGGCCAGAGCGATCCGGCGGAAATCATTGCGTCGGTGAAGAAGGGTATCTACTGCGCCAACCTTGGTGGCGGTCAAGTCGACATCACCAGTGGCAAGTTCGTGTTCTCCACCAGCGAGGCTTATCTGATCGAGGACGGCAAGATCACCGCGCCGGTCAAAGGCGCGACGTTGATCGGCAACGGTCCGGAAGCGATGAGCCGGGTGTCGATGGTCGGTAACGATCTGGCGCTGGACAGCGGTGTGGGGACTTGCGGCAAGGATGGGCAATCGGTGCCGGTGGGCGTAGGTCAGCCGACGCTGAAGATCGATGCGATCACCGTGGGTGGCACGGGCGCATAAGAAAGGATGGAGCTTCGGGTGGCGCGCAGTGCGGCCACCCGGTGGCGAATATCAACGCAGACCGCGTTGAGTCTCGTCCAGCTCACGGATGTACTTGAAGATCTTGCGGCTCGAGGCAGGAGGTTTGTTTTGCGCAACCTCATGCTGGGCCTGACGGATCAGGGAACGCAGTTGCTGGCGGTCGGCGTCCGGGTACTCGACGACGAATTTCTCCAGCACGGCATCGTCACCGCCGATCAGGCGGTCACGCCAGCGTTCGAGGTTGTGGAAACGCTCGTTGTACTGACGGGTAGAGGCATCGAGTTGATCGAGCAAGGTGAGAATGGCGTCAGTGTCCTGATCGCGCATCAGTTTGCCGATGAACTGCAAGTGCCGTTTACGCGCGATGTTCGCGGTGTGCTTGGGCGCATCGGCCAGGGCCCGGCGCAAAGCGTCGGTCAATGGCAGTTTCGCCTGCAAGTCGGGCTTGAGCGTTGTAAGGCGCTCGCCAAGGTCAACCAGAGCATGCAGCTCGCGTTTGACCTGGGATTTGCTTTTTTCTCCCGTATCGAGGGAGTCGTCGTAAGAATCAACCATGGTGGCAGTCCGCAAAGAAACGCCGCCATGATAACCAGTCGGGGGCCGCTTGTCCGGCCCGGTCGCTCGAAGGCCCCAGCCGAAAGCAGAATTTGAGTGGAGATGAGCATGAGTGCAGTTGAAAGCGTCGGCCCACAGGCATTGCCGGCACTGCAGGAACAGGTCGAGCAGATCATCGCCGAAGCCAAGCGCCAGGGTGCCAGTGCCTGCGAAGTAGCGGTATCGCTGGAGCAGGGCCTGTCGACGTCGGTGCGTCAACATGAAGTCGAAACGGTCGAGTTCAACCGCGATCAGGGTTTTGGCATCACGTTGTATGTCGGCCAGCGCAAGGGTTCTGCCAGCACGTCTGCCACCGGGCCGGATGCGATTCGCGAGACGGTTGCTGCGGCACTGGCGATTGCCAAACACACCTCCGAAGACGAAGCTTCGGGGCTGGCCGATGCCGCGCTGATGGCCAGGGATATTCAGGATTTCGACCTGTTCCACCAATGGGACATCACCCCGGAACAAGCCATCGAGAAGGCGCTGCTCTGTGAAGCCGCGGCGTTCGACACCGATGCACGGATCAAGAATGCCGATGGCACCACCCTCAGCACTCATCAGGGTTGCCGCGTGTATGGCAACAGCCACGGTTTCATCGGTGGTTACGCCTCGACTCGACACAGCCTGAGCTGCGTGATGATCGCCGAGGCCGATGGCCAGATGCAGCGTGATTACTGGTACGACGTGAACCGCCAAGGCAGTTTGCTGGCTGACCCGGTGAGCATCGGTCAGCGCGCTGCACAGCGAGCAGCGAGCCGTCTGGGCGCGCGCCCGGTACCGACTTGCGAAGTGCCGGTGCTGTTTTCCGCCGAGCTGGCGGGCGGGTTGTTTGGCAGTTTCCTGTCGGCGATTTCCGGCGGCAGCCTGTATCGCAAATCGTCCTTCCTTGAAGGGACGCTGGGGCAGAAGCTGTTTCCGGAGTGGCTGACCATCGACGAGCGCCCGCACCTGATGCGCGCCATGGGCAGTGCGTCGTACGACGGTGACGGTCTGGCGACCTATGCCAAACCGTTCGTCGAAAAAGGCGAACTGGTGTCGTACATCCTCGGCACCTATTCCGGTCGAAAGCTCGGCATGCCAAGCACCGCCAACGCAGGCGGTGTGCACAACCTGTTCGTCACCCATGGCGATGAAGACCAGGCAGCACTGTTGCGACGTATGGGCCGTGGGTTGCTGGTCACCGAGCTGATGGGCCATGGCCTGAACATGGTCACCGGCGATTACTCGCGTGGTGCGGCGGGTTTCTGGGTCGAGAACGGTGAAATCCAGTTCGCGGTGCAGGAAGTGACCATTGCCGGCAACATGCGCGACATGTTCAAGCAGATCGTCGCAGTGGGTAACGATCTGGAGCTGCGCAGCAACATTCGCACCGGTTCGGTATTGATCGAGAAGATGACCGTCGCGGGCAGTTAAGCCCCAGGCACGTACACAAAAGGCGCGCCATCCGATTGGGTGGCGCGCCTTTTTTGTGTCCGCAAATCTTTCGGGCCGATCAGGCCAGCTAAAAAGCTACTCTTGTTTTGGTTCTCATTATCATCTAATAATAAATCTCATTATCGGATGAGCCCAGGATCATGAGTTCTGCCTTGCACGAGCAGCCGTACCTCGAAAGCTGGCGCTGGATGAGTCGCCAGATCCGTTGCGCCATGGATCCCGACGAACCGCGTCTGATCGAACACTACCTGGCCGAAGGCCGGTATCTGGCCTGCTGCACGGCGACCTCGCCCTGGACTGTCGCTGAAACTTCTTTCCGTCTGCTGCTCGACACGGCCACCGACATCGCGTTGCCGTGGCACTGGCGAAGCCTCTGTCTCGATCAAGCCTGGCGCCCATTGCGTGAAATGGAGCGCCTGTCGCTGTGCAAGTGTCGGCTCAAACGCTGGCAAAGCTACACCTGGCAGCTCGCCACTTGCGAGTTGCAACCCTCGATTCCTCTCATTGAATTAGTCCAAGGATTTACCGATGACCAAGACACGTATTGAGCGCGACAGCATGGGCGAACTGCAGGTGCCGGTGGACGCTCTCTACGGCGCGCAAACCCAGCGCGCAGTGGATAACTTCCCGATCAGCGGCAAGCCGATGCCGACCCAGTTCATCCGTGCACTGATCCTGGCCAAAGCGGCCGCCGCTCGCGCGAACGTCGAACTCAACCAGATCAGCGCAGCGCAAGGCAAAGCCATCAGCGACGCGGCCCAGGGTCTGCTTGAAGGTGACTTCATGCAGCATTTCCCGGTGGATATCTTCCAGACCGGTTCCGGCACCAGTTCCAACATGAACGCCAACGAAGTGATCGCCACCCTGGCCAGCCGCCTGCTCGACGAGCCGGTGAACGCCAACGATCACGTCAACTGCGGGCAGAGCAGCAACGACATCATCCCGACCACCATCCACGTCAGCGCCGCGCTGGCCCTGCATGAACAACTGCTGCCGGCGCTGCTGGACCTGGTGCAAGTGATCGAACGCAAGTCTGAACAAGTCCACCACCACGTCAAAACCGGTCGCACCCACCTGATGGACGCCATGCCGGTGCGCATGAGCCAGGTGCTCAACGGTTGGGCGCAGCAGCTCAAGGCCAACATCGGTCACCTGCAGGACTTGCTGCCAAGCCTGCAATCTCTGGCCCAGGGCGGTACGGCGGTCGGCACCGGGATCAATGCGCATCCGGAATTCGCCGCGCGTTTCAGCCGTCAACTTAGCCAACTGACCAACGTGCAATTCACCCCGGGCAAGGATCTGTTCGCGCTGATCGGCTCGCAGGACACTGCCGTGGCCGTCTCGGGTCAGCTCAAGGCGACTGCCGTATCGCTGATGAAAATCGCCAACGACCTGCGCTGGATGAACTCTGGCCCGCTCGCTGGCCTCGGTGAAATCGAGCTGGAAGGCCTGCAACCGGGCTCGTCGATCATGCCGGGCAAGGTCAATCCGGTGATTCCGGAAGCTACCGCCATGGTTGCCGCACAAGTGATCGGCAATGACTCGGTGATCACCATCGCCGGTCAGTCGGGCAATTTCGAACTGAACGTGATGCTGCCGATCATCGCTCAGAACCTGTTGAGCAGCATTGAATTGCTGGCCAACTCCAGCCGTCTGCTGGGTGACAAGGCGATTGCCAGCTTCAAGGTCAACGAGTCGCGCCTCAAGGAAGCGCTGTCGCGCAACCCGATTCTGGTCACCGCACTCAACCCGATCATCGGTTACCAGAAAGCCGCCGAAATCGCCAAGCAGGCCTACAAACAGGGCCGTCCGGTGATTGATGTCGCGCTGGAGCACACCGACCTGTCGCGCAGCCAACTGGAAGAGTTGCTCAATCCCGAGAAACTCACCGCCGGCGGCGTGTAAACACCGCAACCGCTTTGGAGACTCATCATGGAGCACTGGAAACGCACGATCGAACGGGCCAATCGCTGCTTCATGCTGGGCGAGCTGATCGACGCCCGCGAGGCCTATCTGCAAGCGCTGGCCCTGGCTCAAGTGCTGTTCGAGCGCTGGGCCGATGCCGACGAAGCGGTGGCGGCCTGCGTCATCTCCCATCACAACCTGGCCGACCTGCATCTGCGCCTGAACCAGCCGGAGGAGAGCGCCGAATATCTGTGCGCGATCCACCAGCGCCTGTTGCAGACCATGCAGAACGAGCGCCTGCGCCCGGCCCTGCGTGAGGCGGCATTGCGCCAAAGCAGCAAGACCTATGTCGAACTGCTCAATTTCATCAGCGAACACGGCGAGTACCCGCGCACCCAGCGTCTGCTGCACCCGGATACCGGCAATGCGCGTCGCGTGCCTGCCCAACATCACCATGGAGTCCACTGAAATGGCTTTTACCCTGCCAGCCTTGCCTTACGCCTACGACGCACTGGAACCGCACATCGATGCGCAGACCATGGAGATCCACTACACCAAGCATCACCAGACCTATATCAACAACCTGAACGCCGCGGTCGAGGGCACGGAGTACGCCGAATGGCCGGTGGAAAAACTGGTGGCCAGCGTCCAGCAACTGCCTGAAAAACTGCGCGCGGCGGTAATCAATCAGGGCGGCGGTCACGCCAACCATTCGCTGTTCTGGGAAGTGATGGTGCCAGGCGGTGGCGGCATGCCGGGCGGCGCGCTGGCCAGGGCGATCGATGAGCAACTGGGCGGCCTCGACAGCTTCAAGGATGCGTTCACCAAAGCTGCGCTGACGCGCTTCGGCAGCGGCTGGGCCTGGCTCAGCGTGACCCCGGACAAGAAACTGGTGGTGGAAAGCAGCGGCAATCAGGACAGCCCGCTGATGGGCGGCAATACGCCGATTCTCGGACTCGATGTGTGGGAACACGCCTACTACCTGCGTTATCAGAACCGTCGCCCGGAATACATCAGCGCGTTCTACAACGTGATCAATTGGCCTGAAGTCGCTGCGCGTTATCAGGCTGCACTGGTTTAAGTCTCCTATAAAAACAATCCAAGGCTGACTATGGGCACTGAAACACTGGCGATCGGAAGTGGGCGTATGTTTCGTTACGCATTCGGATCGCTGCTGCTGTTGGCGGGCATGACCTTGCTGGTGGCTCACGGACTCGAATGGCTGGACCTGGAGCCGAAACTGTCCCGGGCATTGCAGGGCGGTGCAATCTGCGCACTCGGCACGGCACTCGGGGCGGTTCCGGTGCTGGTGATCCGCAACATGCCTCAGGCATTGGGCGACACGCTGCTGGGGTTTGGTGCCGGCGTGATGCTGGCAGCGACTGCTTTTTCGCTGATCGTGCCGGGGATTGCCGCCGCAGAAAGCCTTGGCCTGAGCCCTTGGGGTGCCAGTGGTCTGATCTGTTTCGGCATCATGCTCGGTGCTTTCGGTCTGTATCTGGTGGACCGCAAGGTGTCCGGCGCTTCACCGGAAATGCTCATCGGCACCGTCGAGCATCCAGTGATTCCCCCGCGGATCTGGCTGTTCGTGTTTGCCATCATTGCCCATAACATTCCGGAAGGCATGGCCGTCGGCGTCTCCGCTGGCGGCGGCATGCCGGACGCTGACAGCCTGGCGATGGGCATCGCCTTGCAGGATGTGCCGGAAGGTCTGGTGATTGCGCTGGTGCTGGCCGGGGCGGGGATGTCGCGGGTCAAGGCGTTTCTGATCGGGGCGGCATCGGGGCTGGTCGAACCGGTGTTTGCACTGCTCTGTGCATGGCTGGTCAGCCTGGCGGAGTTGCTGTTGCCCCTTGGATTGGCGCTGGCGGCCGGGGCGATGTTGCTGGTGGTGACCCACGAAGTGATCCCGGAGTCGCGACGCAATGGTCACGACAAACTGGCGAGCCTGGGATTATTGATCGGGTTCTGTCTGATGATGGTGATGGACACGGCGTTGGGATGAGAGGGGGGAGGGAAGCTTGCTCCCTCGCCACCAAAGGCTTTCAACCGCCTTCGTCGAAGTAGTTGTTGATCAGTGCCACCAAGGCATCCAGGGCTTCCTGTTCCTGATGCCCTTCAGTGCTCAGGAAGATTTTGGTGCCCTTGCCGGCAGCGAGCATCATCATCGCCATGATGCTTTTGCCATCTACCGTGGTTTCCGGGGTGCGACCCACTCTGATCGTGCAGTCGGGATACTGCCCCGCCACGCCAACGAACTTTGCCGACGCCCGGGCATGCAGGCCCAGCTTGTTGATGATTTCGATTTCCAGAGCAGGCATCGCGGTGTGAATCCTTTAGCTGAGGTCGCGGTGGCGAACCTGGACGTTCTTCAGGGTTTTCTGCAGGGCCTGACCCAGGCGTTCGGTCAGGTAGACGGAACGGTGATGTCCGCCGGTGCAGCCAATGGCAATGGTGACGTAGGCGCGATTGCTTGCAGCGAAGCGCGGCAGCCATTTGAACAGATACGCATAGATGTCCTGGAACATCTCTTCGACTTCCGGCTGTGCCGCCAGGTACTCGGCTACCGGCTCATCGAGCCCCGATTGCGCGCGTAGTTCCGGTTTCCAGTACGGGTTGGGCAGGCAGCGTACATCGAACACCAGATCCGCATCCACCGGCATGCCGCGTTTGAAACCGAACGACTCCACCAGAAACGCCGTGCCCGGCTCCGGCTGGTTCAGCAGCCGCAGCTTGATGGTGTCGCGCAACTGGTACAGGTTCAGATTGGTGGTGTTGACCTTCAGGTCGGCCAGATCGGCGATCGGGCCCAGCAGGGCCGTTTCATCGTTGATGGCTTCGGCCAGCGAACGATTGGCGCTGCTCAGAGGGTGGCGACGACGGGTTTCCGAAAAACGCTTGAGCAGGGTTTCTTCATCGGCGTCCAGATACAGGACGTCGCACTGGATGTGCCGGCTGCGGACTTCTTCAAGCAATTCCGGAAAGCGCGAGAGATGACTGGGCAGATTGCGTGCGTCGATCGATACCGCGACCAGTGGCTGAGACAGTTCCGTATGAATCAGTGCGCGCTCCGCCAGTTCCGGGAGCAGGCCGGCAGGCAAATTGTCGATGCAGTAGTAGCCGTTGTCTTCGAGGACATCCAGAGCGGTACTTTTGCCCGAGCCGGAGCGGCCACTGACGATGATCAAGCGCATGTTTAGTGCCCGTTTTGCTCGTCCAGGACAACCTGATACAAGGCTTCGTTGGTGGTGGCGCGACGCAATTTTTCGCGTACGTCCTTGCGGTCGAGCATGCTGGCGATCTGGCGCAGCAGTTCCAGGTGCGCATCGGTGGCGGCTTCCGGGACCAGCAGCACGAACAGCAGGTCGACCGGTGCACCATCAATGGCGTCGAAATCGATGGGTGCTTCAAGGTGCATCAAGGCGCTGATGGGGGATTCGCAACCCTTGAGGCGGCAGTGGGGAATGGCGATGCCGTTGCCAAAACCGGTCGAGCCGAGTTTTTCACGGGCAATCAGTGCCTCGAAGACATCTTGCATCTCCAGATCCGGTACTTCCCGGGCGATCAGGTTGGCAATTTGTTCGAGGGCTTTCTTTTTGCTGCCGCCCGGCACGTTCACGAGGGAACGGCCGGGGGTCAGGATGCTTTCAAGTCGGATCATGGGGGTGGGGGTTATCGACCGGTAGCGCCCTGAAGCAGGCTCTGGGTCTTTTCCTTATGCTTTTTGAGTTGTTTATCAAGCTTGTCGGTCAGCGCGTCGATCGCTGCGTACATATCGGTATGTTCCGCGTTTGCGACGACCTCGTTACCGGGAATATGCAGCGTGGCTTCGATTTTCTGCTTCAGCTTCTCGACGCACATCGTGACTTGCACGTTGGTGATCTTGTCGAAATGCCCCTCAAGCCTCTTGAGCTTTTGCTCAACGTACTCACGGAGAGGTTGGGTAACTTCCAGTTGGTGTCCACTGATGTTGACTTGCATACAGCTTCTCCTTCGTTGCCAGTGCATAAAGCGGCAGGCCGAAGAGCCTGCCACTGGAACGCTGTAACGTGGCTTACATCAACCGCTTGCGTTCGCTCGAAGGCGCGATCCCGAGGGATTCGCGGTACTTGGCGACGGTGCGGCGAGCCACCTGAATGCCTTGTGCCTCCAGTAAACCAGCGATCTTGCTGTCACTCAACGGCTTTTTCTGATTTTCCGCGGCAACCAGTTTCTTGATGATCGCGCGGATCGCCGTGGACGAGCATTCGCCGCCTTCGGAGGTGCTGACGTGGCTGGAGAAAAAGTATTTCAGTTCATAGATGCCCCGGGGGGTATGCATGAATTTTTGCGTGGTCACCCGGGAAATCGTCGACTCGTGCATGCCCACCGCTTCGGCGATGTCATGCAGCACGAGAGGCTTCATGGCTTCGTCGCCGTATTCAAGAAAGCCGCGCTGATGCTCGACGATCTGGGTGGCCACTTTCATCAGGGTTTCGTTGCGGCTCTGCAGGCTCTTGATGAACCAGCGGGCTTCCTGCAACTGATTGCGCATGAAGGTGTTGTCGGCGCTGGTGTCGGCGCGGCGCACGAAACCGGCGTACTGGGCGTTGACCCGCAGGCGCGGCACCGATTCCTGGTTCAGTTCGACCAGCCAGCGCTCGTTGTCCTTGCGCACGATGACGTCAGGCACCACGTACTCGGCTTCGGTGGACTCGATCTGCGAACCGGGGCGCGGGTTGAGGCTCTGCACCAGTTCGATGACCTGGCGCAGTTCATCTTCCTTGAGTTTCATGCGGCGCATCAGCTGGCTGTAGTCGCGGCTGCCGAGCAGGTCGATGTAATCGGTGACCAGACGCTTGGCTTCCGCCAGCCAAGGAGTCTTGGCCGACAGCTGGCGCAATTGCAGCAGCAGGCATTCGCCCAGGTTGCGTGCGCCGATGCCGGCAGGTTCGAATTGCTGGATGCGGTGCAGGACGGCTTCGATCTCGTCCAGCTCGATGTCGAGCTCCGGATCGAAGGCGTCGAGAATTTCTTCGAGGGTTTCGTCGAGGTAGCCCTGATTGTTGATGCAGTCGATCAGGGTGACGGCGATCAGGCGATCCGTGTCGGACATCGGCGCCAGGTTCAACTGCCACAGCAGGTGGCTTTGCAGGCTCTCGCCGGCGGAGGTACGGGTGGTGAAGTCCCACTCGTCGTCATCGCTGCTCGGCAGGCTGCTGGCGCTGGTCTGGTAGACGTCTTCCCAGGCGGTGTCGACGGGGAGTTCGTTGGGGATTCGCTCGTTCCATTCGCCATCCTCTAGATTGTCGACCGTCGGTGCGGTCTCCTGATAGGAGGGTTCCTGGATCTCGGTGTTGGGCTTCTGTTCGGCGTTGTCGGCCATGGGATCGGAGTTGTCGAAGTCGTCGCCGTCTTCCTGGCGTTCGAGCATCGGATTGGATTCCAGAGCCTCCTGGATTTCCTGTTGCAGATCCAGGGTCGACAATTGGAGCAGGCGGATGGCCTGTTGCAGCTGCGGTGTCATCGTCAGCTGCTGGCCCATTCTCAAGACTAGCGATGGTTTCATGGCAGGGGCTTAACACCTTATTCGCCGGCGCTATGCGCCATCCACTACAGGGCGCCGAAGCGCCAAACTTAAGCAAATTATATGCCTGAAACTGTCGTGTTTGCCTAGAGCGCTGTAACAATAAAAGCGTATAAAAGTGCGCTTCAACGTTACAGCACCCGGACGGCTGGTCGAATGCTGTCGCGCTTACAGGCGGAACTCGTGACCCAGATACACTTCCTTCACCAGATCGTTGGCGAGGATGGTCGCGGAGTCGCCTTCGGCGATCAGTTGGCCGTCATTGACGATGTAGGCCGTTTCGCAGATATCCAGCGTCTCGCGGACGTTGTGGTCGGTGATCAACACACCGATGCCCTTGGCCTTGAGGTGGTGAATGATCTGCTTGATGTCACCCACGGAGATCGGGTCGACACCGGCGAACGGTTCGTCGAGCAGAATGAACTTCGGTGCAGTGGCCAGTGCGCGGGCGATTTCCACCCGGCGACGCTCACCACCGGACAGGCTCATGCCGAGGTTGTCGCGGATGTGGCTGATGTGGAATTCCTGCAGCAGGCTTTCCAGCTCCTTGCGACGACCGGCCTTGTCGAGCTCCTGACGGGTCTCGAGGATGGCCATGATGTTGTCGGCCACCGACAGTTTGCGAAAGATCGACGCTTCCTGTGGCAGATAGCCGATACCGGCCTTGGCGCGACCGTGCATCGGCTGGTGGCTGACGTCCAGGTCGTCGATCAGCACGCGACCCTGATCAGCCTGCACCAGGCCGACGATCATGTAGAAGCAGGTGGTCTTGCCGGCGCCGTTGGGGCCGAGCAGGCCGACGATCTGACCGCTGTCGATCGACAGGCTGACATCGCGCACGACCTGGCGGCTTTTATAGGCCTTGGCCAGGTGCTGGGCTTTCAGAGTTGCCATTACTGGGATTTCTCGTCGGTTTTCTTCTTCGGCTGGATCACCATGTCAATGCGCGGACGCGCTTCGGTGACCTTGTTGCCGGTGGCACGACCCGCGCTGGCCAGCTTTTTCACCGTGTCATAGACGATTTTCTCGCCCTGAGTGGTGTTGTTGTCCTTGTCGACGACTTTCGCCTTGTCGATCAGCACAACACGGTTTTGCGCGGCGTGGTACTGGATGGTCACGCCCCAGCCCTGTACAGGCTTGGTGTCGCCAGCCGTCTGCAACTGCTCGAAGTAGGCAAGGTTGCCCACCGAGGTCACGACGTCGATATCGCCGGTCGGGGTGCGGGTGATGGTCACGGTGTTGCCTTTGACGATCATCGAACCCTGAGTGATGATCACGTCACCTTTATAGGTGGCAACGCCATTCTTGTCGTCCAGCTGGGCATCGTCGGCCTGAATGCGGATTGGCTGCTCTTGATCGTTCGGCAGAGCCCAGGCGCTCACGCTTCCCAGTGCTGCGCCCAGACTGAGCAAAATAGGGAGGGTTTTAACGAGCCTCATACTGTCCTCTTACGTTCGATAGCAGGTGTATCCTGCTTTCCTTCAAATACGCTTTCATTCCCACGCCGGTCGATACACCGCCAGCGCCGTCGATTCTAACGGGTTGCTGGGTCTGCGCATATTGTTGCTGCGGGAACACTGTCATGCGAGTGGAGGTGATCAGGGTGTCGCGGTTCTTTTCATCGGTGCGCTTGACGCGAACCGAGTCGATCAGCTCGACCTCGGTGCCACCGGAATTCACTTCACCGCGCTCGCTGGTCACGTGCCACGGGAAGTCGGTGCCGCGATACATGTTCAGGTCGGGCTTGGTGACCAGTGTAATGTCGGTCGCCTTGACGTGCTCGGCCTTGTCGGAAGTCATTTCGTACTGCACCTTGCCGTCTTCCAGGTATTGCAAGGTGTGGGTGTTGGTCGCATACCAGTCGATCGGGCTCTCTTCTGCCGAGACAGGAGGCTTGTCGAGGAAGCGTTCCGGGCTGATGTTCCAGTAGCCGACCGCGCCGAAAATGGCCGCGATGCAACCGAACAGCAGTATGTTGCGAAACTTTTTGCTAAACATGGTTTGACTCACAAATACGCGTTATTGGCGGCATCGAGGCTGCCCTGGGCGCGCAGGATCAGTTCGCAGAATTCACGGGCGGCACCCTCGCCACCACGGGCCTGAGTGACGCCATGGGCGTGCTCGCGCACAAAAGCGGCAGCGTTGGCCACCGCCATCCCCAGCCCCACCCGGCGAATCACCGGCAGGTCGGGCAGATCGTCGCCGAGATAGGCGACCTGTTCATAGCTTAGGCCCAGTTGCTCGAGAAGGCCGTCGAGGACGACGAGTTTGTCTTCACGACCCTGAAACAGGTGCGGAATGCCCAGGTTTTTCGCCCGGCGTTCGACCACCGGGGTCTTGCGACCACTGATGATGGCCGTTTGCACGCCGGCGTTCATCAACATCTTGATGCCCTGGCCGTCGAGCGTATTGAAGGTCTTGAACTCGCTGCCGTCTTCAAGGAAGTACAGGCGCCCGTCGGTGAGGACGCCGTCAACATCGAAAACCGCCAGCTTGATGGCTTTGCCGCGTTGCAGCAGATCGGTGCTCATTTACATCACTCCTGCGCGCAGCAGGTCGGAGAGGTTGAAGGCGCCGATCGGGCGATCGTCCTCATCCACGACGACAAGCGCGTTGATTCGATGGTCTTCCATGATTTTCAGGGCCTCGGCGGCGAGCATTTCGGCGCGGGCGGTCTTGCCGTGCACGGTCATCACCTGGTCGATGGTGGCGCTGCGTATATCAATGCTTCGATCCAGCGTACGGCGCAAGTCGCCGTCGGTGAAGATCCCTGCAAGCTTGCCGTCGGCTTCAAGAATCACGGTCATGCCCAGACCCTTGCGGGTCATTTCCATCAGTGCGTCCTTGAGCAGCGTGCCGCGTTGTACCTGCGGCAGCTCCTGGCCGGCGTGCATGACGTTTTCCACTTTCAGCAGCAGGCGTCGGCCCAGTGCGCCACCCGGGTGGGAAAAGGCGAAATCTTCGGCGGTGAAGCCGCGGGCTTCCAGCAGCGCCACGGCCAGGGCATCGCCCATGACCAGTGCGGCGGTGGTCGAGGAGGTCGGTGCCAGGTTCAGCGGGCAGGCTTCGTGCTCGACGTGAACGTTGAGATTGACCTCGGCCGCTTTTGCCAGAGGCGATTGCGGGTTGCCGGTCACGCTGATCAGCTGGATGCCCAGGCGCTTGATCAGCGGCAGCAGGGTGACGATTTCGTTGGTGGAGCCGGAGTTCGACAGGGCCAGGATCACGTCGTCACGGGTGATCATGCCCATGTCGCCATGGCTGGCTTCGGCCGGGTGCACGAAAAATGCCGGGGTGCCGGTGCTGGCCAGGGTCGCGGCAATCTTGTTGCCGATGTGCCCGGACTTGCCCATGCCGACCACGACGACACGGCCCTTGCTGGCCAGAATCATCTCGCAAGCGCGTACGAAATCGGCGTCGATATGGGGCAACAAGCCTTGTACGGCTTCCACTTCGAGGCGGATGGTGCGTTGTGCCGATTGAATCAGGTCGCTGGTTTGGCTCATGTCAGAAATCGTATAGCCCGATGAAAAGGCGGCGATTATAGCGGTTATGTTGAAAAGCCTCACGCAAGTTCGTCGTGCTTTGTCATTCCTCGTTACCAAAACCCTCTAATAGAAGCATCGGGCCTGTCATATCGCTGAACGTGGCCGGGGAGAGGCCTTGGGCGCTTGGCCTTTGCAGTGATATAGTTCGCCGCCAGTTCGGCCTGCCCGGGATGTAGGGGCTTTCTCCAGAAAGCCAGGCGTCCGAGTGAGAGGCTGCATCGCAAGGAGTTTAGATGAGTGCCGATAACGCCTACGCGGTCGAGCTGAAGGGAGTCTCCTTCAAGCGCGGTGCGCGGAGCATTTTCAATAACGTCGATATCCGCATCCCGCGCGGCAAGGTCACCGGCATCATGGGGCCTTCCGGGTGTGGCAAGACCACGCTGTTGCGCTTGATGGGCGCCCAGTTGCGGCCTTCGCAGGGTGAGGTCTGGGTCAACGGCCAGAACCTGCCGAAGCTGTCGCGCAGCGATCTGTTCGATGCACGCAAGCACATGGGTGTGCTGTTTCAGAGCGGCGCGCTGTTCACCGATCTCGACGTGTTCGAGAACGTCGCCTTTCCCCTGCGCGTTCACACCGAATTACCGGACGAGATGATCCGCGACATCGTCCTGCTCAAATTGCAGGCAGTCGGCCTGCGCGGCGCCATCGAATTGATGCCCGACGAGCTGTCCGGCGGCATGAAACGTCGTGTGGCGCTGGCCCGGGCGATTGCGCTGGATCCGCAGATTCTCATGTACGACGAACCGTTCGTCGGCCAGGACCCGATCGCCATGGGCGTTCTGGTGCGCCTGATCCGTCTGCTCAACGACGCGCTGGGGATCACCAGCATCGTGGTTTCCCACGATCTGGCGGAAACCGCGAGCATCGCCGACTACATCTATGTCGTAGGTGATGGCCAGGTGCTGGGGCAGGGTACGCCGGACGAGTTGATGAACTCGGACGAGCCGCGTATCCGTCAGTTCATGACCGGCAACCCCGATGGCCCGGTTCCGTATCACTTTCCAGCGACGGATTACCGCGCAGATCTTCTGGGGAAGCGCTGATGCGCAGAATTTCATTAATAGAACGCGTGCGTCGATTCGGCGAGTCAGCCATCGACGCTGTCGCGGTATTCGGTCGGGCGACCCTGTTCCTGTTTCATGCCCTGCTGGGCCGGGGCGGCATCAGCGGTGGTTTCGGCCTGCTGGTCAAGCAATTGCACTCAGTCGGCGTGATGTCGCTGGTGATCATCGTGGTGTCCGGGATCTTCATCGGCATGGTGCTGGCGCTGCAAGGCTTCAGTATTCTGTCGAGCTATGGTTCGGAGCAGGCGGTGGGGCAGATGGTTGCCTTGACCCTGCTGCGTGAACTGGGTCCGGTGGTGACGGCGCTGCTGTTCGCCGGTCGTGCCGGTTCGGCGCTGACGGCGGAAATCGGCAACATGAAGTCCACCGAGCAGTTGTCCAGCCTGGAAATGATCGGTGTGGACCCGCTCAAGTACATCATTGCCCCGCGTCTGTGGGCCGGTTTCATTTCCCTGCCGGTGCTGGCGATGATCTTCAGCGTGGTCGGCATCTGGGGCGGTTCCTGGGTCGCGGTCGACTGGCTGGGCGTCTATGAAGGCTCCTACTGGGCGAACATGCAGAACAGCGTGAACTTCTCCAGCGATGTGCTCAACGGCGTGATCAAAAGTATCGTTTTCGCCTTTGTCGTGACCTGGATCGCCGTATTCCAAGGCTATGACTGTGAGCCCACTTCCGAGGGGATCAGTCGTGCCACCACCAAGACCGTAGTGTTTGCCTCGCTGGCAGTGCTCGGCCTGGACTTTATTCTGACCGCTTTGATGTTTGGAGATTTCTGATGCAAAACCGCACCCTGGAAATCGGTGTCGGCCTGTTCCTGCTGGCAGGGATCCTGGCCTTGTTGCTGCTTGCCCTGCGGGTCAGTGGCCTGTCTCCGACGTCCACCACCGACAGCTATAAACTTTACGCGTACTTCGACAATATCGCCGGTTTGACGGTCAGAGCCAAAGTGACCATGGCCGGTGTGACCATCGGCAAGGTCACGGCGATCGATCTGGACCGCGACAGTTTCACCGGTCGGGTAACGTTGCTGGTGGACAAGAAGGTCGACAACCTGCCGACTGACTCCACAGCGTCTATCCTCACCGCTGGCCTGTTGGGCGAGAAGTACATCGGTATCAGCGTGGGCGGGGAAGAAACCCGCCTCAAGGATGGTGGAACCATCCACGACACGCAGTCGTCACTGGTACTGGAAGACCTGATCGGTAAATTCCTGCTCAATACCGTTAGCAAAGACGCCAAATGAGGAGCTTTTGAATGATCTCTACCTTGCGACGTGGCCTGTTGGTGTTGCTGGCGGCACTGCCGCTGGTGGCTAACGCCGTGGCGGCGCCTTCGGCGCACGACCTGGTTCAGGACACCACCAAACGGATGTTGGCCGATCTGGCCGCCAATAAAGAGAAGTACAAGCAGGACCCGAACGACTTCTACGCGGCGCTGAACAGCATCGTCGGACCGGTCGTGGATGCCGAGGGCATTTCCAAGAGCATCATGACGGTCAAGTATTCGCGCAAGGCAACACCGGCGCAGATGAAGACTTTCGAGGAAAACTTCAAGAAAGGCCTGTTCCAGTTCTATGGCAACGCCTTGCTCGAATACAACAACCAGGGCATCACTGTTGATCCGGCCAAGGACGAGTCGGGCGATCGCACCAGCGTCGGCATGACCGTCAAGGGCAGCAACGGCGCGATCTACCCGGTGTCGTACACGCTCGAGAAGATCAATGGCGAGTGGAAACTGCGCAACGTGATCATCAACGGCATCAACATCGGCAAGCTGTTCCGCGATCAGTTCGCCGATGCAATGCAGCGCAACGGCAACGACCTGGACAAGACCATCAACGGTTGGGCCGGGGAAGTGGCCAAGGCCAAGCAGTCGGCTGAACAGAACGGAAAGCCTGCCCAATGACCGAGTCGGCCATTCGTCTGGACGCCGCCAGTGAGCTGCAACTCACTGGCGTGCTGGATTACCGCACCGGTCCCGGCCTTCGGGAGCAGGGCCGGGCGCTGATCAAATCGTGCAATGCCCCGGCATTGGTGATCGATTGCTCGGCAGTGGAAAAGTCCAGCAGCGTCGGCCTGTCGTTGCTGCTGTGCTTCATTCGTGATGCGAAAGCCGCCGGCAAGGCCGTCAGCATCCGCGGGATGCCCGAAGACATGCGTGAAATTGCTCAGGTCAGCGAGCTGACCGAGCTGTTGGCGCAACCCTGAACCCGCATCTGTAAAGAAGCCCCCCGTCAGAGTCCTGCGCAGCGGGGTTCGCAGGCGCGGGGCTTTTTTGTATGATGTCCGACCCGTGCGCACAGGGCGCCGATTGAGGTTGAGCATGCAGGCCGTAGAAGTGAAGAGCTTCCTTGAAGCAAATCTGCCCGGAACCCGGGTGGAAGTTGAAGGCGAAGGCTGCAACTTTCAGCTGAACGTGATTAGCGATGAACTGGCGGCGTTGAGCCCGGTCAAGCGTCAGCAAAGCATCTATGCCCATTTGAACCCATGGATCGCCGATGGCAGCATCCACGCGGTCACTATGAAATTTTTCAGCAGCGCGGCCTGGGCCGAGCGCACCTGAGCCCTAGGGCGTCGAGATTGTTATGGATAAATTGATTATTACTGGTGGCGCTCGTCTTGATGGCGAGATCCGCATTTCCGGGGCGAAGAACTCCGCCCTACCGATCCTGGCTGCCACCTTGCTGTGCGATGGCCCGGTCACCGTCGGCAACCTGCCGCACCTGCACGACATCACCACCATGATCGAGCTGTTCGGTCGCATGGGCATCGAGCCTGTGATCGACGAGAAGCTCAGCGTCGAAATCGACCCGCGCACCATCAAGACCCTGATCGCCCCGTACGAACTGGTGAAAACCATGCGTGCGTCGATCCTGGTGCTGGGCCCGATGGTTGCTCGTTTCGGTGAAGCCGAAGTGGCTTTGCCTGGCGGTTGCGCGATTGGTTCGCGTCCGGTCGATCTGCACATCCGTGGCCTGGAAGCCATGGGTGCGATCATCGACGTCGAAGGCGGCTACATCAAGGCCAAGGCCCCTGAAGGCGGCCTGCGCGGTGCACACTTCTTCTTCGATACCGTCAGTGTGACCGGTACCGAGAACATCATGATGGCCGCTGCTCTGGCCAAGGGCCGCAGCGTGCTGCAGAACGCCGCCCGCGAGCCTGAAGTGGTCGACCTGGCGAACTTCCTGAACGCCATGGGCGCCAAGGTTTCCGGCGCTGGCACCGACACCATCACCATCGATGGTGTCGAGCGTCTGGGTTCGGCCTTCTACAAGGTCATGCCTGACCGTATCGAAACCGGTACTTACCTGGTGGCCGCCGCAGTTACCGGTGGCCGCGTGAAGGTCAAGGACACCGATCCGACCATTCTCGAAGCCGTTCTGGAAAAACTCCGCGAAGCCGGTGCAGAAGTCACCACCGGTGAAGACTGGATCGAGCTGAACATGCACGGCAAGCGCCCGAAAGCGGTCAACGTGCGCACTGCGCCGTACCCGGCGTTCCCGACCGACATGCAGGCGCAGTTCATCTCGCTCAACGCCATTGCCGAAGGCACTGGTGCCGTGATCGAGACGATCTTCGAAAACCGTTTCATGCACGTGTACGAGCTGCATCGCATGGGCGCCAAGATCCAGGTCGAAGGCAACACGGCCATCGTGACCGGCACTGAAATCCTCAAGGGCGCGCCAGTGATGGCAACCGACCTGCGGGCTTCGGCCAGCCTGGTGATCTCGGCCCTGATGGCCGAAGGCGATACCCTGATCGACCGCATCTACCACATCGACCGTGGTTACGAGTGCATCGAGGAAAAACTGCAGATGCTGGGCGCCAAGATCCGTCGCGTTCCGGGCTAGTCGCTGCATCTGGACACAGGGAAGTGTCCGTTGAATTCGTTTTGATCGGGGGTGGTAACGCCCTCGATGTATGTCCGGCGCCGATTGCGACCGGACATGAGTACCTTGATAAGGACTGACGTTTCCCATGTTGACCATCGCACTGTCCAAGGGCCGCATCCTTGACGACACCCTGCCGCTTCTCGCCGAAGCGGGCATCGTGCCGACCGAGAATCCGGACAAGAGCCGCAAGCTGATCATTCCCACGACTCAGGAAGACGTACGCCTGTTGATCGTGCGTGCCACCGACGTGCCGACCTATGTCGAGCATGGCGCGGCCGACCTCGGCGTTGCCGGTAAAGACGTGCTGATGGAATACACCGGGCAAGGCCTGTACGAGCCGCTGGACCTGCAGATCGCCCAGTGCAAGCTGATGACCGCCGGCAAGATCGGTGCTGTCGAGCCCAAGGGCCGTCTGCGCGTTGCGACCAAGTTCGTCAACGTTGCCAAGCGTTACTACGCCGAACAGGGCCGTCAGGTCGACATCATCAAGCTGTACGGCTCGATGGAACTGGCACCGCTGATCGGTCTGGCCGACAAGATCATCGACGTGGTCGACACCGGCAACACTCTGCGTGCCAATGGTCTGGAACCCCAGGAACTGATCGCCACGATCAGCTCGCGTCTGGTGGTCAATAAAGCTTCGATGAAAATGCAACACGCCCGAATCCAGGCGTTGATCGACACCCTGCGCAAGGCAGTGGAGTCTCGACACCGCGGCTGATGTACCTGCGCGACCTTGAGTCGCGCCCGTCTATCCGCCTCATAGCCAGAATCTCAGGTGCCCAAGCGGAAACGACTGCTAAGTTAGGGCGCCTGAGTTTTTGCCATTCCTATGAGGCTCTCGCTATGACCGCACCGACTGCAATTCGCCGACTCAACGCTGCTGACCCGGATTTCGCGCATCATCTGGATCATCTGCTGAGCTGGGAAAGTGTGTCTGACGACTCGGTCAATCAGCGGGTGCTGGACATCATCAAGGCTGTGCGCGAGCGCGGTGACGCGGCGCTGGTCGAATTCACCCAGAAGTTCGACGGCCTCGAAGTCGCCTCAATGGCGGACTTGATCCTGCCGCGCGAGCGCCTGGAACTGGCCCTGACTCGCATCACCGCACCGCAACGCGAAGCGCTGGAAAAAGCCGCCGCCCGCGTTCGCAGCTATCACGAAAAACAGAAGCAGGATTCCTGGAGCTACACTGAAGCCGACGGTACGGTGCTGGGCCAGAAAGTCACGCCACTGGACCGCGCTGGTCTGTACGTGCCGGGCGGCAAGGCGTCGTATCCGTCGTCGGTATTGATGAACGCGATTCCGGCCAAGGTTGCCGGCGTGACCGAAGTGGTCATGGTGGTGCCGACCCCGCGTGGCGAGGTCAACGAGCTGGTGCTGGCGGCGGCGTGCATCGCCGGTGTCGACCGGGTGTTCACCATCGGCGGCGCCCAGGCCGTTGCGGCGCTGGCCTACGGTACTGAAAGCGTGCCGCAGGTGGACAAGGTCGTCGGCCCGGGCAACATCTATGTGGCCACCGCCAAGCGTCACGTATTCGGTCAGGTCGGCATCGACATGATCGCCGGCCCGTCGGAAATCCTCGTGGTGTGCGATGGCCAGACCGATCCGGACTGGATCGCCATGGACCTGTTCTCCCAGGCCGAGCACGACGAAGACGCCCAGGCGATTCTGGTCAGCCCGGACGCCGAGTTCCTCGACAAAGTGGCCGCCAGCATCGACAAACTGTTGCCGACCATGGATCGCGCCACCATCATCGAAACTTCGATCAATGGTCGCGGTGCACTGATCCACGTGCGCGACATGGCCCAGGCCATCGAAGTTGCCAACCGCATCGCCCCGGAACACCTTGAGCTGTCGGTCGCCGACCCGGAGGCCTGGCTGCCGCAGATCCGCCACGCTGGCGCGATCTTCATGGGCCGCCACACCTCCGAAGCGCTGGGCGACTACTGCGCAGGTCCGAACCACGTGTTGCCGACCTCCGGTACCGCGCGTTTCTCCTCGCCGCTGGGTGTGTACGACTTTCAGAAACGCTCGTCGATCATCTTTTGCTCCGAGGCCGGTGCTTCCGAACTGGGCAAGACCGCATCGATCCTGGCCCGTGGCGAATCGCTGAGCGCCCACGCTCGCAGCGCCGAGTACCGCATCAAAGACGAAGTGAAGGGGAACTGAACATGAGTAAATTCTGGAGCCCGTTCGTCAAGGATCTGGTGCCTTACGTGCCGGGCGAGCAGCCGAAGCTGACCCGCCTGGTCAAACTCAACACCAACGAAAACCCGTACGGCCCGTCGCCAAAAGCCCTGGCGGCGATGCAGACCGAACTCAACGACAACCTGCGCCTGTACCCGGACCCGAACAGCGACCTGCTGAAAAACGCCGTCGCCAAATACTACGGCGTGCAGAGCAATCAGGTGTTCCTCGGCAACGGTTCGGACGAAGTGCTGGCGCACATCTTCCACGGCCTGCTGCAACACGATCAGCCGCTGCTGTTCCCGGATATCAGCTACAGCTTCTATCCGGTCTACTGCGGCCTTTACGGCATCAAGTTCGACGCGGTGCCGCTGGACGCGCAGTTCCGGATCAACCCGGCTGACTACGCCAAACCGAACGGCGGGATCATTTTCCCCAACCCGAACGCGCCGACCGGTTGCCTGTTGGCGCTGGAAGCCGTCGAACAAATCCTCAAGGCCAGCCCGGATTCAGTGGTGGTGGTCGATGAGGCCTACATCGACTTCGGCGGCGAAACCGCGATCAGTCTGGTGGACCGTTATCCGAACCTGCTGGTGACTCAGACCTTGTCCAAGTCCCGTTCGCTGGCGGGTCTGCGGGTCGGTCTGGCGGTCGGGCATCCGGACCTGATCGAGGCGCTGGAGCGGATCAAGAACAGCTTCAACTCCTACCCGATCGATCGCATGGCCAATGTCGGCGCGGCGGCAGCGTTCGAGGATCGCGAATACTTCGACAAGACCTGTGCACTGGTCATCGAGAGTCGCGAATGGGTGGTTGCCCAGTTGCAGGCCAAAGGCTTTGAAGTGCTGCCGTCAGCGGCAAACTTCATCTTCGCCCGGCATCCGCAACACGATGCGGCAGGGCTGGCGGCCAAGCTGCGAGAGCAGGGTGTGATCGTGCGCCACTTCAAGCAGGAACGGATTGCCCAGTTCCTGCGGATCTCGATCGGCACGCCGGAGCAGAATCAGGCGTTGATCGACGGTCTCGGCGACCTCTGACTTGCCGATAAAAAGACGGGAGCGAATTCGCTCCCGTCTTTTTTTGTACTTACTCTTCTTCTTTTACTGGCGCCGGCGGCGGACGCAGACCGATCTCGGCGGTCAGCTTCAACTCCTTGCCATTGCGCATCACCTGAATCGTGACCTTGTCGGTCGGTTTGATCCGCGCCACCTGGTTCATCGACTTGCGGCCATCACCAGCCGGTTCGCCGTCGATGCTGAGAATCACGTCACCCAGTTGCAGGCCGGCCTTTTGCGCCGGGCCGTCGCGGAAAATCCCCGCCACCACGATCCCCGGACGTCCGGACAGACCGAACGACTCCGCCAGTTCTTGGGTCAGCGGTTGCACTTCAATGCCCAGCCAGCCACGAATCACCTGACCGTGCTCGATGATCGACTTCATCACTTCCATCGCCAGCTTCACCGGGATCGCAAAACCGATGCCTTGCGAGCCGCCGGACTTGGAGAAAATCGCTGTGTTGATGCCGGTGAGGTTGCCGTTGGCATCCACCAGTGCGCCGCCGGAGTTGCCCGGGTTGATCGCCGCGTCGGTCTGGATGAAGTCTTCGTAGTTGTTCAGGCCGAGCTGGTTACGGCCGGTGGCACTGATGATGCCCATGGTCACGGTCTGGCCGACCCCGAACGGGTTGCCGATGGCGAGGGCGACGTCGCCGATGCGGATGTTGTCGGAACGGCCGACAGTGATCGACGGCAGGGTTTTCAGGTCGATCTTCAAGACGGCGAGGTCGGTTTCCGGGTCGCTGCCGATCACGCGGGCCAGGGTTTCACGACCGTCCTTGAGCGCCACGACAATCTGGTCGGCGCCGGTGGTGACGTGGTTGTTGGTCAGGATGTAGCCTTCCGGGCTCATGATCACGCCGGAACCGAGGCTCGACTCCATGCGTTTCTGCTTCGGCGAGTTGTCCCCGAAGAAACGACGGAACTGCGGGTCTTCGAACAGCGGATGGCTCGGCTTGTTGATGACTTTGGTGGTGTAGAGGTTGACCACCGACGGCGCGGCGATGACCACGGCGTCGGCATAGGACACCGGCCCCTGCTGCGTGCTGGTGGTCTGCGGGGCCTGATGCAGGTTGACGTCGAGGCTCGGAAGCCCGACCCACTGCGGGTAACGCTGAATAATCAACAGAGCGATAAGCACGCCGGCCAACAGCGGCCAGCCGAAAAAACGCAGCGCCTTGAGCATTAAGCACGTCCTGGAAAAGTTGCAGGCGGGGTCAGACCGCCCATAATGTCGCGCATTATACGAGGCCGCGCGTGCCTCTGAACGGGATATTTAGGAGTCTTTCATGGCCGTCGCCCTGAGCACCCTGGTCGAAGAAGCCGACCGTTACCTCGGCAGTGCGAAAATTGCCGATTATTGCCCCAACGGCCTGCAGGTCGAGGGCCGCCCGCAAGTGATGCGCATCGTCAGCGGCGTCACGGCCAGCCAGGCGCTGCTCGATGCCGCCGTCGAAGCCGAGGCCGATCTGGTGCTGGTGCATCATGGTTACTTCTGGAAGGGTGAGAACCCGTGCGTCACCGGCATGAAGCAGCGGCGCCTGAAAACCTTGCTCAAACACGACATCAGTCTGCTGGCGTATCACCTGCCGCTGGATCTGCACCCGGACGTCGGCAACAACGTGCAACTGGCCCGGCAGCTCGACATTACCGTCGAAGGGCCGCTGGATCCGGACAACCTGAAGATCGTCGGCCTGGTCGGTTCGCTGGACGAACCGGTGACCGCCCGCGACTTCGCCCGTCGCGTGCAGGAACGCATGGGCCGCGAGCCGCTATTGGTTGAAGGCAGTGCGATGATCCGTCGGGTCGGCTGGTGCACCGGCGGCGGTCAGGGCTACATCGACAACGCCATCGCTGCCGGCGTCGATCTGTTCCTCAGCGGTGAAGCCTCCGAGCAGACGTTCCACAGCGCCCGGGAAAACGACATCAGCTTCATCGCCGCCGGCCACCACGCCACCGAACGCTACGGCGTGCAGGCGCTGGGTGACTATCTGGCGAAGCGTTTCGCCCTGGAACACATCTTCATCGACTGCCCGAATCCGATCTGACTTTTCCCTGAAAAGCACCCGAACGAGCGGGCATATTCATATGCCCTTTCGATCTAGTTGGCGTCCTGATTAGAAGGGGTCGCTGTGCTAGGATTCCCCGCTCGAACACGGCCCGCTGGCCGTTCATAAGAAAGCTTTCGTGAGTAGCCATGGTCGACAAACTGACGCATCTGAAACAGCTGGAGGCGGAAAGCATCCACATCATCCGCGAGGTGGCCGCCGAGTTCGACAACCCGGTGATGCTGTACTCCATCGGTAAAGACTCCGCCGTGATGCTGCATCTGGCACGCAAGGCGTTCTTCCCGGGCAAACTGCCGTTTCCGGTGATGCACGTCGACACGCAGTGGAAATTCCAGGAAATGTACAAGTTCCGCGACAAGATGGTCGAAGAGCTTGGCCTGGACCTGATCACCCACGTCAACCCGGATGGCGTTGCGCAGGGCATCAACCCGTTCACCCACGGCAGCGCCAAACACACCGACATCATGAAGACCGAGGGCCTGAAGCAGGCACTCGACAAGCATGGTTTCGACGCCGCCTTCGGCGGTGCCCGTCGCGATGAAGAGAAGTCCCGCGCCAAGGAGCGCGTCTACTCGTTCCGCGACAGCAAACACCGCTGGGACCCGAAGAACCAGCGTCCGGAGCTGTGGAACGTCTACAACGGCAAGGTCAACAAGGGCGAATCCATTCGTGTGTTCCCGCTGTCGAACTGGACCGAACTGGACATCTGGCAGTACATCTACCTCGAAGGCATCCCGATCGTACCGCTGTACTTCGCCGCCGAACGCGAAGTGATCGAGAAGAACGGCACGCTGATCATGATCGACGACGAGCGCATCCTCGAGCACCTGTCCGATGAGGACAAGGCGCGCATCGTCAAAAAGAAAGTGCGTTTCCGTACCCTTGGCTGCTACCCGTTGACGGGCGCGGTGGAGTCCGAGGCCGAAAGCCTGACGGACATCATTCAGGAAATGCTCCTGACGCGAACTTCCGAGCGCCAGGGCCGGGTCATCGACCACGATGGCGCAGGCTCGATGGAAGATAAAAAACGTCAGGGTTATTTCTAAGGGGTTGTCATGTCTCACCAGTCTGATTTGATCAGCGAGGACATCCTCGCCTACCTGGGCCAGCACGAACGTAAAGAGCTGCTGCGCTTTTTGACCTGCGGTAACGTCGACGACGGCAAGAGCACCCTGATCGGGCGCCTGCTGCACGACTCGAAGATGATCTATGAAGATCACCTCGAAGCCATCACCCGCGATTCGAAGAAAGTCGGCACCACCGGTGACGACATCGACCTGGCATTGCTGGTCGACGGCCTGCAGGCCGAGCGCGAGCAGGGCATCACCATCGATGTCGCGTACCGCTATTTCTCCACCGCCAAGCGCAAATTCATCATCGCCGACACCCCCGGCCATGAGCAGTACACCCGCAACATGGCCACCGGTGCGTCCACCTGTGACCTGGCGATCATCCTGGTCGACGCCCGTTACGGCGTGCAGACCCAGACCCGTCGCCACAGCTTCATCGCATCCCTGCTGGGCATCAAGCACATCGTTGTCGCCATCAACAAGATGGACCTCAAAGGCTTCGATCAGGGCGTGTTCGAGTCGATCAAGGCCGACTACCTGAAGTTCGCCGAAGGCTTGAAGATGAAGCCGACGAGCATGCACTTCGTGCCGATGTCCGCTCTGAAGGGCGACAACGTGGTGAACAAGTCCGAGCGCTCGCCGTGGTATACCGGCCAGTCGTTGATGGAAATCCTCGAGACCGTGGAAGTGGCGGGCGACCGCAACTTCACCGATCTGCGTTTCCCGGTGCAGTACGTCAACCGTCCGAACCTGAACTTCCGCGGTTTCGCCGGCACCCTGGCCAGCGGCATCGTCAAGAAGGGCGACGAAGTCGTGGTCCTGCCTTCGGGCAAGAGCAGCCGCGTGAAATCCATCGTCACCTTCGAAGGTGAACTGGAACACGCAGGTCCTGGCCAGGCCGTGACGCTGACCATGGAAGACGAGATCGACATCTCCCGTGGCGACCTGCTGGTACACGCCGACAACGTCCCGCCGGTGACCGACAGCTTCGAAGCGATGCTGGTGTGGATGGCTGAAGAGCCGATGCTGCCGGGCAAGAAATACGACATCAAGCGCGCCACCAGTTACGTGCCGGGCTCCATCGCCAGCATCGTCAACAAGGTCGACGTCAACACCCTCGAAGAAGGCCCGGCGAGCGCGTTGCAGCTCAACGAAATCGGCAAGGTCAGGATCGCGCTTGATGCGCCGATCGCCCTCGACGGTTACGACAGCAACCGCACCACCGGCGCGTTCATCATCATTGACCGTTTGACCAACGGCACCGTTGGCGCCGGCATGATCGTCGCGCAGCCAGTGACCCATGGCACGGCTACGCACCACGGCAAGCTGGCCCATGTAGCGACCGAAGAGCGCGCTCAGCGTTTCGGTCAGCAACCGGCGACCGTGCTGTTCAGCGGCCTGTCCGGCGCTGGCAAGAGCACTTTGGCGTACGCGGTCGAGCGCAAACTGTTCGACCTCGGTCGTGCGGTGTTTGTGCTGGACGGCCAGAACCTGCGTCACGACCTCAACAAAGGTCTGCCGCAGGATCGCGCCGGTCGCACCGAGAACTGGCGTCGTGCCGCGCATGTGGCGCGTCAGTTCAACGAAGCGGGTCTGCTGACGCTTGCTGCGTTTGTGGCGCCGAGTGCTGAAGGTCGTGAACAGGCGAAAGATCTGATCGGCAAGGAGCGTCTGCTGACGGTCTATGTCCAGGCTTCGCCGACTGTTTGCGCAGAGCGTGATCCGCAAGGGTTGTACGCTGCGGGTGGCGATAATATTCCGGGTGAGTCTTTCCCGTATGACGTGCCGTTGGATGCTGATCTGGTGATCGATACTCAGTCGTTGTCGCTGGATGAAAGTGTGAAGCAGGTGTTGGATCTGTTGCGTAAGCGTGGCGCGATTTAAGCGTTAGCTGCCAATAAGAAGCCCGCCGATGAGTGATCATCGGCGGGCTTTTCTTTTGTGGTTGGCAGGCGTATGGGTGTTGGCCTGCTGGCGGTGGCGGCCTTTGGGCCGGCCAGGCTCTGGGTGTTTTTTGTGAATATCCGTTTCTGCGGGTGTTGCGGCTGGCGGTTCCGCCCTTACGGCGGCTCACTTTTTCAAACGCCAAAAAGTAAGCAAAAGGCTTGGCCCGTGCGTTCGGCCCCTCGCTGGGGCTCGGTGTTCCTTCGTTCCGGGATTCATCCGGGGGCATCGCCTACGGTTTGCTTCGCTGCACCTCCTCTCGATGTGTTTGGCTTCGCCAAACGGCGCTGCGCGCCCACCCCCGGATGAATCCCTCCACTCAGCCTGTCGAAGGGGCCGGCACGTCAAAAGCGGTACTCGAGCTAACGCTCATTGTGTTGAGTGGTGAGGGGCGGAAGCCGGCCTGTTTCTGTCGGGGGCTCCCTCAGGGGGATCAGCGTTGGTTCGGATACTCGAGGTGCATCTGCTCCAGCAGCGCATCTTTGTCCTGCCAGAGCTGGTTGATCCAGCCTTGAAACTGCAGGCGATATTCGCCGTCCTGGTCGTAGTTCTTGCCGATGAACTGCGCAGGGATTTTCAGTTCTTCAAAGTGCACCACTACGTCTCGCACATTGCCGCACAGCAGGTCCCAGAAGCCTGGACGCCCGCCCGGGTAGTGGATGGTCACGTTGACGATGGATTCCAGCTGTTCGCCCATCGCATCGAGCACGAAGGCAATGCCGCCGGCCTTGGGTTTGAGCAGGTATTTGAACGGTGACTGTTGCTGCGCGTGCTTGCCTTCGGTGAACCGTGTGCCTTCGACGAAGTTGAAGATGCCCACCGGGTTGTCGCGAAATTTCGCGCAGGTCTTGCGGGTGGTTTCCAGGTCTTTGCCTTTCTTTTCCGGGTGCTTCTCCAGGTACGCTTTCGAGTAGCGTTTCATGAACGGGAAGCCCAGCGTCCACCACGCCAGACCGATCACCGGCACCCAGATCAGTTCCTGTTTGAGGAAGAATTTCAGCGGTTGAATTTTCCGGTTGAGCACGTATTGCAGCACCAGAATGTCGACCCAGCTCTGGTGGTTGCTGGTGATCAGGTACGAGTGCTGATAGTCCAGACCTTGCAGGCCGCTGAGGTGCCAGCGGGTGCGGCGGACCAGGTTCATCCAGCCTTTGTTGTTGCTGATCCAGGCTTCGTGGGTGTGGCTCATCAGCCAGCGCGAGGCACGGCGTGCGAGGTCGAACGGCAGCACTTTGATCAGCGCCACGAGAAACAGGAACGAGCACAGCAGGATCGTGTTCAGCGCCAACAGCAGCGCGGCGATCACGCCGCGCAAGGGGGCAGGGAGAAAGGCCAGCATTGAGTCATATATCCAAAGGTCGGTTGGCAGCTTGAATCGCGGTCAGGGCGATGGTGTAGACGATGTCGTCGACCTGCGCGCCGCGCGGCAGATCGTTCACCGGTTTGCGCAGGCCTTGCAGCATCGGGCCGAGGCTGACGCAATCGGCGCTGCGCTGCACGGCTTTGTGCGTGGTGTTGCCGGTGTTCAGGTCGGGGAACACGAATACCGTGGCGCGACCGGCCACCTGGCTGTTCGGCGCCAGTTGCCGGGCCACGGTTTCGTTGGCGGCGGCGTCGTACTGCAACGGCCCGTCGATCAGCAGCGAGTGCTGTTGTTCGTGGGCGAGCAGGGTGGCTTCGCGGACTTTCTCGACGTCCTCGCCAGTGGCCGATTCGCCGCTGGAGTAGCTGATCATCGCCACCCGTGGCGTGATGCCGAACGCGGCGGCCGAGTCGGCGCTTTGCAGGGCGATCTCGGCCAGTTCGCTGGCGCTCGGGTGCGGGTTCATCACGCAGTCGCCGTAGACCAGCACTTCTTCGGGGAACAGCATGAAGAACACCGACGACACCAGCGTGCAGCCCGGCGCCGTCTTGATCAGTTGCAAGGCCGGGCGGATGGTGTTGGCGGTGGTGTTGATGATGCCGGAGACCAGTCCGTCGACTTCATCCAGCGCCAGCATCATGGTGCCGATCACCACCGTGTCTTCGAGTTGCTGCTCGGCCATCGGCGCGTTGAGGCTTTTGCTCTTGCGCAGGGCGACCATCGGTTCGACGTAGCGCTCGCGGATCAGATCCGGATCGAGAATTTCCAGCCCCGGCGGCAGCACGATGCCCTGGGCCCGGGCCACGGCTTCAACGTCTGCCGGTTTGGCCAGCAACACACAGCGGGCAATCCCGCGTTCCTGACAGATCGCCGCCGCTTGCACGGTGAACGGCTCGCTGCCTTCGGGCAGCACGATGCGCTTGTTGGCGGCCTGTGCGCGTTGAATCAATTGATAGCGGAACACCGCCGGTGACAGGCGCATTTCTCGCGGCGTGCCGCAGCGCTGGTGCAGCCAGTTGGCATCCAGATGACTGGCGACGAAATCGGTGATGATCTCCGCGCGCTCGCGGTCGTCGACGGGGATTTCCTTGTTCAGGCCGTTGAGCAGGTTGGCGGTGTCGTAGGAACCGGTGCTCACCGACAACACCGGCAAGCCAGCCTGCAACGCGCCACGGCACAGGTCCATGATGCGTGGATCCGGCAGGGTGTCGCTGGTCAGCAGCAGGCCCGCCAGCGGTACGCCGTTGATGGCCGCGAGGCTGACGGCGAGGATGATGTCGTCGCGATCGCCGGGGGTCACTACCAATACGCCGGGCTTGAGCAGGTCCACGGTGTTGCGCATGGTGCGCGCGCAAATGATGGTCTTGGTCATGCGCCGGGTTTCGTAGTCGCCGGCGTTGAGCACCTGGGCGCCCATCAGGTCGGCGACGTCGCGGGTGCGCGGGGCATTGAGTTCGGGCTGGAACGGAATGCAGCCGAGCAGGCGGAAATCACCACTGCGCAGCAACGGCGAATGCTCTTTCAGACGCGCGGCGAAGGCGTCCATGCTTTCGTCGGTCTTGACCTTGTTGAGGATCACGCCGAGGACTTTCGGGTCTTTCGGGCCGCCGAACAGTTGCGCCTGCAACTCGACGCGACCGGACAGTTCGGTCAGCACTTCGTTTTCCGGCGCCGAGACCAGAATCACCTCGGCATCAAGGCTCTTGGCCAGGTGCAGGTTGACCCGTGCGGCATAGCTGGCGCTGCGGGTCGGCACCATGCCTTCGACGACCAGCACGTCTTTGCCGATGGCCGCCTGCTGGTAGAGAGCGATGATTTCTTCAAGCAGCTCGTCGAGCTGACCGTCGCCGAGCATCCGCTCGACGTGGGCCAGACCCAGTGGCTGCGGTGGCTTCAGGCCGTGGGTGCGGGCCACCAGTTCGGTGGAGCGTTCAGGGCCGGTGTCGCCCGGATGCGGCTGGGCAATCGGTTTGAAAAAGCCGACTTTCAGCCCGGCCCGTTCCAGCGTACGCACCAGCCCGAGGCTGATGGAGGTCAGACCCACACCAAAATCGGTGGGCGCGATAAAAAAAGTTTGCATGCGGATTCTCTAAGGGTGCATGGCAAGGGCGTTGGCCTATGGCTGGCCTTCCACCGGTTTTTCAGGCGTCAAGGTTAGCGCTAACCGAGCCTTGAGCGCACCAACCGCAAGCAAAGGGTTGGCCTATTTTTTCAATACGTTGCGTTGCGTCCAGCACCCATGCTCGTGACTGCCACGGCGGCTGGTGACGCAGGTGCTGGGTATGGCCGCAGGAAAGTTCGGCCACCCAGTGACCGTCCTCGTCCTGATGGAAGCCTGTGATCGTCGAATCCCGTTTGTCAGGGTTGTGTTCGCTTTCGAGCGATTGCTTCGCTAAACTTGGCCTTTCTATATTCTTATGCAAAAGGTCTCGCCCCATGCTGATCGCCGCCAATAAGGCTGTCTCCATCGACTATACCCTGACCAACGACGCTGGTGAGGTCATCGACAGCTCCGCCGGCGGCGCTCCGCTGGTTTACCTGCATGGCGCAGGCAACATCATCCCGGGCCTGGAAAAAGCCCTGGAAGGTAAAACCGTCGGTGACGACCTGCAAGTTGCAGTCGAGCCGGAAGATGCCTACGGCGAATACGCTGCCGAACTGGTCAGCACCCTGAGCCGCAGCATGTTCGAAGGCGTTGACGAGCTGGAAGTCGGCATGCAGTTCCACGCTTCGGCGCCGGACGGCCAGATGCAGATCGTCACCATTCGTGACCTGGACGGCGACGACGTCACCGTCGACGGCAACCACCCGCTGGCCGGTCAGCGCCTGAACTTCAAAGTGAAGGTCGTTGCCATCCGTGACGCCAGCCAGGAAGAAATCGCTCATGGTCACGTCCATGGCGAAGGTGGCCATCACCACTGATTTTCTGCGCTAAGCTCAGAGAACTGGAGAGGCGCCCGAGGGCGCCTTTTTAGTCCGCGGCTGTCCTTGGTGGCCTCGCCAAGTGGCTGTTTCGAGTAGAAAACGGGAATCTGGAGTTCGTCATGAGTGCTTTTCACGACCTTAAGTTGACAGCCCTGGATGGTCAGGAGCTACCGCTGGCACCCTTCAAGGGCCA
Source organism: Pseudomonas allokribbensis (assembly GCF_014863605.1). Lineage (NCBI taxonomy): Bacteria > Pseudomonadati > Pseudomonadota > Gammaproteobacteria > Pseudomonadales > Pseudomonadaceae > Pseudomonas > Pseudomonas allokribbensis. The sequence continues at coordinate 1,051,237 of NZ_CP062252.1, forward strand.
AGTCGTGCTGGTGGTCAACGTCGCCTCCAAATGCGGCTTGACCCCACAGTACGCGGCGCTGGAAAACCTCTATCAGCAATACAAAGGCAAAGGCTTCAGTGTGCTGGGCCTGCCGTGCAACCAGTTTGCCGGTCAGGAACCGGGCAGCGAGCAGGAGATTCAGGAATTCTGCAGCCTCAACTATGGCGTGAGTTTTCCGTTGTCGAAAAAGCTCGAAGTCAACGGTCACGATCGCCATCAGCTGTACCGCCTGCTGGCGGGCGAGGGTGCCGAATTTCCCGGTGACATCACCTGGAATTTCGAGAAATTCCTGCTCGGCAAGGACGGTCGTGTACTGGCCCGCTTCTCGCCGCGCACGGCGCCGGATGATCCTTCGGTGATTACGGCGATTGAAAAAGCCCTGAGCTGAAACGCGAAAATCGCAGCCATCGAGCTGCGATTTTTTTTGCCTGTCTTTTGACCCTTAATCATTCAGATCAATAATGCTTTCGGCTGGTTGAAACTCCGCATATTATCGCCGTCATATGAATCACATGCCCGTCGATGACTTTTTCGTGGAGCCTCCCATGCCTGTTCAAGCCTTGTTCAAACCGTTCCAGCTCGGTGCCCTCGAACTGCCGACCCGCGTGGTCATGGCGCCGATGACCCGTTCGTTCTCTCCGGGTGGCATACCCAATTCCAAAGTGATCGAGTATTACCGTCGTCGTGCGGCGGCCGGTGTCGGCCTGATCATCACCGAGGGCACCACCGTCGGCCACCAGGCCTCCAACGGTTACCCGAATGTGCCGCAGTTCTTCGGCGAAGCGGCACTGGCCGGCTGGAAGAAAGTTGTCGACGCGGTGCACGCCGAGGGCGGCAAGATCGTCCCGCAACTGTGGCACGTCGGTAGCGTTCGTCGCATCGGCACCGAGCCGGATGCCAGCGTGCCGGGCTACGGCCCGACGGAGAAACTCAAGGACGGTCAGGTCGTGGTGCACGGCATGACCAAGCAGGATATCCAGGACGTGATCGCAGCCTTCGCCCAGGCTGCCAAAGATGCCCAGAGCATCGGCATGGACGGCGTGGAAATCCACGGCGCCCACGGTTACCTGATCGACCAGTTCTTCTGGGAAGGCAGCAACCAGCGTACCGACGAATACGGTGGCAGCCTGGCCAACCGTTCGCGTTTCGCCATCGAACTGATCCAGGCCGTGCGCGCTGCCGTGGGTGAAGGCTTCCCGATCATCTTCCGTTTCTCGCAGTGGAAGCAGCAGGACTACACCGCACGTCTGGTGCAAACCCCGGAGGCGCTGGGCGAGTTCCTCAAGCCTCTGTCCGACGCTGGCGTGGACATTTTCCACTGCTCGACGCGTCGTTTCTGGGAACCGGAATTCGACGGTTCCGAACTGAACCTGGCCGGCTGGACACGCAAGCTGACCGGCAAACCGACCATCACCGTCGGCAGTGTCGGCCTCGATGGCGAGTTCCTGCAGTTCATGGTCAACACCGACAAGGTCGCGCAACCGGCCAGTCTGGAAAAACTGCTGGAGCGTCTGAACAATGACGAGTTCGATCTGGTGGCGGTAGGTCGCGCGCTGCTGGTGGACCCGGACTGGGCGCAGAAAGTGCGCGAAGGCCGCGAGCAAGACATTCTACCGTTCAGCCGTGAGGCGTTGATGACGCTGGTTTGATTGCAGTGGGGGGCTTGTCGCGCAGGTCGCGGCAGGCTCCCTGCAAATGGTTTTCAAACTGCTCGATGATGGCCGCCCAGCCTTGGCGACTGGCATGCTGGCGGGCGTTCAATCTGACGCAACGCAAGGTTTCATCCTCTTCCAGCAGCCACTGCGCTGCATCGCAAAACGCCTCTTCATCCCCCGGCATCGCCAGCACGCCGTTGTAGCCGTGGCGAATATGCTGCGCAGCCGCTGCCTGATCGTAGGCCACCACGCCAAGACCCGAAGCCAGCGCCTCCAGCACGACGTTGCCGAACGTCTCGGTCATGCTCGGAAACAGGAACAGATCGCCAGACGCATAGTGCGCTGCCAGCGCTTCGCCGCGTTGTGAGCCGCAGAAAATCGCCTCGGGCAATTCTTTTTCCAGGGCCACCCGTTGTGGTCCGTCACCGACGATGATGAGTTTCAGGTTGCGTTGTGGATAAGCGTTAGCGAGCTTGTCGAAGCAGCGCTTGAGCAGGCCGAGATTCTTTTCTGGCGCCAGGCGTCCTACGTGAATCACCGCGATGTCCTGCTCGCTCAGTCCCCATTGCTCACGCAGGGCGTTCAGGCGTTTGGTCGGGTGGAACAACTGACTGTCGACCCCTCGGGACAGCAGTGCGAGACGATCGAAATGTCGTCGTTCCAGTTCCAGACGCTGGCTGACGCTCGGCACCAGGGTCAGCGCCGACCGATTGTGGAACCAGCGCAGATAGTGGGTCAGCAATCGTGTCAGCAGGCCGAGGCCGTACTGGTTGGTGTACTGCTGGAAATTGGTGTGGAAGCCGCTGACCACGGCGATGCCCAGGCGGCGCGCGGCTCGCAGTGCCGACAACCCGAGCGGGCCTTCGGTGGCGATGTACAACACATCCGGGCGTTGGCGTGTCCAGCGGCGCAGCAACTTGTGCATCGACGACTGACCCCACTGCAACCCCGGATAACCCGGCAGCGGCCAGCCTCGGCACAACAGCAGCGCATCGTCTTCACTGCGCTGCGGATCGTCACCCTGACGTGGCCGCACCAGTTCCACCCGATGCCCGCGCGCGCGCAAACCGTCGCACAAGCGGCCAAGGGTATTGGCCACCCCGTTGATTTCCGGTGGGAAGGTTTCGCTGATCAGAGTGATGTGTAGAGCTGTCGTCATGGCCTCAGTGTCGGCTGAGGCCATGTCGTGGTTGTGACGTTCGGATGATGGATTTGTGACGATGATATCTGCCGTAAAAAAACTACGGCAAGTAGAATTTAAGCTATAATTTCGACGTTTATTGAATTTCTTAGGATGTGTTTCATGTTATGTAGATTTGAGGTTTCGGGATTTAAAGGCTTTGAAGAGAATTTTGTATTCGATTTGCTTCAAAGTAATAGTTATGAGTTCAATAAGGAGGCAGTGAAGAATGGCGTTATAAAAAGTAGCATAATTTATGGCAAGAACGGATGTGGGAAAACCAATTTAAGTTTTGCGCTATTTGATATTGTTACTCATCTGGTGGATAGGACGAGAAATTTTAATTTCTATGCAAAAAACTACTTGAATGCCAGCAGTAAGGAGAAGGTGGCGAGATTTACTTATCGTTTTAAGTTTGATGAGGATGAGTTGGTTTATTCTTATGAGAAGTTGTCTTCTTCTAATATATTGAAAGAGTCGATAGCTATAAATGGTAAGCTGTATGTAAGTGTTGACAGGGCTGAAGGCGGAAGTTTGCTGATAGATCTTCCTGGTACAAAAAGTCTTAAAAGAGATCTAGGGCTGCTCAAGGATATTTCAGGGTCTGAAATTTCAGTGGTTTCTTACATTGCTTCAAATTCTCTGCTGCCGGATAGCGGAGTTTCGTTGGTGTTCAAACGATTCTACAAGTTTGTGCAAGGCATGCTTTTTTTTAGATCCCTTGAGGGGAATTCATATGTCGGTCTGAGTGAGGCTTCAGGCATAAAAATTTGTAGTGATATTGCCGAGCGCGGAAATGTAAAGGATTTTGAGAAGTTTTTAAATAGTAATGGGATCGAGTGCAAGCTTGAAGAAGTGAAAGATAATGATGGCAAGAATATATCTTTCAAATTTGGTAAAGCCTTGATTCCGTTCTCTGAAGTGGCTTCAACGGGGACTAAAACTCTAGGTTTGTTCTATTTCTGGATGCAGCGCATGAAAAAGGATGATTATATTTCTCTTGCCTGTATTGATGAATTCGATGCTTTTTATCACCACGAGCTTGCTGTTCATGTCGTGGAGATTCTGAAAAAAGTTAATAGCCAAGTGATTCTGACAACGCATAATACAAGCATCATGACTAATGATCTTCTTAGGGCGGATTGTTATTTTGTAATGAATAATAAAAAAATTGTGTCGCTCTCTGATTCGACATCAAAGGAAATAAGGCAGGCCCATAATCTCGAGAAAATATATAAGGCTGGTGGGTTTAGCGTCGAAGGTCATTCGAATGAGTAAGATTCAGCATATATTGTTTGTCTTCGAGGGTGAAAAGACGGAAAAGCTGATCAGTAGGAAGTTTATAGAGTACTACTTCAGTAGTAATGGAAAAAGCATAGTAACTACGGCATTTTGTGGTGAGATCTACCAACTCATCGCAAAAATGAAGGAAGATGGTTTTGGCTTGGGAAGTATCGACCTTTTTCCTTTGCTGCAAGATATGCCGGAGAATAAAAGCCTGAAAGAATTCAAGCGCGATGATTTTTCCGAAACTTATCTGTTTTTCGATTATGATCCGCATGCGTCCGGTGCCTCTGATGATAAAGTAAAAGAGTTACTCGAATTTTTCAGTGAAGAGACGGAGGAGGGTAAGCTATTTATCAGCTATCCAATGGCAGAGGCTGTCAGGTGTATGGATGAAAAGTGTAAAATAAACTGTTTTTCAGTTTTGTCAGTTCCTCTCTCGATTGGGAATAAGTTCAAGAATTTTTCGTCAATCTATTCTTCAGATAAGTTTAGGTCAGTTAAGTCATGGACGAGGGAGCATTGGAACGAGGTTGTATGGCGACATTGTGAGAAGTCTAATTTTATCGCTCACGGACTAGGGCTGTTCCCGGCGGTTGCAATCTCTGAGTCTGAGTTGTTTGAAGGTCAGTTGAAAGAAAAGCTTCGTCGGAACCGTATATATGTTCTCAGTTCTTTTCCTATGATGCTTGCGAGCTACTATGGCATGAGAAAAGTCAAGGAAATGACTATTGGAAGGTGGTGCAAGAAAGGCGCGTTGCGCAAAGCCCCGTGGATAGGTAGATACAATCATTCTGCCTGATAGCGCGAGGAATCAAGGAGTGTTATTCCCGTTTTTTATTCAAAAATAGCATCCTGCTAATCTATTTTTAGTATTTATCTGATTAGTCGGGAGTATGCTTTCCACTCCTGACGCCGATACCTGCTCGCTTTCAATGAGCGCGGAAGAACGCTGGGCCGTATGAAAATTGATTTTAAGTGGGGGCTTGCTGCGGTGCTTGTTCGCGCACCCAGAACAGCGTAGCCCCGGCCACGGCGGCCGGCATCATCAGGATGTTCACCACTGGAATCAGCAACGCCAGGTAAACGATCCCGCCGAAGCTCATGCTCTGCCAGCGCTTCTGCCGCAACCAGGCGAGCATTTCGTTCCAGCCCAGTTTGTGGTTGTCCGCCGGGTAGTCGATGTACTGGATCGCCATCATCCATACGCCGAACAGCAGCCACAGCGGTGCGGCGACGATGTTTACCACCGGGATGAACGAGAGGATGAACAGGCCGATCGCCCGGGGCAGGAAGTAGCCGAGCTTGCGCATTTCCCGGGCCAGGGTGCGCGGAATCATCGCAATCAGTTCGCCCCAACTGAAGGCCGGGAAATCGTCGGTGCCGCGTACCACGACTTCGACTTTTTCCGCGAGGAAGCCGTTGAACGGCGCCGCGATCACGTTGGCCAGCATGGTGAAGGTGAAAAACACCATCAATGCCACCAGCACCACGAACAGCGGCCACAGGATGTAGCTCAGAAAGCTCAGCCAGTCGGGGAGCGACGGCATCAGGGTATCGACCCACAGGCTGAACTGGTGGCCGGCGAAATAGATCAATCCGACGAACAGCACCAGGTTGATGGCCAGCGGCAGCAGCACAAAAAGGCGCAGGCCAGGGCTCAAGACCAGTTTCAGGCCTTCACGCAGGTATTGCGGGCCGGAGAGAACAGGGGCGGGCATAAGGTGCTCCGAGCAAGGGAAATCGCGCCGACCTTACCGACTTTGCATCGCCTGTGAAAGCGCGGCAGAGGGATCGACATTCACTGTAACAAAGACGTCCATCTCGTCAGTGTGTCGGCATAGAGACCACCTATGAGCTGGATTGTTAAACCGTATTTCCTTAATCTTGCCCCCCTCGATACGCTGCACCCAACTTTTTACAGGACTGTCGAGCTCATGCCTTCCCCAAGGTTATCCACAGTCCTTTTTTATTCTCGCCGGCAGTCCGGCGTCCGCGCCTGATGTATTGGCCGGTCAACAGGAGACAGGTTCATGTCTGAAGTCCGTCATTCGCGAGTGATCATCCTCGGTTCCGGCCCTGCCGGTTACAGCGCTGCTGTCTACGCTGCCCGTGCCAACCTCAAGCCGCTGCTGATCACCGGCATGCAGGCCGGCGGTCAACTGACCACCACCACCGAAGTCGACAACTGGCCGGGCGACGTCCACGGTCTGACCGGCCCGGTGCTGATGGAGCGCATGCGTGAGCACGCCGAGCGTTTTGAAACCGAGATCGTGTTCGATCACATCAACGCGGTGGACTTCGCTTCCAAACCGTACAGCCTGACTGGCGACAGCGGCACCTACACCTGCGATGCCCTGATCATCGCCACCGGCGCCAGCGCTCGTTACCTTGGCCTGCCGTCGGAAGAAGCGTTCATGGGCAAAGGCGTTTCGGCCTGCGCGACCTGCGACGGTTTCTTCTATCGCAACAAACCGGTTGCCGTGGTCGGTGGCGGCAACACCGCTGTCGAAGAAGCCCTGTACCTGGCCAACATCGCCAGCAAGGTCACCCTGATCCACCGTCGCGAAACCTTCCGCGCCGAGAAGATCCTGATCGACAAGCTCAACGCCCGTGTGGCCGAAGGCAAGATCGAACTGAAACTGAACGCGACCCTGGACGAAGTGCTGGGCGACAACATGGGCGTGACCGGTGCACGTCTGAAGAACAACGACGGCAGCTTCGACGAAATCAAGGTCGACGGCGTGTTCATCGCCATCGGCCACACCCCGAACACCTCGCTGTTCGAAGGTCAGCTGGAATTGAAAGACGGCTACCTGGTCGTTCAGGGCGGCCGTGAAGGCAACGCCACTGCGACCAGCGTCGAAGGCATCTTTGCTGCCGGCGACGTGGCCGACCACGTTTACCGTCAGGCCATCACCTCGGCCGGCGCCGGCTGCATGGCGGCACTGGACACCGAGCGTTACCTGGACGATCTGCAGAACGCTTCGTTCTAAGATCGCAGGTACAAAAAAACCGGCCAATTGGCCGGTTTTTTCATGCTCGCGATTCGCTCGGAATCAACGGCGGGTCAGCGGCTGCGCTTCGAACTTCACGCCCGCCAGACCGTGCTGGATCAGCGCACGGATATTGCCGTGATCGCTGCCTTCAGGTGTCGCCACGACCGAACGGTAGTGTTCGCCGAACGCCAGCAGCGCTTCTTCGTCGCTCAAGCCTTCCAGCAGCGCCAGACCCAGCGTCTTGCACGAACCTTCATTCTGCCCGGCCGCGTTTTCCACGCCTCCGTTGTTGAACGCCTGTGGCTGGTAGTCGTAACCGGCGGCGACGAACGCCAGGGTGTCGGCAAAAACGTGTTCGCCGGTCTTGAGGCTGGCGCGCAGGGTGTTCAGATCACTCATTGGGTTTTCCTTTGGCGAACGCCGCTTGTTGTTCGGCGCTGGCTTCTTGCTGATATTGGGCTTTCCACTCGGCGTACGGCATGCCGTAAACCACTTCGCGGGCATCGTCGAGGCTGACGTCGATCTGGCGCTCGTCGGCGGCGGCCTTGTACCACTTGGACAGGCAATTGCGGCAGAACCCGGAGAGGTTCATCAGGTCGATGTTCTGCACATCCTTGCGGCTGTCCAGGTGGGCGACCAGCCGGCGGAAGGCGGCGGCTTCGAGTTCGAGGCGTTGTTGCTCGGTCATGATGGGCTCTGTGCAGTCAAATCGTGGCGCGGATGATAAAAGTCTGACGCTTGAAGCGCCAGACACACTCAGCGGCTGGCGGCGAGGGTGATCGACACCGACTCGGCAAAACGCAACGCGTGCGGCTTGTCGACTTCGACCTCGGCGTACAGCACCGATTCGTTGACCATCACCAGATCCAGCAATTCCTGGGTCAGGCGTTCGAGCAGCGCGAAGCGGTTGCCTTCCACGTGGGCGATGATCGCCTTGGTGATGGTGCGGTAGTTCAGCGCGTGGTCGATGTCGTTGTCGCGCACCGCTTCCTGCGCGGCGTACAGGATGGTCAGGTTGATCAGCACATCCTGCTTGTTGAGGATTTCGTCCTCGTTGATCCCGATAAAGGTGCGCAGGCGCAGATCCTTGACCCGGATGCGCGCCATTCCCGGTTGAAGTTGTGGCATTTACTTGCTCCGTCCAATCAATTGCAGGAACTCCTGGCGGGTGTTGCTCGACTCGCGGAAGGCGCCGAGCATGACCGAGGTGTTCATGGTCGAATTCTGTTTCTCGACACCGCGCATCATCATGCACATGTGCCGGGCTTCGATGACCACCGCGACACCGGCGGCATCGGTGACTTGCTGGACCGCCTCGGCGATCTGCCGGGTGAGGTTTTCCTGGATCTGCAGGCGGCGGGCGAACATGTCCACCAGCCGTGCGATCTTCGACAGCCCCAGCACCTTGCCCGTCGGAATATAAGCCACATGGGCCTTGCCGATGAAGGGCAGTAGGTGATGTTCGCACAACGAGTAGAGCTCGATGTCCGCGACGATGATCATCTCGTCGGTGTCGGAAGCAAACAGCGCACCATTGACGATCTCGTCGACGCTCTGTTCATAGCCGTGACACAGATACTGCATGGCCTTGGCCGCCCGCACCGGTGTGTCGAGCAAGCCTTCACGGTCGGGATCTTCACCGAGGCCGATCAGGATCTCGCGGTAGTTTTCGGGCAGGGAACGGGTCATGGAGCATCCTCGCGGGGGCGTTTTACTTGACGTGCCGCCCGCCGTTGACGGTCAGGGTCGTGCCGGTGACATAAGGGTTGTCGAGCAGATAGCGCAGGCTCTGATAGATCACTTCGCTGCCGGGTTCGATGCCCAGCGCGGACTTGGCCAGCGCCTTGGCGCGGTATGCCGCGTCGTCGTCGGGATTGAACAATAGCAGGGCTGGCGCGATGCCGTTGACCTTGATTGACGGGGCGTAGCGCGCGGCGAAGGACAGCGTGAGACTGTCGAGCCCGGCCTTGCTGGCGCAATAGCCGATGTGTTTGCTGCTGCCCTTGCGGGTGACGTCGTCGCTGATGTGGATGATATCGGCGGGGTTCGAGCGTCGCAGCAGATCGGCGCAATGCAGATTGATCAGGTACGGCGCCAGCATGTGGATGTTGAACATGCGGGTGAAGGCTTCGGCTTCGTCGTCCCCGTTTTCCGCCAGCCACTCGGAGGCGTTGTGAACGATGGCCCGCAGGCTGTCGGTGTGGGTTTTCAGTTCGGCGATGAACGCCAGGATGGAAGCTTCACTGGAAAAGTCCGCGAACACGCCGATCGCGCCCAGGTCCTTCAGCGTCTTCACGCCCGGACGTTCGCTACGGTAAGTGAAGATGACCCGGTGACCGTCCTCCAGCAACCGCTGCGCACAATGCAGCCCGACGCGCTGGCCGGCACCAGTGATGAGAATGGGAGCTGCAAAAGAGGTCATGAACGGCTCGCGTCGAGGTCAGAGCAAAAACTATAACAGCGACGCGAGCGATGGTTTCAGCGATTTTGCGTGGACGCCGCGCCAGGCAGTGGACGGGGTGGGGAACTGTTGAGCCAGCCGGCCAGCAGGCGTGTCGACAGTGGAATGAAGAAATAGACCATCAACGGCGTCAGGCACAGTGTGCTGATGAACACGCGGGGCAACAGGCTCATTTCACCGAGCAGCGGACCGAGCACGAAGTTGAACAGCAGGGAAACCGGGAAAAACGCCAGCCAGATGGCCACGGCCTGTTTCCAGCGCGGAGGACGCACGCCGGCTGCACCGAACCAGCCTTCGATGCCGCTGACCCGATGTTCGGTCGGGTGGGCAAACAGATCACTGCCACGGGCCAGCCACGCGGTGCGCGAGGCCGAGTGCTCCCAGGCGTGCAGGGTCTGTTCGTCGACAAAGCGGAAAATGATCTGGAACTCATCGTCGCCGGGAGGCGGAGCCAATACGCCGGAACCCAGGTAGCCGGGAAAGTCGGTGGCCAGTTGTTCGCCTTCGCGCAGCCAGGCGATCAGGTCCTGATAGCGGCCATCGGCGACGCGACGCGCGACCATCAGCGTGACGGGGGAAGTAGACATCGTGTATCTCCGTATTACGTTTGCGTCGTTCCGGGTAGGAACTTCGCCTGACGCAGCGCCGGGGTAGAGGGCTGCGCTTTTCGACAAGCAAGGATTATTCCTGATTATTGTGACGAAACCAGAGAGTTTCGTCCCGTTTCATCGCTTGAACCGACGAGGGGCATCCGGAGTAGAATGGGATCCAACTACGCCAACAAGGACGTGCCCGCACACATGCCTGTCATTACAGACGTTCGCCCTGCTTCGCAGGCATCTGTTGCGCTAGAGCGCGAGGAGCTTTTCCCCATACGTGAAGTGGCGCGTCTGACCGGAGTGAACCCGGTCACGCTGCGCGCATGGGAGCGACGTTATGGTTTGATCCAGCCGACACGCACCGAAAGCGGGCACCGGCTGTATTCGATGACCGATATCGAGCGCGTTCGCAGCATCGTCGACTGGATTGATCGTGGTGTCTCGGTGAGCAAGGTCGGCAGGATCCTGGCCAAGACCGAGCCGATGAAGGCGCTGGCACACATCATTCCCAATGACATGGTGCAGGCCGACTATCTGCAATGGCAGGATCAGGTCCAGCGCGCGGTCAGTTCATTCGATGACCAGGAACTGGATCGGGTCTACGGGCAGATTTTCTCTTCCTACACGCTGCCTGTGGTGTTCCAGGACATCCTCATGCCGCTGTGGCTGCGCTTGTTGCAGCGTCAGGATTCCTTCGGGCAAACCAGCGAGTGGCTGTTCCTTGATGGTTTCCTGAGGGCGCGGGTGCTGCAGCGCATTGTCGTGTTGCGTGGCTCGCATCCTCGCAAGGTGATTGTCAGCGCCCTGGCGGGGCAGTGCCGCGAACTCGAATTGCTGGTGGCGGCGCTGTTTCTCAGTGGCAATGACACGGGCGTTCGTGTGTTGACCACCGGCCAGCCGTTCGATGAGCTGACGCTGGTTTGCGAAAAAATCAAACCGCAGGCGCTGGTGCTGTTTTCCAATCACGCCCCGACTACTGAATTGCCCCGGCGTCTGAACCGCCTGGCCCTGAGCCTGGATTGTCAGTTGATGCTGGCGGGTGATGCGTCGGATCTGGCACAGGACAGCCTGGCCGGTTCATCGGTGGGCTGTCTGGGCAATGAAGGTTCGACCATGCGCCAGCGCCTGAACCAGTTTCTCGCGGGGACGCTGGATACCTGAGACTCAGGTGTGCAGGGCAGGGTGAGTCAGGCGATGTTGCTGAAGGATGAACTGGCGCAGGCGCTCGGTCTCGTCGGCGTCGCTCTGGCTCAAGTCGTAGGCGTAGAAACCACTTTCGGTTTCCCGTTCGAAGGTGCCGCGCAGGGAAATCCGCTCATAGCCTGAAGGGCTGAACCACAGGGCGAAATGCTTCGGTGGCTTGGTCTTGTTGCGCACTTCCAGCAACACGCCTTTGTGCGAAACCTCGTGAACCCACAGCATGCCCGGTTGGCCCTTGGCATTCTCCAGCGCTACCGGTTCTTCAAGGGCCAGACGCCATGGGCGCACCATCGGCCCGTCTTCATAAATGCTTGGCACACCCAGGCGCAAATGCAGGGCGTGGAATTCGTCTTCCACCAGATGCAGCGGAAAGGTCATCTGCTGGTTTTCGAAGTTGGCCTGGATGGTGACTTGCTCATGGGCCGCCAGGCGCGTGAGCAGATCACGGATTTGCGAACCACCATTGACCAACAGGCTCGACGTCGCATCCCGCACATTGAGCTGCGGGTTGTGTTGCATGGTCTGGATGAAATCCAGCTCGTCCTGGGTCAGGAGGGCGTCGCGTTGCATGGCTAGCTCGAAATAAATAATTACAAAGTCATTGGTGATTGTAGTTAATGACACTTAGTTCGCTGTTTTGTTTGCGCCGTTCGTCGCTTTGATGGCCGCCAGCTCTGCCTCGAGTGCCGCGACCTGGGCTTCCAGCTGCGCCACTCGCTGCTGCGCCTTGACCTGAACGGTCACGTCCTTTTGCACGCCGACGAAGTAAGTCTGTCCATCGTCAGCGTTTTTTACCGTCGACAGCGACAGCTCGTTCCAGAACGGTGTGCCGTCCTTGCGATAGTTACGCAGGATTTCGCGGCACGAGCCGTTATTGCGCAGGGTCTCTCGAATGAGGGGCAGGTTGTCCTGATCCCGGTCTCCGGCCTGCAGAAAACGGCAATCCTGATACAGGATCTCTTCACTGGTGTAACCCGTCAGGTGTTCGAAAGCCGGGTTCACGTAAATCAGGATGTTGTCCTCTTTACCTTCCCGTTCGGCCACCACGATTCCATCGTTCGACGCGTTGATCACCATCTGCAGCAGGCTGGCATTGATCATCTTTGAATCCTTTCAAGGGTGTCGGTGGCAGGCATTCTAGAAGATCAATCGGCGCTGTCTACTGGCCATCAGCGCTTATCGAGAGCCAATCGCAACATTGCGCCGCCGGCTGTTACTATCGCCGCTCTTTTTTTCAGTTTCAGGATCAGATTGATGAAAGTCGCCATCCTCTCCGGCTCGGTGTACGGCACAGCCGAAGAAGTCGCTCGCCACGCCCAGAGCCTGTTGAAAGCCGCCGGTTTTGAAACCTTCTACAATTCGCGTGCCAGCCTCGCCGACCTCCAGGCCTTTGGCCCTGAAGCCTTGCTCGCCGTGACCTCGACCACGGGCATGGGCGAGTTGCCGGACAACCTGCAACCCTTGTACTCGACCCTCCGCGATCAGCTGCCGGCGGCCTGGCGTGGCTTGCCTGGCGCGGTGATCGGATTGGGCGACGCCAGTTACGGCGACACTTTCTGCGGCGGCGGCGAGCAGATGCGTGAGCTGTTCGGCGAACTCGGCGTGCGTGAAGTGCAGGACATGCTGCGCATCGACGCCAGCGAGAGCGTCACCCCGGAAACCGACGCCGAGCCTTGGCTGGAGCAGTTGATCGCCACGCTCAAGGGCTGATCCCGCGTTCGCGCAACAGCGCGAGCCAGGCTTGTGCAGCCTTCGACAGATACGCGCCCCGGCGCCAGATGAAGGCGATGTCCCAGCGCAGGTAATCCGGTGCGTTCAAGGTCAGGCGAACCACGCCTGGCCGCACCAGACCGCGTGCCACCACGCTCGGCAGCAGCACCACGCCTTGCCCGGCGGCCACCAGCGCCGCGAGGAAATCCGCCTGGCCGCTACGGCCACCTTCTTTCGGGGTGAAGCCCATCTGCTGGCACGCCTGAAGCAAACGATCGTTGAGCACGAAACTGCGCTGATACAAAAGGAACGGCGTCTCGGCCAGTTCCTCCAGACCGATTTCACCTTTCGTCGCCAGCGGGTGATCCACCGGCAGCAGCGCATCGAGCGGTTCATCGCAGAAGGGCTGGAAGTCGAACTGTGGGTCTTTCGGCCGCAGACTGCCGCCCAGTTCCAGTTCACCGCTCAATACCGCCTGTTCGATATTGCGGCTGCCACCTTCGAGCAACTGCACGCTGATGTTCGGGTAACGCCGCCGGTACTCGGCGAACAGCCCGGCAAACAGTGCATCGCTGCCCAGCAAGGGCAAACCGAGACGCAACTCGCCGCGCGCCAGTTGGCTGAGGTCATCCAGTTCACTGAGCAATTCATTGCGCAGGCGCAGCATGCCTTCAGCCCGTTGTAACACCACGCTGCCGGCGGCGGTCAGGCGTAGCTGCGAGCCCAGTCGTTCGAGCAGCGGCGTGCCCAGGCTCTGTTCGAGCTGAGCGATCTGCTTGCTCACGGCGGACTGACTGATGTGCAGGGTTTTTGCCGCCTGAGTGAAACCGCCCTGATGCATGACTTCGACGAAGCTTTTGAGCTGTTTGAATTCCATGGCCTGATTCCAGATTGGAATGGCTTTGAGTCTAACAATTCGCTTCGGGGATGGCAGTCCGGTTCGTAAAATAGGCACCTGAAAGGAGCCCAACCATGAACGTCTCGACACTCAAATATCTCTCTCGCCTGCTGGCCGAACTGGCTGTGCTGCTCGGTCTCTATCTGCTCGGCTGCCAGTTGGCCTCGTGGCTGGCATGGCCGATCCCCGGCGGCGTGATCGGCATGGCGTTGCTGCTGTTGGCTTTTGCGTTCGGCTGGGTCAAGCCGGCGGCGCTGCAAATGGGCGCGGGACTGCTGATGGCCGAGATGCTGCTGTTCTTCATTCCGGCCTTGATGAGCCTGCTGGATTACGGCGCATTGCTGCGAGATGACGGCTGGCGAATTCTGTTGGTGATCGCCGCCAGCACGCTGATGGTAATGCTGGTGACCGCGTTCACCGTGGAGCTGGCCGTGCGCCTGAGGCGGTCCCATGAAGCTTGAACTGATGCCGATGTTCTGGCTGGCATTCACGCTGCTGGCCTACTTGTTCAGTCGCTGGCTGTATCGCCGGACCGGTCGCTACGTGCTGTCGCCACTGATCCTGGTCCCCGCATTATTGCTGGCCCTCGCCGTGCCGCTGCATACCGCCTACGCCGAATACTCCAGCAACACCCATTGGCTGATGCTGGTGCTCGGCCCGGTCACCGTCGCGTTTGCGGTGCCGATCTGGCAACAGCGGCGTCTGCTGGTGCGTCACTGGTCGGCGTTGCTGCTGGGCATGCTCGCTGGCAGTACGGCGTCGATTGCGACTTCGTTTGGCCTGGCCAGGGCCTTGGCGCTGGACAGTTCGGTAACGCTGTCACTGGTGCCGCGCTCGATCACCACGCCGTTTGCCATGCCGCTGGCGCAGGATCTGGGTGGTGTGCCCGAACTGACGGCGGTGTTCGTGATGTTCACCGGGGTGTTCGGTGCGATGCTGGGCGGGGTGCTGCTCAAGTGGCTGCCGCTGCGCAGTGCCCTGGCGCGCGGCGCCCTGTTTGGCGTTGGCGCTCATGGTGCGGGCGTCAGTCGCGCCCATGAAGTGGGGGGCGAAGAAGGTTCGGTGGCGGGGCTGGTCATGGTGCTCACCGGGCTGCTCAATCTGTTCGCCGCGCCTTTGTTGGCGTCGTTGCTTTGACATGGATCCAAGCGGCTGGCGTGGCTGACTCGTTCAGTCATCAAGCTGGCTGCCAATGCAACTACGCGATCCTCCGGGGCTGACTAGACTGCTGACACCTGCCGAAAAAAACAAAAACAGAGGTGCATACAGTGAGCGTAGCCCCCGTCCCTTCTTCCTTGAATGTCAAAGATCAGGTCAGTGCCGCGGAGTGGCAGACCCGGATCGATCTCGCCGCCTGTTATCGACTGGTCGCCCTGCATGGCTGGGACGATCTGATCTTCACCCACATCTCGGCCAAGGTGCCGGGCACCGAAGACTTCCTGATCAACCCGTTCGGCCTGATGTTCCATGAGATCACTGCGTCCAGTCTGGTGAAGGTCGACCAGGCCGGCAACAAACTCATGGACAGCCCTTACGAGATCAACCCCGCCGGTTACACCATTCACAGTGCCGTCCACGAAGTGCGGCATGACGTGGCCTGCGTGCTGCATACCCACACCGCTTCCGGCGTTGCGGTGTCGGCGCAGAAACAGGGCGTGTTGCCGATCAGTCAGCAATCGTTGTTCGTGCTGTCGAGCCTGGCCTTTCATGCTTATGAAGGCGTGGCGCTCAATCACGAAGAGAAGGCCCGGTTGCAGGCTGACCTCGGCGAAAACAATTTCCTGATGCTGCACAACCACGGCTTGCTGACCTGCGGCGGCACCATCGCCGACACGTTCCTGATGATGTTCACCTTTCAGCGTGCCTGTGACATCCAGGTGATGGCGCAGACCGGCGGTGCCGAACTGATCGCCATCGAACCGCAGATTCTGGCAGGCGCCAAGGCGATGATCGCTGGCGTCACCAAAAGTGCTCAAGGCATGGGTGGCGCACTGGCCTGGCCGGCACTGCTGCGCAAACTCGATAAACAAGACCCGGGGTATAAACTGTAATGCCTCTCGCCGAGATTCCTCTGAGTGCCTGGCGCAAACGCAGCCAGACGTTTGTCTTCCGTGGCCAGCCGATCCGCTACTGGACGGCCGGGCAGGGCGAACCGCTGCTGCTGATCCATGGTTTTCCGACGGCCAGTTGGGATTGGCATTACCTGTGGCAGCCGCTGTCCCAGCGCTACCGGGTGATTGCCTGCGACATGCTCGGTTTCGGCGACTCGGCCAAACCGCTGAATCACACCTACAGCCTGCTGGAGCAGGCCGATCTGCAACAGGCCTTGCTGGCGCATCTGCAGGTCGAGCAACCAGTGCACATTCTGGCTCACGACTATGGCGACAGCGTTGCCCAGGAACTGCTGGCCCGGCATTACGATGACCTGATCGAGGTCGCCAGTTGCGTGTTCCTCAACGGTGGTCTGTTTCCGGAAACCCATCGGCCGTTGCTGACGCAAAAACTGTTGCTCAGCCCGTTGGGCTGGATGATTGGCCGCGCATTTACCCGCGATGCGCTGGTGAAGAGTTTCCATCAGATCTTCGGCCCGGACACCCGGCCCAGTGAAAGTGAGATGGATGATTTCTGGAGCCTGATCGAGTGCAATCGCGGGCCGCGAATCATGCACAAACTGATCACCTACATCCCCGAACGCCGGGTGCAGCGTGATCGTTGGGTCGCGGCGATGCAGCGCGGCGAGGTGCCGTTGCGGGTGATCGATGGCGAAGTCGATCCGATCTCCGGTGCACACATGGTCGAGCGTTATCGCGAGCTGATTCCCGACGCGGACACCGTGCTGTTGCCGGGCATCGGTCATTACCCGCAAAGCGAAGCGCCGGTGCAGGTGCTCAAGCACTACCTCGAATTTCGCGATCACTTCGTGTTGCCGCCGCGCAAGGTGGCGTGTTCCTGATCGCAGGGCGGAGGCGCTTTGCGCCTCTGCACGGTTTCATCATCCCCCAGCCTTATCGCGCACCATTCAGCCTCAGCCGTGTTCGTTGTGACCGCACGCTCTGTGCCTGACACTCAGGGACACTGTCCCTCAGGCCTGCTGGAGTTGCCTCGATGAATGAGTCTGTGCGTTTCGAAGATAAAGTCGTGATCGTCACCGGAGCCGGCGGTGGCCTGGGACGCGCACATGCTTTGCTGTTCGCCAAACAGGGCGCCAAAGTGCTGGTCAACGACCTCGGCGGCTCGACCCAGGGCGAAGGCGCCAACGCCTCGGCCGCCGACCGCGTGGTGGCGGAAATCCGCGAGGCCGGCGGCATCGCCGAGGCCAACCATGATTCCGTCACCGACGGCGACAAACTGGTGCAGAACGCCCTGGACGTGTTCGGCCGCGTCGATGTGGTGGTCAACAACGCCGGGATCCTGCGCGACAAGACCTTCCACAAGATGGAGGACGCCGACTGGGATCTGGTCTATCGCGTCCACGTCGAAGGCGCCTACAAGGTGACCCGCGCCGCATGGCCGCACCTGCGCGAGCAGAACTACGGCCGGGTGATCTTCACCGCGTCGACCTCGGGCATTTACGGCAATTTCGGCCAGTCCAACTACGGCATGGCCAAACTCGGTCTTTACGGCCTGACCCGTACGCTGGCCATCGAAGGTCGCAAGAACAACATCCTGGTCAACGCCATCGCCCCCACCGGCGGCACGCGCATGACCGAAGGCCTGATTCCGCCGCAAGTGTTCGAACAGCTCAAACCGGAACTGGTCAGCCCGCTGGTGGTGTACCTGGCCAGCGAGCAATGCCAGGAAACCTCGGGCCTGTTCGAAGTCGGCGGCGGCTGGATGGGCAAGGTGCGCTGGGAGCGCAGCCTGGGCGCCGGTTTCGATCCGCGCGTGGGGTTCTCACCGGAAGAGGTGGCGGCGCACTGGCAGCAGATCTGTGATTTCGAAGGGGCGGCGCATCCGAAGGACAATATCGAGGCGCTGAAGGAAATGATGGCGAATTTGCAGAAGTATTCGTTGTAATACATAGAGAGACGAGCAGGCATGAGTTGCCTGCTCGTTGTTTGCTTTCTATTCTTCGTTTTTAAATCCGGGTTTTCCGTTGGCAGCGCGCCAAGCCTTGATGGTTTCTAAAACTCCTGCCGGACTGTCGTCCGTACCCTCTTCCGGGTAGTAAAGAACGTCCGTTCCATTTGGGTGCTCCGAGGTTTTTACAATGTTGTCGACGATAGCGTCATGCTCTTTTTCTGATGAGTAATCACCTTCGACCAGCCGATTAATAAGTGCTACATATTCGGCTTCCGTATATTCCTCAAATTTATTCTTGAATTTCATTTTTTTGTTTTCTCATTTCGGAATGGGTTTCAATGTGTCGTTTTGGAGTTAATACACGAAGATTGTCTAGATCGTAAACCGAACCACCTTCAGCGATAGGTACGACATGATGTATATCCAGTTTTGTTTTTCCACCCACTTGTTCTGACCTGGGAGCTGTTGGTGAGAGGCCCTTTTTTATGTCAAATTTACTGAAAGGGGTGAATTGTTCAAACAACGCTTGATCATTCCCTACCGCCTTCCAAAACGCCTTGCGAAATGCCCTGAAACTCGAAAACTCCCTACCTCTGAGCTTATCCGCAATTTGCGTCGGAATCGGCGCACCTTGCTGCGTCGCAGCTGTTCCCAACCAATTGCCTGAAACCGTTTGCCCTATCCCACTGGCGATACCGGGATCCTGCCGCCGATCCCGAAACATCGTGAAAATCGGCGGTATTCCAGAGTCGATCGGGAAAACCGTAACCCATCCATCAAACCCGTACTGATCAAGCTGAGGAAATGGATCGATCCGTCCGCTGTCAGGCGTGACATCGGCGCCTTCGTAGTTCGGCAAGTCTGTGTCGGCGACTGGCAAATCTGTCGAAGGATTCAGCGGTTTTACCAACGGCGTCCAAGTGACGACAGGGCCTTTGGAGTCGCTTGCATTAGCAGTGGAAATGTAAGTGTTTTTCTGTACGTCAAAGCGTGCGAGTACCACCGGCACTTTGCTGGGGACTGTCACGCCATCGGTGCTGACGACGACAACTTCGACTCTGTTACCTGACGTTCTGGAGCCAAGCCTGACCGGCAGATCGACTTCACCGCCGGTCGTCGCCAGTTCGTACAGGTCGGTGTCCAAATCAGGCGCAAGTTCTGATAGCGGGACACTTGCAGCAAACAGGTCGCCGTTCCCAAGTTCCGAAGGAGCGAGCAAAGCGGCGAATCCGACGATCACTGGTGCAGCCGCTGTGGAGATGGCCGCCAGCGCCAGGGACACCGCCGTTCGCAGCGACGTTCTGAGTGCCAGCGTGGTTGCCGGGTTGTTGCCAAAAACACCGAGCGGCCCGGTAAAGGTCGGGCCGAATGCGGCCATCGATCCGGCATTGGCAAAGACGGGAGATTGTCCGCTCAGGGCGTTTTCTGCTTGCCGTCGGGCTTGTTCCCTGGCGTTCTTGCGCGCTTTTTTACGGCGTCTTTTCTGTGCCTTTCGCAGCGCTTTCTGCTGTTTTTCCTGCCGTGTTTTTTCAGCCAGCAGCCGCCGCTCTTCATTGCGGCGCTGAGCATCGGCTTGCGCTTGCAGACGTGCCTGCTCGGCAGCAACCTGTTGCGCGGCAGCGTCGGCGGCGATTTGCGCCTGCTCAGCGGCGAGCCGTTGTGCTTCAGCCAGCGCTGCAAGGCGCGCCTCTTCACGAGCCTGGATTTCCTCTTGTTCCTTTTGCTGCCGTGCCGCCTCTGCGAGTGCTTGCTGACGGTGTTGTTCGGCGGCAACGCGCTCTCGCTCGGCCACTACGCGTGCAGCTTGTGCCAGTGCTTCAAGTCGAGCTTGTTCATTGATCCGCGCCAGTTCGGCAGCAGCTCTCTGCGCTTGTTGCTCTGCAGCGATTCGTGCTTGATCGTTGGCCTGAACGGTCGCCAGCCAGTTGAGCACATTGACTTGTTGCTGGTTGAGCATCTGCAACGATTGCGACAACAGCCTCGCTTCGTGAGCGGCCCGGTATGAGAACGACCAGGTCTGAAAGGCAATGCCATCAGGCTTGAGAGGGCGCTCCATCGTTCGCGCCCGAGCGGTGAAATCGTTCAACGGCCGGTTCAGGGGATCGCTGCCATAAAACGTGTTGCCCAAGGCGGTCTGGCGATGAAACTCGGCCGTCTTGCGCGCCATCAGCGTATTGCGAACACCGAGCTCGCGAATGATTGCCTCGGCGGGCGGCAGAGGGTGAGTTGAAACTTCAAGTCTGGCGGCGGCAAGTTCATGTTCGAGGGTTTGTGCAAGTTGACTGGCTCTGGCCTGAAACTCCTGATCCAGAACTTGAGCGGTGCCTTTCACGATATGTACGTTGCCCGCAAAAGCAGGCGGCCTTTGAAAGGCGCCGCTGCTGCTGATATCGAATGTCGTTGCCGGTAACGGGTTGTAGCCGGGAGGCGCTGGTGCTGTCGTGTGGACAGGTTCGGTCAGCTCCCATGCTGGAGGCCTTTGCATATTCATATCCTTTTGAATGTGCGCTGTTTAAAAATGATGAGTTGTTCTGCCATTAGAAGTTACAGGTGAAACCTCGGGCGCGGGTCCGAGAGTCCTGTAGGCAGTTACAGAAGAGAGCGGCAGAAAATTCGGTGATAAATAACGAATAGAAGTTGTTCGTTATTTCAATAAGGAAGTTTCCGAAAAGGATTCAGGAAGCATCTGACAGTGGCGGGGGGAGTGACTGATTGCTGACTCGCCGCGATAAACCATCGCCCATAAAAAAGGCCGCTGCAAACGCAGCGGCCAAGGTAAGACGTTGGATCAAGGAGCTACAAATCAACGTCAGTGAACACCAGGGCGATGGAGCGAAAAACGCTTCGGTCCATCAGAAATCGGTTGCCGACGACTCGGTCGCGGACTTTGTGCTTCGTGGCGGTCTGCCTTGAAAGCCCGCTCAGAATAAGGGCTTGAAGCCAAAGGAAAAATAGCGATTCCGGACATGCACTGTTACGGGGCATGTAACAGTGCTGCGTCTTGAGGTGGGCATCATCCGTTGAATTGATCATGGGTTATCCAGCTTGCCCATGCCTCGCGGCAAGCCCCGTTCCAGGCGGGGATTCATCCTTTCGGGCGACAGCGCGAATACCTCCTTGGTGCGCTTATCGTCCCCGTGTGGCGGCAGTAGGGTGGGGCCTTCTGTCACTCACCGGGGAAGACGCATGACAAAAACAACAATGCGCGCCATCTTCAAACCGCAGGCGCTGGCGGCTGCGGTCGCCTTGGGTTGCTGTGCCCAGGCCCATGCGATCGATTTCAACATCGGCGAAATCGAAGGCACGTTCGACTCATCGCTGTCGGTCGGCGCGAGCTGGGGCATGCGCGATGCGGACAAGTCACTGGTCGGCACGGTCAATGGCGGTACGGGCCAGTCTTCGACCGGTGATGACGGGCGCTTGAACTTCAAGAAGGGCGAGACCTTTTCCAAGATCTTCAAGGGCATCCACGACCTTGAATTGAAGTACGGCGACACCGGTGTGTTCGTACGTGGCAAGTACTGGTACGACTTCGAACTCAAGGACGAAGACCGCGAGTTCAAGCCCATCAGCGACAAGGGCCGCAAGGAAGGCGCCAAGTCTTCCGGCGGGCAGATTCTTGATGCGTTCGTCTATCACAACTATTCCATCGCCGATCTGCCGGGCACCGTGCGTGCCGGCAAGCAGGTGGTGAGCTGGGGCGAAAGTACCTTCATCGGCAACTCGATCAACAGCATCAACCCGATCGACGTTTCGGCGTTCCGCCGGCCCGGCGCGGAGATCAAGGAAGGCCTGATTCCGGTGAACATGCTGTTCGGCTCGCAAAGCCTGACGGACAAACTTTCGGTCGAGGGCTTCTATCAGCTGGAGTGGGACCAGACCGTTCTCGACAACTGCGGCACCTTCTTCGGTGTCGACGTCGCGGCGGATGGTTGCAACCATGGTTACACCGTCGCCAATCCGGCAATCGCCCCGCTGGCACCGGTGGCCGCCGCTTTCGGACAACCCATCGAAGTCACTCGCGAAGGCGTCGTCGTGCCCCGTGGCGGTGATCGCGATGCACGGGATTCCGGGCAGTGGGGTACGGCGCTGCGCTGGCTCGGCGACGATACCGAATATGGCCTCTATTTCCTCAACTACCACAGTCGCACGCCCACGGTGGGCACCACCACGGCCGGCCTGTCGACCCTCGCGGCATTGCCGGGGATGGTCAGCACCGCCAATCGCCTGGCCCCCGGCAGCGGTTCCGGGCTGGCGCAAAGCGTGATGCTCGGGCGCGGTCAGTACTACCTCGAATACCCGGAAGACATCCGCCTGTATGGCGCGAGTTTCGCCACCACATTGCCCACCGGTACTGCGTGGACCGGCGAGCTCAGCTACCGCCCCAACGCCCCGGTGCAGGTCAACACCAACGACCTGACCCTGGCCTTGCTCAACCCGATTGCCGGCGGCGCGGCGTCGCCGCTGAGCACCTCACCGGGCGCCGACAACAAAGGCTACCGGCGCAAGGAAGTGACGCAACTGCAGAGCACCCTCACGCACTTCTTCGATCAGGTGCTGGGCGCCGAACGCCTGACCGTGGTCGGTGAGGCGGCGGTGGTGCGGGTCGGTGGTCTGGAGTCGCGCAGCAAGCTGCGTTACGGCCGTGATTCGGTGTACGGCCAGTACGGTTTCGGCGGCGACACTGGTGGTTTCGTCACTTCGACCTCATGGGGCTATCGCGCCCGGGCCATCCTCGACTACGCCAACGTGATCGGCGGGATCAACCTCAAGCCCAACCTGTCCTGGTCCCACGACGTCTCCGGTTACGGCCCCAACGGGTTGTTCAACGAAGGCGCCAAGGCAATCAGCGTCGGGGTCGATGCCGACTACCGCAACACCTACACCGCGAGCCTCAGTTACACCGACTTTTTCGGCGGCGATTACAACGTCCTCACCGACCGTGACTTCGTGGCCCTGAGCTTCGGCGTGAACTTCTGATCTGCCCGAGAAGGATGAAATCAATGCGCAAGATGATTCTGCAATGCGGTGTCCTGGCCTTGAGTCTGCTGGCCGCCAACGTGATCGCGGCGGTGTCGCCGCAAGAGGCCGAGAAACTCGGCACCAGCCTGACGCCGCTGGGCGCCGAAAAGGCGGGTAACGCCGATGGCTCGATTCCGGCCTGGACCGGAGGCATCCCGAAAAACGCCGGGGCGGTGGACAGCAAAGGTTTTCTCGCCGACCCGTTCGCCAGCGAAAAACCACTGTTCACCATCACCGCGGCCAACGTCGACCAGTACAAGGCCAAGCTTTCCGAAGGCCAGGTGGCGATGTTCAAACGCTATCCCGACACCTACAAAATTCCGGTCTACCCGACCCACCGCACCGTCGCCGTGCCGCCGGAAATCTATGAGTCGGCCAAGCGTAGTGCGCTGAACGTGACCTCGATAAACGACGGCAACGGCCTGGCCAATTTCACTGGCAATCGCTACTACGCCTTCCCGATTCCGAAGAACGGTGTCGAGGTACTGTGGAACCACATCACCCGTTACCACGGTGGCAACCTGCGCCGGATCATCACCCAGGTGACCCCGCAGACCAACGGCAGCTACACACCGATCCGCTTCGAGGAAGAGATCGCCGTGCCGCAGTTGATGAAGGAGCTGGATCCGGAGCAGGCGGCCAACGTGCTGACCTTCTTCAAGCAGTCCGTGACTGCCCCGGCACGTCTGGCCGGCAACGTATTGCTGGTGCACGAAACCCTCGACCAGGTGAAAGAACCGCGTCTGGCCTGGATCTACAACGCCGGTCAGCGCCGGGTTCGCCGTGCGCCGCAAGTCGCCTACGACGGCCCGGGTACTGCCGCCGATGGCCTGCGTACGTCGGACAACTTCGACATGTTCTCCGGCGCGCCGGATCGTTACGACTGGAAACTGGTTGGCAAGAAGGAAATGTACATTCCGTACAACAGCTACAAACTCGATTCGCCGAAGCTCAAGTACGACGACATCGTCAAGGCCGGGCACATCAATCAGGACCTGACCCGTTACGAACTGCACCGGGTCTGGGAAGTAATCGGCACGGTCAAGCCGAGCGAGCGGCATATCTACGCCAAGCGCCACATGTACATCGACGAGGACAGTTGGCAAGTGGCGCTGGCCGATCACTACGACGGTCGCGGACAGTTGTGGCGGGTGGCCGAAGGTCATGCCCAGTACTACTACGATCACCAGGCCCAGGCCTACACACTGGAAGCGCTCTACGACATCATCGCCGGTCGCTACATTGCCCTGGGCATGAAGAACGAGGAGAAGCACAGCTTCGAATTCGGCTTCGAAGCCAAGGCGGCCGACTTCACACCTTCGGCCCTGCGCGCCGAGGGCGTCCGGTAAGGGGAACGATACACGCGCGAGACAAAAGGCGACTGGTTGGTCGCCTTTTTTATGGGCAGCAATCAGCGTACTGAATACTCGTCAACAAGCATCGGGGAGAGGGCTAGGGTGAACGCACAACGATAAAAAGGCGCACCCGATGACCGCCATGACACCCCGTCTGGATCGAGCAGATTTTTTTCCGAGACTTTCTTCCCATCACCTGCCACGTCCGCGACTTTGCGATGCACTGCTTGAGTCGACGGCACGGGTCAAACTGATTTGCGCGCCGGCCGGCAGCGGCAAAACCGCGCTGCTCACCGAATGCCTGCTGCAGGCACCCGTCAATTGCACCGTCTGTTGGTTGCCGCTGGCCGGTGCATCCTTGAGCGCTGGCGAATGTTGCGAACGACTCGCGCAAGCAATGGGGCTGACAACCTCGGACGAAGCGTCACTGCTGTATGAACTGGCGCGACGGTCTACGGTGACCTGGGTGCTGATCGACGATTATTGCCGATACCCGGAGCCGGCGCTGGATGCGTTGCTCGACCGGATGCTGGCGATCAGCAGTCCGGCCGTGACGTGGTGGATCGGCACGCGACGGCGCCCAACCTGCAACTGGCCGCGCCTGCTGCTCGACGATGCCTTGTACGAATGTGAAGGCACGGCGTTGGCGCTGACCCGGGACGAGATTGCACAAGTGTTGCGTCATTTGCCTCCCGCCCAGGCCGATAGTGTGGCCGGACGCATCTTCCAGCGCAGCGGCGGCTGGTGTGCCGGGGTGCGGATGCTGTTGATGCAAAAATGCGACTGGTCGCAAAAGACCTTGCCGCAGCAACGCATGGACACCTTGCTGGACTACCTGCAACACGAACTGTTCAGCGGTCTGAGTCCGGAGCTGGCCGAGGCCTGGCGGGTGCTGGCGCATTTGCCGCGGTTCAATGCCGGCCTTTGCGACCATCTGTTCGGTGCTGGTGACGGGGCGCAATGGATGCGCAGTCTGCAAACGCTCGGGTGCTTTATTGAACCCTGGCAAGACTCGCCCGAGTGGTTGCAAGTGTGTGCCCCGCTGTCGCGTTTGATGCGCGACGAACCCTGGCCTGCCGGACGTTCCTGGCATCGCCGGGCCTGTCAGTGGTTTGCTGCCGGACAGCATTGGAAATGCGCCTTCGAGCAGGCGTTGCTGGCCGAGGAATACGAGGTCGCGGTGAGCCTGTTGCAACACTTCAGTTTCGAGCATCTGTTCGAGGAACAGACGGTTGTGCTGTTGCTGCGTCTTTATGAGCAACGCGGTGAAGAACTGCTGCTGGGCTCTGCGCAATTGGTCGGTTTGATCACGGCGGCGTTGCTGTTCGCCGGGCGATTTGCGCAGGCTGCAGATTGCATCGGGCAACTTTCGCGCTTTTTGCCGCCACCGTCGGCTGACCAGCAACGGCAATTGATCGCCCGCTGGCAGGCTCAGCAAGGCTGGCTGTCGCATCTGCAAGGACGGATGGAGGAAGCACGCGATCACTTCGAGCAAGCCTTGAACGATCTGTCGCCGCAGGCCTGGACGGCACGCCTGCTTTGTCTGTCGGGTCGCACTCAGCAGGCGTTGCTGTGCGGTGATCTGGAGTTGGCTCATTCGATCAATCGTGAAGCACTGTGCCTGGCCCGGGCTGAGGGTTCTCTGTTGTTCGAAGCGTTGCTGGAACTTGATCATGCCCAATTGCTGGAGCAGCGCGGTGGGGCCGCCCGAGCCGAAGAATTGCTGGCCAATCTATGCGAAATGCTCGGCTCGTCCGTCGAGCGACCGACGCCGCTGCTGGGGCGGATCGCCCTGCGTCGCGGGCGGCTGGCGCTGAGCATGGGGCAGCAGGATCGGGCGGCCGGATTCTTTCAGCAAGGGCTCGACGATTGTCTGCGCAGCTTTGACAAGCGCGTGCTTTACGGCTTTCTCGGGCAGGCGCAACTGGCCGCCGATCAGGGTGATTACGCTTACGCCTTCATGCGACTGCGGGACGCCGAACGGTTGATGCAGCAGCGGCAGATTCCGGACACGGTTTATCGCGGCGTCCTGCTGCAGGTCAGCAGTGAATTCTGGCTGCAACAAGGACGACCCGAACTGGCTCGCGAGGCGTTGAGCCGGGTGCTCAGACATTATCGCGGCCCGCATGCAAAGCAAGCCCCGCCGGCGACGCTGGAGCTGATTCCGCGCATTGAGTGTTTGCTGATTCTGGCTGAGGCCCGGTTGCAGCAGGCGCAACAGCCAGTGGTGCGATTGCAGTCTTTGCTCGAGCAGGCTCACGCCAGCCGGATGATCGTGCTTGAAGCCGAGTTGCTGTTGGCGATGAGCGAGGTGGTCTCGCTGTTCGATGACCTGGAGTCGGCTCGCCAGTGCTTCGACAAGGGTCGTGCATTAGCCAGTCAATTCGACCTGCCGCGATTGTTGATGAGGTTTGAGGAACAGGCGCCCGGCATCTATCCCGATTCGGCGCTGGACAAGCAACATCCAGATAATAATAACGATGAAAGTTCATTGAGTTTTCGTGAAACGCAGGTTTTGCGATTGATCGCGTCGGGAAGTTCAAATCAGCAAATAGCGGACAAGTTGTTCATCTCATTGCACACTGTTAAAACTCATGTCAGGCGAATTCATGCAAAGTTGGGCGTGGAGCGCAGGACACATGCGGTGGCGCGTGCAAGAGTGCTGGGTTTGTGCGTTTGACGGTTATGGTTTTTTGTTAATTCATAGTGCGTCGGAATGGATCCAAATTGTTTGTGATGATTGTTGGGTGTATTCATTTTTTTACGTTGGTTAGTTTTATGGGCAGTCAAGCCGAGGCCTGTCTTGTTTTATAACTTCCAAGGATATTTAAATGAATATTGCATTGAATGAAAAACTTCTGTCGGACAGTCATCCCATCTGGCTGGAACGGCTGGGTCAGACGGAAAGGAGAGCTTATCTCGAACAAAGTAGGGTATCCGAGCTCAGCGACACCAGACTTCAGGACTTGTTGGCACCTTATGCCTCTTTGAAAGACTATGCCCGTCATGTGGTGAGACAGGTTCTGCAACTTGAGTTCGGACGTGATCTCGATGCCGATGAAATCCAGTGCAGTTGCCGATACACCTTCAATGTGGGGAATCGACAAGTTGTTCAGGAGGATACCCGATCACTGACTGAGCAATTCATTATAGGTCTGCATGAAGAGGAGCGGAGGGGAGAGATCTCTATTAAAGGCCGGGATCTTCCTTCAATCCTAAACCAGCAATGGCTGGAGGACACACTCGTTCGTGATGTTCGCTCGGTCTACGGTGCCGAACTCGGCAAATTGTACCAGCGTGCTGATGTTATCGACGCCATGAAGAGCGCGCTGCGTGAAAAACTCCTGTTAAGCGCATTGGCAGCTCGATATCAGGGCCACATCAGCAACGACGATTATCTCTCGAGCGTTCAGCGTGCCGTCATGGGGGACACTGCCTTTGTGATAGATGGCATTCGCATAATCGACAATACGCGACCATTGGCTCAGATGCTGGTGATCGGGGCTCGCAAGGGTAATGGCGAACCGATGTTTCTTTACGCACCCGACTCTCCCGGCGGTCAGACCTGGTACGAATGCCGAAGCTTGCGTCAGGTCGATATCACAGTGATCGACTGGACGAGGGAGCAGGCGGGGCGCGATTTCATTGCTTCCCGCGCGCATGCCTTGAACCGTGGGCAGATTATCGGCCTTCTGAAAAAGCTTGAGAAAATGCCCAGTCTCTGGAGAGGCATAATTCTGGCATCGACACCGCACATGGCCGACGAGGCCCTGAATGGCATCGTTGAAAATGCCCGTGCCTGGCGGGTTTCCGAAGAAGAAAGCCTGCGTCCTTATGGATATCGAACAGCCTCAACAGAACAACGTCAGAGCTATACCCGCATCAGTTGTGAACTCAAGGCATTGCAGACGCTGACCGTGCGCGAAGGCGGTCTCGTCACATATGAGCGGTTCTGCTTTGATCTCATCAAGGAACGCGTCGAACAGGTGCTACTGCAGAAAGGAGAACAGGT
This sequence comes from Pseudomonas allokribbensis, assembly GCF_014863605.1. Classification (NCBI taxonomy): domain Bacteria; kingdom Pseudomonadati; phylum Pseudomonadota; class Gammaproteobacteria; order Pseudomonadales; family Pseudomonadaceae; genus Pseudomonas; species Pseudomonas allokribbensis. The sequence goes on from NZ_CP062252.1 coordinate 1,079,656, forward strand.
CACGATCAATCCCGACCGGATTTTCGTTGACGTCAGCCCTCAAGTGCAGATGACACTGACGGAGCTGATCATCACCGAAACCCATTTTTATGCAAACGATGCAGGTTCCCCCTGGAGTTATCCCCGCTTCACATTAGCCCATGATCATCTGCCTGTGATGAATCTGGATATCCGCCATATTGCCAGTTGGTCACGAACACTGCGTCCGGGTGAAAAATACATTGCAATGCTGCATGAGAAGTACCTCGCTCCTGATCATGCCGAAGGTGCTTTCAAACGTCTGATCCACAAGGAAGTCGCTCGTCGCCAAATGCAGATCGGCGTCTTGCAGGAACGCTTTCACGGACGTCTGAGTGCCGCGCAATTCAATCAGCTCATGTGGATTGTTGATGCCAGCGAAAACGTCGATACCCGCCCGTTGTTCTCCATTGCGTTCGAAGAGCCCGGGTTGTTCCAGTTCGAGATAAAGGATCGACCGGTAGTGGGAAACTTTGTTTTTCGCTGGATGACAGCAGGGCAAGTCGAGAGTTATCTCTTCACTCCGGATGCACCCGACGGTCGTTCGATCCGGCCGTTTTCGGAGTTTGTTTCGGCCGTCAAGACACTGGAACTTGGGCAGTATTTTTACGAGCGGGTGATGTACAAGGATCAGAGGGTTGTCGGAACCTATATCACCGATCTTGAGCAGCTGGACAATTTCACTCAGATGCCGGTTGTTCAGCAGTACGCCCGGGCCACGGACTTCAGTGGTGATTTCGATGGTTTGATCCGGCGGACCATTTCCGATGTCGACGAGAAAACAGAAAGCCTCAATGAGATTATTTTCAAACTGGTCTTCAACGCGGTGGAAGCAGCGGCTACGGCGATCAGCGTAGTCATTCCGCCTGTGGGTATTGCGGTGAGTGTGGCGTTGCTGACAAAAAATCTTTGGGAGGCCGCCGAAGCTTACAAGGATGGTGATCGTGCGACGGCGCAAGTACATTTTTTCTGGGCATTGGTCGAACTGGCTTCGCTGGGCAAGGCCGGTTATAGCCATCTGGCGCCAACGAAAATGCAGAAGGATCTCATCGGTTTGCTGGGTGATGTCTATACCATCGAGAAATTCTTCTCTCAGGCGACCGGGCAGCAGAGACTGCCGTTGCAGGCGCTGGAGATCATTCAGTCAGTTCTCGATGATCCGGATTCCTTCACCAGCAGGACCTACCTGAGGTAACGGTCAGTCCGACTTGTCCTCGGGCTGATACCCCATCCGCCAACTCACGGCCCGTGTCGCCGCCAGCAACCGCTGCGCCGCCGGGCCGTTTTCGTCGGCGTGGAACAGCGAGGTCGGGCCGACGATGGTCAACACTGCCGCGATCTGCCCGAGGGCGTTGAACACTGGTGCCGACAAGGCATCGACGCCGGGCATCAGCAAACCATGCACATGATGCAGACCGCGTTCGCGGATCTGTTCGCACAACGCCGCATAGGCTTTTTCGTCCGCCAGCGGATGGCCGCCGCTGGCGATTTCCTGTTCGCGCAATTCGTCGGTTTCCCGATGCGGCAGGTAAGTGCTGAAGACCAGCCCCGTGGATGAACTGAGCAGCGGCAACACCGAGCCCAGTTGCGTCACGACCGTCACCGCGCGCACCGCCGGTTCGATGTGCACAACGGTTGCGCCCTGATTGCCCCACACCGCGAGGAAACAGGTTTCGTTGAGTTCGTCGCGCAGTTCGGCCAGCGGCAGGGCGGCGACTTTCAGCACGTCCACACTGTTGAGTGCGGCCAGGCCCACGCGCAGCGCTTCACGGCCGAGGCCGTAATGGTTGGTGGCGGTGTTCTGTTCGGCGAAACCGCTGGCGATCAAGGCCTGCAGATAGCGGTGAACCTTGCTCGCCGGCATCTGCACATGTTCGGCCAGACGCGACAGCGAAGTGGAGGGCGACAACTCGGCCAGGGCCTTGAGGATGTCGGTGCCGACTTCGGCGGAGCGGACTTTCTGTTTGCCGTTGCTGTCGCTGGTTTTTTCCATGGTGCTGCCGTGTCCCGGAACGAATGGGCGTCTTTATAGCTTGACGCTGGATAGCGAGCAAATTACGTTATGCGTAATTGAATTACGATAAAAACAACCCCGGCGTGCCAAGACCTCTGATCCAGAGCGTCCGGCCATGCCGACTCCCTGTTCAGGAGGCTCCATGAACCTCGATTCAGCCCTGGCTTACCAGTCCGGTTTCGGCAACGAATTCAGCTCCGAAGCGTTGCCCGGCGCACTGCCCGTCGGCCAGAACTCCCCGCAGAAAGCCCCGTACGGTCTGTACACCGAACTGTTCTCCGGCACCGCGTTCACCATGACCCGCAGCGAAGCGCGGCGTACCTGGATGTACCGGATCCAGCCGTCGGCCAATCACCCGGCATTCGTCAAACTGGAGCGGCAACTGGCCGGTGGACCGTTGGGTGAAGTGACCCCCAATCGCCTGCGCTGGAACCCGCTGGAGATCCCGGCCGAACCGACCGACTTCATCGACGGTCTGGTGAGCATGGCGGCCAATTCCGCTGCCGAAAAACCGGCCGGCATCAGCATTTATCACTACTGCGCCAACCGTTCGATGGAACGGGTGTTCTTCAACGCCGACGGCGAGCTGCTGCTGGTGCCGCAACTGGGGCGTCTGCGCATCGCAACCGAGCTGGGTGTGCTGGAAGTGGCGCCGCTGGAAATCGCCGTGTTGCCACGGGGCCTGAAATTCCGCGTCGAACTGCTCGACCCGCAGGCGCGCGGTTACGTCGCCGAGAACCATGGCGCGCCGCTGCGCCTGCCGGATCTGGGGCCGATCGGCAGCAACGGCCTGGCCAATCCACGGGACTTCCTGACCCCGGTCGCCGCCTACGAAAACCTGCAACAACCGACCACCCTGGTGCAGAAATTCCTCGGCCAGTTGTGGGGCACCGAACTCAATCACTCGCCGCTGAACGTGGTCGCCTGGCACGGCAACAACGTGCCGTACAAATATGACCTACGCCGCTTCAACACCATCGGCACCGTCAGTTTCGATCATCCGGACCCGTCGATCTTCACCGTGCTCACGTCGCCGACCAGCGTCCACGGTCTGGCCAACCTCGACTTCGTGATCTTCCCGCCGCGCTGGATGGTGGCCGAGAACACCTTCCGTCCACCATGGTTCCACCGCAACCTGATGAACGAGTTCATGGGCCTGATCCAGGGCGAATACGACGCCAAGGCCGAAGGTTTTGTGCCTGGCGGCGCGTCGCTGCACAGCTGCATGAGTGCTCATGGCCCGGACGGCGAGACCTGCACCAAAGCCATCAACGCGGACCTGAAACCGGCCAAGATCGACAACACCATGGCCTTCATGTTCGAGACCAGCCAGGTGCTGCGCCCAAGCCGCTTTGCCCTCGACTGTCCGCAACTGCAATCCACTTACGACGCCTGCTGGGCCACGCTGCCCGCCACGTTCGACCCGACCCGGAGATAACCCATGACTCAGAATTCCATCACCCGCAGTTGGGTCGCTTCGGCCAACGGCCACACCGATTTCCCGTTGCAGAACCTGCCGCTGGGCGTGTTCAGCCTCAACGGCTCGGCGCCGCGCGCGGGCGTGGCGATTGGCGAACACATCTTCGATCTGCAAGTGGCGCTGGAGGCCGGGTTGTTCGACGGCGTCGCGCGCAGTGCAGTCGAAGCCATGCACGGCGGCCAGTTGAACGCCTTCTTCGAACTCGGCCGCGACGCTCGCGTTGCCCTGCGCGAACGACTGCTGGAGCTGTTCAGCGAAGGCAGCACCCATCGCGGCAATATTGAAGCCCAGGGCGCAAAACTGATGCCGCTGGCCGCCGATTGCCAACTGCACCTGCCGGCGCGCATCAGTGACTACACCGACTTCTACGTCGGCATCGAGCACGCGCAGAACGTCGGCAAGCTGTTCCGTCCGGACAACCCGTTGCTGCCGAACTACAAACACGTGCCGATTGGTTACCACGGTCGTGCGTCCACCGTGCGTGCTTCCGGCACCGACGTGCGCCGTCCGAAAGGCCAGACCCTGCCGGCCGGTGCGACCGAGCCGACCTTCGGCCCGTGTGCGCGTCTGGACTATGAGCTGGAGCTGGGGATCTGGATCGGTCAGGGCAACGAGATGGGCGAGTCGATCGCCATCGGCGATGCCGCTGAACACATTGCCGGTTTCTGCCTGCTCAACGACTGGTCGGCCCGTGACATCCAGGCCTGGGAATACCAGCCGCTTGGCCCGTTCCTCTCCAAAAGCTTCATCACCAGCGTCTCGCCATGGGTGGTGACCGCCGAAGCGCTGGCGCCATTCCGCACCGCGCAACCGGCGCGCCCGGAAGGTGATCCGCAGCCATTGCCGTACCTGTTCGACAAGCGCGATCAGGATGGCGGTGGTTTCGATATCGAGCTGGAAGTGCTGCTGCTCACCGAGAAAATGCGCGAGCAGAACCTGCCGGCCCATCGCCTGACTCTGAGCAACACCCGCTACATGTACTGGACTGTCGCGCAAATGGTCGCGCACCACAGCGTCAACGGCTGCCAGTTGCAGGCCGGTGACCTGTTCGGTTCGGGCACTTTGTCCGGCCCTGAAAACGGCCAGTTCGGCAGCCTGCTGGAAATCACCGAGGGCGGTAAGAAGCCAATCGAGCTGGCCTCCGGTGAAGTGCGCAAATTCCTTGAAGACGGCGACGAAATCATCCTGCGCGCTCGTTGCGCCCGCGAAGGTTTTGCCTCGATCGGTTTCGGCGAATGCCGTGGCACTGTGCTGGCGGCGCGCTGACAGGAGCGGCTCATGGATCTCTACACCTATTACCGTTCCACCTCGTCGTATCGGGTGCGGATCGCGCTGGCGCTCAAGGGCCTCGACTATCAGGCGTTGCCAGTCAATTTGATTGCACCACCCGGCGGTGAACATCGGCAACCGGCGTACCTGGCGATCAATCCCCAGGGCCGGGTGCCGGCGCTGCGTACCGATGACGGCAAGTTGCTGATTCAGTCGCCGGCCATCATCGAGTACCTGGAGGAACGTTATCCACAGGTGCCGCTGCTGCCCGAGGACCTCGTTGCCCGTGCACAAGTGCGCGGCGTGGCGGCGGTGATCGGCTGCGACGTGCATCCGCTGCACAACGTCAGCGTGCTCAATCGCCTGCGCGGTCTGGGGCATGACGAGCCGCAGGTGACCGAGTGGATCGGCCACTGGATCGGTCAGGGTCTGGCGACGGTGGAGCAGTTGATCGGCGACAGCGGTTTCTGTTTCGGCGAGTGGCCGTGCGTGGCTGATGTGTACCTTATCCCGCAGTTGTACGCGGCCGAGCGTTTCAACGTTTCGCTTGAGGCGTATCCACGGATCCGTCGGGTGGCCGCGTTGGCCGCTGAACATCCGGCGTTCATCGCGGCGCATCCGGCGAATCAGCCGGACACGCCGAAGTAGCATTTGATGGCTCCCGTGCAGCGCACGGGAGCCATTCCGGTTACCCGCAAAAAAACATAAAAACAAAACAGGTACCTTGCGATGCATAACCAGATTGCCAGCTTCCGGGCGGCACTCGACGCCCGTCCTGTGTCCCGCTTTCAGTGGTTGCTCCTGATCCTTCTCGCCTTGTTGCTGGTCACCGACGGCTACGACGCCCAGGTGCTCGGCTATGTGGTGCCGGCGCTGGCGCAGGACTGGGGCCTGGAGAAATCGGCGTTCGGTCCGGTGTTCAGCGCCAACCTGCTCGGCCTGACGCTTGGCTCGCTCGCCGTGACGCCGCTGGCCGACCGTTTCGGCGTACGGCGGATTCTGCTCGCCTGTGTGCTGATCTACGCCAGCCTCACCGTGCTGATGGTGTTCGCCGATTCCCTGAATACCTTGATGATTGCGCGCTTCATCTGCGGCATCGGCATGGGCGGCGCAATGCCCAGCGCCATGGCGTTGATGTCGGAGTACTCCCCGCCACGCCTGCGCACGTTGATGGTGACGCTGGCGGCCTGCGGTTTTTCCTTCGGCGGTGCGGCGGGTGGTTTTGTCGCGGCCGGTTTTATCGACCGTTTTGGCTGGCAAGCGGTGTTCCTCGCTGGCGGCGTCACGCCGTTGCTACTGTTTCCGTTCCTCTGGTGGATGCTGCCGGAATCCCTGCCGCGCCTGCTGCGCGATGCGCCACCGTATGCGCGCCTGCGCAAGGTTACCGCCCGAATGCTGCCAGACTGGCAACCGCCCGCCGCGTCGGTCGAGCAGAACGAACGCGAGCAGGGCAGCAAACTGACCGTGGTGGAACTGTTCCGCAATGGCTACGCACGCCCGACCTTGCTGATCTGGGCGACCTTTTTCGTCAGCCTGATCCTGCTGTATTTCATGATCAGCTGGCTGCCGTCGCTGCTGCTGGAAAGTGGCCTGAAACTCAATGAAGCGAATCTGGTGACGTCGATGTTCCTGTTCGCCGGCACCTTGGGCGCCATCTGCATGGCGTGGTTCGCTGATCGTCTGAAGCGCAAGGTACGGTTGCTGTCCGGTGTGCTGGCCGGCGCGGCGGTCTGCACGATTCTGCTGGGCCTGAATCACGACAACCCGCGCTATCTGGTGGCCTGTGTGTTTGCGGCGGGCTTCTGCATCATTGGCGGGCAACTGACGCTCAATGCGTTTGCCAGCAATTTCTATCCGGCGCACGTGCGCGCCACTGGCACCGGTTGGGCGCTGGGGGTAGGGCGTTTCGGCTCGATTCTCGGGCCGCTGTTCGGCAGCCTGTTGCTGGCGATGCACATTCCGGTGGAGCAGATTTTCTTCTTCTGCGCGATTCCGGCGGTGATTGCGGCGTTGTTGATCATTCAGGTGCGTTCGCCTGCTGCGGCGTCAGTCAGTGCACCACCGAATTGGGCGGCAGATGCCCCAGTCGTTCAGTCAGGCGAAGCCGCTGAATCGGGTCGTCACTGAGCAGCAGCGCGTGCTCAAGATCGAAGCGCTCGGCGTTCGGGCAGTCGAGACGCTGGTACAGGCTGGCCCGGGCCAGGTAGTCGGCGGCGCTGGCATCGCCCATTTCGAGTACGCGTTCGGCATCGATCAGCGCGGCGATGAAGTCATCGTGGGTCAGGTGCAACTGGCGCAGGTTGCGCGACAGGCGTTGAAGCATCTGTAGCGGTGTGGCGGCCAGCAGGTGGTCGGCGTTGAGTTGCATCTGGTGGCCGTATTGGCGATGCAGCAGTTCGCGGCAATCGTTCGGATACAGGCGCCGCCCACCGCACGGATCGAGCAAGTGATCAGCCCCGGGCACCTTCAACAGGAAATGTCCGGGGAAGTTCACGCCCACCAGCGGGATCTCCAGGCCACGGGCCAGTTCCAGCGCGATCAGCGCCAGGGCCAACGGTTGGCCGCGCCGGGTCTGCAACACCTTGTTGACCATCGCGGCTTGGGGGCGCAACGGCGCAAAATCATCCTGTGCAAAACCCAGATCGGTCATCCGCCGCAGGAGCGGCTGCGCCAGTTCGCTGACCGGCAACAGTGGCAAACCGGAACTGACGCGCTGTTGCAGTTCCTTGAAATCCTGCAATAGCGCTTCGGGGTCGACGTGTTTGTCATGCTCGGCAGCCATCCACAACGCTGCCTCGAACAGCGCGGGCGGTGAACGGTGCAGACAGTCGAAAAAACGTTGGCGCGGACTCATCAAAATCTCCGGGGAATGCCTCGTTTTAGCCCCGTCTCTGTCATTCGTCCAGTGCCGCGCCGCTCTGCCACCGGGTTATGCCGCAACGCATTGGTCGCTGTCGGGCCTTATTCCCGTGCGCTTCAGCAATTTTTGGGCGCAAGCCTATACTGGCGTCTACCAGAAGTGATTCGGGGGCCTGCCGATGTTCGCTCTCATGCAAAGCACTCGCCTGGAATCGCTGCACCTTAGCGTTGATCCGGTCTCCGGATTGAAGGCGGTCATTGCCATCCATAACAGTCGCCTCGGGCCAGCCCTGGGCGGGTGTCGTTATCTTGCCTACCCGAACGACGAATCCGCTGTCGAGGACGCCATACGCCTGGCCCAGGGCATGAGCTACAAAGCCGCGCTGGCCGGTCTGGCCCAGGGTGGCGGTGTGGCCGTGATCGTGCGCCCGGCCCATGTGGAAAACCGCGCCGCGTTGTTCGAAGCCTTTGGCCGTTGCATCAATCAGCTCGACGGCCGCTACATCACTGCCATCGACAGCGGCACCTCGGTGGCGGACATGGATTGCATCGCCCAGCAGACCCAGCACGTCACCAGCACCACCTCTGCCGGCGACCCTGCGCCACATGCCGCGATGGGCGTGTTCACCGGAATACGCGCCACGGCCATGGCGCGGTTGGGCAGCGACAACCTCGAAGGCTTGCGCGTGGCGATTCAGGGGCTGGGCAATGTCGGTTATGCCCTGGCCGAACAACTGCACGCCGCTGGCGCCGAACTGCTGGTCAGCGACATCGACCACGGCAAGGTGCAACTGGCGATGGAGCAGCTCAACGCCCACCCGATCGCCAACGACGCATTGCTCAGCACGCCGTGCGACATTCTTGCGCCGTGCGGCCTGGGCGGTGTGCTCAACAGCCACACCGTCACTCAATTGCGCTGCTCGGCGGTGGCAGGGTCGGCCAACAATCAACTGACGCATCTGGATGTGGCCGATCAACTGGAACGGCGCGGCATCCTGTATGCGCCGGATTACGTGATCAATGCCGGTGGGTTGATCTACGTATCCCTCAAGCACCGTGGCGAAGAGCTGACGACCATCACCGCGCACCTGTCGAAGATCAGTTCGCGTCTGACGGAAGTGTTTGCTCACGCCCAGGCAGAAAAGCGTTCACCCGCACGGGTGGCGGACGAGTTGGCGGAGAAGGTGTTGTACCGCTGAGGTTTTTCCGGACATGAAAAAGCCCCTGAGTCTTGCAACTCAGGGGCTATTCAATTCAGGTATCGATTACTTTGCAGCCTTCGCCGCTTTGGCGGGTTTGGCTGGGGCTTCTGTCGGCTCAGCCGCGTCTGCCGTCTCAGTCGCCACAACCGGTTCGGCCGGTGCGTTGATCAGCTCCGACAGGGCATCAGGCTGGCTCTTGAACGCTCGGGCGAACACATCGCGGTTCTTCGCCATGAAGATCCCGACTTCTTCCACTTGCTGCTCGCTCAACGATGGAACGGCTTTTTCCAGCACTTCGGCCAGCAACTCGGCCAGTTCGAGCATTTTGTCATGACGGTCAGCTTCGGCTTTATCCATGAACAAGCGCTCCAGATCTCGGCTGCTGCGGTATACCACTTCGACGGCCATTCACCACCTCACATGCCTTCACATTAAGTTGTCTTTGCGACTACTGTATCTATATACAGCGAAAAGGATAAGCGAATCCCTGCGCTTTGGGTAGTGGCTTTTTAATGTAGACCGGATTCGGATTTTGTCAGGCCGATGGCGCCGCGCAGGTGCGACCAAACGCCACGGCGCGGGTTTCGCGGCGGCTCGCCATGATGGCGTGGCCTCTTTTCTGCATGCATCCGTGTGCGTGCGCAATAACCGTCACATCCAAGCGTGCAACATCCGCTCGAACCGGGCTAAGGAACCTTCATCGTGAAAATCAACTGGGCCGAGAAACTGCGGCAAAACGTGCACCAACTGGCCGAGTCTCTGGGCAACCTGTTCGTCGAGACCTTCCACTACCTGGCGCTGTTCGCCATTGGCGCGGTGACCGCCTGGGCGGCAGTGATGGAATTTCTCGGGATGCTCGAGGAAGGGCACATCAAGATTGATGACATTCTGTTGCTGTTCATCTATCTGGAACTGGGGGCGATGGTCGGGATTTACTTCAAGACCAACCACATGCCGGTGCGCTTCCTGATCTATGTGGCGATCACCGCACTGACACGCCTGCTGATCTCCAACGTCTCGCACCACAACCCGCCGGACATGGGCATCATCTACCTGTGCGGCGGGATTCTGCTGCTGGCGTTCTCGATCCTGGTGGTGCGTTACGCCTCGTCGCAATTCCCTTCGGTGAAAATCGAGAAGCCGCAACGCAAGCTCGGTGCGGGCTCCGGTGAGCACCCCGAGATCGAGAAGGGCGAGCTCTAAAGACCGATCGATGGCCGATGCTGGCCCTTGATCTGGCGCGGTGGCGGGGTGAGCCCGTCGCCGCGGGTCATGGCTTCCAGGATCGCCATGGCGCTGTGGCCCTGTTCGATGGCGATGCCGAACTGGATGCTTTGCACCAGTCGTTTGAGGCGCTTGGGGTCGTTGCGCTGGTCGGCGCTGATCATCCGTTTGGCGACGATCCGGCCGCTGTTGGAAAGGGTCAGTATGATGCTGCCGTCGAGGCCCTGAATGCTCAGGTTGATCTGATAGTCCGGCGCGAAGGCATCGGTAATGATCTGAAAAGGATTGTCCATGATGCGTCACCGCCTGATTGAACGTGCAGTTGTTGACCGGCCTTGATCGGGTTGGTTCGCCAAACCTGACCGTCGGCCATTCCGTGGTCCTGTCTCCTTCAGGGATGTAGCAAGGGACATGCCGGGAATTTTGTCGAACAATGAAACCGGCCAAAAAGAAGGCGAGCTCATGGCTCGCCTTCTTCGTTTGCGGCCCGTTTCAGGGCAGAACCGAGTAGATGATCGCTGACAGTGCAATCAGGCCGATCAGCACCACGAACACGTTCGACACCTGGCCCGAATACTGGCGCAAGGCTGGCACGCGGCGGATCGCGTACATCGGCATCAGGAACAACAGGCAGGCAATCACCGGCCCTCCGAGGGTTTCGATCATGCCGAGGATGCTCGGGTTGAAGGTCGCCACGGCCCAGCAGCTGAGGATCATGAACAACGCAGTCGCACGGTTCAGCCAGCTCGCCGACATCACCCGGCCACGGCCGCGCAGGCTTTTGACGATCATGCCCTGGAAGCCTTCGCTGGCGCCGATGTAGTGGCCGAGGAAGGATTTGGTGATCGCCACCAGCGCAATCAGCGGCGCGGCGTAGGCGATGACCGGGGTCTGGAAGTGGTTGGCCAGGTACGACAGGATCGAAATGTTCTGCGCCTTGGCCGCTGCCAGATCCGCCGGCGACAGTGCCAGCACGCAGCTGAAGCAGAAGAACATCACGGTCACCACCATCATGCCGTGGGCCATGGCGAGGATGCCGCTGCTCTTGCGTTCGGCCCGGTCGCCGTAGCGTTGTTTCTGCTCGACGGCGAATGCGGAAATGATTGGCGAATGGTTGAACGAGAACACCATCACCGGGATCGCCAGCCACAGGGTCTTGAAGAACACCGACATCGGCATCGCTTCCTGGGCGCTGGCAAAAAACGCGCCGTTCCAGTTCGGAATCAGGCTGATACCGAGCAACAGCAACGCGGCGACGAACGGATACACCAGCACGCTCATGGCTTTGACGATCACGCTCTGACCGCAACGCACGATGGCCATCAAACCGAGGATCAACGCCAGCGACAACACTGCGCGCGGCGGCGGGGCGATGTGCAACTGGTGTTCGAGGAAGCTGCTCAGGGTGTTGGTCAGCGCCACGCTGTACACCAGCAGGATCGGGAAGATCGCGAAGAAATACAGCAGCGTGATCAGTTTGCCGGCACCGACGCCGAAGTGTTCTTCCACCACTTCGGTGATGTCACCGGAGCGGCCCGACAGCACGAAGCGGGTCAGGCCCCGGTGCGCGAAGAAGGTCATCGGAAACGCCAGCACCGCCAGGATCAGCAACGGCCAGAAACCGCCGACACCGGCGTTGATCGGCAGGAACAAAGTGCCGGCACCGATGGCGGTGCCGTACAGACCGAGCATCCAGGTGGTGTCGAATTTGCTCCAGCCCTTGTGGGCGATTTCGCTATTGCGTGTGCGGTCTACAGCGGGGTTTTCGGCAGCAGGTGTGCGTACATCGGTCATCGTTTTTGCCTCGTTATTATTCTTGCTCGGGCTCACGTGTTACAGGCGGTCAGGGAGCGCTCCTCAGCACTCCACCCAGCTCACGGCCAGGCCGCCCCGTGAAGTCTCTTTGTATTTGTCATGCATGTCGGCGCCGGTATCGCGCATGGTGCGGATCACCCGGTCGAGGGAAATGAAGTGTTTGCCGTCACCGCGCAGGGCCATTTGTGTAGCGTTGATCGCCTTCACCGCAGCGATGGCGTTGCGCTCGATGCACGGCACCTGCACGAGTCCGCCGACCGGGTCGCAGGTCAGGCCGAGGTTGTGTTCCAGGCCGATTTCGGCGGCGTTTTCCAGTTGCTCCGGGGTAGCGCCGAGCACGTCTGCGAGACCAGCAGCGGCCATGGCGCAGGCAGAGCCGACTTCACCCTGGCAGCCGACTTCGGCGCCGGAAATCGAGGCGTTTTTCTTGCACAGGATGCCGACCGCTGCCGCGCCCAGAAAGAACGCGACCACGTCATCGTCGGACGCATCCGGATTGAATTTCATGTAGTAGTGCAGGACGGCCGGAATGATCCCGGCGGCACCGTTGGTCGGCGCGGTGACCATGCGCCCGCCGGCGGCGTTTTCTTCGTTGACGGCGAGGGCGAACAGGTTGACCCACTCCATCGCCGACAGGGTCGAACTGATGACGTTCGGTTTGCCGATTTCCAGCAGGCTGCGGTGCAATTTCGCTGCACGACGCGGAACATTCAGACCACCAGGCAGCACGCCTTCGTGACGCAAACCTTGCTCGACGCATTCGCGCATCACCGACCAGATATGCAGCAGGCCCTGACGGATTTCGGCGTCGCTACGCCAGGCCCGTTCGTTGGCCATCATCAGTTCGGAAACACGCAGGTTGTGTTTGTTGCACAGCGACAGCAGTTCAGCGGCGCTGGAAAAGTCGTACGGCAACACCACGTCGCCGGCCGGTGCTACACCGGATTCGGCTTCGGCCGCTTCGATGATGAAACCGCCACCCACCGAGTAGTACGTCTGCTCGAACAGTTGCCCGGATGCACCGAAGGCTGTCAGCGACATGGCGTTGGGGTGGTAGGGCAGGCTCTCGTCCAGCAGCAGGAGATCGTCTTGCCAGTTGAAGGCAATCGAGCGTGTACCTGCGAGGGACAGTTGGCCGGTCTCGCGCAGTTGCTGGATGCGTGGTTCGATGGTCGACGGATCGATGCTGTCCGGCCATTCGCCCATCAGGCCCATGACCGTTGCGCGGTCAGTGGCGTGACCGACGCCAGTGGCCGAGAGCGAGCCGTATAAACGGATTTCCACCCGCTGCACATCGTTCAGCAAATGCTGATCGATCAGGGCCTGGGCGAAGGTCGCGGCGGCGCGCATCGGGCCGACGGTGTGGGAACTGGACGGACCGATGCCGACTTTGAATAGATCGAAAACACTGATAGCCATGCTAAAGCCTTACAAGCAATGGAGTAGGAATCGCCGCCATTTTTTGTAGGACAAGCGCAATGTCGGCGATACTGCCTACCTCGCTTCAACGTGACTAACGAAACTTCCTAAGTAAGCCTTTAGCAGGACTAAACCATGAGTCGTCAATTGCATGCCCAGACTTACGTCTGGCTGCAGGTGTTTTCCTGTGCCGCGCGGCACCTGTCATTCACCCGTTGTGCCGAGGAGTTGCACATCACGCCGGGGGCGGTGAGCCAGCAAATCCGACAGCTGGAAGAGCGTCTGGGCTTTCGCCTGTTTCACCGTCGCGCCCGGGGCGTGGAGCTGAGTGCTGAAGGACAGCGACTGGCGATTACGGTCAACGAGGCCTACGGCAGCATCGATGCTGAGCTGCGTCGTCTGGATGCGGGGATGATCAGCGGAACTCTGCGGGTGCGCTCGATTCCGTCGTTCCTCAGCAAATGGCTGACCCCGCGCCTGCCGCGCCTGCAACAGCGTTACCCGGACATCCAGTTGCGACTGGTGGCCGAGGACAGCAGCGTGCCGTTGCATGAAGGGGATTTCGACCTGGCGATCGACTTGAACGACGGAAGTTATCCGGGATTGTTATCCACAGCCTTGCTCGACGAGCAGATTTTCCCGGTGTGCGCGCCGAGCCTGCTGCGTGGACGGCCGCCACTGCACGGGCCGGCGGATCTGGTGCATTTCCCGCTGCTGCACGACATCACGGCCTGGCGCGGCAGTTATGAATACGCGGAGTGGGAGTTTTATCTCAATGCCATCGGATTCGATGGCGCCGACGTACGGCGTGGGCACACGTTCAATCGCAACCACCTGACCATCGAAGCGGCGATTGCCGGCATGGGCGTGGCGATTGCCCGGCGCACGCTGCTCAACGATGAACTGGAGCGGGGGACATTGATCGTGCCGTTCGGGATTTCGGTGCCCAATCACAAGCGCTATGTCTTGCTCTACGCACCAGGGGCGCTGAGCCATCCGGGCGTGCGGGCGGTACATGACTGGCTGGTGGAAGAGGCGGGGATTTTTCGCAGCCAGCACCCGTTGGGTGATGGCCAATTGTGAGCAGATTTTGCAGGGAACTGAGGCGACCCAACTCCCGACCTTACCAGCGCTTCACTCGGTTGTCCGGCTTTTTTTGCGTATGAATATTTATCTTTTTTCAGGGGTTGAAATGTTCGTCACACGGGCCGATTGTTGTAATCAAGAGGTCACGAAATCCTGTTCAAGGCCTCTTGCGAGCTAGCTGAAATAAGGGATGAACTATGCAAATCCAAGTCAACAGCGACAACCATATTCAAAGCAGCAAACGACTGGAGGAGTGGGTACGAACCACAATTGAGAGCACGCTCGACCGTTATGAGGAAGACCTGACCCGTGTCGAAGTCCATCTGAGCGACGAGAACGGTGACAAACCGGGTCCCCATGATTTGCGCTGCCAACTGGAAGCGCGGCCAAAAGGCCATCAACCGATTTCCGTCACCCACAAAGCCGATTCGCTGGAACAGGCGATCGATGGTGCAGCCGAAAAACTGGAGCACGCGCTGGAGCACCTGTTTGGCAAACTGCGGGGCAAACCGCGAGCCGCAGTGGTGCCATTTACCAGCAAGGCGAATGATGCGCTGCTGGAGGAAGAATTTCTGGAAAACGAACAGGCAGCGATCAACAGTTGATGCGCTGATTTTATAAGTCACCCAATGAGAACGGGCCTGCAATTGCAGGCCCGTTTCGTTTCTGGTGGGTTTTGTGAGTGGATCAGATATGAACCCCCTCTCCCTTCGGGAGGGGGCTGGATGCATGTAGATCTCAGAAGGCAACGGAAGTCTGCACATACACCGTGCGCGGCTCACCCACGTATTTGCCCTTGTTGTTGTCATCGAACGAACGGGTGAAGTACTGGGTGTTGAAGATGTTCTTCACCCCCACCGCCACGTTCAGGTCCGACAGTTGCGGGCCGAAGTCATAACCGGCGCGGCTGCTGAACAGCATGTAGCCCGGAATCTTGCCGGTGCTGCCATCGGCGCTTTCTTTCGAGGTGTTGGCGTTGTCGGCGAACTGGTCGCTCTGGAAGCTGCTGTCCAGGTTCAGCTTCCACGCCCCTTCGGTGTAACCGACGCCGATCGTGCCTTTGTGTTTCGAGGAGAACGGCACACGATTGCCCTTGTTCGGACCGTCTTCGCGGATGGTCGCGTCGACATAGGCGTAAGTGGCGTACACGTCGAAACCTGCCAGTGCCGGGCTCAAGTCATCCAGCGCGTAATTGACGCTGGTCTCGATGCCCTGATGGCGGGTTTCGCCACGGGCGATCACCGAGTCGTTGGTCTGATTGCTTTCGTACTGGTTGTCGAAGTTGATCAGGAACGCGCCGATTTCCGCTCGCAGGGCACCGTTGTCGTAACGGGTGCCGAGTTCCCAGGTGCGAGCCTTCTCCGGTTTCACTTCACCGCTGCTCACGCGGTTGGGCATCTGGCTGTATTGCACGCTGCCGAAAGAGCCTTCGGTGTTGGCGTACAGGTTCCAGGTGTCGGTCAGGTGGTACAGCACGTTCAACGCCGGCAGCGCGGTGTTGTAGTCACCCTTGTATTTGACGTTGGTCAGGTTGTTGGTCTGCTGCGACTCGATCATCTCGTAGCGCACGCCCGGGGTGATCGTCCACTTGCCGATATCGATCCGGTCATCGACGAAGAACGCATTGGCCTCGGTACCGCCACGTGTGTCGCGGTCGTTGCGGCTGTTGGTGGTCGGGTATTCGTTGCTGGCGATCGGGGTGCGATAGCGCAACTCGTGACCGGCCTCGTTGATGTAGCGATAGCCGACGCCGACTTCATGGCTGGTCGGGCCGAGGTCGAAACCTTGAGCGAAACGGGTTTCCAGACCGCGAACCCAGTATTCGCGCGGCGACAGCGACAGGAATGTGCCCTGATCCAGATAACCGCTGCGCAGGGTCTTGGTGAAGAAGGTGTTGGCGGTGAATTCGCGGCGATCTTCCTGATAGCGGTAGCCGAAATTGAACATCGTGCGACGGCCCCAGAACTGGTCTTTCGGTCGGGTCGACTGATACGGATCGGCATCGTAGTCGGCGACATTCAGACCGCCGGGCATGTCGGCCTTGCCTTCGTAATACTGGGCCATGGCGTTGAAGCTGTTGGCTTCGTCGAGCTGGTATTTGCCCTTGAGGATCAGGTCGTCGATTTCCGTGTCGCTGTGTTCGCGCCAGTCGCCACCGCGAGTGCCGGAGTACAGCAACGCGCCGCCCAGACCGTTGGCATTGGTGCCGCCGGCCAGCAGGTTGGCGCTGGTCTTGAAGCCGTCATGGCTCGACGAAGGACTGGTTTCGGTCTGGAAACCGCCCTTGACGGTCGGCTCGTCAGGAATCGCCCGGGTCACGAAGTTGACCACGCCGCCGACGTTCTGCGGGCCGTAACGCACGGCGCCGCCGCCTCGCACGACGTCCACCGCGTCCATGTTGCCCATGCTGATCGGTGCGAACGACAACTGCGGCTGACCGTAAGGCGCGAAGGGCACCGGGATGCCATCCATCAACACCGTCGAACGTGCGGCCAGGCGCGGGTTGAGGCCGCGAATGCCGAAGTTCAGCGCCATGTCGTGGCTGCCGGTACCGTTGTTTTCCGGGGCGTTGACCCCGGGAATGCGATTGAGCACATCGCGGGCCTGGGTCGCGCCCTGGCGTTCGAATTCTTCGCGGCGGATCACGTCACGGGCGCCGGGATGTTCGAAGACGTTGACCTGTGCGGCTTCACCCAGCCAGTCGCCGACCACTTTCGAGGTGTCCAGCTCTAGGGCGCTGTCGTTCGACGGTTGCAGGCTGAAGGCATTGCCGCCCTCGGCGCGGGCTTGCAGGCCGGTGCCTTCGAGCAGCGCGTTCAGACCTTGTTCCGCTGTGTAGCTGCCTTCCAGCCCACGGCTTTGCACACCGCTGGTGACCTGCGAGCCAAAGGAAATCAGCACCCCGGCTTCACGGCCGAACTGGTTGAGGGCGTTTTCCAGCGACGACGGAGCGATGTGGTAAGCCTTGGTGTCGGCAGCCAGCGCATGGGGCAGGGCGCTGAAGCTCAGGCTGGCGCCGAGGACGAGATTGCGCAGGGTTCGGGCCAACGGCGTGAGGCGGGTGGGGTGCATGGAGGACGGTCCTGAGAAGGTTGAATCAAGGGGGCTTTCCTTCTCTGTCACGCCAGATCTGAAAAACGGCTCATTTATTTTTGCGTTTGATCAAACCTTGGCTTCGACCGTCACCCAGTAACGGGTAAAGCGCCTTACTTTTACCGGCAGGCTGATTTCCAGCAGGTCGAGAATCCGCTCGCTGTCGTCCAGTGGATAAGTCCCGGAGATCAGCAAGTCAGCGACTTTTGCATCGCAATTGAGCTGCCCGCGACGGTAGCGGCCGAGTTCGTCGAGGAAGTCGGCCAATCGCATGTGGGCGGCCACGAGCATGCCGTCGGCCCAGGCGCCGCTGTTGGCGTCCAGCGGTTTTGCTTCGCTGATGGAGGTGGCGCTGAAACTCAATTGTCGGGCGACCGGCAGCAACATCGGCGCGCGACCTTGCGCGTTCAATTCGACCCGACCTTCAAACAGCGCAACCTGCGTGCGGTCGGCAAACTGCCGCACGTTGATCCGCGCACCTTGAGTTTTCAGCACGCCTTGCGCGGTTTGCACTTCGAAGGATTGAGTGGCGGTCAGCAGCATTTCGCCTTCGAGCAGACGGATCAGGCCATCTCCCCGGACATCCGCCGCACTCGCGCTGTTGAGTTGCAATTGACCGCCCACGCCGAGCGAAATCTTGCGCCGCTGACCGACCGGGCTGCGGTAATCGGCCAGCAGCGACGGCAACGGATTGTGCTCGCGCATCCCCCAGGTGACTGCCGAACCGGCGCCGAGAAGCAGCAACAATTTGAGAGCCTGACGCCGACTGCCG
This sequence comes from Pseudomonas allokribbensis, assembly GCF_014863605.1. NCBI lineage: Bacteria > Pseudomonadati > Pseudomonadota > Gammaproteobacteria > Pseudomonadales > Pseudomonadaceae > Pseudomonas > Pseudomonas allokribbensis. The sequence continues at coordinate 1,097,907 of NZ_CP062252.1, forward strand.
GACTTCGGTGCGTTCAACGCAGCATGGGCCAGTGGCGATGACAAACCCCGCAACCGCGAATTGACCCGCTGAATGTGTTCCCAGGCGCGGCGGTGTTCGCTGTGGGCATCGATCCACTGTTGCCAGGCTTGTTGTTGACGCGGATTCAACGGGCCCTGCTGCATTTCCAGCAGCCAGTGCACCGCCTGCTCGGCAACCTGCGCGGAAAAATCCATCGGCGGATTCACAGAGCAAAGTAGCAGCGCATCGCTGCCTTGTTCAGATGACGTTTGACCGTGGCCACGGAGATACCCAGTTCGGCGGCGATCTGCGGATAGGTCAGGCCATCGACCTGCGCCAGCAGAAATGCGCGTTTGACGGCGCGCGGCAGGCCATCGAGCAACTGATCCAGCTCCATCAGGGTTTGCAGGATGATCGCTTTCTCTTCTTCCGAAGGCGCGACGACTTCCGGCATCTGCGCGAGGGTGTCGAGGTAGGCGCGTTCCAGGTCCTGGCGGCGGTAATGGTTGAACAACACACGCTTGGCCAGCGTGGTGAGGAACGCCCGAGGCTCGATGATCACCGGCGGTTCTCGTGCGGTCAGCACCCGAATGAACGTGTCCTGGGCCAGATCGGCGGCGCTGTCCGGGCAGCCGAGTTTGCGCCGCAGCCAGCCAGTGAGCCAGCTGTGGTGGGCCTGATACAGCGATTCGACGGGATGGGCGGACGACAACGGCATCACTCCGGGCGCATACGGATGCGTTAGAGAACAAGAATGGTTCGCATTGTAGGGCCGCGAATGCATGCCGGCAATCAGACTCTTTTGCGTATGAGAATATTTATCATTAATATTGCATGCCTGTCGTCTCGGCCTGTTGGCCGGGCGTTAACCGTTTCAGGGTCGAAACATGAAAGCCAAACTCGCCACACTCCCCATGTCCTATCGTCTGGCCGTCACTTCGCGGGTGCTCGCGGCAGTGTTTGGCGGCTATCTGGTCGCGGCGCTGGCCAGTGTCACGCTGACAATGTGGTTGCCGCTGAACCGCGCCGAAGCGGTCATCACCGGCATGACGGTTTCGTTCCTCGTGTATCTGGTGGCCGTGCTCTGGTGCTTCGCCTGCCGCAGCGCGTGGGCGGCATGGGTCGGTTTGCTGGTGCCGAGCGTGATTCTGGCGACGATCTCCGGCGCCGCTCGGGGTCTGGGTTACGCATGAAAGAAGGTTTCCGGCAGGCGATGGCCTGGCTGCACACCTGGACCGGACTGGTCTTCGGCTGGCTGCTGTTCGCGATTTTCCTGACCGGAACGCTGGCCTATTTCAAGGACGAGACCAATCACTGGATGCAGCCGGAAATCCCGTCGCGCCCGCTCGATGCCGAAGCGAGCCTGACGCTGGCGCAAACCTATCTGCAACAGCGCGCGCCCGATGCGCCGAGTTGGCAGATCACGCTTCCCGATGCGCGCGATCCCGGGATCTCTGTCGGTTGGCAAGCCCCGACCCAACCCGGCCAGCGCGGCCGATTTACCGAAAAAATCCTCGACGCCCGGACCGGTGCCGAAGTGCCCGTGCGCAAAAGCTTCGGCGGCGAATTCTTCTACCGCTTCCACTTCCAGCTGCAAATGCCTTATCCGTGGGGCCGCTGGCTGGCGACCAGCGCGGCGATGGTGATGTTCATCGCACTGATTACCGGGATCATCACCCACAAGAAAATCTTCAAGGACTTCTTCACCTTCCGCCCGCGCAAAGGCCAGCGCACCTGGCTCGACGGGCATAACGCGGTGGGCGTGCTGGTGCTGCCTTTTCACCTGATGATCACCTACAGCAGCCTGGTGATCTTCATGGCGATGGTTATGCCGGCGAGCCTTCTGGCGTCCTACGGCAACGATCGCAGTACGTTTTACGATGAAGTGTTTCCCGAAACGCCGGCCCCGGAGCGCGCAGGCATTCCCACCACGTTGCCGCCGATGGCGCCGCTGCTGGCACGTGCAAGCGAGCACTGGGGCGGCGGACATGCCGCGCGGGTGACGGTGAACAATCCCGGCGACGCCAATGCCTCGGTGCAGGTGTCGCGTGCCAGTTCCGACAGGATCACCTACGAATACGGCAGCGACGTGACCTTCAATGGCGTGACCGGACAAATCCTCGGTGCGACCCCGGCCAAACCGCTGCCGATGACGATTGCCGGCAGTTTCTATGGTTTGCACATCGGCCATTTCGCCGGCCCGGTGCTGCGTTGGCTGTATTTCATTTGCGGCTTGGCCGGCACGGCAATGATCGGCACCGGACTGGTGATCTGGCTTGGCAAACGTCAGCTCAAACATGCCAAGACCGGGGGCATGCCGTTCGAGTTGCGGCTGGTCGAAGTGCTGAACATCGCCAGCATGGCCGGGCTGGTCAGTGCGGTGGCGGCGTTCTTCTGGGCCAACCGTCTGTTGCCAGTGAGTCTCGACGGACGGGCCAAGTGGGAAGTGAACGCGTTCTTCATCGCTTGGGCTTTGAGCCTGGTGCATGCCTTGCTCCGGCCCGGTCGCAAAGCCTGGGTCGAACAATTGACACTGGCAGCGCTGCTGTTCACCACGGTGCCGTTGCTCAACGCATTGACCACTGCGCATCACCTCGGCGTCACGCTGGCCCAGGGTGACTGGGCATTGGCCGGTTTCGACCTGACCTGCCTCGGCGCCGGTCTGTTCCTGGGGTGGGCCGCCTGGAAAATGCAGCGTGCCGGCCACACCGTCCGCGTGAAAAAGACACCTCGCGAAACACCCCGGCCGATCACGCTTGAGCAGGGGACGCACTGATGCTGCTGGCGCTGTTGCTGTGTTACGCCGGATTTACTGCGCTGTGTCTGTCGATGCCGCGACATCACGATGAGCTGCTGGGTCACAAGCCTTCAAACCGACGCGCAAAAAGTCTGAAGCTCGCCGGTTGGTTGCTGCTGTGTCTTTCACTCTGGGCCGCCGTGGCTGCCAACGGCTGGGGTTTCGGTCTGGTCGACTGGTTCGCTGTGTTGATGATCAGCGCATTGTTGCTGGTGCTGCTGATGCCCTATCGACCGAAACTGGCAATGGCGATGGCGGCGTTGAGCCTGTTGGCGACGCCGGTCGCCGCATGGGCGTGGTGATGCAATGCTGATCGGTCATCCCCCGGAATCCCGCGACGACGAACCGAGCGGCGCGCGCGCGCATTTTCTTCAGGTGTTCCTCTCGCAGCGCCCGCAAATGGAAGCGCTGGTGAACCGTCGCGTCGGTTGCCGGGCGACGGCAGCGGACCTGGTGCAGGATCTGTTCCTGCGATTCTGGCGCCGGCCGCTGGTGCAGGTTGAAGAGCTCAGCACCTATCTGCTGCGCTGTGCAGGCAACATCGCCATCGACCATTTGCGCAGCGAAGGCACGCGGGTGCGGGTCAACGAAGGCTGGCAACCGGATGAGCCGGACAGTAGCGCCAGCGAACCGCAAGCGGCACTCGAAGCAGGCAATGATCTGCGCCACGTCGAAGCGGCGTTGCGTGCATTGCCTGAGCGCACGCGGCAGATCTTTTTGCTCAATCGCATCCACGGGCGCAAGTACGCCGAGATCGCCAAAGCCATGGGCCTGTCCCAAAGCGCTGTGGAAAAACATATGATGCGCGCCCTCGAGGCCTGCAAGGCCAGCCTGCGCGAACCCGCGCCACGCCTGCCAGGGAAAGCACCGTGAATCACACCGACCGCGTCACCCCGACGCCCGCTCAGGAGCAGGCGGCTTTTGCCTGGTTGAGCCTGTTGCACGACCGCCCCAGCACCGGTGACCAACTGACCTTCAGCCAATGGCTGCGAGCCGACCCGGCCCACGCCGAGGCTTACGCCCAGGCGCAAGTCATCTGGGAATTGAGCGAAGGGCCGGCCCGCACTCTGGCGGATGAAGAGTCGTTCGCCTTGCAGGGCTATCTGAATGCGATGGACCGGCCGCGCCGTCCGCAGATTCGACGTTGGGCCGGAGCGCTGGCAATGGCGGCCTGTCTGTTGTTGATGATCAGCCTCGGCACCGGTTGGCAGCCGCAGCGCTGGGTCGATGATCTGGGCGCCGACTATGTTTCGGCACCCGGCGAAATCCGCACCGTGACCTTGGCCGATCAGTCCCAGGTCACGCTGGACGCCGACAGCGCCATCGCCGTGGATTTCAGTCATGGCGAGCGGCATGTTCAGGTACGTCGAGGCGCCGGTTTTTTCAGCGTGACCCACACCGGCGAGCCGTTTGTGGTCGAGGCTGAAAAGGGCCAGGCGCGTGTGCTTGGCACGCAGTTCGAAGTGCGCCTGCAACCGCATGGCGCACAAATCACCGTGTTGTCCGGGCGCGTTGGCGTGACGGCGGCGCGGGATGCCGAGCAGCAGATTCTCACCGCCGGCCAGCAAGTGGCATATGGCAAAGGCATCGCGGAAAAACTGCACGCCGTGGACAGCGAAGCGCAACTGGCCTGGCGTCAGGGCTGGCTGACTTACTACAAGTCGACACTGGCGGATGTGGTGCAGGATCTGCGGCGTTATTACCCGGGACGGATCATGTTGCTCAATGATGAACTCGGCGCGCGCAAGGTCAGCGGAAGCTTTCCGAGCAAGGATCCGCAAGCCGTGCTGAATTCGCTGCAGGGGGTTCTGGGATTCGAGCAGCATCAGGTGCTGGGCAAGCTGATTATCCTGCGCTGAAAATATTTTCAAATTTGTGGTGAGGTAAATCCCGACGCCATCCGTGTAGTGACTGAAACTGCGAGTCATTCGCATCCGTTGCGGTTCTACACAGGTCATGAGCAATGAAGTCCAGGGCAAAATCGGGTTCGGTCAAACAGTGGTTCGGTGCCTCGGCGCTGAGTTTTGCGGCGTTGGCGTTGCTGCCGATGAGCGTGGCGCAGGCCGCTGAAAGCAACAGCAGCCAGCCACAGAAACAGTTCAGTTTTTCCCTGGCCGCCAAACCGCTGCCGCAAGCCTTGAGCGACTTCAGTCGCGTGACCGGTCAGAGCGTGGTCTACACCGTCGAAGCGCCGTACGGCCTCAACGCACCGGCGGTCAATGGCCAGATGAGCGCGGAACAGGCGTTGCAACGTTTGCTCAGCGGGTCCGGCCTGACCTTTCGCCGTACCGACAGCCACACCCTGGCGCTCGAACCGCAACCGACCGCAGGCGCGTTGAACCTCGGTGCGACGAACATCACCTCGGTCATCGATCAACCGATGAGTTATCAGCCACCGGAAACCAGTTCGGTGATGCGTTCCTCGGCCTCGCTTCAGGAAATTCCGCAGACCGTCAACGTGATCCCGGCCCAGGTCATTCGCGATCAGGCACCGCGCAACCTCGATGATGCGCTGGCCAACGTCAGTGGTATCACCCAGGGCAACACGCTGGGCAGCACCCAGGATTCGGTGATGACCCGGGGCTTCGGCGACAACCGCAACGGTTCGATCATGCGCGACGGCATGCCGGTGGTGCAGGGCCGTGGCATGAACGCGACCGTGGATCGCGTCGAAGTGCTCAAGGGCCCGGCCTCGCTGTTGTACGGGATTCAGGACCCGGGCGGCGTGGTCAACATGGTCAGCAAAAAGCCCGAACTGACCCAGTACAACGCCCTGACCCTGCGCGGTTCCACCTACGGCGATGGCAAGAACGGCAGCGGCGGCTCGTTCGACAGCACCGGTGCGCTGGGTGACTCCGGTCTGGCCTATCGCATGGTGCTCGATCACGAAGACGAAGATTACTGGCGCAATTTCGGTACCCACCGTGAAAGCCTGATCGCGCCGTCTCTGGCCTGGTACGGCGAGCGCACCAAGCTGTTGTTTGCCTATGAGCATCGGGAATTCCTGACGCCGTTCGACCGTGGCACGCTGATCGATCCACGCACCAACCATCCGCTGGACATCTCGCGCAACGAACGTCTCGACGAGAAATTCAACGACATGGAAGGGCGCTCGGACCTCTATCACTTCGAGGCCGACCACGAACTCAACGACGACTGGAAAGCCCATTTCGGCTACAGCTGGAACCGCGAAACCTACGACGCCAGCCAGGTCCGCGTGACCGCGATCGACACCAAGAAAGGCACGCTGACCCGCAGCATGGACGGCACCCAGGGCGCGATCAGCACCGACCGTTTCACCACCGCCAGCCTCGAAGGCAAGGTCAACGTACTGGGCATGCAGCATGACCTGGTGTTCGGCGTCGATGACGAGTACCGCAAGATCTACCGCGCCGACCTGATCCGTCAGAAAAGCCTGAGCACCTTCAGCTACGTCAATCCGGTCTACGGCCGCGAAGTCGCAGGCACCACCGTCAGCCCGGCGGACAGTGCGCAGACCGATCTGCTGCGCAGTGATTCGGTGTTCCTGCAGGACTCGATTCACCTCAACGACCAGTGGATTCTGGTGGCCGGCGGACGCTTCCAGGAATACGACCAGTACGCCGGCAAAGGCGTGCCATTCAAGGCCAACACCGACAGCAACGGCCAGAAGTGGGTGCCGCGTGCAGGCCTGGTGTATCGCTACACCGACGCGTTGTCGTTCTACGGCAGCTACACCGAGTCGTTCAAACCGAACTCGACCATCGCCCCGCTGAGCGGCAGCAGCACCGTGCTCGACGGCAGCATCGCGCCGGAAGAAGCCAAGTCCTGGGAACTGGGCGCACGCCTTGACATTCCGGGGCGTGTCACCGGCAACATCGCCTTGTTCGACATCAAGAAACGCAACGTGCTGGTGGCCAACGCCGAAGGCCCGACCACGATCTACAGCGCCGCCGGTGAAGTGCGTTCCCGTGGCCTGGAAATGGACCTGACCGGCCAGCTCAGTGATCGCTGGAGCATGATCGGCAGCTACGCCTACACCGACGCCGAGGTTACGGAAGATCCCGACTACAAAGGCAACAAGCTGCAAAACGTGGCGAAGAACACCGGCTCGCTGTCGGCGGTCTACGACTTCGGCAGCGTGATCGGCGGCGATCAACTGCGCGTCGGTGCCGGTGCGCGATATGTCGGTGAGCGAGCGGGTAACGCGGTGAATGATTTCGAGCTGCCGAGCTACACCGTGGCCGATGCGTTCGCCACGTACGACACCAAAGTCGAAGGGCAGAAGGTCAAGTTTCAGCTCAACGTGAAGAACCTGTTCGACCGCACCTACTACACCTCGGCGGCCAGCCGGTTCTTCGTGTCGATGGGCGATTCGCGGCAGATTTCGTTGTCGAGCACGCTGGAGTTCTGATCAGCGCAAAAACGCCTGGCGATACTCGCCGGGCGTTCCACCCAGCACCTGGCGAAAGCGGTTGGTGAAGTGGCTGGCACTGGCAAATCCACACGCCAGGGCAATCTCCCCCAACGGCAAAACCGTCCCCCGCAACAACTCCCGCGCCCGGCTCAAACGCCGCGCCAGCACGTACTGATGCGGTGGCAAGCCGAAGCTCACCCGGAACATCCGCGCAAAGTGGTATTCCGACAATGCACACAACCCCGCCAGTTGCCCGAGGCTGATCGGCTCGGCCAATTGACTGTCGATGAACTCCACCAGTTGCCGGCGCTGGTGCGGCGCCAACCCACCTTTCAGACGCAAACCCTGACGCACGCCGACCTGGCTCAACAGGGTATGGCTGATCAATTCGTGGGCCAGGCTGCTGGTCAGCAAGCGCTCGGCAGGCTCGTCCCAGTTCAAGGTGAGTAACTGGCGAAACCGTCGGGCCTGTTGCGGATCTTCGAGAAAAGTCTGTTCCCGCAGCTGCATTTCCCGGGGCTCGCGATCCAGCAGGGTGACGCAACCCAGGGCAAATTGTTCGGCGCTGAAATACAGGTGAGCCAGGCGAATGTCGCCGTTGATCACCCAACCCGATTCGTGGTCGGCCGGCAGGATGCACAGCTTGTCCGGGCCGCCCTTGTGGCCGGGTTCGCCACGGCGAAAAGTGCCGGTGCCGCCGGCGATGTAGCAGGAGAGGGTGTGATGGCTAGGCGCTTCGTATTCCTGGGCGTCGTGGTGGTTGGTCCACAAGGCAGCGGACAGGCCGTCACCCAACTCGGCGCTGTGCACAAGGCGTGCATTGGGCGAATTGTTGAGGGCTTGGAAGACTTGCAGGGTATCGATGGCGGCCATGATCGGTTCTCTTCAACGCCTTGCATCCTACTCCGTAGATTTCGCGCTGCCAGCCTGCGCTCCGATAAAAGCGCAAGTTTATGCAAGCGCAGGTCGAGGGCGGGGGCGGACACTGAAACCCAATCAAGGAGTGTCTGCCATGAACCTGTCGTTGTATTTGTTGACCGTGCTGATCTGGGGCACCACCTGGATCGCCCTTAAATGGCAACTGGGCGTGGTGGCGATTCCGGTGTCGATCGTCTATCGCTTCGGTCTCGCCGCGTTGGTGTTGTTCGCGCTGTTGCTGCTCAGCCGGCGGCTGCAACCGATGAACCGGCGCGGGCATCTGATCTGCGTGGCGCAGGGCTTGTGCCTGTTCTGCGTCAACTTCATGTGTTTCCTGACCGCCAGCCAGTGGATTCCCAGCGGTCTGGTGGCGGTGGTGTTTTCTACCGCAACGTTATGGAACGCGCTGAATGCGCGGGTGTTCTTCGGCCAGCGCATCGCGCGCAATGTGCTAATGGGCGGGGCGTTGGGGCTGGGCGGTCTGGGTCTGTTGTTCTGGCCGGAACTGGCCGGGCACCACGCCAGTCCGCAAACGCTGCTCGGCCTTGGCCTGGCACTCTGCGGCACCTTGTGTTTCTCGGCGGGCAACATGTTGTCGAGCCTGCAACAGAAGGCCGGCCTCAAACCGCTGACCACCAACGCGTGGGGCATGGCCTACGGCGCGGCGATGCTGTCGGTGTGGTGCCTGGTCAAAGGCATCCCGTTCGAGATGGAATGGACGTCGCGCTATATCGGTGCGCTGTTGTACCTGGTGATCCCCGGTTCGGTCATCGGTTTCACTGCGTACCTGACCCTGGTTGGTCGCATGGGCCCGGAACGCGCAGCGTATTGCACGGTGCTGTTCCCGGTGGTGGCGTTGAACGTTTCGGCGTTTGCCGAAGGTTATCAATGGACGGCGCCGGCGTTGGCAGGGTTGGTGCTGGTGATGCTGGGCAATGTGCTGGTGTTTCGCAAACCAAAACCCGACATTGCAATGATCGCCAAACCTGCACATTGAATACTGAATGTTCAACTGTCGACTTTCATGACCAGGAATATAAGTGCCGGTAACAGGAAGTCGACAATACTTTGTGCCCACTTCATGGCATTCCAGTCTTTTGATTGATCCATGTCGAACCATTCATTACCAATGACTTGCAGGCAGAAGTAATAAATGAACAGCGCCACGAGAAACCCCAGCACGGCATATTTCTTGGCTTCATGAAACTGCTCGTCTGGCGCGTTTATATTCTTTGCGAGTTGATAACCTCCCAGCAGGCAGGCTGAAGTAAATATGGTCTCCAGTGTCATGATCATCCAGTAGATCCGGTGATGCATCATTTCCGAGTTGATCGAGCGGTACATCAAATGGCTGCCTGTCGTATCCATGCTCAGGATGTGGCCAAGGTACACGTAGTTTGAGTTGTAATCGGTGGCATTGCTGAAAACAATCAGAACACCCAGTATTCCTACCATGAAAACGATTGCGACTTTACTTCTTCTGATAAGTTGTGAAGTTGTAAGGTTTGTCATTTGTTAGCTCTCCATGAATTGTATCTGTCCGTTGGCAGATGGTTCACGGGATTCTATAGAGAGTGGAATGAAGTTGGGTGGGGAGTCGTTTTCAAGTTGTGTAGTTTAAAGGGCTGTGAACAACACCAGGCCCTTTTAAAAACAGGTTGAAACAGGCGGGGCTGGAAAACGATGTTCCAGCCCCGAGTCATCAGTTCTTCCAGACTTGCGGATTCACCAGATCCCGAGGCCGTTCACCGAGCAGGGCGCTGCGCAGATTGGCCAGTGCGCGGTTGGCCATGGCTTCACGGGTTTCATTCGTGGCCGAGCCGATGTGCGGCAGGGTGACCGCGTTTTTCAGCTGGAACAGCGGCGATTCCGCCAGCGGTTCCTTTTCGTAAACGTCGAGGCCGGCGCCGCGAATGCGGTTGTTCTGCAAGGCCTCGATCAGTGCCGGCTCGTCGACCACCGGACCGCGGGAGATATTCACCAGAATCGCGTCCGGCTTCATCAGCGCCAGTTCGCGATGACTGATCAGGTGGCGGGTCTTGTCGCTGAGCGGTACCACCAGGCAAACGAAATCGGCTTCGGCCAGCAGTTGGTCAAGGCTGCGAAATTGTGCCCCCAGTTCCTGTTCAAGTTCGGTCTTGCGGCTGTTGCCGCTGTAGAGGATCGGCATGTTGAAACCGAAACGTCCGCGACGGGCAACGGCGGCGCCGATGTTGCCCATGCCGACGATGCCCAGGGTCTTGCCGTGTACGTCGCAACCGAACAGTGGTGCGCCGACGCTGGCCTGCCACTGGCCGGCCTTGGTCCAGGCGTCCAGTTCGGCGACGCGGCGGGCGCTGCTCATGATCAGGGCGAAGGCCAGGTCGGCGGTGCTTTCGGTCAGGACGTCCGGGGTGTTGGTGAGCATGATCCCGCGTTCGTTGAAGTAGGCGAGGTCGTAGTTGTCGTAGCCGACGGAGACGCTGGAGACCACTTCGAGTTTCGCGGCGTTTTCCAGTTGGGCCTTGCCGAGTTTGCGACCGACGCCGATCAGGCCGTGGGCGTGGGGCAGGGCTTCGTTGAACTGGGCGTTGATGTCGCCGTTTTTCGGGTTGGGGACGATGACGTCGAAGTCCTGTTGCAGGCATTCGATCATGGGGGGGGTGATGCGGCTGAAGGCCAAAACTGTTTTTTTCATTGGCTTGGGCTCGGCTGGGCGGCTGATGTGATTGCCAAGCAAGCTAACATTTTCTGTTTGGGGTTGTCTTGGCGGCCTCTGGGCCGACCAGGTTTTGGGTTGTTTTGTGTGAATATCCGTTTCTGCGGGTGTTGCTGCTGGCGGTTCCGCTCTTACAGCGGCTCACTTTTCCAAACGCCGGAATGCCGGCCCAGCAAAAAGTAAGCAAAAGGCTTGGCCTCGGCGTTCGGCACCTCGCTTTGGCTCGGTGTTCCTTCGTTACGGGATTCATCCGGGGGCATCGCCTACGGTTTGCTTCGCTGCACCTCCTCTCGATGCATGCGGCTGCGCCGCACGGCGCTGCGCGCCCACCCCCGGATGAATCCCTCCACTCAGCCTGCCGATGGGGCCGGCACGTCAAAAGCGGTACTCGAGCTAACGCTCATTGTGTTTAATTCGCCACCCGCGCCCCCGCCAGACTCCCGCTCATCTCATAAGCGGCCAACTCCGCCTGATGCCCCGCCAATATCTCCGGCAACGACCCACGCAGATACTCAACCCAAGTCTTGATCTTCGCATCCAGATACTGCCGTGACGGGTAGATCGCATACAGGTTCAGTTCCTGCGAGCGGTAGTTCGGCATTACCCGCACCAGTGAGCCGTTGCGCAAGCCTTCGATCGCGGCATACACCGGCAATACACCGACACCCATCCCGCTGGTGATCGCGGTTTTCATCGCGTCGGCGGAGTTCACCAGAAAGGGCGAGCTGTTGATGGTGACCATTTCCTGGCCTTCCGGGCCGTCGAAGGCCCATTTTTCCAAGGGGATCACCGGGCTCACCAGGCGCAGGCAGGCGTGGTTCAGCAGGTCGCTGGGTTTTTGTGCGCAGCCGTTGGCTTTCACGTAGGCCGGGGAGGCGCAGACGATGCTGTAAGTGATGCCCAGGCGTTGCGAGACGAAACCCGAATCCGGCAGTTCGCGGGCGAGGACGATGGACACGTCATAGCCTTCGTCGAGCAGGTCCGGCACGCGGTTGGCCATGGTCAGGTCGAAGGTCACGTCCGGGTGGGTCTTGCGATAGCGGGCGATGGCGTCGATCACGAAGTGCTGGCCGATACCGGTCATGGTGTGCACTTTCAGTTGTCCGGCCGGGCGGGCGTGGGCTTCGCTGGCTTCGGCTTCGGCCTCTTCGACGTAGGCGAGGATCTGCTCGCAGCGCAGCAGGTAGCGTTTACCGGCTTCTGTGAGCGCGATGCGCCGGGTCGTGCGGTTGAGCAGGCGGGTTTGCAGATGGGCCTCAAGGTTGGAGACCGCGCGCGAGACGTTGGCGGTGGTGGTGTCGAGTTGCACGGCGGCGGCGGTGAAGCTGCCCGCTTCGGCCACACAACTGAAGGCGCGCATGTTTTGCAAAGTGTCCATGGGGTGCTCTCAAGGGAGATGGCAAATTGTGACACGAAGTTTCAGGGGCTGAGACCCCCGACCAAGGGATTATCTCGTTAACGGTAACAAAGATTCACAGGAATCCCAGCTTATCGCCGTAAGGGCGCCCCCCTAGAATTGCGCCCACCTCGAAACATCCCCCACCTCAGGAATTCGCAGCAGTGCCGCGTCGCATCAACAGAGCGCTTTTGCCGCTCAGTGTTCTGGCTTTTACGTTAGGTCTCAGCGGCTGCATCGGAACCGGAGGCATTGCCCCGCAGGGCAAGGCACTGGAGGCCAATGAACTGGCCACCGACGAAGCCATCGCCCACGCCGCCCGTGACGCAAACTGGCCCACCGCCCAATGGTGGCAAGCCTACGGCGACCCGCAACTCAATCGCTGGATCGACCTCGCCGTGCAAGGCAGCCCGACCCTGGCCATGGCCGCCGCGCGAGTGCGTCAGGCCAGGTCGATGGCCGGCGCTGCCGAAGCCGCCGAGTCGTTGCAGATCAATGGCGAGTCGACCCTCAAGCGTCACAACTGGCCGACCGACCAGTTCTACGGCCCCGGTGAGCTGGCCAACAGCACCACCTGGGACAACAACGCCGCGCTGGGTTTCAGTTACGCCCTCGACCTCTGGGGCCGTGAAAGCAACAGCACCGAGCGGGCCGTCGATCTGGCGCATATGAGCGCTGCCGAGGCGCGGCAGGCGCAGCTCGAGTTGCAGAACAACATCGTGCGCGCCTACATCGAGCTCTCGCTGCATTACGCCCAGCGCGACATCGTGGCGGCGACGCTCAAGCAGCAACAGCAGATTCTCGAGCTGGCGCAGAAACGCCTGAACGGCGGGATCGGCACGCATTTCGAAGTCAGCCAGGCCGAAACGCCGCTGCCGGAAACCCATCGGCAACTGGATGCGCTGGACGAAGAAATCGCCCTGAGCCGCAACCAGATCGCGGCACTGGCCGGCAAAGGCCCAGGCGCCGGCGCGCAATTGCAGCGTCCGACCCTGTCCCTCGGCGCGGCGCTGAAGTTGCCGTCGGCATTGCCCGCCGAATTGCTCGGTCAGCGTCCGGACGTGGTCGCCAGTCGCTGGCAAGTGGCGGCGCAGGCGCGCGGGATTGAGGTCGCGCATGCCGGGTTCTACCCCAACGTCGATCTGGTCGGCAGCCTCGGCTACATGGCCACCGGCGGCGGGGCGCTGGAGTTCCTGACCGGCAAGAAGCTCAACTACAACGTCGGGCCTGCGATCTCGCTGCCGATCTTCGACGGCGGGCGACTGCGCGCTGAACTGGGTGAAGCCTCGGCGGGTTATGACATCGCCATCGCGCATTACAACCAGACCCTGGTCAATGCGCTGAAGAACATCTCCGACCAGTTGATCCGCCGCGAGTCGATGGACAAACAGCAGACGTTCGCCGCCGAATCGGTGGCCACGGCGCAGAAGACCTACGACATCGCGATGATCGCCTATCAGCGCGGGCTCACCGACTATCTCAACGTGCTCAACGCCCAGACCCTGTTGTTCAAACAGCAACAGGTTCAGCAGCAGGTGCAGGCGGCGCGGTTGAGTGCCCACGCGGAACTGGTGACAGCATTGGGTGGTGGTCTTGGCGCGGGTAAAGACGTACCGACCGCCGAGCAGACCGCCGCACCGAAAACCCCGGCCCTTCTTCAAGCCCTCGACCACTGAGCAAGATTCAATGACTCCCTTGCCCGCACCTTTGCGCTGGCTCTACTCCCTGGAATGGCGCCGGGGTTTCTTTGACTGGGCGCGCAGCGACGGCGTGACCTGGGTCTACATCTTCAAGGTGTTGATCGCCGCATTCCTGACTCTGTGGCTGGCGATGCGCCTGGAACTGCCGCAACCGCGCACGGCGATGATCACCGTGTTCATCGTCATGCAGCCGCAGAGCGGTCAGGTGTTCGCCAAGAGTTTCTATCGCTTCCTCGGCACCCTGGCCGGGTCGGCGATGATGGTCACGCTGATTTCACTGTTCGCCCAGAACACCGAACTGTTCCTCGGTTCGCTGGCGATCTGGGTCGGCATTTGCTCGGCCGGCGCCGCCCGTTGCCGCAACTTCCGCGCCTACGGTTTTGTGCTGGCCGGCTACACCGCCGCGATGGTTGGCTTGCCAGCGCTCGCCCATCCCGATGGCGCGTTCATGGCGGCGGTGTGGCGGGTGCTGGAGATCTCGCTGGGGATTCTCTGCTCGACGCTGGTCAGCGCCGCGATCCTGCCGCAAACCGCCAGCGCGGCGATGCGCAACGCCTTGTATCAGCGCTTCGGTGTGTTCGCCCTGTTCGTCACCGATGGCCTGCGCGGGCGCAGCAAACCGGAGTCGTTCGAGGCCAGCAACGTACGCTTCATCGCCGAAGCGGTGGGCCTGGAAGGGCTGCGCAGCGTGACCGTGTTCGAAGACCCGCACATGCGTCGACGTAACGGTCGGCTCAGTCGCCTGAACAGCGAGTTCATGGGCATCACCACCCGTTTCAACGCCTTGCACCAGTTGCTTGAACGCCTGCGCCGCAACGGCGCCGATCATGTGGAAGCGGCGATCAAACCGGGCCTGCAGGATCTGGCCGAAGTGCTCGACGGCTTCAGCGGCCGCGCCCTGACCAGCCCGGATGCGGCGCGTCTGGTGACGGCGCTGACGGCTTACAAGGAAGGTTTGCCGGCGCGGGTGCGCAGTCTACGGGCGGTCTTTCAGGAGAGCGCGCCGAGCGAGGCCGAGCTGCTGGATTTCCACACGGCGTATGAACTGCTTTATCGCTTCGTCGATGACCTGCACAGTTATGCACAGACCCACGCCTCGCTGGCCGATCACAGCCACGAACGTGAGCGCTGGGACGAGCCGTTTACCCCGCAGACCAGTTGGTGGGCGGCGGCGGCTTCGGGGATTCGTGCCACGTTCATCCTGGTCGTGCTCGGCAGTTACTGGGTCGCCACGGCGTGGCCGAGCGGTGCGACCATGACCCTGATTGCCGCTGCCACCGTGGGCTTGTCGGCGGCGACACCGAACCCGAAACGCATGGCGTTCCAGATGGCGTGCGGCACGTTCCTCGGGGCGTTGATCGGCTTCGTCGAGATGTTTTTCATCTTCCCGTGGATCGACGGTTTTCCGCTGCTGTGCGTGATGCTCGCGCCGGTGATCGTGCTCGGTTCGTTCCTCGCGTCGCGGCCGCAATACGCCGGCGTCGGCCTCGGTCTGCTGATCTTTTTCAGCACCGGTTCGGTGCCGGACAACCTGACGATCTACAACCCCTACACCTTCATCAACGATTACATCGCCATGGTCATGGGCATGCTGGTCTGCGCAGCAGCGGGCGCGATCATTCTGCCGCCGAACAGTCGCTGGTTGTGGCGACGCCTGGAGCAGGACCTGCGCGGACAAGTGGTGTACGCGATCAGCGGCAAGCTCAAGGGCCTGGCGTCGAGTTTCGAAAGCCGTACGCGCGATTTGATGCACCAGGCATACGGTCTGGCGGCCGGTCAGCCGCTGGTGCAGAAAAACCTGCTGCGCTGGATGTTCGTGGTGCTGGAAGTCGGCCACGCGATCATCGAGTTGCGCAAGGAACAGGCGATCCTGCCGGTGCACCCGGCGTATGCGGAATCCCAGCCGTGGCGTCAGGCAATCCGGGTCATGGGGCGTTCGCTGGTGCGGCTGTTCCTGCAACCGAATTCGAGCAATCTGGAGCGCGCACTGGTGGCGGTCGATCACGCGATCAGCCGGGTCGCCGCCACTGACGAGCCGTTTGCACCGCACTTCGATACCTCGGCGCTGCGGCGGGTGAAAAGCTACCTGCACTTCATCCGCACCTCGTTGCTCGACCCGCAATCGCCACTCGCCGCCTACGCCATCGCCAAGCCCGAAGGACTTGCCCATGCCTCGTGAAATCGCCTTCCACGGTGTGTACATGCCGACCATGACCCTGATGTTTTTTGTCGCCGCAGCACTGGCCTGGGCGCTGGACCGGTTTCTGTCGGGGTTCGATCTGTACCG
Source organism: Pseudomonas allokribbensis (assembly GCF_014863605.1). NCBI lineage: Bacteria > Pseudomonadati > Pseudomonadota > Gammaproteobacteria > Pseudomonadales > Pseudomonadaceae > Pseudomonas > Pseudomonas allokribbensis. The sequence continues at coordinate 1,114,099 of NZ_CP062252.1, forward strand.
CTTCTTCTGGCACCCGGCGCTGCTGCGCCTGAGCCTGTTTACCTGTCTGTTCGGCGCGATGGCGCTGACTGTTTACCGTTGAGTCTGAGAATTGTCCCGATGAAAAAGTTTTTCAGCCTGCTCGCGACCCTGCTGGTGCTGGCCCTGGCGCTGTGGATCGGTCGCACGTTGTGGGAGCACTACATGAACACCCCGTGGACCCGCGACGGACGGGTGCGCGCCGACATCATCAACGTCGCTGCCGACGTCACCGGTGAAGTGGTCGACGTGCCGGTACGCGACAACCAATTGGTGAAGAAGGGTGATCTGCTGATGCAGATCGACCCCGAGCACTATCGCCTGGCGGTGAAGCAGGCGCAGTCGCTGGTCGCATCGCGCAAGGCCACGTGGGAGATGCGCAGGGTCAACGCCCATCGCCGCGCTGATATGGACGCTTTGGTGATCTCCAAGGAAAACCGCGACGACGCCAGCAACATCGCCGACTCGGCACTGGCCGATTACCAACAGGCCCAGGCGCAACTGGAAGCCGCCGAACTCAACCTCAAACGCACCGAAGTGCGTGCTGCGGTGGACGGTTACGTGACCAACCTCAACGTGCATCGTGGCGATTACGCCCGGATCGGCGAAGCGAAAATGGCCGTGGTCGACATGAACTCGTTCTGGGTCTACGGCTTCTTCGAAGAAACCAAGCTGCCCCACGTGCGCGTCGGTGACAAAGCCGACATGCAACTGATGAGCGGCGAAGTCCTCAAGGGCCACGTGGAAAGTATTTCCCGCGGCATCTACGACCGCGACAACCCCGAAAGCCGCGAGCTGATCGCCGATGTGAACCCGACCTTCAACTGGGTGCGTCTGGCGCAACGGGTGCCGGTGCGGATTCATATCGATGAAGTGCCGGAGGGTGTGCTGCTGGCGGCGGGGATTACCTGCACCGTGGTGGTGAAGCAGGACGCTGTCGAGTAACCCTTGTGGCGAGGGAGCATGCTCCCTCGCCGGATTGGCTCGTTGTCAGCCTTGGCAAAACGTCTCGTGCAGATGCCGCCAGATCACCCGCCCGGATTCGGTTTTTTCAAACACCACAGTCGAACGTCGATCCGTGTGCAACCCGCTCGCATCGGTCTGCTGCTCGCGGTAACTCACCGTTGCACCCCGCTCATGCAGGGCAATCCCACAAAGCTCGCCGAGCTCGATCCTGAACCCGCTCTTCTTCCCGCCCGCCATTTGAAACAACGCACGCAAGGCTTCGAAATTCAGCACACGCCCCAGCGGCGTCACCATGGAAAACCGTGGCGAAAAACGCGTCAGCAATCGCTCCAGTGCAGCCTCGTCTTCCTCCACGGCAAACCATCGTTCGATGGCCTCATGGGCCTGGATCACTTCGTCAAAGTAGTCGGTGTAGTCAGTCATGTGGATTTTTCCTGAAGGTGAGGTGAGTGCAAAAGGGCGAGCACGTTCGATGAGTCGAAACGCAGCACGGCGACCATCGGTAACAGCGTGAGCAACGCGGCGGCGAGAAAGCAGTATTTGAAACCGCTGGCCCCCAAGGCGCCCAGCAGTGAGCTGAGCAACGCCGCACCGAGGCAGAAACCGAGCTGGCGATTGATGTTCCACAGGGCGCTGGAGTGGCCCATTTTCTCTGGCGTGATGCCGACAAATGCCAGGGTCTGCGCGGTGACGCTGCAAAGACTGCCGCCCAGCCCCATCAAGGCGTAAGCGAGGATCAACGGGACGCTGGCGGGCTGGTCGATCTGCATCAGCACGACGATGCCAAGGCATTGCAACAGCATGCCGGCGATCAGCAATGGCTTGGGACCGGTCCGGTTGAAACGGCGTTTGCCAAGCATGATCGCCACGCCCGAGGCGGCCGCCCAGGACAGCATCAGCGCCCCGATGTGTGCTGCGCCGAAACCGAGGTCATGCAGGTACAACACGGCAATCATGTTGGTGCCGGTGAAGATGCCGGGCACAAACAGGTAGATCAGCATTGCCAGGCGCAGGGACGGGTTTCTGGTCAGTTGCAGATCCAGGACGGCACCCGGTTTGCCCCAGCCATCGCGCAGGTAGACCCACAGGGTCACGGCGCTGAGCAACAACACACCGCCTGCGAGGTGACGGGTTTCGGGTTCACTCGCCAGGCTGACGGCAATCAACAACAGACTCAGCGCAGACACGGCCAGCAGCAGGCCACGTGCGTCCAGTGTCGGGCGTTCGCTCGTTGGCTGATCCGCTTTCAACCAGAGCAGGCCCAGACCGAAAGCGAAAAGCGCCACCGGCAGGTTCAGGTAGAAAATCCAGCGCCACGACAACGCTTCAACGATCAAACCGCCCGCCGCCGGCGACAGGGCCGGCACCATTAGCGCCACCAGCAAAACCACGCCCGTGAAGTGCGCGCGCTGAGTCGCTGGAAACTCTCGATAGGCCAGCGCCTGACCGACCGGCAGTAACAACCCGCCACCCAGCCCTTGCAGCAGTCGCCAGCCGATCAGGCTTTCAATCGAACTGGCCTGAGCGATGAGCCCGGAGGCGATCCCGAACACCAGCAGCGAACCGAGGATCAGCCGCCGCTCGCCAACCTTTGCCGCCAGCCAAACGCTCATCGGAATGATCAACGTCAGTCCGAGCATGTAGGCGTTGGTGATCCACGCCAGTTGCGTCACCGAGGCGTGCAACTGCGCGGCGATGTCCGGGTAGGCGATGCTCGCGGCGAACATGTTCAGCAGGTCGAGGGCGAACCCCAACAGATACACCAGCGCGACTTTCGAGCGATAGGCCATGGCAGCTTCCCTGTGATGAGGCGTGCAGGGTAGGGCGCTTGTGGCGATAGAAATACGCTGGTTTGGATGCTAGTTTGTCAAAATTATTTTGACAGTGAGCGCAGCGAATATGGTCAGCCTGGATCGATTCGATACTTTCAAAGCTGTGGTCGAGGCCGGCTCTCTGACCGCGGCCGCCGATACGCTGGGACAGACGCGGGCGGTGGTGAGCTTCAACCTCAAGCGTCTGGAAGAGGAGTTGGGCGTCACCTTGCTCACCCGCAACACCCGGCAACTGGCCCTGACCGATGCCGGCGAGCGTTTTTATCGGCGCTGCCTGCGCACGCTGGACGAAGCGCGTCTGGCCATCGAGGAAGCACGCTCGGAACACTCGCAGCTCAAGGGCACATTACGCATCACCACGACTGTGGAGTTTGCGCTGGCTCAGGTGGTGCCGGCGCTGGAGGTGTTTCGACAACAGCAGCCGCAACTGAATATTCACTTGTCCACGTCTTCGACCCATGCCGATCTGATCTCCGAACGGTTCGACCTGGCGATCCGTCTGGGGCGCATGCACGACTCCAATCTGCGCGCGGTGCAGTTGTCGACGTTCGAGGTGTTTGCCGTGGCGGCGCCGGGGCTGGTCGAGGGTTTTACTCCGGTAAACACCTTGGCGGTGCTGGAGTCGATGCCGACACTGGGACATGGGCGAGTGCCGGAAATGACGGTCACCGACCCGGCCGGCACCGAGCATCTCTACCAGCCGAAACCGGGAACCACAGCCATTGTTGCCGACAACTCGGCGACGCTGCGTGCCTTTGCGCTGACCGGGCAAGGCGTGGCGATTCTGCCGCAATGGTTGATTCAGGAAGACCTCGACGCCGGGCGATTACAGCGTCTGTTGCCGGATTACCGTTTCGCCCAACAAGGCGTGTACGCACTGTACCCGGACACCCGGCACCTGCCGCTGAAGGTGCGGGCGTTCATTGATTTCATGAAAGGGTGGGGCTGACTCGATTTCAGAGTTGCCCGCGCAACCCGAACCGCTTCATCAACGTCGACTCCAGCAACCCTTTCGGCAGCAAGGTCGCCAGCAACGGCAACGCCCGGCTGCCATTGCCGATGCGGATCAGCCGTGGCGGTTTGTTCTGCTGCACAGCCTTGAGCAGCTCGGCGGCAAATTCGCTGGCCGGCGTCGGTTTGTCCTGGGACGCCTTGGCCCGCGCCCGAATGCCTTCGCGCAATGGAAACCACGGCGATTGTTCGTTGATCAGTTGTTCGGCCTCATGGCCGGCATTCTTGGCGAAGCTCGATTGAATCGCCCCCGGCTGCACTTCCATCACGCGAATGCCGAATGGCGCCAGCTCCATGCGCAACGCATCACTCAACGCGTGCACCGCCGCTTTCGATGCGCAATAGGCGCCGGCGAATGGCGTGACCAGCACCCCGGAGACGCTGCCGATATTCACCACCAATCCCTTGGCCCGGCGCAGCACCGGGAACAGCGCACGAGTCACGCCGACAATCGAAAACACGTTGGTTTCGAACTGGCGCTGCATGGCCGGAACACCGCCGTCGAGCAGCGGGCCCATGGCGCCGTAACCGGCGTTGTTGATCAGCACGTCGAGGCCGCCGTGTTGCTGGTTGATACGCTCGGCGAGTTGCTCCAGCGCTGCGTTGTCATTGACGTCGAGCTGCACGGCCGTGAACCCGGCCGCGCCGAGCGCCGCGACATCTTCAGCCCTGCGCGCACTGGCCCAGACTTCAAAACCGGCCGACTTGAATGCATCGGCGAGGGCGCGGCCGATGCCGCTGGAACAACCGGTAATCAACGCAACGGGCATGGCGCATTCCTTGTGCAAAAGGGTGGGAGAGGTGATCAGTCGGAGAAACTACCCTGCAATCGCTCGGCGCGAAACTCCAGGGTTTGCGGGCGATAACCGGGACGTAGCGGCGGCATCGGCAAGCAGTCTTCCCAATTGCCGCCGGCCTGCAGTTCACCGGGGCCGCGATAGCGTGGGGCGGCGTATTGATTGTCGGCCAGATTCACAGTGTCGCCCGGCGCGTACGCTGCGATGCGCCAGCGCAGTTCGGTCAAAGGCACGTCGTTGCCGTTGTTCATCTTCAATTGCAACGGGCGATCCGCCGGGCATTGCTCAGGTGCATACGTGATACGCAACTCAAGCCGCGCCAGTTGCTTGATCTCGCGGTTGTCCAGCCACACCACCCACATCGCCACCAGCCCGAGGCCGACAGCGGCAGCCATGGACACCGGCAAGGCCTTGGCCGGGTAGCGCAACAGCAGGATCAGCCAGGTGATAACCAGCAAGACGCCGATGAACATGTCGCGAAACCTCGTGGGCAGGGAAGGTTCATCCTACCTAAGCCTGGATGAGGTTGGCGAAAAAAAAAGCCCCCGCCCAACCCACTGCGGATAGGGGACGCAGCGGGCCGGGCGAGGGCTTTTTATTGCAGAGCGATCACTGCGCGATGGTTTTCACCGACACGCCGCGCTCGATCGGGGTGGAGCGACCATAGATATCTTCGAAGCGTTCGATATCGTCTTCACCCAGGTACGAGCCCGACTGCACTTCGATGATTTCCAGCGGGATCTTGCCCGGGTTGCGCAGGCGATGCACCGACGCGATCGGGATGTAGGTCGACTGGTTTTCGCAGAGCAGGAACACGTTCTCGTCGCAGGTCACCTCAGCGGTGCCGCTGACCACGATCCAGTGTTCGGCGCGGTGGTGGTGCATCTGCAGCGACAGGCATGCGCCCGGTTTGACCGAGATGTGCTTGACCTGGAAGCGCCCGCCCATGTCCACCGAGTCGTAGGAGCCCCACGGACGGTAGACCTCGCAGTGGTTCTGGGTTTCGCTGCGGCCCTGCTCGTTGAGGGTGTTGACCATCTGCTTGACGCCCTGAACCTTGTCCTTGTGGGCGATCATCATGGCGTCCTTGGTTTCGACCACCACGATGTTTTCCAGACCGATCACCGACACCAGTTTGCCGTTGCCGTGGATCATGCAGTTCTTGCTGTCCTGGATGACCACGTCGCCCTTGCTGACGTTGCCGTTGGCGTCCTTCTCGTTGACTTCCCACAGCGACGACCAGCAACCGACATCGCTCCAGCCAGCGGTCAGCGGCACCACGCAGGCGCGCTGGGTCTTTTCCATCACGGAGTAGTCGATGGAGTTGTCCGGGCAGCAGGCGAAGGTGGCCTCGTCGAAGGTGATGGTGTCGTTGTCCTGCTCGCTGCGTTCAAGGGTCAGCAGGCAGGTGTCGTAGATGTCCGGATCGTGTTTTTTCAGTTCTTCGAGGAAGCGGCTGGCGCGGAACAGGAACATGCCGCTGTTCCAGTAGTAACCGCCGGACTCGACGTACTCGGTGGCGCGTTTGACGTCGGGTTTCTCCACGAAGTGCGAGACGCGGCTGACGCCTTCCGGCAGCAGCGAATCGCCGGTGGACTTGATGTAGCCGTAGCCGGTTTCCGGTTTGGTGGCCGGCACGCCGAACAGCACCATCTCGCCGTTTTCGGCGGCGACGGTGGCCAGGGCCAGCGCGCGTTGCAGGGCTTTCTGGTCTTCGAGAACGTGGTCGGCCGGCAGCACCAGCATCAGTTCGTCGCGACCTTCATTGACCAGCATCATCGCGGTCAGCGCCACGGCCGGCGCGGTGTTGCGGCCGAACGGTTCCATCAGGATCCGCTGGCATTCCAGCTTGCGATTGGCCAACTGCTCGTTGACGATAAAACGGTGATCCTTGTTGCAGACCACGATCGGGGTGTCCATGCCTTCGAACACCAGACGTTCGAGGGTTTGCTGGAACAGCGTGTGTTCGCCGGTCAGGGCGAGGAATTGCTTGGGAAACTGCTTGCGCGAAAGCGGCCAAAGACGTGAGCCGCTACCACCTGACAAGATCACCGGAATCATATTGTTTACTCCATAAAATCGATTGGGTCAGAGCCACGAACGTTGTGTCGTTTCACTCTTGTTGTTATTCCGTACCGGGCAGCGACGGCTGCCCGGTTTCATGTGCTTAGCGGGTCGATACCGGGCGTTTCACCCAGACTGGCGACAGGTTGCTGCCGTTGCCGGTGACGTACAGCACTGCGGCTTCACCGCGTTCCAGGGCGACCGGTTTCACGTCGCCGACTTTCTTGTCGCCCTCGTACAGCGCGAGGCTGACTTTCACCGGGTTGATTTCACGCTCGCCACGGCCCTTGGCGGCGACATTCGGCACCACGTCGGTCTTGCCGTCGGCGGTCTTCAGGGTCAGCGGCTTGTCGCTGAGGTTCTGCACGCGCACCAGGGATTTCTGCTTGTTCTTGAACGGCGGTTCTTCGATCAGTTGCGGCGCGCCGGATGCGTTGTTGACCAGGGTGTAGTAGTGATCACCGGCGAGTTTCACCGGCAGGGTCTGGCTACCGACCTTGGCGCTGTAGTCGCCGCCCGGCATGAAGCTGAAGTCGCTGCTGGCCAGCGGCGCGACGTCGGCAAGGTTGGTGCTGCCGACGGTGGCGCTGACTTCAGCGTTGCTGGCGTTGTAGATGCGCACGAAGGTCGAGCCTTTCGGTGCGGTCGGGCCGTACAGCGCAGCGTCGCCGCCGGCAAACGCCTGGACCGACAGCACGCTCAGACCAGCAACCAGTGCGAAGCGTTTTGCGAGACGACGAGGAGTAGTAGTGAAAGTCATGGTGTACCTCTCTTTCAGTTTTGCGCCCGATCGGGCGTCTCGGATTTAGTGTTTACAGCTACGTTTTGTTGGCGCGCGCCGGCTTGTTTAAGCTCTGCGACCCACTGCGGGTCGGCGTCGCCGATTTCGTTGTTCACAGGCAGATATCGTTCGGGAAACTCCCAGATCAGCACCTGTGGCGGGCTGTTCTTGAAGTCATCGCTTTTCAGGTAGCTGAGCATCGGCAGGATCGGGCCGTGGCCGTCCTCGGCGTAGTTCACGACGTCGCTGTGCAGCGCTTGCTTGAGCGCACCGACGAAGTTCCAGTTGGGGTTGGCGCTGTAGCTGGTGCCGATCAGCGCGACCGGCACTTCGCTGTTGGCGAACAGAGCGTCGTCACCGGCAGGCTGCTCGGTGGCGGCCACGGTGTTGCGCTTTTGCAGCGGCTCTTGCGCCGGCATCAGGTTTTCGAACAGCGGATCCAGCGGCAGGAACAGACGCAGGTCGCCCTTGTGCGTGACCTTCTCGGCAGGCGTGGTGACGAAACGCTGCGGCTCGCCGCTGAGCGGGAACTTGTCGGCGATGGTCTTGGCCAGGGTGTTGGCGGCGATTTCCGCGCCTTCCGGGGTCCAGTGGGTGTCGGTGCGCAGGAACACTTGCTGACCGTTCTGCTTGGCCTTTTGCAGCGGGCCGAGCAGGTCCGGGGCGAGGATCTTGTCTGCTGCGACACGGGCGTGGAAATCCTGGTAGAGGTTGGCGTGGATGCTCGCCGGTTTCACTTCACCCAGGTGTTCCGGGTACAGGCGAACCTTGGCCGGCACAATCGCCATCACCAGTTTCACGCCTTTCTCTTTCAGGGTCTGGCGCACGCCTTCGACCAGCGCGTAGTTGCCTTGCAGGTTCAGCTCTTCGTTGACGATCGGGTTGAATTCCTCATCGCTGTACAACCACTGATCGCGACCGAGCACCACGCCCGGACGACCTTCGTTGAACAGTTTGAAATCCAGCGCGGCCCAGAGATTGGTGCCTAGACGCTTGATCGGAAATTCATCGTCGTAGTGGGTTTCCACGGCTTTGGTCCAGCGGCCGTTGAGCACCGTCGCGTCGGCATTGGTGCTGAAGCCAAAGAAGCTGCGCACCGACCACAGACCGAGCACCAGCAGGGTCACCAGAAACAGCGCGATGTAGAAGATGCGTAATGAGCGGGTCATGTCAGATCCCTCAGAACTGGAAGTAAAGGAACGGCGAGAAGCTTTGCGCCGAGAGTTTGAGAATCGAGGCGATGAACAGCAGCAGGATCAGCCCGCGCATCACGTAGCGCGACCAGTCCGCCGTCCAGTACGCCGGTTGCACCTGGGCGTCGACGCCGACGGTGTAGCCAGGTTCGTGGATGCTGGCCGGGTTTTCGCCAGGAGCAGCCTTGATCAGACCCGGTTGTGCGCCGGCAGGGCCGTCGCTTTCGACGTTCACTACAGGTTTGGTCTTGGCCGGAGGCTGATGGGTGTACAGATCACGCAGGCCGAAGAACGCCAGGGTCACGTAAGCCACCACCAGAGTCGCCACTTGCAGACCGGTGAGGCTGGCCTGGTTGAGTTCCGACAGCGACCAGTCGCCGAAGCTGAACATCGCACCGTACATGCGACCGGCAACGTGCAGGTTCTCGGCGCGGAAGATCACCCAGCCCATGACCACCAGCAGGAAGGTCAGCGCCCAGCGGATCGGATTGAGGCTGCGCGGCGAGGTGTTGAGGCCGAGCATTTTCTCGATCGCCAGCCACATCCCGTGCCACGCACCCCAGACGATGTAGGTGATGTTCGCGCCGTGCCACAGACCACCGAGCAGCATGGTCAGGAACAGGTTGCGATAGGTCATCAGCGTGCCTTTGCGGTTGCCGCCGAGGGTGATGTAGAGGTAGTCACGCAACCAGGTCGACAGGCTGATGTGCCAGCGGCGCCAGAACTCGGTGATCGACTGGCTGATGTAAGGCTGCTTGAAGTTTTCCATGAAGCGGAAACCCATCATCAAGCCCAGGCCGATGGCCATGTCGCTGTAGCCGGAGAAGTCGAAATACAGCTGCGCGGTGTAAGCCAGCGCGCCGAGCCAGGCATCGCCCGTGGTCGGGTTTTGCAGGGCGAAGCAATGGTCGGCCACCACGGCGAGGGTGTCGGCGATGAAGACTTTCTTGATGAAACCCTGCATGAACCGCGTACAGCCCTCGGAGAACTTGTCGAGGGTGTGGGTGCGGTTGTTGAACTGGTCGGCCAGGTCTCGGAAGCGCAGAACCGGACCGGCGATCAGGTGCGGGAAGATCGCTACGAACGCCGCGAAGTCGATCAGGTTGCGGGTGGCCGGGGTGTCGCCGCGGTAGACGTCGATGATGTAGCTGATCGACTCGAAGATGTAGAACGAGATACCGATCGGCAGCAGTACGTGGGTCAGGATGAACGGCTCAAGACCGACCGACGTCATCATCGCGTTGATGCTGTCGACGCCGAAGTTGGCGTACTTGAAGTAGCCGAGGATGCACAGATCCACCGCCACGCCGAGCAACAGCCAGCGCTGGGCCGGTTGGGTGCGCACGCCGGCGGCGCCGACTTTCAGGCCGATCCAGTAGTTCCACAGGGTGACGCCGGCGAACAGCGCCAGGAAATCCACCCGCCACCACGCGTAGAACACGTAGCTGGCGATCAGCAGCAGCAAGTTGCGATAGCGTTGCCCGCTCAGGTAGTACAAGCCGAGAAAGATCGGCAAGAACAGAAACAGGAACACGTTGGATGAAAATACCATCCCGATCTCTCCATGTTTGAACCAACAGTCAAGGGCCAAAGCCCCCCCAAACCCCCCGTGGAATTGGAGGGGTGAAACGATCAGCGACTAACTGCCCTTGTTGCCTTTCTCGTGGGACGGGTCGTAGACCTTGGTCAGGTCGCCGCCGAGGCGGAAGGTCTTGAACGGCTGCATGCCGTGCTTCTTCTCCAGCACATCCGGCGAACAGGTGTAGAGCGTGCAGAACGGCTCGAGCCAGGCGAATTTCATATCCTCTTTCAGGTCGGTCATGTCCTGTTCCTTGCCGTTCTTCTTCTCGAAGTCCTCGGGATCTTTCACCCCGGCCAGCACCCGATCACCCAGGCGTTTCAGCGCGCCGTTGTTTTCCTGACGCAAGTCGACACCGTTGACCTGCGCAAAACTGGCGATCATCGCCAGCGGCGGCAGGGCGTAGTTGTGATAGGCAAGGGCGCGTTGCTGGCGCTTGAGTTCGTTCGGCAGGTAGCCGTCGGCGTCGATCTGATTGGCGCCGACCTTGTATTCCTTGACCGCCCAATCGAACAGGTCGCGGCGGTTGGTGGCGATGGACGTCGCCATCACCGACCAGGCGGCCCAGTACGAGTGGTTGTTGGTTTTTTCCAGCGGCAGGTTGTCCCAGTCGCTGACCACCTGATCGGCCATCTTGCTGAACCAGGCTTCGATCAGTTGGGCTTCCTGCTGGTGCTGGGCCAGCGGATGGGAGTCGGAGAACTTCAGGCGAATGTACGAAGAGGCCATGCTGCCCAGCGCCCATTTGCGCATCGACTTGCCGGTGTGGTTGAAGTCCTTCGACATCAATGCATCCGCCCGAGCCCAAGTAGCCAGCCAGTTCAGCGTGCAATCGAGCTGTTCCGGACGACCGTCGCGCATGAACTGCATCACCCGTTTGGCAGTGCCGCGCTCCAGGGTGGTGATGTCTTTAGTGGTATCACGGAAGGCCTTTTCCGACTGCACGTTCAGCGTGGCGCGGGCCTTGTCCGAGCCTTCGTATTTGCTGCGAAATTGCAGCGGGCCAGTGTACGGGGCCGGCATCGCGTCGCAGCCTTCGCTTTTGTCGCCGGTCTTGAATTTATCCACAGGCGCAAAGTAGCCCTGAGGGGGACGCAACGGCGCGGCGGCCTGCGCGGTGCCGGCGAAGATCGCCAGTCCGAGCAGCGTCGGCGCTAACAGAGTTTTCAGTTTCGGATTTCGCATAGCAGACCTCATTGCCCGACCTGAGCGGTTTGTTGCCCAGCGCCCGGGAATACGTTGCGTTTGCAGATTTTCGCTTCGACTTTCTGTGGCGCGGTGCCCGCATCCGGGCCCTGGACTTCGACCGCCAGCAGGTTCTGCGAGGCCCAGTCTTCGTCCGTACGCAACTCAAAGGCGAAACGACCGTCGGTGTCGGAGGTTTCCGGTTTCTCGATCTTGATGTCCTCGTGGCGACCGTTCATGTACCAGAGGGTGGCTTGCAGTTTTTTCACCGAAGGGTCGGCGAAGCGGATGTCGACCTGATGACCGCTGTTCTGCAGGTTCAGGTTCTTGCTGTTGACCAGCAGTTCTTGTTTGCCGCCGGGCTTGAGTGTGGTGCTGGCGGACATTTGGGTTTCCTTGCCTTCGCAACCGTTATCCAGCAGCGCCATCATCTGGCGATAGATGGTTTCCTGGTCGAGGCGGTACAGCGGTGAGAATTCCCAGATGAGGATTTTCGGTGGAGTCTTCTGGAATTCGTCGCTGCCCAGGTACTGCAGCATCGAGCCTTCCAGACCGCCGCCGGGGAAGGCGACGTTGAGGATGTCGGCACCGATGGCTTCTTCGAGGAACCCGGCGAAGTTGTAGTTCTTGCCACTGTGGGAGGTGCCGACCAGGGTGATCTGCGGGTTGCCGGAATCACCGAACAGGTCGCCGTCACCGGCTTCGCCTTTCGGTTCGGTGGTGAACTGATCCATGTACTGGATTGCGTAACTGGTGCCGCACAGTTGCCCGGCCATGTTGTGCAGGGTGCCGGTCTTGCCCATGCGCCCGGAGCGTTTGGTTTCGAATTCACGCTTGGGAATGTCGGCGAAGGCCGGGATCTGCTTGACCTTCTCGGCGACGATTTTCGCCGTGCGCTGCGCACCGTACGGCGTCCAGTGCTGGTCGCCACGGAAGTAGAAATCGTGAGCGGGCAAAGTGTCGGGCAGCGACTCGTTGGTCAGCGGCGACAGGTCCGGCACCACGTAACCCATCTGCGCGAAACGGCCGAGCATGGTCTTGTAGTTGCCCAGCGCTTTCTCGTAATCGAACGCGGCTTTTTCCTGCGGGTTGAGCTTGTTGCGGTTCACCAGACCACGGGTGGGCTGGTAGACAATCACCAGTTCGACACCTTTGGCCTTGAACGCATCGTGCAGCTGTTGCAGGCGCTTGTAGCCGGCCGGGGTGGTGTTGAACTCGGTGCGCAAATCTTCCTGGGTCCGGAACAACCAGTCGCCCTGGGCCTGCACCAGGGTGGTGAAGTTCTGCTGGTAACGGGTGGTGTAGTTCTTCGCGTCGTGGGCGGCGGGGCACAGGCTGCAGCACGGTTCGGCGGTGAACTCGGGGGCTTTCACTTCGTCCGCGCGGGCGCCGTTGCTGGCCGCCAGAATGCCCACGGTCAGGGCCGACAGGCTGAGTAACTTGATCAGGTGTGGGTGCATAAAATTGTCCTCAGTCCCGCATTTCGGTCTGGCGTTCGACAGGGTCGATCAGCACGGCTTTCTGCTGGCGCACCAGCAGGTCGAGAATTTCATCCTGGCGTTCGCCGAGGATGCCGTTGAAGCTGATGCCGCTGGATTTGGTCGGCGCCAGCATCGACACGCGATACAGCTCGACACTCAAGGGCGAATCGATCGACAGCGGGCCGCTGCCGTTGGCCGCCAGTTCACCGCCGACCACGATCAGCGAAACCTGAGCGTCGAACGGGTCGAGCTTGATGTCGCGGTCGGTGTCGGTCAGGTCCTTGATGTGGCCGTAGACGCCGGTCAGGCCGTTGGCCATGGCGACGTTTTCGTAGAGGCGGATGTTCACGCTGTTACGAATGCGGATGCCGTGGCGCTTGTTGCTGATGACCTTGTTGCCCCACAGCAGGTTGTCGGCGGACTCGTAGAGCGTGATGCCGTCGGTGTGGTTCTTGTAGATCTCGTTGTAGGCAATGATGTTGTTGACGCTGTTACGGTCGATCACCAGGCCCGAGAGGTGGTTGTCGAAACTCTTGTTGTTGAAGATGAAGCTGTCGTTCACCTCACGGGAAATGATGATCCCGTGCTTCTTCTTCGTGCCGTACACCGTGTTCTCGGCAATGATCAGACCGTGGGAACGGTCGTGCGGGTCAATGCCGTAGACGATGTTGTCCTTGTAGGTGTTGCCCTTGACCACGAAGTCGCGGGTCTCGTAGCAGTAGAAGCCGTACCACATGTCCGAGAACTCGGAGCCGACGATCCAGCCGGTCGGCTCGGGACGCTTGAGCACCTTGGCCATGTTCGGCGTGTACTGGGAAATACTCACGCCGTAGGACTTACTGTTGGCGTAGCCGAAGCTGGCCATCTTGCTGTTGACGATATAGGTCTCGGTGCCACCCCAGGCCAGCAGGAACGGGCGGAATTCTTTCGGCGAACGGAACGTCGCCGGGCCGTTTTCCTTCTCGCGCCAGCCAGTGATCCTGGTATCACGCACGAACAACTGACCGTCGTTGACCAGGAACGAACCGGCCTCCTGGGACAGGCGCAATTCCTGGGTCTGGCCATCGATTTCGAGAATGCCTTTGCGGCCGACCACGATCGGCAACTTGGCCAGGTACACGCCCGGCGAGGTTTCGCTGAAGTATTGCTTGGGCAGTTTCTGCGCCAGCTCTTTCAGGTTCAGGTAGCCGTCGTCGACGAAGATCGCCTGCGGGATGCCGTGCTGACGCACCACCCATTCGGCCATCTTGTTGTCGCCGCCGATGAAGTCCTTCAGGGCGTCTTCCTGCATCATCCGGCGCACGCTGATCTTGCCCGGTTTGCTGCGCACGATTTTCGCGGCAGCGGCTTCGGCGGTGAAACCGGAGAGGTCGGGCAATTTCGGCTTGGCCAGTTCCAGCGCTTCGGTCGGGGCGCTGCTGACGGTGTAGGTCTTGGCCTGTTGCAGCTCTTTCGCCGTGGTCACAGGTTTGCCTTGTTGAGGGGCAACCGGCTCCACGTTGGCGAAGGCCCCGGCCGAGGCCAGCAGCATCGCGCCGGCCAACAGGCTGAGCGAGCCTTTCCTTGGGTTGTTCATGTCGGGCACTCCCTTCGCGGTTTGCATCAGAAGCGCCAGATCACGTCGATGAACGCGCGGTGCATGTACGAATCGACCTGGCTGCCATAGGCATCACCCGGCTTGAACACGCCGCCACGGAACCGCACCAGGGCCGAAGGCTCGTCGATCGACTGGCTCAGCGCTGCCGGCAGCAGGCCTTGCTTGAAGTACTTGGTGACCACCAGATCCATTTCCTGGCCGAGGTCTTTCTTGCCATCGTCCAGTGGCAGGGAGGTGCTGGAAAGGATCGCGCCGGTGACGTCGTCGGTGTTGTTTTCCACGGCGTTGATGCCGTTGCTGCCCACCGGTTTGTTGCCGTCCACACGCCAGAACTTGTGGTAGATCAGACTGGCGTCGTACTGGTCGTTGAGCATCCACGAACCGAACAGCGTGGCGGTCTGCATGTTGTTCATTTCGCCACGGAACGCTTCGCCGAAACGGTGAACGCGGGAGCGAGTACCGGTGTAGTTCGAGCGGTTGCTTTCCAGGCCGTTCTGTTCGTAATCGGCGCTGGCACGGGCATACGCCGCACCGACCTGCCACTGCGGATCGAGGCGCAGACGCACGCCGATGTCGGTGGCCCAGC
This sequence comes from Pseudomonas allokribbensis, assembly GCF_014863605.1. Taxonomy (NCBI): domain Bacteria; kingdom Pseudomonadati; phylum Pseudomonadota; class Gammaproteobacteria; order Pseudomonadales; family Pseudomonadaceae; genus Pseudomonas; species Pseudomonas allokribbensis. The sequence continues at coordinate 1,129,189 of NZ_CP062252.1, forward strand.
CGTTGATGTCTTCACTGCGCTTGGCTTGTGCCGGACGGCTGCCATCGGCGTTCAGCGGGTTGACCGTGTCGCGGTCACCGCTCATGCCGGTGATGCTGCCCCAGTAGTTGACGGTGTTGGTGTTGCGCCAGTTGTAGGCGTCGCTGTCGGCGGTCAGGCCGAGCCAACTGATGTCGCCGTTCTGGGTTTTGTCGAGCGAATCGCGGGGTACACCCGGTTCGGCGTAATCGAGTTTGCCGTCGTCGTGGGTGTGATGGCCGCGAATGCCGACCCAGTTGCCTGGCGTCCACTGATAGGCAGCGTCGGCGTAGGCGTGCAGGCGATCCTTGTCTTTCGGTGCCAGCTCTTTGAGGTCGGTGCGGTATTCGCTGAAGCGTTCGGCAACACCGGCGTTGGCGCGCAGCAGGGTGGTGTCGAAGGTCCAGTTCAGCGCTTCGATGTTGGTGTCGCGCCACTGGCCGTCGTCGTTGCGCAGGCGCTGGCGACCGAACTTGAGGATCTCGCCGGGGTAGGGCGTGAAGCCGCTGTAGCCGACCCAGAACTCGCGCATCGCCAGGTAGTTTTTCTTGGTCTTGCGATCACCGCTGTCGGTGTTTTCGGCACCGTCGGACTGCTGCAGGGTGTCGGTTTCGATGATGTCGCTCGAGGCGACCGCCTGACCCATGGCGTAGGCGCTCCACGCACCACTTTCGCCGTAGACCCACGGGCGCAGGTCGAGGCCGACGCCGTTGACGTCGCCACCCTTGGCAGTGCCGAGGTCGCGGTCGTCTTCGGACTGGCCGGTGATTTTCACTTCGAGGCCGAAGTTCTTGGTTTCAGTGATCGCGGCCAGTGTCGGGCAAGACCAGATCAGCGCGAACGAAAGGCCAAGGCCGGCCTTCACGAATGGATTCAACTTCATAATTTTTCCTCGCCGTCTTCTTCTTGCAGGGCGTGCAGTTGCAGCGTGTTCTGGTTCAGGGCGCCTCGGCTGGCCTGTTCCTGCTGCAACAGACGCTGGGCTTCGGCCAGGCGCTCGGGCGGCAATTGCGCCGCGAGGGTGGTCGCCAGCTCATCGGCTTGCGGGGTGTTCTGCGCCTTGGCCAATTGGCTGAATACGTAGGCGTTGAGTGGGTCGGGTTTGGTGCCCTTGCCTTGGGAGAACAGCTGGGCGATGGCGAAGTCGGCACTGTTCTGGCCGTTGCGCGCAGCAGTCAGCAGATGGTCGAGAGCCTTCTGCGGATAGACTTTGCCGAGATAGCCACGGCGGTAGATCTGGCCGAGGTAGTAGTCGGCGGCGACTTCGCGGCCGACGGCTTTCTGGAAATGTTCCTCGGCGACTTTCGCATCGGCCGGCACCAGTTTGCCTTCGTAGTAGAGCTTGCCCAGCAACAGTTCGGCGCGCGGCTGGTCAGCGGCGCGGCCGTTGTCCAGGTACTTCATCATCTGGTCGGTGTCGCCGAGTTCCGGGAAGTCGTAGAGCAATTGCGCAAGGGTGACCCACGACGCCGGGTAGCCCGGAGCGATCGGCTCGAGCAGCGACTGCGCGGTTTTTTCGTCGGTTTTGCCCAGGGTCGAATCGGCGAGTACACGGGCAACGGAATCCACGCGCTGGGCGCTGACGCTGCCACGGCTGTGAGTAGCCTGCAGTTGTTTGATCAGCTCGGCCTGTTGCTCCGGCGCGCCACGTTTCTGATAGACCGTGGCCAGTTCGACGTAGCAGATATCGGTGGTGTTGAGCGCGGCCTTGCAGATCTTTTCCACCTCATCCAGATGCTGGTCGTAAGTACCCTGGGTGCGATACAGCAGCACCTGCGCCAGGCCGGCTTCCGGGTAGCCGGATTTGCGCCACTGGTCGATCTGCTGCTGGGCGTTGATGTTCGGGAAACTGTGCGGGTATTGCAGGTACAGCATCGCCAGCGGGATCAGCGTATTGCCTTCGCCATGGGCGGCGGCTTTCTTCAGCAGGGTTTCGGCTTCCTGATGCTCGGCCTCGGTGGCGCCGGGCTTGGCCACCAGCAAGCGACCGAGACGCGCCTGGGCACGCGGCGAAACATCGGCCGCCGCGCGGTAGGTCGCCTCAGCCTGTTTGATCTGCGCGGGGTCACGGCTGTCGACCTGAATGTCGGCCAACCCGACCTGAGCTTCGCTGTAACCCAGGTCGGCCAGTGCACGGTAGTTCTGCGCGGCGGTCGCGGTGTCACCGCGCTTGAGCGCTTCGTTGGCCAGACGCTGGTCGGGCAGGCCGGCGCAACCGGCCAGGGCGATTGCCATGGCCATGGCCAGGCTCAGCGGGGCCGGCGGGATTCTGATAGGGCTCGTCATAGGCATGTCCTCGACTTAAAGACCGGCAGCCATGGCTTTGTCGATCAGCCAGTTCAGGTTCGGACCACGGTCGCTGTTCACTTCCACCGGGCGGCCGGCGAAGCTGCTGTCCAGCGGCTCGCCAGGCTGGATCTGCACACGGATGTCGGAGGACAGGTCGGCGCTTTTCAGGCTGGTGCTGCTGACGATCTTGCCGGTGCGGGTCTTGTCTTCGCCGGCGATCTGGAAGCTCACCGGGGTGCCCGGGCGCACGTCGCCGAACTGGCGATAGGAGAAGCGTGCATCGACGGTGGCCAGGGTGTTGCGCGGTACCAGCGAGAAGATCACATCACCTTTGCTTGCGTATTGACCGTCAGCCACCAGTTGCTGGGCCACGGTGCAATCGCAAGGGGAGGTCAGGGTGCCGGTCATTTGCTTGCCGAACAGTTCTTCAACCTTGGCCGGTTGCAGTTGATCTTCGTCCAGATGGCCCTTGAGCACGTCGAGCATGCTGGTGCTGAACGTCGCCAGCGGTGCGCCCTTGGCAGCGACGCCGTCGGACTTCACCAGGCTCTGCACGGTGCCGTCGCGCGGCATGGTGATGTTCATCCCCGGCACGCTGACCAGACCGGCCTGTGCGTGGCTGACGAAATACATGCTGTACACCGATTTGAAGACGAAACCCGCTGCCACGAGGCCGATCGCGAAGATACCGGCGCTGAAGGTCACGGCTTTCAGGCGACCGAACGGGGTCATGCCGTGGCCGCCGTCCTTGACCTTGCGCGCCTTGGTGAAGTTGTCGCGCTGCAGGGTTGCCAGCACTTCGCCGATGCTGACGATGTCGCCGGCCAGGTGCGAAGTGATCAGGTGGCGCAGGGTCGAAATGTCTTGCGGTTCGAGGTTCTGGAACTGGCAACCGGCGCGGCCGGTCTGGCGGTCGTAGGAGCGCACTTGCAGTTCAACGTCCATGGCAATGCCGAGGTTGTCGATGACGAATTGCAGACGTGCCTTGCGCACCTCGCCAATGGTCAGCGGCAATTGACCGGCATTGAACGCCAGACCACCGGCAGACAGGTCGATGACCCGTGCTTCGACCGGTGTCCGGTCGGGACCGAAGAACCGCAGCTTAGCCGGGATTTTCACCCGGGCGTGTTGGCGCTGGGCTTCGGATTCATGCACTACGTTGGCGTTGACGGCGGTATTCATAGGGGCGATTTCCTTGTTAATTCAAGAGGGGCGGGTCAGACCATCATCAGCAGCACGGCGACGAAAATGCTGCCGGCGGAGAAGGTCATGGTCCGAGACGACCAGGTGTTGAACCAACGTTGAAAGCTGGCGAGATCACGGGTCAGGGAAGTGGGCTGGCGAGTCCAGGATTGTTGGTCGAGGCGGAAGAACACGTAGATCTTCACCAGCGCACCGACGATCTGGTTGTAATAGAGAATCACCGGGTACGCCGGGCCGATGCGGTGGCCGGAGCAGGACAGCAGCAGCGTCAGAATCAGGCGGGTGATGCCGATCCACAGCAGGTACGCGAGGATGAACGCGCCGCCGTACTTGAAGCTGGCGATGATTGCTACGGTCAGTCCGAGCAGCGAGGTCCACATCGACACGCGCTGGTCGAACAGCACCACCGAGGTGAAGGCGCCGAGGCGTTTCACACCCAGGCCCAGTGCCCGGGAGTTCTGTCGCAGGTTGTTGCCGTACCAGCGGAACATCAGTTTGCGACTGGCCTTGATGAAGCTCTTTTCCGGCGGGTGCTCAACGGTGTTGATCGCGGCATCCGGCACGTAGAAGGTGTCGTAGCCCAGGCGCATCAGGCTGAACCAGCTCGACTTGTCGTCGCCGGTCAAAAACTTGAAACGGCCCAGACGCCAGTGTTGCAGCGAGTCGCTTTCGACGTCGGCGATGAAGTCCGGGTTGGTGACCACGGAGGCACGGAACACCGACATCCGGCCGGTCATGGTCAGCACGCGCTTGGACAGGGCCATCGAGCACATGTTGATGTGGCGCTGGGCGAAGCGCAGCTTGTGCCACTCGCTCATGATGTAGCCGCCGCGTACTTCGCAGAATTCGTTGGTGGTCAGGCCGCCGACGTTGCCGAACATCTGGAACCACGGCACGGTCTTGCGTACCACACCTTCGGCGAGCACGGTGTCGCCGTCGATCACGGCGACCACGGCACGGTCGTCCGGCAGGTGACGGGAGATCGCACGGAAACCATAAGCCAGGCCGTCGCGCTTGCCGGTGCCGGGAATGCGCACGAAGTCGAGCTTCACCCGCTCTGGCGGATTCATCCGCGCCCACAGCGCCTTGACCAGCAGCTCATCGGACATTTCCACGATGGAGCAGACCACGGTGGTCGGCAGTTCGCAGTCGATGGCTTCGCGGATCACCGAGCTGTAGACCTGCGCGGTGGTCAACGCGTCGATACGAAAACTGGTGACCATCAGAAACACATGCGACGGGTCCGCCGCCTTACCCAGCTTGCGAACCTTGCGGCGCAGGTGCGGGTAGACGATGTAGAGAAAAATCATGCCGCGCACAAAGTGTGTGGCACCCATCGAGTAGCGCCAGATACCCACGGCGCCAATCAGGAAAATGAAGTCCTTCGACTCGGAGTCGAACGTGGACGTGGGCAGCATCAGGGCCAGGCCCATCAGCAGGCTCAGAAACAAAAGCCAGCCGGCGGATTGCAGAAAAAAATGTTTGAGCTTGGACATGACCGTCATCCGAAGGTGATGGGGGCTTCAAGCCGCCTGCCGATTCACGGCGTGCGGCTTGAAGCTCGAGGCTTGCTGCTGCGTTACCAGCAGATGCCTTCGGTGCGGGTGCCGGCATCGGTGGCCTTGGCCATGAAGCCGACCAGGTCGATGACCTGTTTGCCGTGCGGGGCCTGCTGGGCCAGCGCGCGGAACTTCTCGTCGCGGTTGCCGAGGATGATCACGTCGGAGTTGTCGATCACCGAATCGAAGTCCGCATTGAGCAGGGACGACACGTGGGGGATCTTCGACTCGATGTAATCCTTGTTCGCGCCGTGGACACGGGCGTACTGGACGTTGCTGTCGTAGATGCTCAGGTCGTAACCCTTGCCGATCAGCATTTCGGCCAGTTCCACCAGCGGGCTTTCGCGCAGGTCATCGGTGCCGGCCTTGAAGCTCAGGCCGAGCAGGGCGACTTTGCGTTTGTCGTGGCTTTCAACGATGTCGAAGGCGTTCTGCACTTGCGATTCGTTACTGCGCATCAGCGAGTTGAGCAGCGGCGCTTCGACGTCCAGGGAACCGGCGCGGTAAGTCAGGGCGCGCACGTCTTTCGGCAGGCACGAACCGCCGAAGGCGAAGCCCGGGCGCATGTAGTACTGGGACAGGTTGAGGGTCTTGTCCTGGCAGACCACGTCCATCACTTCGCGGCCATCGACGCCCACCGCTTTGGCGATGTTGCCGATCTCGTTGGCGAAGGTCACTTTGGTCGCGTGCCAGACGTTGCAGGTGTACTTGATCATCTCGGCGACGGCGATGTCCTTGCGGATGATCGGGGCGTCGAGTTCTTCGTAGAGCGATTGCAGAACGTCGCCCGAAGCCTTGTCGAACTCGCCGATGACGGTCATCGGTGGCAGGTCGTAGTCGGCGATCGCGGTGGATTCACGCAGGAACTCAGGGTTCACGGCTACACCGAAATCAACGCCGGCCTTCTTGCCGGAGCAGTCTTCGAGGATCGGGATCACCACGTTGGCCACGGTGCCCGGCAGCACGGTGCTGCGCACGACGATGGTGTGGCGGGTGGATTTTTCACGCAGGACAAAACCGATCTCGCGGCACACCGCTTCGATGTAGTTCAGTTCCAGGTCGCCGTTCTTCTTGCTCGGCGTGCCGACGCAAATCATCGACAAATCGGTGTCACGAATCGCCTCGGCGAAGTTGGTCGTACCGCGCAGACGACCGGTCTCGATCCCTTGCGCCAGCAACTCGCCCAGACCCGGTTCGACAATGGGGGATTTGCCCGCGTTGATCATATCGATCTTGTCTTTGGCAACATCGACGCCAACCACGTCATGGCCCCGTGCAGACAGGCAACCGGCACACACTGCGCCGACGTAACCCAAACCAAATATGCTGATGCGCATCGCAATTACCTCTGTATATATCAGGCCGTTAAAGGGCCGGAGTTAATGGTGTTCAGCGGTCTTAGTGCACTCGAAAGTGTGACTTGCAGGCGCCACAATGCCGTGTGCAGGCATACTAAGTTTCGAGTGTCTAAATAAGTGCACTCAAGATGTGCGCAACCAGGCCTTATTGTTGTGACGTGCCCTGTTATGCAGCTGATCCTCTGGCAAGAGGACTCTTGTGCAATCTCGTATTGCGCGCTCGATGTCAGGCGCAGGCCTGTGGATCGGGCGGTTGGGTGCTCAGGCGAGCACGTTTATAAGGGCGCGGCCTTGGCCTTGTAGGGGATATTGATGGTGCGTATCTCCTGTCCTTCGATAGTTGTCCAGAGTTGTTATCCATTCAGGCAAGTTGCTGTGACAACTTGGTTACATGGTTTTGATCTCTGCGTAAGTTATCTCGTACATGTTCGGCGAGAATCGTTACCGGTGGTATGAGCTATGCATTTGGACATAGTTCCAGTCCGCCCATCGCCAAATCTGAAATTTCTTGAAATATTGAGAAAGATGGCACTGCTCTCATATTGATAGCACTTTCGATTTCGCCCTTTATTGATAGGCAGATAATCGCGTTAGATGGTTTTGTGCCACTACCGGTAAAAAATTTACGTGCCACTACTGAAAAAAATGACAACTGTCGAGTGAAAGAAAAGATAGAAATCGAGGCGATGTTTTTATGGCGCCAATAAAACGGCGAAAAGAGGGGAGGTTTTTTTGACGTCGTGCGAGCTGCACGACTCTCACTATAAAGAGTCGTGCAATGAGCATGCTTTATTCCGGGGCGTGGTCGCGCAGAAACACCAGATTGTCCGGTTTCGACTGTTCGGCACTGTAGCGATAACCCTGAGCATCGAACTGTTTGAGAGCGGCCGGATCGTTGATGCGCTCCTGGATCACGAAGCGACTCATCAGGCCGCGGGCTTTCTTGGCGTAGAAGCTGATGATCTTGTACTGGCCGTTCTTCAGGTCCTTGAACTCGGTGTTGATGATCCGCGCGTTCAGGGCTGAGCGTTTGACCGCCGAGAAGTACTCGTTGGAGGCCAGGTTCAGCAGCACGTCATCGCCCTGGTCGGCCAGCGCTTCGTTCAGCCATTCACTGATGCGCGTGCCCCAGAATGCGTACAAGTCCTTGCCCCGGGCATTGGCCAGTTTGGTGCCCATTTCCAGACGATAAGGTTGCATCAGGTCGAGCGGGCGCAGCAGGCCGTAGAGGCCGGAGAGCATGCGCAGGTGCTGTTGCGCGTAATCGAAATCGGCTTCGCTGAAGGACTGGGCGTCGAGCCCGGTGTAGACGTCGCCCTTGAAGGCCAGCAGCGCCTGTTTGGCATTCTCGGGGGTGAACGCCGGTGTCCAGCTGCCGAAACGCGCGGCGTTGAGGCCGCCGATCTTGTCGGAGACGTGCATCAGTTCGCTGATCTGCGCAGGCGTCAGCTCGCGCAATTGCTGGATCAGCTCCTGGGAATGGTCGAGGTATTGCGGCTGGGTAAAGCGCTGGGTCGCCGGCGGTGTTTCGTAATCGAGGGTCTTGGCGGGGGAAATCACCATCAGCATGAAGTCGTCTCCTTTAATCGTGGGGGCGATTCTAGGGGGTTGAGGCGGATGACTCCAGCTATCAGGTCCATAGGTGATCGGCGGTTTGCGAGCCGGATCGGCTATAGTGCCGCGCGGGTTTTGTTATGGAGACATCCCATTGCGCATTGTTCTTTTATTCACCGTGTGGCTGTTGAGCTTCGGGGCCGTTGCGGCGCCGGGCGATATTGCCACGCTCGATCGCAGCACCTGGCCGGAGAAACTCGACAACCCGACCCTGTTCGACGTCGCCTCCCGGGCGGAAATCCTGATGTTCGCCCGGGGCCTGCTGGGCAGCGAGTCGCTGGATGAGGCCGCGCTGGCCCAGCGTCTGGGGCTGCGCACGGTCAATCTGGAGGCGATCAACAGCCTGCGTGAGCGTCTGTGGCAGCGGCTGCTCGCCAATTACAACTTCGCCCAACAGAGCTGCGATCAGGACGCCTCGTTCTGCTTCCTCGTCGAAGACCTGCCGACCCTGCGCGAGCAGGCGACCAAGTTCGTGGTCAGCGACGAAAGCTATTACACCAAGTGGGCAGAGCCGAGCCGGATCTTCCATCAGCAGTACCTGGATGAACTGATGCGCAAGGCGGCGCTGTCGCCGCAGACCACCAGCGAAGTCGATCATTTCGGCGACTACGAGCGCAACGGCGACGAGATGCACGACCGGCTGTTCCTGTTGAGTTTCGACAGCGCTGCGAACCTGCAGCCGGACAATACCGACTGGATCGCTGACTACCTGCGCAAATCCAGTCTGAGCGGCACCTTTTTCCTGCTGGGCAAGGATGTGCAGGCGCGGCTGGCGGATCGCTCGGTGAATAACCTGCAATCGGAATTCTCGAAACTCTGCGTGGGCGTGCAGGGTTGGGAGTTCCGTTCCCACAGCCACTGGCAGGACTGGCAGGACTCGGTGCGCCGCAGCAGCGATCTGGTGAAGAACAAGCTGCCGGAGAACTACGTGCCGCTGTTCCGTCCACCAGAGGGACAGCGCCGCAGTGATGCCGGCAGTTTCTTGCGCAATCAGGGCCTGCAAGTGGCGCTGTGGGACATCGATGCCCAGGACGGTGCCGGCAAGCTCAAGGGCAATCCGAGCGCACAGCGGGTGCTGACCCTGATGCTGTTGTGGCGCCACGGGGTGATCAATTTCAACATGAAGCAGGATGCGGTGAAGACGGCGTTGCCGTGGCTGATCACGCAAACCGCGCAAAGCGGCATCGGCTGGGAAGACTGTCAGGACGCTTTTCGCTGACAAGCGGCGAGAGCCCGGAAACATTGGGCTTGGGGTGAATTTTTTGCAAAATTCGATGCAGGCGGACTTCCGACTCTAACGGGGGCGGGGCGGTCCGCCAAGGGCTTTTCGTCACTTTGCAAAATAAACTTCAAAAAAGCGTCAAAGTGCTTTTTTCTGTCACGGGTTTTGGAGTATTACGAAGTCAGACCGCCGAAACCTGCAACACAGGTGGCGTCTTCCAAGACCCATTTTGTGTGCGGTTCACCTGCTATCCCGACAAAAGCTGTGCAGGTGGATTCGGCAGTCACTTCGAGGCGCAGCACCGTCCAGGTATTGCGTCGAATGGCTCCCACAAAGGTGACCGAGTATGGATGATCACGGACGTAGCCCTTCCTCCAACCAGCCAATCCTTTATGTACTCGATACCAACGTACTGATTCACGATCCAAACGCCCTGCTGAATTTCGAAGAACACCACGTCGCGATCCCGATGACCGTGCTTGAAGAGCTGGACAAGCTCAAGAGCGGGCATCACAGCGTGGCCGCCGAATGCCGCCAGGCCATCCGGCTGATCGACAAGACGCTGGGCGATGCCTCGCCCGAAGACGTCGAGCAAGGGGTGCCGATCCAGCGCGGAAAGAGCGGGCCGAAGGGGTTGCTGTCAATTCTGATGAGCAAGCAGGCGGAGTCGAACCTGATTCTGCCCGAGCACCTGAACGACAACAAAATCATCAACCAGTTGATCGATCTGCACACCCGCGACCCGAAGAAACCGGTGGTGCTGGTCACCAAAGACATCAACATGCGCCTCAAGGCGCGCGCCTGCGGGATTGCGGCCGAGGACTACAGCACCGACCAGTTGGTCGACGACGTGTCCCTGCTGCCCAACGGCTACCACAACATGACCGGCTCCTTCTGGGACCGCGTGAGCAAGGTCGAAACCCGTCAGGACCATGGCCGCACCTGGCATCAGGTGCAATTGATCGACAACCTGCCGGCCGTGCACATCAACGAGTTCATCATCGATGAGCAGGGGTTCGTCGGCTGGATCAAGGAGATTGAAGAAGACCGGCTGCTGATTCTCGATCTGCACCAGGAACCGCTGCTGCATCAGGAAGCCTGGGGCCTCAAGCCGCGAGACATCTATCAGAGCCTGGCGCTGTACGCCTTGCTCGACCCTGACATTCACCTGGTCAACCTGTCCGGCGCCGCCGGTTCCGGCAAAACCATCCTGGCACTGGCCGCTGCGATCGAGCAGACCATGGTCAGCAAGCGGTATCGCCGCATCATCGCCACCCGCAGCGTGCAGGGCCTGGACCAGGAAATCGGCTTCCTGCCCGGCACCGAAGCGGAAAAAATGGAGCCGTGGCTGGGGGCCATCACCGACAACCTCGAAGCCTTGCACATGGATGACGAAAACACCCATGGCAGCGTCGACTACATCCTCAGCAAAGTGCCGTTGCAGTTCAAATCGCTCAACTACATTCGCGGTCGCAGCTTCCAGCAGAGCCTGATCCTGATCGACGAATGCCAGAACCTCACGCCGCACCAGATGAAAACCATCATCACCCGGGCCGGCGCCGGTTCCAAAGTGGTGTGCCTGGGCAACCTGGCACAGATCGACACCCCTTACCTGTCCGCGACCAGTTCCGGGCTGACCTACCTGACCGAACGTTTCAAAGACTTCCCCAACGGTGTGCACATCACCCTGCAAGGGGTGCCGCGTTCGATTCTGGCCGAATACGCCGAATCGCATCTGTAACCCTTACAAAGGAACCGGGCGACTGCAAAGTCGCCCGGTTTTTTATGTGCGGAAATTTGACCCGCAGGTTTACAATCGGTGCTCCTGATCAGGAGTAATCCCGTGCTGACTCATCTCGATTCCCAAGGTCGCGCCAACATGGTCGACGTCACCGAAAAAGCCGTGACGTTCCGCGAGGCGACGGCCCAAGCGCTGGTGCGCATGCTGCCCGACACCCTGCAGATGATCGTCAGCGGCGGCCACCCCAAGGGCGACGTGTTCGCCGTGGCGCGTATTGCCGGCATTCAGGCAGCGAAGAAAACCAGTGATCTGATTCCCCTGTGCCATCCGCTGATGCTGACCGGCGTCAAGGTCGAACTCAGCGCCGAAGGCGACGACGCCGTGCGCATCGTGGCTCGCTGCAAACTGTCCGGGCAGACCGGCGTCGAGATGGAAGCGCTGACCGCCGCCAGCGTCGCCGCCCTGACCATCTACGACATGTGCAAAGCCGTGGATCGCGGCATGACCATCGAAAGCGTGCGTCTGCTGGAGAAAGTCGGCGGCAAGAGCGGGCATTTCCAGGCGGAGCAGCCATGAACCTGACCGTGAAGTTTTTTGCCCGTTACCGTGAGGCGCTGGGCGTGGATTCGGTGAAGGTCGAGGGCGATTTCGCGACGGTCGACGATGTGCGCGCATTGCTCGCCAAGCGTGACGGCGCCGAGGTGCTGAGCGAGCAAAATCTGATGTGTGCGCGCAACGAAGACCTTTGCCAGCTCGACGAGCCGGTGGTCGATGGCGACGAAGTGGCGTTTTTCCCCACCGTGACCGGAGGCTGAGACATGGCGATTCGTGTGCAGTCCACGGCGTTCGATCCCGGCGCTGAAGTCAACGCGATGCACGCGGCCAATGTTGGCGTCGGCGCGGTGGTGAGTTTTGTCGGCTACGTGCGCGACTTCAACGATGGCCTCGATGTTGCCGGAATGTTTCTGGAGCACTATCCGGGCATGACCGAAAAGGCCCTGGGCAAGATTGCCGTCGAGGCCGAACAGCGCTGGCCACTGTTGAAGCTGGAAGTGCTGCACCGCATCGGCGCGCTGGAGCCGGGTGAGCCGATCGTGTTCGTCGGCGCCGCCAGTGCCCATCGTCAGGCGGCATTCGACGCCTGCGCCTTCGTCATGGATTACCTGAAAACCCGCGCGCCGTTCTGGAAGAAAGAGAACACCAGCGATGGCCCGCGCTGGGTCGAAGGTCGTGACAGCGATCATGCGGCGGCGGATCGCTGGAAGCAGTAACTCCTCTCCTCAATCAGTCTCCCCTCGACTCCCGACCATCGGCTGACGCCGATGGCGTTTGTCCAATTGACGGCTTGTACGTAAAAGTCCAGTATGGATTTACAAGTACAAATAAAGTTTTTCCCTGTTTCAGCTCTTTCTTCTGTCTTGCCAAACCAACAACAACCCGCGAGAGAACGAACATGAAGAAATTCCCCCTCATCACCGGTCTGGCGCTGAGCCTGTTGGCGTGCAGTAGCGTGTTTGCCGCCGAGAAAACCCTGCGCATCGGTATCGAAGCGGCGTATCCGCCCTTCGCCTCAAAGACCGACCAGGGTGAAATTGTCGGTTTCGACTACGACATCGGCAACGCCCTGTGTGCGCAGATGCAGGTCAAGTGCGTGTGGGTCGAGGGCGAGTTCGACGGTCTGATTCCTTCCCTGAAAGTGAAGAAAATCGACATGGCGCTGTCGTCCATGACCATCAACGAAGATCGCAAGAAGTCGGTGGACTTCACCCACAAGTACTATTTCACCTCGTCGCGGCTGGTAATGAAGGAAGGCGCGACCGTCGATGACCAGTACGCCAGCCTCAAGGGCAAGACGGTCGGCGTGCAGCGTGCGACCACCACCGATCGTTACGCCACCGAGGTGTTCGAGCCCAAGGGCATCAACGTCAAGCGCTATGGCAACAACGAAGAAATCTACATGGACCTGGCGGCCGGGCGTCTCGACGCGATTTTTGCCGACACCATTCCACTGACCGACTTCCTGTCGATGCCGCGCGGCAAGGGTTACGCCTTCGTCGGGCCCGAGCTGAAGGATCCGAAATACGTGGGCGAGGGCGCGGGGATTGCGGTGCGCAAGGGCAACGTCGAACTGGTCAGCCAGTTGAACACTGCCATCGACGGCATTCGTGCCAGTGGCGAGTACCAGAAGATTTCCGAGAAGTACTTCAAGTCGGACATCTACGGCGACTGAGTTTCAAAAATGTGCAGCCTGCCATCGCAGGCTGCACGGTTTCAGCCCTTCAATTCCTTCAAATGCTTGTACACCGTCGCCCGCCCCATGTTCAGCACATTGGCCACATAGTTCGAGGCACTCTTGCCCTTGAACGCCCCCTCGGCATGCAGCGCCAGTACCAGCTCACGTTTGTGGTCGCGGGTCAGCAGGTTCAGGCTCAGTTGCCGCTCGCGCAGCCAGGCATGCAGGAAGGTGTTGATCCGCTCCTGCCAGTCATCGCGAAATAGTGAGTCCGGTTGCGGGATCAGTTTGCTCGGCGAGAGGAACAAGTCCAGCGCGGCTTTGGCATTTTCGAACAGCGAAATATTCAGGTTGATGCACAGCACCGCCAGCGGATGACCTTCGCTGTCGCGCAGCACGGTGCTCAGGCTGCGAATCTTCTGGCCGTCCCAGTTGAGCTTTTCGTACGGGCCGATGTTCCGTTCGCTGACGTCGTCGCTGAGCATGTCTTCCAGCGACGATTCATCGCCGATCACCCGTTTCGACAGGTTGTTGGCGATGTAGTCGACCTTCTGTGTGCGCAGGTCATGCAACACCACTTCGGCATGTGGAAAGAACAGCGTGGCAATGGCGTCGGCGATGGCGTGGTAGTTATCCAGCGCGGCGTCATTCAGCTCGGGAGATTGTTCGGGGGCGGTCATAACTGTGGAGCTCCAGGCAACGTCAACGCCCCCGTGGTCCGGGGGCGTTGCGAGTGTGCCGCAATCCGTTGGGCGCGTCATCCGGGGGCGGTCAGGCCAGGCGGGCGGGGGAGAGCATGGCGGCGGACAGACCGAACTGCTTGAGGTGCTCGGGCAGCGACTCACCGCGCACCAGCGCCGCGCTGGCCTGGCCCATCGCCGGCGAAGTCTGGATGCCGTAACCGCCCTGGGCCGCGACCCAGAACAGTCCTGGCACCTGCGGATCGAACCCGGACAACAAATCACCATCGGCGACGAAACTGCGAAGACCGGCCCAGGTGCGGGTCGGGCGGCGGATGGTCAGGGTCGTCGCTTCTTCGATCTGGTAGATGCCCATGGCGATGTCCAGTTCTTCCGGCTGCACGTCGTGCGGCTCGACCGGGTCGGCGTTGGCCGGCGAGCCGAGGAACATGCCCGCGTCGGGCTTCATGTAGAACGACTCGTCGAGGCTGACCAGCATCGGCCAGTGGTGAATGTCCACGCCTTCGGGGCCGGCGAAGATGAACGCGGCACGGCGTTTTGGTTGCAGGCCCAGCGGTCGGGCGCCGGCCAGGGCACCGATCTTGTCGGCCCAGGCGCCTGCCGCGTTGATCACGACAGGAGCGCTGAAGGACTGGCCGTTGGTCTGGACTTGCCAGATATCGTCAGCATCACGGCTCAGCCCGAGCACTTCGCAATCGGTCAGGACTTGCCCGTTGTTGCGACGGATACCACGCAGATAGCCTTGGTGCAGAGCGTCGGTGTCGATGTCGCTGGCGGTCGGATCGTAGATTGCGCCGTGGACCCTTTCCTGGCGCAGGATCGGCAGCCGCACGCACGCTTCTTCCGTGCTGAGCAGTTGCATCTCCGGCACCGTGGCCTTGGCGCTGAGGTATTGATTGTTCAGTTCGGCGGCGTCACCGGTGAAATCCACAGTCATTTCGCCGCGCGGAGTCAGTAGCGGGTGTTCACAGAAGCCGCTGGGCGGGTGATCGAAAAACGCTCGGCTGGCCTGGGTCAGCGCCCGAACCTGCGGGGTTCCATAAGCGGCGGTGAACAGCGCGGCCGAACGTCCCGTTGAGTGATAGGCAGGGTGCGATTCGCGCTCCAGCACCACGACCTTGCCATGTTGCGACAGCCAGAAACCGGTGGAAGCGCCGGCAATCCCGCCGCCGATGATGATGAAATCTGCATGACTCATGAAAATCTCCGGTGTCAGCGCTGCAATTGATAGACGGCGTTGGCCAGGGCGATGTCTTCCAGACCCAGACCGATGGAGCGGAAGAACACGTGACGGTCGTAACCCGGACGCTGCACTTTCTCGCTGAGCAGATCCGCCAGGTCACCGATAATCGCGCTGTTGTCCCAGCCATGCTGTTCGCTGGCGATCAGCATCTCGCCGGCCGAACCCGGCGTGGTCAGACGATAGTCGCAGAACACCTGCATGTCGTTGAGGCTCTGCGGCGGCACTTCGTGGGCGCGCGGTGCGTTGGTGCTGATCGAAGTGATCAGCGCCGGTTTGTTCAAGGTTGCCGGGTCGATCACAGGTCCTGCGGACGAGGTGCAGAGCATGATCACGTCTGCATCGGCAATGGCGGCCTCGCGGCTGTCAGCGATGCTCGCGCGCGGATCGAGGGTTTGCAGCAGGCGGGCGGTTGCCGGGTCTTCATTCAAGGTGGGCGAGTACACGCGGATGCTCTGCCATTCGCGCAACGTCTTGACGTAATGCAGGTGCGCCTGGGCGACCTTGCCGCTGCCGATGATCGCCAGGCGCGAGGCTTTCAAAGGGGCGAGGGCGTCGACGGCGACAGCTGTGGTTGCAGCCGTGCGTGCGGTGGTCAGTTCGCCGGCATCGCAGAGCAACAGCGGCTGGCCGGTCTGCATCGACATCAGCAGCGTCCACGCCGTCACCAGCGGGCCCTGTTCGCGAACGATGTACGGCGAGGTCTTGACCCCGTACACGCCGTCTTCGGCCAGCACGCCCAGATAGTTGATGAAGTCCCCGGCGCCTTGGGGGAATTCCACCAGTTGCTGCGCCGGTTGCACCGCGTGCCCGGCCGCCAGATCGCGGAACAGCTTGCGCAGGATCTGCGGCACATCGATCCGGGCCAGAAGCTCACGGGCCTGGGTTTGGTCGATCACGTAAGGCGTACTGGACATGTCGGACTCCGGAGACTGTATCTAAACTAATTTGTCCATTATGGACTTTTAGTTTTATTGAACAATATCCGGGCGAAAAAAAAGCGCAGTCCGTTGCCGGCTGCGCTTCTCTTTTTGGCGTCGCTTACTGTGGGCGCTTGCGCTCGACCGCCCGCAACAGATGGGTCGGTGGTGTTTCACAACTGATCTTGCGACCCAGTTTTTCTTCGATGGACGGCAACTGATAGGAGTCGTCTTCACCGGCAAAGCTGATCGACACGCCATCGGCGCCGGCCCGACCGGTACGGCCGATGCGGTGCACGTAGTCGTCCGGGACTTCCGGCAGGGTGAAGTTGATCACGTGGCTGATGCCGTCGATGTGAATGCCGCGACCGGCCACGTCGGTGGCGACCAGTACGCGGATCTTGCCTTCGCGGAAGCCTTCCAGCGTCTTGATCCGCTTGTGCTGCGGCACGTCGCCGGACAGTTGCGCGGCGTTGATGCCGTCGCGTACCAGGCGTTCTTCGATGCGCCGCACTTCATCCTTGCGGTTGGCGAACACGATGACCCGCTCCCAGCCGTTGTCGTTGACCAGGTTGAAGAGCAGTTTGTATTTGTCAGCCCCGGCCACCGCGTAGATGTGCTGTTCGACGTTCTCGTTGGCCACGTTGGTGACTTCGATTTCGACGATGGCAGGGTCGGTGGTCCACTGCTTGGCGAGGTTCATCACGTCTTCGGTGAAGGTCGCGGAGAACAGCAGGGTCTGGCGTTCGCTTTTCGGTGGAGTCTGGCGAATGATCTGACGCACTTGCGGGATGAAGCCCATGTCGAGCATGCGGTCGGCTTCGTCCAGCACCATCACTTCGACCATGTCCAGGTGCACGTCGCCACGCTGGTTGAAGTCGAGCAGACGGCCCGGGGTGGCGACGAGGATGTCACAGTGGCGGGCTTCGAGGTGCTTGAGCTGCTTGTCGAAGTCCATGCCGCCGACGAACGTCATGACGTTGAGGCCGGTGTACTTGGTCAGGTCGGCGGCGTCCTTGGCGATCTGCACTACCAGTTCACGGGTCGGCGCGATGATCAGTGCCCGTGGCTCGCCCATGTAGCGCTCTTTCGGCGGTGGGGTCTGCAACAGCTGGGTGATGATCGAGATCAGGAACGCGGCGGTCTTGCCGGTACCGGTCTGGGCGCGGCCGATGGCGTCTTTGCCGGCGAGGGTGAAACCCAGCACCTGCGCCTGGATCGGCGTGCAATACGGGAAACCCAGGTCCTGGATGGCGTGCATCAGTTCCGGGGCGAGTTTGAAATCGTGGAAACGGGTCTTGCCTTCCTGTGGCTCGACGACGAAGTCTTCGAGTTTCCAGGGAATGACCGGCGCCTTGGGCTTCGGTTCGCGGCGTGGTTTGGCCGGTTTGGGTGTTTCGCTGCGGGCGCTTTCTGGAGCGGGAGCGGAAACAGCAGCGGGTGCCGGTTCGCGTTTCGGTGTGGCTACGGGAGCCTGGCGGTCCGCCGGTTTGGCATCGCTGCGATGACCGGGGGCGTGCGACGGCGCACTGGGAGCTGGCGCGAGCTGCTCAGCCTCGCTTTTTCCGAACATCTTCTTGAGTGCTTTGAGCACGGTCATCTCATCAATTGGTTAAGGAATGTACGCCGGCCAGTGTAATGCAAGAAACGGGCGCGGCGTAGTGGGATGATCAAAGGGGCCCGACCACTGGAAAATCGAGCCCCGGACGATCAGCGCAGGCGTTCGCTCAGCCACACGCCGATGTCGCGAATTTCTTCGGGTAACACTTCGTGCTCCATTGGGTATTCCTGCCATGTCACGGTGACACCATGGGCCTTGAGATACTCATACGCCGTGCGGCCCATCGAGTTTTGCACCACGTTGTCGAACTGGCCGTGCAGCGCCAGCACCGGAATCCGTTGCTGACTGGCGGACAACTCCAGTTCGTCGCTGAACGTCGGCGCGTAGGTCGACAACGCCAGCACGCCACCCAACGGCCCCTGCCATTTCAGAAACGCGGTGTGATAGACCACGGCGCCGCCCTGGGAAAATCCGGCAAGGAAAATCCGCGAAGCGTCTATTCCGCTGGCGCGCTGTTGTTCGATCAATTCGATGACGTGATCGGCGGACGCTTCCAGCTCATCGCGGTCGATGGCACGAGCCGGGCTCATCGCCTTGATGTCGTACCAGCTCGGCATGGCATAACCGCCATTTATTGTCACCGGGCGGGTCGGCGCCTGGGGCAAAACGAAGCGCGTGCTCAGCAGGCTTTCCTGCAAGGCCTCGGCCACCGGCAGAAAGTCATAGCGGTCGGCGCCGAGGCCGTGCAGCCAGATCACGCAGGCGTCGGCTGCCTTAACAGGCTGAAGAATCAAGGGCTCGGTCATGGCTGCTCCAAAAATGTGCGGGCGCTCTCATTAAGTGCGTGATTGGGGTGCGCGCCCGGTTGATCCGTTAAGAAGATGTCGCAAGGCTACAAGTTTTGCTATTGACCTGTCGCTCAATCGCTTCGGCGAGCGGTGTGGTACGGGCTTTGCTATGAGGTAGTCGTGCAATCGATCTCGCGCCTGGCGGTAACACTATCAGTGAACGCCCGGCGACGGGATAGCAAAGAATCCGGTGATGGATGTTCGCCAATGGCCGCAATGGGCTTCGCGAACGTGAAAGGGCTACAGCCCGTTCGGCCGACTGGTGAGAAGTGAGTTGTCCATGATGTGGATTTTCTCCTACTAGACTCATAGCGAAGGTCCTGCGTCGGTTGACCCCATAAAAAGCCAACACGGGTCAACAACGCCTCAAAAGGGTGCGACTGGACTCAAGCTCCGACACAACAAGAGCAAAACTGGAGGTTTGAATGAAGATGTTGAAATCCACTCTGGCGGTCGTGACTGCTGCAGCAGTCCTCGGCGTCAGCGGGTTCGCTCAGGCGGGTGCAACCCTGGATGCGGTACAGAAGAAAGGTTTCGTGCAGTGTGGCGTCAGCGACGGTCTGCCGGGCTTCTCCGTACCGGATTCGACCGGCAAGATCCTCGGCATCGACGCCGACGTCTGCCGTGCCGTGGCCGCTGCCGTATTCGGCGATGCGACCAAGGTCAAGTTCAGTCAGTTGAACGCCAAGGAGCGTTTCACTGCTCTGCAGTCCGGCGAGATCGACATCCTGTCGCGCAACACCACCATGACCAGCTCCCGTGACGCGGGCATGGGCCTGAAATTCCCTGGCTTCATCACTTACTACGACGGCGTGGGCTTCCTGGCCAACAACAAGCTGGGCGTGAAAAGTGCCAAGGAACTCGACGGCGCGACCATCTGCATTCAAGCCGGTACCACCACCGAGCTGAACGTCTCCGACTACTTCCGCGCCAACGGCCTGAAGTACACCCCGATCACTTTCGACACCTCCGATGAAAGCGCCAAGTCGCTGGAATCCGGTCGTTGCGACGTGCTGACCTCCGACAAGTCCCAACTGTTCGCCCAGCGCAGCAAGCTGGCCTCGCCGAAGGACTACGTGGTTCTGCCGGAAACCATTTCCAAGGAACCTCTGGGCCCGGTCGTGCGTAACGGCGACGACGAGTGGCTGGCCATCGTGCGTTGGGTCGGCTACGCGCTGCTCAACGCTGAAGAAGCCGGCATCACTTCGAAAAACGTACTCGAAGAAGCCAAGTCCACCAAGAACCCGGACGTTGCCCGTCTGCTGGGTGGCGACGGCGAGTACGGCAAGGATCTGAAACTGCCGAAGGACTGGGTCGTGAAAATCGTTTCCCAGGTGGGTAACTACGGCGAAATCTTCGAGAAAAACCTCGGCAAGAGCACTCCGCTGGAAATCGACCGTGGCCTGAACGCGCTGTGGAACAACGGCGGCATTCAGTACGCACCACCAGTGCGCTAATGGTTCTATCACCCGGCGGGCCAACCGCCGGGTGATGTTCTGTTCCATTTCTTGCGGGGCACTTCATGCAAAATTCAATCGGCGCACCAAAGCAGAGGTTCAGCCTCAGCGATCCACGTGTGCGTGCGTGGCTATTCCAGATCATCACCGTTGTGGCGGTGGTCGCCATGGGCTGGTATCTGTTCGACAACACCCAGACCAACCTTCAGCACCGGGGCATCACGTCCGGGTTCAGCTTTCTGGAGCGCAGTGCCGGGTTCGGCATCGCTCAACACCTGATCTCCTACACCGAAGCGGACAGCTATGCCCGCGTGTTCGTGATCGGCCTGCTCAACACCTTGCTGGTGACCTTCATCGGCGTGATCCTGGCGACCCTGCTGGGCTTCATCATCGGTGTGGCGCGGCTGTCGCCGAACTGGATCATCAGCAAGCTGGCGACCGTGTATGTGGAAGTCTTCCGCAACATTCCGCCGCTGCTGCAAATCCTGTTCTGGTATTTCGCGGTGTTCCTGACCATGCCGGGGCCGCGTAACAGCCACAACTTTGGCGACACCTTCTTCGTCAGCAGCCGTGGCCTGAACATGCCGGCCGCGCAGATGGCCGACGGCTTCTGGGCGTTCGTGGTCAGTGTCGTGGTGGCTATCGTCGGCATCGTGCTGATGAGCCGTTGGGCCAACAAGCGTTTCGAGGAAACCGGCGAGCCGTTCCACAAGTTCTGGGTCGGCCTGGGGATCCTGCTGGTCATCCCGACGCTGTGTGCGCTGATCTTCGGTGCGCCGCTGCATTGGGAAATGCCGAAGCTGCAAGGCTTCAACTTCGTCGGTGGCTGGGTGCTGATCCCGGAACTGCTGGCCCTGACCCTGGCCTTGACCGTGTACACCGCGGCGTTCATCGCCGAGATCGTGCGTTCGGGGATCAAGTCGGTCAGCCACGGCCAGACCGAAGCGGCCCGTTCCCTCGGCCTGCGCAACGGCCCGACCTTGCGCAAGGTGATCATTCCGCAAGCGCTGCGCGTGATCATTCCGCCACTGACCAGCCAATACCTGAACCTGGCGAAGAACTCCTCGCTGGCGGCCGGTATCGGTTACCCGGAAATGGTTTCACTGTTCGCCGGCACCGTGCTGAACCAGACCGGTCAGGCGATCGAAGTCATTGCCATCACCATGAGCGTGTACCTGGCGATCAGTATCAGCATTTCCCTGCTGATGAACTGGTACAACAAGCGCATTGCGCTGATCGAGCGGTAAGGAATAGCGCATGAGTACTCATACTTTCAAACCCGACATGCCACCGCCGGCCAAGGTCTTCGGCCCGATGGCGTGGATACGCGCGAACATGTTCTCCAGCTGGCTCAACACCCTGCTGACCCTGTTTGCGTTCTACCTGATCTACCTGGTGATTCCGCCACTGCTCAGTTGGGCGATCTTCGATGCCAACTGGGTCGGCACTACCCGCGCCGATTGCACCAAGGCGGGCGCTTGCTGGGTATTCATCGAGCAACGTTTCGGTCAGTTCATGTACGGCTACTATCCGGCGGATCTGCGCTGGCGCGTGGACCTGACCGTGTGGCTGGCGGTCATCGGTGTGGCCCCGCTGTTCATCAAGCGCGTGCCGCGTAAAGCGGTATACGGGCTGAGCTTCCTGGTGGTGTATCCGATTGTTGCCTGGTGCCTGCTGCATGGCGGCGTGTTCGGTCTGAGCGCCGTTGCCACCAGCCAGTGGGGCGGCCTGATGCTGACCCTGGTGATCGCCACCGTCGGCATCGCCGGCGCGTTGCCGCTGGGGATCATGCTGGCGCTGGGACGACGTTCGAACATGCCGGCCATTCGTGTGGTCTGCGTGACGTTCATCGAGTTCTGGCGCGGCGTGCCGCTGATTACCGTGCTGTTCATGTCTTCGGTGATGCTGCCGCTGTTCCTGCCTGAAGGCATGAACTTCGACAAGCTGCTGCGGGCGTTGATCGGCGTGATCCTGTTCCAGTCGGCCTACGTCGCCGAAGTGGTGCGCGGCGGTCTGCAAGCGATCCCCAAAGGTCAGTACGAAGCCGCTGCCGCGATGGGCCTCGGTTACTGGCGCGCCATGGGCCTGGTGATTCTGCCGCAAGCCCTGAAGCTGGTGATTCCCGGCATCGTCAACACCTTCATCGCGCTGTTCAAGGACACCAGCCTGGTGATCATCATCGGCCTCTTTGACCTGCTCAACAGCGTCAAACAAGCCGCTGCCGATCCGAAATGGCTGGGCATGGCCACCGAAGGCTACGTGTTCGCCGCCCTGGTGTTCTGGATTTTCTGTTTTGGTATGTCGCGCTATTCCATGCATCTGGAACGCAAGCTCGACACTGGCCATAAGCGTTAGGAGTTTTTTCGATGAGCGAAGCAATCAAAAAGCCAGTGGGCCCTGAAGGCATCATTCAGATGCAGGGCGTGAACAAGTGGTACGGCCAGTTCCACGTGCTGAAAGACATCAACCTCAACGTCAAGCAGGGCGAGCGTATCGTGCTGTGCGGCCCGTCGGGTTCCGGCAAGTCCACCACCATCCGCTGCCTGAACCGTCTGGAAGAACACCAGCAGGGCCGCATCGTGGTCGATGGCGTGGAGCTGACCAACGACCTCAAGCAGATCGAAGCGATCCGTCGTGAAGTCGGCATGGTGTTCCAGCACTTCAACCTGTTCCCGCACCTGACCATTCTGCAGAACTGCACCCTGGCGCCGATGTGGGTGCGCAAGATGCCCAAGCGCAAGGCCGAGGAAATCGCCATGCATTATCTGGAACGCGTACGCATTCCGGAGCAGGCGCACAAGTTCCCCGGGCAACTGTCCGGCGGTCAGCAACAGCGTGTGGCGATTGCTCGCGCGCTGTGCATGAAACCGAAAATCATGCTGTTCGACGAACCGACCTCGGCGCTCGACCCGGAGATGGTGAAAGAAGTTCTGGACACCATGATCGGCTTGGCCGAAGACGGCATGACGATGCTCTGCGTGACCCACGAAATGGGCTTCGCCCGCACCGTGGCCAACCGCGTGATCTTCATGGACAAAGGCGAAATCGTCGAGCAGGCGGCACCGAACGACTTCTTCGACAATCCGCAGAATGAGCGGACCAAGTTGTTCCTGAGTCAGATTCTGCATTGATATCTGATGCATAAAACCAACCCGGCCTTGTGCCGGGTTTGTTTTTTGGGGATCAGGACACGGTGAGGGTTTCGTGTTCTTTGTGGACGGTGTGCGTGAAGCCTCTCAAGTCTGCCCCTTCACCGAGAGACTTTGCATCGGTCAGCAAGTACGGGTAACGATCCAACAGTCGCATCAGCAGTATCAGTGCTTTGGGCGGCAATATTTCGCCGCGCTCGTAGCGAGAGAAAGCGTTATGTCCACCACCCGACAATAATTGCACTGTCTCTTTTTGCGTAAGGTGCAATTTTCGACGGATACGCCTCATCTCGTCACCGATCATTTGCCTGGCAGCGAATACCAGTTCATCCCCTGCTTCCCCAAAACGTTCTGCGCTGTCAGTGTCGAAGTCCCACTCAACCTCACCGCACTTCTGGCACTCCCAGCCAGAAAGATTATCTACACGGCGCTCCATGCCTTTGACACTCAAGGTTTCGGCGCGACCCTCGAAATGCCTCATTCCCTCACGTGCACCGCAGCTGACACATTGCTGGGTTTTCATGGGTTTTTCTCCTTGAAGGAAATTACCGGTGGGCCGCCTGGGCGGTAGGTCACCTTGATGTAAATCTCCTGATCTTGTGAAGTGATGTGATACACGTCCTGCCAGACTCGATGATCGTCATAAGTGGTCATGGATTTGTACAACATCCTGTTCTGTAACTCGAAAACGATCTCTTGCATCTCTCTGAAGCTAAAGCCGAGCTTCTCACCGGATTTTGCCGAAGACCTGGTGAAGGCTTTTTTGCCAAGTCGCCTGACCTCAGCCTTGATCACCACCAAGTCGTAATGGGGTGTGTTCTTTTCCATAAGAAACCAAAACCCTATCCTTGAAATTACCCTTAAAGGGTAATTTTGACCAATCGAAAATCCCGCTTCATTTGCCTCCTGATCAACCTAGGTGGTTGCCGTCCTACACGGAGCTGACTAACATGTCAGAAAATTCATCCCATGATTGGATGAAAGGGCGAATCCTATGTCAGACATTTCTCCACTTATTAAGCGATCCCTGGTCGATCAGGCCCTGGATCTATTACGACAGCGCATCACCGACGGCACCTGGCAGGTCGGTCAGCGCTTGCCGACCGAGCCCGAGCTGTGTGCCGAACTCGGTATCAGCCGTAACACCGTGCGCGAGGCGATGCGGGTGCTGGCGTTCTCCGGATTGATCGAGATCCGTCAGGGCGATGGCAGTTATCTGCGGGCGGTGGTCGATCCGATGGACACGCTCAAGGCGCTGTCCAAGTGCTCACTGGATCAGGCTCGGGAAACCCGGCACATCCTTGAAGTCGAAGCCATCGGCCTGGCGGCGTTGCGCCGTACCGATGAGGATCTGGCGGGCCTGCGCGAGGCGCTTGGCGTTGCCGGCAGCCACTATCACGGCGATCTCGACAGCTACATCGCCTGTGACCTGGTGTTTCACCGCCGCCTGGTGGATGCCGCGCACAACCCGACGCTCAGCGAGCTGTATCGCTATTTCTCCAGCATCGTCGGCGCGCAATTGCGCCAGACCCTGAACATCGTCCCTCGTCGACAGGAAGTCTTCGATTTGCACATCGCCCTGTTCGAAGCCGTCGAACAGCGTGATCCGGAACGGGCCAAAGCCCTGTCGAGGCAACTGATCAATGAACCCTGAAACCGAGAAAACCATGTCCCGCCCTGAAGCCGTCAACGCCCCGAAGCGCACCGCCGAACTGGAGGAGTTGCTGATCGATGCCGAGGCCGACGACGAGCAGGTGCAGCAAAGTCATCCGCTGGTACGTCGCCCATGGCTGTTGCTGTTGGGCCTGATTCTGGTGGCGTTGAACCTGCGTCCGGCGCTGTCGAGCATGGCGCCGCTGCTCAGTGAAGTGTCGAAAAGCCTTGGCTTGTCCGCCGCTCAGGCGGGGTTGCTGACGACGTTGCCGGTGTTGTGCCTCGGTCTGTTCGCCCCATTGGCTCCGGTGCTGGCGCGACGTTTCGGTGCCGAGCGGGTGGTGCTGGGGATTCTTCTGACACTGGCCGGCGGCATCATCCTGCGCAGCAACTTCGGTGAAATCGGTCTGTTCGCCGGCAGCGTGCTGGGTGGCGCGAGTATCGGCATCATCGGCGTCTTGCTGCCCGGTATCGTCAAACGCGACTTCGCCAAGCACGCCGGCACCATGACCGGTGTCTACACCATGGCCCTGTGCCTGGGCGCGGCGATGGCGGCGGGTTCGAGCGTGCCGTTGAGCGAACACTTCGATCACAGCTGGGCCATGGGCCTCGGCTTCTGGGTGATTCCGGCGCTGGTTGCTGCGGTGTTCTGGCTGCCGCAAATCGGTCAGAAGCATGGTGCACACAATGTCGCCTACCGGGTGCGCGGCTTGCTGCGTGATCCGCTGGCCTGGCAGGTGACCTTGTACATGGGCCTGCAATCGTCACTGGCCTACATTGTGTTTGGCTGGTTGCCGTCGATTCTGATTGGACGCGGGCTGACGCCGACCCAGGCCGGTCTGGTGCTGTCCGGTTCGGTGATCATCCAGCTTGCCAGTTCCCTGGCAGCGCCGTGGCTGGCTACGCGTGGCAAGGATCAACGGCTGGCGATCGTGGTGGTGATGGCACTGACCCTCGGCGGTCTGTTCGGATGTCTCTACGCGCCGATCGAAGGCCTGTGGGGCTGGGCGATCCTGCTGGGCCTGGGGCAGGGCGGGACGTTCAGTCTGGCGTTGACCCTGATCGTGCTGCGCTCGCGCGATTCCCATGTCGCGGCGAACCTGTCGAGCATGTCCCAGGGTTTTGGCTACACCCTCGCGTCCATGGGGCCGTTCGCGGTCGGCGTGGTGCATGACTGGACCGGCGGCTGGAACGCCGTGGGCTGGATCTTTGGCATCGTCGGTGCGGGTGCGATCCTTGCCGGTCTCGGTGCCGGGCGCGCGCTTTACGTGCAGGTCGAAAGCGAAAAGGTCTGACGCGCACACACTGCCGGTATTCGGAATGCGAATGCCGATAGTGTTTCGGGCGTTTGCGGATTATCGTGCTGGCAATCTGTACCTTTCCTGGAGATTGCCCATGAGTGAAGAAGCCCACAGCGCGTTGATCACCCGTTTCTATCAGGCTTTCCAACGCCTTGACGCCGAGGCCATGGCCGCCTGCTACACCGACGACGTGGTGTTCAGCGATCCGGCCTTTGGCGAGCTGCGCGGTCGCGATGCCGGCGACATGTGGCGCATGCTCACCACCCGGGCCAAAGACTTCTCCCTGACCTTCGACAATGTCCGCGCCGACGAGCGCAGCGGCGGCGCTCACTGGGTGGCGACCTATCTGTTCAGCCAGACCGGTAATATCGTGATCAACGACATCCAGGCACGCTTCGTCTTCCGCGACGGCAAGATCTGTGAACACCACGACCACTTCGACCTGTGGCGCTGGTCTCGCCAGGCACTGGGCTTCAAGGGCTTGCTGCTGGGCTGGACGCCGCTGGTGCGCAACGCCGTCCGCGCCCAGGCGCTGAAAGGGCTGAAGGCATTTCAGGCGAGTCGCTGATAAGATCGCGGCCTGTTCCTCACACGCCTTTATTGCCCAGTGACCAGCCTCAGCGAAAATCCCCTCGATGCCGACGTTCCAGTGAGTAAATCCTGGTTCGTCTACCTCGTTCGCGCCGCCAACGGTTCGCTGTACTGCGGGATCAGCGATGATCCCGTGCGCCGCTTCGCCAAACACCAGAGCGGCAAGGGCGCGCGATTCTTTCTGTCCAGCCCGGCGATGGCGCTGGTCTACACCGAGCTGTGCCGTGACAAGGGCGATGCATTGCGCCAGGAACGGTTGATCAAGAAGCTCAGGAAGAGCGCGAAGGAATGCCTGGTGGCGTCTTATCGGCCTGATTGATCAGGTGTTTGCGAGCGGTAGAAATCACTGCACGTTGAAGCGGTGTCCTCAGACAAACGACAGGCGAAAAAAAAACCGCCTTTGCGGGGCGGTTTTTTCTGTAAACCTCGGTTTGCGGCCGGGTTTACTGATCTCACAGGAGACATTGACGTAGGCGGAGAATATTCCTCTTTGCGTCACTGAGCAAGCCTGAAGGCACGCCTACCCAATAAACTCAATTTTGAGTTTATTTGTTTAAGCGAAGGTTCAGAAACCCGGTTACGATCCGTCCGCTCACATGGCAGTGCAACCATTGAGGTCTGGCCGATCGGCGTAACGGTTTCATGCCCTCTGACACGGAGTTGCTCCCGTGCCGGAATGATTTTTCAGGGGGTATCACAACCGGCCGCCTCACAGGAGATATTGACGTGTCTTCCGAAGGCGTACGTGGTCCGGTAAGCACGCTGGAGGTTTGGCCCCCAACCGGAGGCCAAAACGTATGAAGCTTTTGCTGCGTACTCTGAGCCTCGTATGGAGGTCGTTCAAAGCGTTTCGCTTTTACGAGTTCCTGCGAGATCACTTTGATGACCTGATGTAAGGTCATTGATGTGGGAAAACCGTCTCGGCCTCGGCTGAGGCGGTTTTTTTTCGAGCCATTTTTAGTGCCTTATCAACCTGACTGATCAGTTCCCATCAGCCGGATCCGTAGGCTGCGAACGAATTGCGCGCTAAGCTGCTGATTCACTTTCTGTGCGGCGGAGCCGAGCATGTCCGAGTTGATTCTGCATCATTACCCGACCTCTCCATTCGCCGAAAAGGCCCGGCTGCTGTTGGGGTTCAAGGGTTTGTCCTGGCGTTCGGTGCACATCTCGCCGGTGATGCCGAAACCGGACCTGACCGCCCTGACCGGGGGCTACCGCAAGACGCCTGTGCTGCAGATCGGCGCTGACATCTATTGCGACACTTCGTTGATTGCCCGCCGCCTCGAGCAGGAGAAGGCCCAGCCTTCGTTCTTCCCGGAAGGTCAGGAGATGATTGCCGCCAGTTTCGCCGCCTGGGCCGATTCGGTGGTGTTCCAGCATGCGGTGAGCCTGGTGTTTCAGCCGGAGTCGGTAGCGGTGCGTTTCGGCAAGTTGCCGCCGGAAGCGATCAAGGCGTTTCTGGCCGATCGTGCCGGGCTGTTCAGCGGTGGCAGCGCGACCAGACTGTCGGCCGAGCAGGCCAAACATCAATGGCCGACCATCATGGCGCGCCTGGAGCAGCAGTTGCAGCGCGAGGACGGAGACTTCCTGTTCGGCGAGCCATCGATTGCCGACTTCGCCATGGCGCATCCGCTGTGGTTCCTCAAGGCTACGCACGTTACCGCACCGCTGGTGGATGACTACCCTGCAGTGTCCGCGTGGCTCGGGCGGGTGCTCGGCTTCGGTCACGGTGCAGCCAGCGCCATGAGTTCCGAAGAAGCGCTGGAGGTTGCGCGCCATTCGACGCCGGCGGCGTTGCCTGATGAGCAGTTTGTCGATCCGAACGGATTTGCAGCGGGTCAGCAGGTCGTGATCGCGGCTACTGATTACGGCGTTGATCCGGTTGCTGGGGAATTGGTGTTTGCCGGTCGCGAAGAGCTGATCCTGCGCCGTGAAGACGAACGCGGTGGTGTGGTGCATGTGCACTTCCCGCGTTTCGGTTTCCGTATCGAGAAACGTTGAAACAAATGAGGGAGCTCAATGGCTCCCTCGTTCATTTCAGTGCAGCAAGAATTTCGTCCGGATCAAACCCGCGAATCAACGTGCCATTGACGTCGATCAGCGGAATCCCGCGCCCGCCCAGCGCTTCGTACGCCTTGCGCGCCTCGGCGTCCTTCTCGATATCGAATTCCTTGAACGCAATCCCTTTCTGATCGAGAAAGCGCTTGGTCTGCTTGCAGTACCCGCACCAGTCCGTGGTGTACAGCACGACCTTGGCGTTGGCGCGGACCTGCTCCGATGCCATCTGCGACGGGTTGAACACCCGTTCGATCTTGCCCCAGTTCTGATAGACCACGACCACCAGCAGAACCAGTGCGACCTTTTTCAGCACATTGCCGAGCATCAGTTGCGGCGCTTCAACTGATCGGTGAGCGAGGTTGGCAGGCCTTTGATGACCAGCGTGCCAGCTTCTTCGTCGTATTCGATCTTCGAGCCCAGCAGGTGCGCCTCGAAGCTGATCGACAGGCCTTCGGCGCGGCCGGTGAAGCGCCGGAACTGGTTGAGCGTGCGCTTATCCGCCGGGATCTCCGGCGACAGGCCGTAATCCTTGTTGCGGATGTGGTCGTAGAAGGCCTTCGGGCGTTCTTCGTCGATCAGCTCCGAGAGTTCTTCCAGGCCCATCGGCTCGCCGAGCTTGGCCTGGCTGCTGGCGTAGTCGACCAGGGTCTTGGTCTTCTCGCGGGCGGAATCTTCCGGCAGATCTTCGCTCTCGACGAAGTCGCTGAAAGCCTTGAGCAGCGTGCGGGTCTCGCCCGGGCCGTCGACGCCTTCCTGGCAGCCGATGAAGTCGCGGAAGTATTCCGAGACCTTCTTGCCGTTCTTGCCCTTGATGAACGAAATGTACTGCTTGGACTGCTTGTTGTTCTGCCACTCGGAGACGTTGATCCGAGCCGCCAGGTGCAGTTGACCGAGGTCGAGGTGGCGCGACGGGGTCACGTCCAGTTGATCGGTCACGGCCACGCCTTCACTGTGGTGTAGCAGGGCGATGGCCAGGTAATCGGTCATACCTTGCTGGTAGTGGGCGAATAGTACGTGGCCGCCGACGGAGAGGTTCGACTCTTCCATCAGTTTTTGCAGATGCTCGACCGCCACTTTGCTGAACGCGGTGAAGTCCTTGCCGCCTTCCATGTATTCCTTCAGCCAGCCGCTGAACGGAAACGCACCGGACTCCGGATGAAACAACCCCCAGGCTTTGCCCTGTTTGGCGTTATAGCTCTCGTTGAGGTCGGCGAGCATATTCTCGATGGCGGCGGATTCAGCCAGTTCAGAGTCACGGGCGTGCAGAACGGCGGGGGTGCCATCGGGTTTTTTGTCGATCAGGTGGACGATGCAATGACGGATCGGCATGGGCTTCTCGGCAAGTGGAAGGGAGGAGGGCGGGCTCCCCCGAAAAAGCGCCCAGTGTACCGCAACCACTGGTTTTGGCGCGGGCTGAAGGGCAATTCGGGGTCATGGGGTGGCGCTTATGCATTTATTTACCGATTTAGCGCAATAAACCTGACCATTTGGCTAGCTAGAGGCGGATATTTCCTTGTCTCTGTGCTAGTTTTGCCCGGTCTTACGCGTAGTCACTGCGTTAAGCGTGCATTCAGCATTTGTCAGGTCGAACCAAACCCTGATTTCGGCATCTATAACCCCGACTCGTCGTGGTTATCGCCGAGGGTGCCAGATCCAGAAGATCGGGCTCGATGGCTGACACTGCACTCTGCAATCCATATGAATTTGATAGGGAAGGAACACTACATGGCTCTTACTAAAGACCAACTGATCGCCGACATCGCTGAAGCTATCGACGCGCCGAAAACCACCGCGCGTAACGCTCTGGACCAACTGGGCCAAATCGTTGCTGATCAGCTGGAAAACGGCGGCGAAATCACCTTGCCAGGTATCGGCAAGCTGAAAGTGACCGAGCGTCCTGCCCGCACTGGCCGTAACCCATCGACTGGCGCTGCCATCGAAATCCCTGCCAAGAAAGTGATCAAGCTGGTTGTGGCCAAAGGCCTGACCGACGCTGTGAACAAGTAAGACGCAGCGATAAAAAAACCGTGCGCCGGAGTGATCCGGGCACGGTTTTTTTGTGCCTGCCGATTGTGTTTCAGCAGTAGTGGCGGCTGCTTTGCGATCAAGCGCCGCCCCGGTTGAAACGTATTACTTGCGAACCCAGCGTTCGCGACGCCAGATCTGCTGCTCGGACTTGGTCTGGAAGGTCCAGGCGACGAAGCGGCTCTGCTTCTGGCCTTGGGACATTTCCACTACCTGGCTTTCCAGCGCGCCGACCTTTTTCAGCGCGGTTTCGATGGCGGGCAGGTTCGAGGCTTTCGAGACCAGGGTGCTGAACCACAATACCTTGTGCGCAAAGTTCGCACTTTCGGCGATCAGTTGCGTCACGAAGCGCGCTTCGCCGCCTTCACACCACAGTTCGGCCGATTGACCGCCAAAGTTCAGCACCGGCAATTTGCGTTTCGGATCGGCCTTGCCGAGGGCGCGCCACTTACGCTCGCTGCCCTTGGTGGCCTCTTCCATCGACGCGTGGAACGGCGGGTTGCACATGGTCAGGTCAAAACGCTCGCCGGGCTCCAGCAGGCCGATCAGGATGTGCTTGCGGTTCTCCTGCTGGCGCAACTTGATGACCTTGTTCAGGTCGTTGGACTGGACGATGGCTGTTGCGGCAGCCACGGCCGTCGGGTCGATTTCCGAGCCCAGGAAGTGCCAGCGGTATTCGCTGTTACCGATCAGCGGATACACGCAGTTGGCGCCCATGCCGATGTCCAGCACGTTGACGATGGCGCCGCGTGGAACCACGCCGTCGTTGTTGCTGGCCAGCAGGTCAGCCAGGAAGTGCACGTAATCGGCACGACCCGGTACTGGCGGGCAAAGGTAATCGGCCGGGATATCCCAATGCTGGATGCCGTAGAACGACTTGAGCAACGCCCGGTTGAACACGCGCACCGCGTCCGGGCTGGCGAAGTCGATGCTTTCCTTGCCGTACGGGTTGGTGATCACGAACTTCGCCAGCTCCGGCGTAGTTTTGATCAACGCCGGGAAGTCGTAACGACCCTGATGGCGATTGCGCGGGTGCAGGCTGGCCTCTTTGCGCGGCTCCACGGGCTTGGCCGGGGTAGCGGAGTCAGGCTTCTTGCGCGCGGGGCGAGGTGTGCGGGGGGCGTTCATGGGCGTGGTCGATTCGGGTATGGCTGAAAGTGGCAACTATTGTCCCACAGGGAACCGGGTTGTAGGCCGGAAAAGTGCCGGGCACAAAAAAGGGAGGCCGCATGGCCTCCCTTTTTCAGTGCGATTTGCCGTTACAGGCTGGCGATCCGCGCGTGCTGCTCGGCCAGTTTGCCCAAGGCCTGTTCGGCCTCGGCCAGCTTGGCGCGTTCCTTCTCGATGACTTCGGCCGGAGCCTTGTCAACGAAACCGGCGTTGGACAGCTTGCCGCCGACACGCTGGACTTCGCCCTGCAGACGCAGGATTTCCTTGTCCAGGCGCGCCAGTTCGGCGTTCTTGTCGATCAGACCGGCCATCGGCACCAGCACTTCCATCTCGCCAACCAGTGCGGTGGCGGACAGTGGCGCTTCTTCGCCGGCCGCCAGTACGGTGATCGATTCCAGACGCGCCAGCTTTTTCAGCAGCGCTTCGTTCTCGGTCAGGCGGCGCTGGTCTTCAGCGGTGACGTTTTTCAGGTAGATCGGCAGCGGTTTGCCCGGGCCGATGTTCATTTCGCCACGGATATTGCGCGTGCCGAGCATCAGGCCCTTGAGCCATTCGATGTCGTCTTCGGCTGCCGGATCGATGCGCTCTTCGTTGGCCACCGGCCAGGCTTGCAGCATGATCGTCTTGCCCTGAATGCCGGCCAGCGGCGCGATGCGCTGCCAGATTTCTTCAGTGATGAACGGCATGAACGGATGCGCCAGGCGCAGCGCCACTTCCAGTACGCGAACCAGCGTGCGGCGAGTGCCGCGCTGACGCTCGACCGGCGCGTTTTCGTCCCACAGCACTGGCTTGGACAATTCCAGGTACCAGTCGCAGTACTGGTTCCAGATGAACTCGTATAGCGCTTGTGCCGCCAGGTCGAAACGGAACTGATCCAGTTGGCGGGTCACTTCGGCTTCGGTGCGTTGCAGTTGCGAGATGATCCAGCGATCCGCCAGCGACAGCTCGTAAGCTTCGCCGTTCTGGCCGCAGTCTTCGCCCTTGTCCAGAACATAGCGCGCAGCGTTCCAGATCTTGTTGCAGAAGTTGCGATAGCCTTCGACGCGGCCCATGTCGAACTTGATGTCGCGACCGGTGGACGCCAGCGAGCAGAAAGTGAAGCGCAGGGCGTCGGTGCCGTAGCTGGCGATGCCGTCGGCGAACTCGTCGCGGGTTTGCTTCTCGATCTTCTTCGCCAGTTTTGGCTGCATCAGACCGGAGGTGCGTTTCTGCACCAGGGTTTCGAGCTCGATACCGTCGATGATGTCCAGCGGGTCCAGGACGTTGCCCTTGGATTTGGACATCTTCTGGCCCTGGCCATCACGCACCAGGCCGTGCACGTAAACGGTCTTGAACGGAACCTGCGGCGTGCCGTCCTCGTTCTTGATCAGGTGCATGGTCAGCATGATCATCCGGGCGACCCAGAAGAAAATGATGTCGAAACCGGTGACCAGAACGTCGGTGGAGTGGAATTTCTTCAAGAACTCGGTCTTTTCCGGCCAGCCCAGGGTGGAGAAGGTCCACAGGCCCGAACTGAACCAGGTGTCGAGAACGTCGTTGTCTTGTTGCAGCGCAACGTCCGGGCCGAGGTTGTGCTTGGCACGCACTTCGGCTTCGTCGCGACCGACGTAGACCTTGCCCGACTCGTCGTACCAGGCCGGAATCCGGTGGCCCCACCACAGCTGACGGCTGATGCACCAGTCCTGGATGTCGCGCATCCACGAGAAGTACATGTTTTCGTACTGCTTCGGCACGAACTGGATACGGCCGTCTTCAACGGCAGCAATCGCAGGCTCGGCCAGCGGCTTGGTGGACACGTACCACTGGTCGGTCAGCCACGGCTCGATGACGGTGCCGGAGCGGTCGCCTTTCGGCACTTTCAGGTTGTGGTCGTCGACGCTGACCAGCAGGCCGGCGGCGTCGAACGCAGCCACGATCTGCTTGCGCGCTTCGAAACGCTCGAGACCGGCGTACTCGGCCGGAATCTTGCCGTCGATGCTGTCGTTCAGCGTGCCGTCGAGGTTGAACACCTGCGCTGCCGGCAGCACGTTGGCGTTCTTGTCGAAGATGTTCAGCAGCGGCAGGTTGTGGCGCTTGCCGACTTCGTAGTCGTTGAAATCGTGGGCCGGGGTGATTTTCACGCAGCCGGTGCCGAATTCAGGGTCGCAGTAATCGTCGGCGATGATCGGAATGCGGCGGCCGACCAGCGGCAGCTCGACGAATTTGCCGATCAGGGCTTTGTAGCGCTCGTCGTTCGGGTTCACCGCGACGGCGGAGTCGCCGAGCATGGTTTCCGGACGGGTGGTCGCGACGATCAGGAAATCGTTGCCTTCAGCAGTTTTTGCGCCGTCGGCCAGCGGGTATTTCAAGTTCCACAGGAAACCTTTCTCGTCGTGGTTTTCCACTTCGAGGTCGGAAATCGCCGTGTGCAGCTTGGTGTCCCAGTTGACCAGGCGCTTGCCGCGATAGATCAGACCGTCTTCGTGCAGGCGCACGAATGCTTCTTTAACGGCTTCAGAGAGGCCGTCGTCCATGGTGAAACGTTCGCGGCTCCAGTCCACGGACGAGCCGAGGCGGCGGATCTGACGGCTGATGTTGCCGCCGGACTGTTCCTTCCACTCCCAGACTTTCTCGAGGAATTTTTCGCGGCCCAGATCGTGGCGATTCTGGCCCTGGGCTTCGAGTTGACGCTCCACCAGCATCTGCGTGGCGATACCGGCGTGGTCGGTGCCCGGTTGCCACAGGGTGTTGCGACCCTGCATGCGGCGGAAACGGATCAGGGCGTCCATGATCGCGTTGTTGAAACCGTGACCCATGTGCAGGCTGCCGGTGACGTTCGGCGGCGGGATCATGATGGTGTAGGAGTCGCCCGCGCCTTGCGGGGCGAAGTAGTTCTCGGACTCCCAGGTGTTGTACCAGGAAGTTTCAATGGCGTGCGGCTGGTAGGTCTTATCCATGCGCGGCGGGACCCTATTGGCATTTATTCAGGAAAAGCCGGGAAGTATAGCGGGGCATGGGGCGCAGGGCGAGCGGGGCGGGCCGGGTGGGGATCTAAAAGTGGGAGCAACCGTGCGACGGCTCCCACCGTCGATTATTCGTACTGGCTCAGAAGCCGTTCCATCCGTGCCTCGAGGCGACGTTTGATTTCGGTTTCGATGTGCGGGGCGAAGTCATCGATCACGTCTTGCATGATCAGTTGCGCAGCGGCGCGCAGTTCGCTGTCCAGGTGCAGCAGCGCGTCGGGGCCTTTGTCCACAGGTGCGACGGGCGCGGTGGCGGGTTTCGCGACGGTAGCGGGTGGCGGTTCGACGGCGGGTGGCTCAGTGGCGACCGAGTCGAACAGCATCGGAATCTGTTCCTGTTCGCCATCATCGACCGTATCGGTCAAAAGCGGCGGTTGCAGGTTGTCATCGCCCAGCAACTGGCGGATCGACTCGAGGTCATCCAGCAAGTGCGCGGGTTTTTGCAGCGGTTTTGGAGTGTCCATCGGCGTACTCAGAGTCGCTGTAAACGGTGGTCTTGCAGAGGATAGCCCTGTTCCCGGTAGAAACGGAAACTCTCCCGCGCAGCCGCACGGATCGCCGGATCTTCCACCACCACTTCCGCCACTCGGGCGAATTTGTTGGCGAAGGCCGGGACTTTCAGGTCGAGGTTGACCAGCAAGTCCTGATGCTGGCCGCAGTCATCGCCCAATCCAAGCACGATCAAACCTTCCGGTTCGCTCTCGGCCGGGCCATGGGGCACGAAGGTTTCGCCCTTGAACGCCCACAGTCGCGCATCGAGGTCTTCGCGTTGGGCGGCATCGCTGCAATGCAGGTAGATGCGGTGGCCCATGCGCCAGGCTTTCTCGGTGAGCTTGCAGGCAAAATCCAGACGCGCCGAAGGATCGGCACTGGGCAGGATGTAGAAGTCGACTTTGGTCATTGCGGTTCCTGAGCTGAAAGCGGCGCCCCTCAAGAGAGGCGCCGCTCGCAGTCATCGGTTTCAGGCTTTGGCGCGATCCAGCAGGTACTGGGTCAGCAGGGGAACCGGACGGCCGGTGGCGCCCTTGTCCTTGCCGCCGCTGGTCCATGCGGTGCCCGCGATGTCCAGGTGCGCCCAGTTCAGGTTCTTGGTGAAGCGCGACAGGAAGCACGCGGCGGTGATGGTGCCGGCCTTCGGCCCGCCAATGTTGGCGATGTCGGCGAACGGGCTGTCCAGTTGCTCCTGGTACTCATCGAACAGCGGCAGTTGCCAGGCGCGGTCGTCGGCAGCCTTGCCGGCGCTCAGCAGTTGGCCGATCAGTTCGTCGTTATTGCCCAGCAGGCCAGAGGTGTGCGCACCCAGGGCAACCACGCAGGCGCCGGTCAGGGTGGCGATGTCGATCACCGCTTGTGGCTTGAAGCGCTCGGAGTAGGTCAGTGCGTCGCACAGCACCAGACGGCCTTCGGCGTCGGTGTTGAGGATTTCCACGGTCTGGCCGCTCATGGTGGTCACGATGTCGCCCGGACGCGAAGCGGTGCCGCTCGGCATGTTCTCGGCGCAGGCCAGGATGCACACCAGGTTGATCGGCAGCTTCAGTTCCAGCACGGCGCGCAGGGTACCGAACACGCTGGCGGCGCCGCCCATGTCGTACTTCATCTCGTCCATGCCGGCGCCCGGTTTCAGGCTGATGCCGCCGGTGTCGAAGGTGATGCCTTTACCGACCAGCGCGTACGGCTTCTCGGATTTCTTGCCGCCGTTGTATTGCATGACGATCAGGCGCGGTGGCTGGGCGCTGCCCTGGCCGACGGCGTAGAACGAGCCCATGCCCAGGGATTTGATCTTCTTCTCGTCGAGGACTTCGACTTTCAGATCCTTGAACTCTTTGCCCAGGTCCTTGGCTTGTTCGCCGAGGAAGGTCGGGTGGCAGATGTTCGGCGGCAGGTTGCCCAGGTTGCGGGTGAACGCCATGCCGTTGGCGATCGCGGTGGCGTGATTCACGGCGCGTTGCACTTCGGCTTGAGCGGCCTTGATGGTCAGCAGGGTGATTTTCTTCAGAGCGCGCGGTTCGGCTTTCTGGCTCTTGAACTGGTCGAAGGTGTATTCGCCGTCGACCAGGGTTTCGGCCAACAGGCGAGTCTTGCCGTAGCTGTCACGGCCCTTGACGATGATTTCATCCAGTGCCAGCACGGCATCGCTGCCGCCCAGGCCCTTGAGGGTGTTGAGGATGCCGGCAACGATCTTGCGGAACGGGCGGTCGCCCAGTTCTTCATCCTTGCCCACGCCGACCAGCAGCACGCGTTCGGCTTTCAGGTTCGGCAGGCTGTGCAGCAACAGGCTCTGACCGACTTTGCCGGCCAGATCGCCACGCTTGAGGACAGCGCTGATGGCGCCGCCGCTCAGTTCGTCGACCTGCTTGGCGGCGACGCCGAGTTTGCGGCCTTCACCGACGGCAACCACCAGGGTGGCGGTTTTCAACGTTTCTGGGCTAACGCTTTTTACAACCAGTTCCATGTCCGGATCCCTGAATGAATGGTCAACACGCAGGCGTTCGGCGGTGTCCGCAGTCGCCTGCTTATAGAGAGAAAAGGCGCAGGCCAGCGCCTGCGACAAGGGCCGCAGTTTGAACCTCGCTCCCTGCGCCTGACAACCCTCCTCGGAACGATCTTCAACCGATTGCACGCTTGCGTGAGTGTGCGCAGTGACAGGCGCGCTCAATCACAGGATAATGCCGCATCTTTTTTCGACGGCTCTGCCTGGCGGGCCTGTCGATACGTTTGCTTGTTTGGCCGCCTTAGCCTGACAACCCTGGAGTGTCTGGTTTGATCGTCTTCCGTTATCTGTCCCGCGAAGTCCTGTTGACCCTGAGTGCGGTGAGTGCCGTGCTGCTGGTCATCATCATGAGCGGTCGCTTCATCAAATACCTTGCCCAGGCCGCTGCGGGCCAGCTCGATCCGGGATCGCTGTTCCTGATCATGGGCTACCGTCTGCCGGGCTTCATGCAGTTGATTCTGCCGCTGGGTCTGTTCCTCGGGATCCTGCTGGCGTACGGCCGGTTGTATCTGGAAAGCGAAATGACCGTGCTGTCGGCCACTGGCATGAGCCAGCAGCGCCTGTTCCGCATGACCCTGTTCCCGGCCACGCTGGTGGCGCTGGTGGTGGCATGGCTGAGCCTGAGTCTGGCCCCGCAAGGTGCCAACCAGTTCCAGCTGCTGCTGAACAAGCAGGACGCCCTGACCGAATTCGACACCCTTGAGCCGGGCCGCTTCCAGGCGTTGCGCGATGGCACGCGGGTGACCTACACCGAAAACCTGAGCGACGACCGGGTCAACCTGGGCAGCGTGTTCATCTCGCAGAAAAACCTCGGTGCCAACCAGGCGGATCGCGGGATTTCCGTGCTGGTGGCCGAGAAAGGCCGGCAGGAAGTCCGTCCTGATGGCAACCGTTACCTGATCCTGCACAACGGCTACCGCTACGACGGCAGTCCGGGACTGGCCAACTACCGCGCCATCCACTACGAAACCTACGGTGTTCTGCTGCCCAAGCCCGATGTCAGCGAGGAAGTCACCGACCGTGACGCCATGCCGACGTCGACCCTGATGGCCAGTGATGACATCCGCGCCAAGACCGAACTGCAATGGCGCCTGTCGCTGCCGCTGCTGGTATTTATCGTGACTCTGATGGCGGTGCCGCTGTCGCGGGTCAATCCGCGCCAGGGGCGCTTCCTCAAGTTGCTGCCGGCGATTCTTCTTTATATGGCTTACCTGACCATCCTGATTGCCGCTCGCGGCGCCCTCGAAAAAGGCAAGATCCCGGCGAGCCTGGGTCTGTGGTGGGTACACGGGATCTTCCTGGTCATCGGTATCGGCCTGCTGTACTGGGAACCGCTGCGCCTGAAAATGGCCAGCCGTCGCAGCGCTGCGCTGGAGGTGGCTCGTGGTTAAACTCGACCGCTACATCGGCAGCAGCGTGTTCATGGCGATCATCGCCGTGCTGGCGATCATCCTGGGGCTGGCGACATTGTTTGCCTTCATCGACGAGATGAGCGACGTCAGCGATACCTACACCCTGGCTGATGTGCTGAGCTTTGTACTGCTGACCGCACCGCGCCGGCTCTATGACATGTTGCCGATGGCAGCACTGATCGGCTGTCTGATCGGCCTCGGCAGTCTGGCGAGCAGCAGTGAGCTGACGGTGATGCGTGCGGCGGGTGTGTCCATCGGGCGCATCGTCTGGGCGGTCATGAAGCCGATGCTGGTGCTGATGCTGGCCGGCGTGCTGATCGGCGAGTACGTTGCGCCGGCTACCGAGAGCATGGCTCAGGCCAATCGTTCGCTGGCTCAAGGCAGTGGCGACGCGCAAAGCGCCAAGCACGGTATGTGGCACCGTCAGGGTGAGGAATTCATCCATATCAACGCCGTTCAACCCGATGGCCTGTTGTATGGCGTGACCCGCTATCACTTCGACAAGGAACGCCACCTGCTGAGCTCGAGCTTCGCCAAGCGCGCCGAGTTCGATGGCACTCGCTGGCAGCTCACCGATGTGACCACCACGCTGTTCCATGAGCGCAGCACCGAAGTCGTCAACAAACCGACCGAAGACTGGGATGTGTCCATCAGCCCGCAGCTGCTGAACACCGTGGTCATGGCACCGGAAGCGCTGTCGATTACCGGGCTGTGGGGTTACATCCACTACCTGGCCGATCAAGGGCTGAGCAACGGCCGTTACTGGCTGGCCTTTTGGGTCAAGGTGTTGCAGCCGCTGGTGACCGCCGCGCTGGTGCTGATGGCGATCTCCTTCATTTTCGGCCCGCTGCGCTCGGTAACCCTCGGTCAGCGGGTGTTTACCGGTGTGCTGGTGGGGTTCACCTTCCGCATCGTTCAGGATCTGCTCGGTCCGTCCAGTCTGGTATTCGGCTTCTCGCCGCTGTTCGCAGTGCTGGTGCCGGCAGGCGTCTGTGCCCTGGCGGGTGTCTGGTTGCTGCGTCGAGCCGGTTGATGAACAAGGTTTCACCCTTGCTCCAGCCTTGAAAACGCCCCGGTCGCAAGACCGGGGCGTTTTTGCATGCAATCCGGGTGACAGGCGAACGTGACGCTTGCGCCGTGTATCAGGTACAATTCCCGGCTATTTTTCGGCGGGCCAAGCCTGCAGCCTTTTTGAGTGTTGATCCGTGAGTGATTTGAGTCATATCCGCAATTTCTCCATCATCGCCCACATTGACCATGGCAAGTCGACGCTGGCTGACCGTTTCATCCAGATGTGCGGTGGCCTGGCCGAGCGTGAAATGGAAGCCCAGGTACTGGATTCCATGGATCTGGAGCGCGAACGCGGGATCACCATCAAGGCCCACAGCGTTACCCTCTATTACAAAGCCAAAGACGGCGTCACCTACCAGCTGAACTTCATTGACACCCCCGGCCACGTCGACTTCACCTACGAAGTCAGCCGTTCCCTGGCCGCGTGTGAAGGTGCCTTGCTGGTGGTCGACGCGGGTCAGGGTGTTGAAGCCCAGTCCGTGGCCAACTGCTACACCGCCATCGAGCAGGGCCTCGAGGTCATGCCGGTACTGAACAAGATCGACCTGCCGCAGGCCGAGCCCGACCGCGTCAAGGACGAGATCGAGAAGATCATCGGCATCGACGCCACCGACGCCGTCACCTGCAGCGCCAAGACCGGCCTGGGTGTCGACGAAGTGCTCGAGCGTCTGGTCGCGACCATTCCTGCGCCGACCGGCAACATCGAAGATCCGCTGCAAGCGTTGATCATCGACTCCTGGTTCGACAACTACCTGGGCGTTGTCTCCCTGGTGCGCGTGCGTCATGGCCGCGTGAAGAAGGGCGACAAGATCCTGGTGAAATCCACCGGCAAGGTCCACCTGGTCGACAGCGTCGGTGTTTTCAACCCGAAACACACCGCCACCGCAGACCTGAAGGCCGGCGAAGTGGGCTTCATCATCGCCAGCATCAAGGACATTCACGGTGCACCGGTCGGTGACACCCTGACCTTGAGCTCGACGCCGGATGTTCCGGTACTGCCGGGTTTCAAACGCATTCAGCCACAGGTTTACGCCGGTCTGTTCCCGGTCAGCTCCGACGACTTCGAGGACTTCCGCGAAGCGCTGCAGAAGCTGACCCTGAACGACTCGTCGCTGCAGTACACCCCGGAAAGCTCCGACGCCCTGGGCTTCGGCTTCCGTTGCGGCTTCCTCGGCATGCTGCACATGGAGATCATCCAGGAGCGCCTGGAGCGCGAATACGACCTGGACCTGATCACCACGGCACCAACCGTAATCTTCGAACTGGTGCTGAAAACCGGTGAAACGATTTACGTCGACAACCCGTCGAAGCTGCCGGACGTGTCCGCGATCGAAGACATGCGCGAGCCAATCGTGCGTGCCAACATCCTGGTACCGCAGGAGCACCTGGGCAACGTCATCACCCTGTGCATCGAAAAACGCGGTGTTCAGGTCGACATGCTGTTCCTCGGCAACCAGGTCCAGGTGACCTACGACCTGCCGATGAACGAAGTGGTCCTGGACTTCTTCGACCGTCTGAAATCCACCAGCCGCGGCTATGCTTCGCTGGACTACCATTTCGATCGTTACCAATCGGCTAATCTGGTGAAACTGGACGTGCTGATCAACGGCGACAAGGTCGACGCCCTGGCGCTGATCGTGCACCGTGACAATTCGCACTTCAAAGGTCGCCAGTTGACCGAGAAGATGAAAGAACTGATTCCTCGTCAGATGTTCGACGTGGCCATCCAGGCTGCCATTGGCGGTCAGATCGTCGCCCGGACAACCGTCAAGGCACTCAGAAAGAACGTATTGGCCAAATGCTACGGCGGTGACGTCAGCCGTAAGAAGAAACTGCTCGAGAAGCAAAAGGCCGGTAAGAAACGCATGAAGCAGGTCGGCAACGTGGAAATTCCACAAGAAGCCTTCCTTGCCGTGCTCAGGTTGGAATAGTCAGGTCCTATGTCACTAAATTTCCCGCTGTTGCTGGTTATCGCCGTGTTCGTCTGCGGCCTGTTGGCGTTGCTCGATCTGTTGATCCTGGCACCGCGTCGGCGCGCCGCCATCACTTCCTATCAGGGCAGCGTCAGCCAGCCTGACGTAGTGGTGGTCGAGAAGCTGAACAAGGAACCGCTGCTGGTCGAATACGGCAAGTCGTTCTTCCCGGTGCTGTTCATCGTGCTGGTGCTGCGTTCGTTCCTGGTGGAGCCTTTCCAGATTCCGTCCGGTTCGATGAAGCCGACCCTGGACGTTGGCGACTTCATTCTGGTGAACAAGTTTTCTTACGGGATCCGCCTGCCGGTGATCGACAAGAAAGTCATCGAAGTCGGTGATCCGCAACGCGGCGATGTGATGGTGTTCCGCTACCCGAGCGACCCGAACGTCAACTACATCAAGCGTGTGGTGGGTCTGCCGGGTGACACGGTGCGTTACACCGCCGACAAGCGTCTGTTCGTCAATGGCGAGTCGATTGCCGAGCAACTGGTCGGCTCCGAGCCGGGCACCCTTGGCAGCGCTGAGCTCTACAAGGAAAAACTCGGCGCCGCCGAGCACCTGATCCGCAAGGAAATGAGCCGCTACCGCGCCACACCGGACCATACCTGGACCGTGCCGGCCGGGCACTATTTCATGATGGGCGACAACCGCGACAACTCGAACGACAGTCGCTACTGGGATGATCCGAACATTCCCAAGGATCTGCTGGGCATGGTTCCCGACCAGAACATCGTCGGCAAGGCCTTCGCGGTCTGGATGAGCTGGCCGGAACCGAAACTCAGCCACCTGCCGAATTTCTCGCGGGTCGGCCTGATCAAGTAAACAATCACGGCGCTGTTGACCACAGCGCCGAATGCATTTCTGGCGTCGGCACAACCGGCTCCGGGGCATGAAGCCACGATATTCAGGACGTCATTTTTGAACACAGCGTTAATTGTCCCAGGCCTGCGCCGTATCCCGGCGATGGCAGTGGAATCCAGCCACGAACTCAGCGTGGGTAAACCGTGAGCGTTTCTCTAAGCCGTCTCGAGCGTCAGCTCGGTTACACCTTCAAGGACCAGGAACTGATGGTCCTGGCCCTCACGCACCGCAGCTTTGCCGGACGCAACAACGAGCGTCTGGAATTCCTCGGCGATGCGATCCTCAACTTCGTCGCCGGCGAGGCACTCTTCGACCGCTTCCCGCTGGCCCGCGAAGGCCAGTTGTCGCGTTTGCGTGCACGTCTGGTGAAAGGTGAGACCCTGGCGGTATTGGCCCGTGGTTTCGATCTGGGCGAATACCTGCGCCTGGGTTCCGGTGAGCTGAAAAGCGGCGGTTTCCGTCGCGAATCGATTCTGGCCGATGCCCTCGAAGCGCTGATCGGCGCGATCTACCTCGACGCCGGCATGGAAGTCGCCCGCGAGCGCGTTCTGGCCTGGCTGGCCGGCG
The DNA here is from genome assembly GCF_014863605.1 of Pseudomonas allokribbensis. Taxonomy (NCBI): domain Bacteria; kingdom Pseudomonadati; phylum Pseudomonadota; class Gammaproteobacteria; order Pseudomonadales; family Pseudomonadaceae; genus Pseudomonas; species Pseudomonas allokribbensis. Next base: position 1,172,477 of record NZ_CP062252.1, read on the forward strand.
AGTTCGAAGGTCTGACACTGGTCGACACCAACAAGGATCCGAAGACCCGCCTGCAGGAATTCCTGCAATCGCGCGGTTGCGACCTGCCACGCTATGAAGTGGTGGATATCCAGGGTGAGCCGCACTGCCGTACCTTCTTCGTCGAGTGCGAAGTTGTCCTATTGAATGAAAAAAGCCGGGGTCAGGGCGTGAGCCGTCGCATTGCCGAACAGGTAGCGGCCGCTGCAGCACTGATTGCCCTGGGTGTGGAGAATGGCAATGACTGATACAAACGCAACTCGCTGTGGCTATGTTGCCATCGTCGGCCGTCCCAACGTGGGCAAGTCCACGCTGCTGAACCACATCCTCGGCCAGAAGCTCGCGATCACCTCGCGCAAGCCGCAGACCACTCGCCACAACATGCTCGGGATCAAGACCGAAGGCGACGTGCAGGCGATCTATGTCGACACCCCGGGCATGCACAAGGGTGGCGAAAAGGCCCTGAACCGATATATGAACAAGACCGCTTCGGCAGCGTTGAAAGACGTCGACGTGGTGATCTTCGTGGTCGACCGCACCAAGTGGACCGAAGAAGACCAGATGGTGCTGGAGCGTGTGCAGTACGTGACCGGCCCGCTGATCGTCGCGCTGAACAAGACCGACCGCATCGAGGACAAGGCCGAGCTGATGCCGCACCTGTCCTGGTTGCAGGAACAGCTGCCGAATGCGCAGATCATTCCGATCTCGGCGCAGCACGGGCATAACCTCGATGCACTGGAAAAGGTCATCGCTGACCATCTGCCGGAGAACGATCACTTCTTCCCGGAAGACCAGATCACCGACCGCAGCAGCCGTTTCCTCGCCGCCGAACTGGTGCGCGAGAAAATCATGCGCCAGATGGGCGCCGAGCTGCCGTACCAGATCACCGTGGAAATCGAAGAGTTCAAGCAACAGGGCAAGACTCTGCACATCCACGCGCTGATCCTCGTCGAGCGTGACGGCCAGAAGAAAATCATCATTGGCGACAAGGGCGAGCGCATCAAGCGCATCGGCACCGAGGCGCGCAAGGACATGGAGCTGCTGTTCGACTCCAAGATCATGCTCAACCTGTGGGTGAAGGTTAAGGGCGGCTGGTCCGACGACGAACGTGCGCTGCGTTCGCTGGGTTACGGCGACCTGTAAAGCGTCTGGCATTGCATCGATCCATTGTGGGAGCGAGCGTGCTCGCGAAGACGATGTAACATTCAGCATTGATGTTGACTGTTGCACCGCTTTCGCGAGCAAGCTCGCTCCCACATTGGTTTTGGGTGATGAGTAAAACCGCGTTTTCCTCAACGAGAAATCCATGTCTCAAACGCCTCCCGCCCAACCCGCCTACGTCCTGCACTCCCGCGCCTATCGCGAAACCAGTGCCTTGGTGGACTTCCTCACGCCGCAAGGTCGGTTGCGGGCGGTGTTGCGCAGCGCGCGGGGCAAGGCCGGGACGCTGGCGCGTCCGTTCGTGCCGCTGGAAGTGGAATTCCGTGGCAAGGGTGAGTTGAAGAATGTCGGGCGAATGGAAAGTGCCGGCAATGCGACGTGGATGGTCGGCGAGGCGCTGTTCAGTGGCCTCTATCTCAACGAGTTGCTGATCCGCCTGCTGCCAGCCGAAGACCCGCACCCCGCGGTGTTCGATCATTACGCGGCCACCTTGCTGGCTTTGGCAGAAGGCCGGCCACTGGAGCCGTTGCTGCGTTCCTTCGAATGGCGCCTGCTTGACGACCTCGGCTATGGCTTTTCTCTGAACACCGACATCAATGACGAGCCCATCGCTCCCGATGGTCTCTATCGGTTGCAGGTGGATGCGGGACTTGAGCGGGTCTACCTGCTGCAACCCGGCCTGTTCAACGGCACCGAACTGCTGGCCATGGCCGAAGCCGACTGGTCTGCCTCCGGCGCCTTGTCCGCCGCCAAACGCTTGATGCGTCAGGCACTTGCAGTTCATCTTGGCGGTCGTCCCTTGGTCAGTCGCGAGCTGTTTCGAAAGCCATAACGGCGTGTATGCTGTGCGCCGAAACTTTCCCTTCAGGAGCGCATCCGTGACCACCAGCAATCGCATTCTTCTTGGCGTGAACATCGACCACGTCGCCACCCTGCGTCAGGCTCGGGGCACGCGCTATCCGGATCCGGTCAAGGCCGCGCTGGACGCGGAAGAGGCGGGCGCCGACGGCATCACCGTGCACCTGCGCGAGGACCGTCGCCACATTCAGGAGCGCGACGTACTGTTGCTCAAGGATGTGCTGCAAACCCGCATGAACTTCGAAATGGGCGTCACCGAAGAAATGATGGCGTTCGCCGAGCGCATCCGTCCGGCTCACATCTGTCTGGTGCCGGAGACGCGTCAGGAACTGACCACCGAAGGCGGTCTGGACGTGGCGGGGCAGGAAGAGCGCATCAGGGCAGCGGTGGAACGTCTGTCGAAGATCGGCAGCGAAGTGTCGCTGTTCATCGACGCTGATGAGCGGCAGATCGCTGCCTCGAAACGAGTCGGCGCACCGGCCATCGAGCTGCACACCGGGCGCTACGCAGATGCCGAAACACCGACCGAAGTGGCTGAAGAGCTCAAGCGTGTGGCGGACGGCGTGGCATTCGGTCTGGCCCAGGGCCTGATCGTCAATGCCGGTCACGGTCTGCACTACCACAACGTTGAAGCTGTGGCCGCGATCAAGGGCATCAACGAACTGAACATTGGTCATGCGCTCGTGGCGCATGCGTTGTTTGTCGGCTTCAAGTCGGCAGTGTCGGAGATGAAGGCGCTGATCCTGGCGGCTGCAAAGGCCTGAGCATCAACGCAGATCCTGTGGGAGCTCGCTCCCACAGTATTTATCAGAGCGGCGGGTTTTCCTGCGCCGGCTTGGATTTGTCGATCCCCGGCACATGCAGATTGCCTTCGGCGACCTGATCGCCCTCGAGTTGCGGCTGGGTCACCCAGGTCAGGATGTCGTAGTAGCGACGGATGTTGGCCACGAAATGCACCGGTTCGCCGCCACGGGCGTAGCCATAGCGGGTCTTGCTGTACCACTGCTTCTGCGACAGGCGCGGCAGCATCTTCTTCACATCCAGCCACTTGTCCGGATTCAGGCCTTCCCGGGACGCCAGTTTGCGCGCGTCATCCAGGTGGCCGCTGCCAACGTTGTAGGCGGCCAGTGCAAACCACGTACGATCCGGCTCCTGGATCGAATCGTCGAGCTGATCCTTCATGTAAGCCAGGTACTTCGCGCCGCCCATGATGCTCTGCTTCGGATCGAGGCGGTTGGATACGCCCATGGCCTGGGCGGTGTTCTGGGTCAGCATCATCAGGCCGCGCACGCCGGTCTTCGAAGTGACGGCCGGTTGCCACAGCGATTCCTGATAACCGATGGCCGCGAGCAGGCGCCAGTCGACTTTCTCTTTCTTGGCGTAAGTCTTGAAGTGCTGTTCGTATTTGGGCAACCGCTGCTGCAAATGCTGGGCGAAGGTCGTGGCGCCCATGTAACCGAGGACGTCGACGTGGCCGTAGTAGCGGTCTTTCAGGCGTTGCAGGGTGCCGTTCTTCTGCACCTTGTCCAGATAACTGTTGATCTCGTTGAGCAGGCTGTTGTCTTCACCGGCGGCCACTGCCCAGCTCTGGCTGCGCGCATCGCCGAGGTCGAAGGCCACGCGGATATTGGTGAAGTACACCTGGTTCATCGCCACTTCGTTGGAGTCGACCAGGGTCAGGTCGATCTGGCCTTCATCGACCATGCGCAGCAGGTCGACCACTTCGACGGCGTCGGATTCTTCGTATTCAATCCCGGGATACTTCTGTTTCAGCTCGGCGAGCTGTTCGGCGTGGGTGCTGCCCTTGAGCACCATGATCTTCTTGCCGACCAGTTCACTGGCGTCGGTCGGGCGGGACTGACCGTTGCGATAGATGATCTGCGGGGTGACTTCGAGATAGGCGTGGGAGAACCGAACCTGCTTCTTGCGCTGATCGCTGCTGACCAAGCCGGCGGCGGCCAGTACCGGACCGTTGGGTTTGCCGACCTGGTCGAACAGGTCGTCGAGGTTGTCGGCGGTCTCGATCTTCAGCTCCACCCCCAAATCGTCGGCGAAGCGCTTCACCAGCTCGTATTCGAAGCCGGTTTCGCCGCTGCGATCCTGAAAGTAGGTGGCGGGGCTGTTACGGGTGATCACCCGCAGCACACCATCCTCCTTTACGCGCTCGAGGGTGTTGGGTTTATCAACACAGCCACTGAGCATCAGGAAGAGTCCGGTTGCGATCAGCCATTTGGCGTACCGCGGACGCAAAGCCGTTGGGGAAAACATGTGCGCAGTATACGCAAAGGACAACGGGCGCCATATCTCGACAGTCGAGGGCTTGTCTGCTAGGGATCACAAAACCGCTCGAAACCCCGCAGGAATGGGCCCGAAAGGCATTTTGTGACAGAAAAAATAACCCGCGTTCCAACACCCGATAAATTTGACCTTCGAGGCAAGAACACCACTCGACATCCGGGTGCAACCGTGCGTAGCGTTTCGGGTGATGTTGAGGGCGGTTTAGGCTAGAATGCACGGCCTCAAAGCACACCCCTTCCCGAGGCTGTCCCGAAGATGTTGATCCTGCGCGGCGCTCCTGCCCTTTCTGCCTTTCGCCACAGCAAACTCCTTGAGCAACTGAGCCAGAAGGTTTCGGCTGTCAGTGGCTTGTATGCTGAATTCGCTCACTTCGCCGAAGTCACCGGCGTCCTGACCGGCGACGAACAGCAGGTGCTTGCGCGCCTTCTGAAGTACGGTCCAAGCGTTCCGGTTCAAGAGCCGACCGGTCGTCTGTTCCTGGTGTTGCCGCGTTTCGGCACCATCTCGCCATGGTCGAGCAAGGCCAGCGACATCGCCCGCAACTGCGGCCTGAGCAAGATCCAGCGCCTGGAGCGCGGCATCGCGTTCTACGTGGCCGGTCAGTTCAGCGAAGCCGAAGCACAGCAGATTGCCGATGTACTGCATGACCGCATGACGCAGATCGTTCTGGCCAACCTCGAGCAGGCCGCCGGTCTGTTCAGTCACGCCGAACCGAAGCCGCTGACCGCCATCGACATCCTCGGCGGTGGTCGCGCCGCGCTGGAAAAGGCCAACGTCGAGCTGGGCCTGGCCCTGGCCGAAGACGAGATCGATTACCTGGTCAACGCCTTCAACGGTCTCAAGCGCAACCCGCACGACATCGAACTGATGATGTTCGCCCAAGCCAACTCCGAGCACTGCCGCCACAAAATCTTCAACGCCAGTTGGGATATTGACGGCGAGAGCCAGGAAAAAAGCCTGTTCGGCATGATCAAGAACACCTATCAGATGCACAGCGAAGGCGTGCTGTCCGCTTATAAGGACAACGCTTCGGTGATCGTCGGCAACGTTGCCGGCCGCTTCTTCCCGGATCCGGAAACCCGCCAGTACGGCGCGGTGCAGGAGCCGGTGCACATCCTGATGAAGGTTGAAACCCACAACCACCCGACCGCGATCGCACCGTTCCCGGGCGCATCTACCGGTTCCGGTGGCGAGATCCGCGACGAAGGCGCGACCGGCCGTGGCGCCAAGCCGAAGGCCGGCCTGACCGGTTTCACCGTGTCGAACCTGCAGATCCCGGGCTTCGAACAGCCGTGGGAAGTGCCGTACGGCAAGCCTGAGCGCATCGTCACCGCGCTGGACATCATGATCGAAGGCCCGCTGGGCGGAGCAGCGTTCAACAACGAATTCGGTCGTCCGGCCCTGACCGGTTACTTCCGTACCTTCGAACAATCGATCACCACCCCGCACGGTGACGAAGTTCGCGGTTACCACAAGCCGATCATGCTGGCTGGCGGCATGGGCAACATCCGTGAAGAGCACGTCAAGAAAGGCGAGATTCTGGTCGGCTCGAAGCTGATCGTCCTCGGCGGCCCGGCGATGCTGATCGGTCTGGGCGGCGGTGCCGCTTCCTCCATGGCCACCGGCACCAGTTCTGCAGATCTGGACTTTGCTTCGGTTCAGCGTGAAAACCCTGAAATGGAGCGTCGCTGCCAGGAAGTCATCGACCGTTGCTGGCAACTGGGCGACAAGAACCCGATCAGCTTCATCCACGACGTGGGTGCGGGCGGTCTGTCCAACGCCTTCCCGGAACTGGTCAACGACGGCGACCGCGGTGGCCGTTTCGAACTGCGCAACATTCCAAACGACGAGCCGGGCATGGCCCCGCACGAAATCTGGTCCAACGAATCCCAGGAACGTTACGTTCTGGCAGTCGGCCCGGCCGACTTCGAGCGCTTCAAGGCCATCTGTGAACGTGAGCGTTGCCCGTTCGCCGTTGTCGGTGAAGCCACCGCCGAACCTCAACTGACCGTGACCGACAGCCACTTCGGCAACAACCCGGTGGACATGCCACTGGAAGTGTTGCTGGGCAAGGCACCGCGCATGCACCGTTCGGTGGTTCGCGAAGCCGAGCTGGGCGATGACTTCGATCCGTCGAACCTCGACATCAGCGAAAGCATCGAACGCGTCCTGCACCACCCGGCCGTGGCGAGCAAAAGCTTCCTGATCACCATCGGCGACCGCACCATCACCGGCCTCGTGGCCCGTGACCAAATGGTCGGCCCATGGCAGGTTCCGGTGGCCGACGTGGCCGTCACCGCCACCAGTTTCGACGTCTACACCGGTGAAGCGATGGCGATGGGCGAGCGCACTCCGCTGGCGCTGCTGGACGCTCCGGCGTCGGGCCGCATGGCCATCGGCGAAACCCTGACCAACATTGCCGCTTCGCGCATTAACAAGCTCTCCGACATTAAACTGTCGGCGAACTGGATGTCCGCTGCCGGCCACCCGGGCGAAGACGCGCGTCTGTACGACACCGTGAAAGCGGTCGGTATGGAGCTGTGCCCTGAGCTGGGCATCACCATCCCGGTGGGCAAGGACTCGATGTCCATGGCCACCCGCTGGAACGACAACGGTGAAGACAAAACTGTCACCTCGCCAATGTCGCTGATCGTGACCGGTTTCGCGCCAGTGTCTGACATCCGTCAGACCCTGACCCCGGAACTGCGCATGGACAAGGGCACCACCGACCTGATCCTGATCGACCTCGGTCGCGGCCAGAACCGCATGGGCGCCTCGATCCTCGCTCAGGTTCACGGCAAGCTCGGCAAGCAGGCTCCGGACGTCGACGACGCCGAAGACCTGAAAGCCTTCTTCGCAGTGATCCAGGGCCTCAACGCCGACGGTCACCTGCTGGCTTACCACGACCGTTCCGACGGTGGTCTGCTGACCTCCGTGGTGGAAATGGCCTTCGCCGGCCACTGCGGTCTGAGCCTGAACCTGGACAGCGTTGCCGAAAGCTCCGCTGAAATCGCCGCCATCCTGTTCAACGAAGAACTGGGTGCCGTGATCCAGGTTCGCCAGGACGCCACGCCGGACATCCTCGCGCAATTCAGCGCGGCCGGTCTGGGCGACTGCGTTTCGGTGATCGGTCAGCCGATCAACAACGGCCAGATCAACATCACCTTCAACGGTGACACCGTGTTCGAAGGCCAGCGTCGTCTGCTGCAACGTCAGTGGGCCGAGACCAGCTATCAGATCCAGCGTCTGCGCGACAACGCCGACTGCGCTCAACAGGAATTCGACGTCCTGCTGGAAGAGGACAATCCGGGCCTGAGCGTCAAGCTCAGCTACGACGTCAACCAGGACATCGCCGCGCCTTACATCAAGAAAGGCATTCGCCCACAGGTTGCCGTGCTGCGTGAGCAGGGCGTCAACGGTCAGGTGGAAATGGCGGCGGCGTTCGACCGCGCCGGTTTCAACGCGATCGACGTGCACATGAGCGACATTCTGGCCGGCCGTGTCGACCTGAACGAGTTCAAAGGTCTGGTGGCGTGCGGTGGTTTCTCCTACGGCGACGTACTCGGCGCCGGTGAAGGCTGGGCCAAGTCCGCACTGTTCAACAGCCGTGCCCGCGATGCGTTCCAGGGTTTCTTCGAGCGTAACGACAGCTTCACCCTCGGCGTGTGCAACGGTTGCCAGATGATGTCCAACCTCCACGAACTGATCCCGGGCAGCGAGTTCTGGCCGCACTTCGTGCGCAACCGCTCCGAGCAGTTCGAAGCGCGCGTGGCGATGGTTCAGGTTCAGGAATCGAACTCGATCTTCCTGCAGGGCATGGCCGGTTCGCGCATGCCGATCGCCATCGCTCACGGTGAAGGCCATGCCGAATTCGAAAGCGAAGAGGCACTGCTCGAAGCCGATCTGTCCGGTTGCGTGGCGATGCGTTTCGTCGACAACCACGGCAAGGTCACCGAAGCCTACCCGGCCAACCCGAACGGTTCGCCGCGCGGGATCACCGGCCTCACCAGCCGCGACGGTCGCGTAACGATCATGATGCCGCACCCGGAGCGTGTGTTCCGTGCCGTGCAGAACTCGTGGCGTTCGGAAGAGTGGAACGAAGACGCTCCTTGGATGCGCATGTTCCGTAACGCTCGTGTGTGGGTGAACTAAGCGCTGTGTACAAGCTCGCGTTTTTTGTTCCCGACAGCCATGTCGAGGTGGTCAAGGACGCTGTATTCGCTGCCGGTGGTGGGCGGATTGGTGACTATGATCACTGTGCTTGGCAGGTGCTTGGCACTGGTCAGTTTCGGCCTTTGGACGGGAGTCAGCCGTTTATTGGTCAGGCGGGGCAGGTTGAGCGGGTCGAGGAGTGGAAGGTCGAGCTTGTCGTTGGCGATGAGTTGATCCGCGCGGTAGTGGCGGCTCTTAAGTTGAGCCATCCCTACGAGACACCGGCTTATGAAGTGTGGCGGCTGGAGGATTTTTGATCTTCCTTGGCTGCTGAAATGGAAAACCCGCTGAGAGTGATTTCAGCGGGTTTTTTGTTGTTCGGGGTTTGGGTTGGGTGAATATCCGTTTCTTCGGGTGCGGCGGCTGGCGGTTCCGCTCTTACAGCGGGTCACTTTTTCAAACGCCAAAAAGTAACCAAAAGGCTAGGCCCCTGCGTTCGGCACCTCGCCTAGGCTCGGTGTTCCTTCGTTACGGGATTCATCCGGGGGCATCGCCTCCGGTTTGCTTCGCTGCACCTCCTCTCGATGTGTTCGACTTCGTCGAACGGTCGCTGCGCTCCCACCCCCGGATGAATCCCTCCCCTCAGCCTGCCGATGGGGCCGGCACGTCAAAAGCGGTACTCGAGCTAACGCTCATCGTGTTGAGTGGTGGTCCTAAACCTTGGCACTCACCTCACTCCGATTAACCAACCCCTCCAGCGCCGCACTCAAACTCTGCGCCCGATCCCCCACCAGCAAGTGCCACACGCCATCTTCCAATGCGCTCACGCCCAGGCAGCCCAGTTCTTTCAATCGGCTTTCCGACAGCGCTTTGCCATCGGCCAGTTGCAGGCGAATCCGGCTCATGGCGATGCAATCAAGTTGCAGCACATTGTCGCTGCCGCCCAGAGCGGTCAGCCATTGCTGTGCCAGCGGTGCAGCGACTGCAACCGGTTCACTGGTTTCGATGACGGCGACAGGTGCAGCCACTACGGCCCGCCCCAACGCCGGCATCGCCAGGCGAATCTCATCAGCAATGCTGTCGGCCATCGGCCCGACAACCACCTGCAAACTCCCGCCCTTGCCCGGACGCACAACGGCCATCGCGCCCAGCGCTTTCAAATCCGCATCCGAAGCTTTGTTGCGATCGACCATTTCCAGTCGCAGCCGCGTGGTGCACGCGCCAACCGTGACCAGATTCTCCGCACCACCGAGTGCCTTGATGTAAGCCCCGGCGCGTTCGTTTTCGGTCAGAACCGCTTTGTCGGCGGTGGCGACGTCTTCACGCCCCGGCGTCTTCAGGTTGAAGCGACGGATACAGAAATCGAACACCGCGTAATAGATGACCGCATAAGCGAGGCCCACCGGGATCACCAGCCAGCCATTGGTGGACTTGCCCCAGCCGAGCACCATGTCGATGAAGCCGCCGGAGAAGGTGAAGCCCAGATGAATGTTCAGCGCGTTGGTGATCGCCATCGACAGCCCGGTCAGTAACGCATGCACCAGATACAGCAGCGGTGCGAGGAACATGAAGGCGAATTCGATCGGTTCGGTTACCCCGGTCAAGAACGAGGTCAGGGCCATCGACAGGAAGATCCCGCCCATCACTTTGCGTCGTTCCGGCAGGGCGTTGCGGTACATCGCCAGGCACGCCGCGGGCAGGCCGAAGATCATCATCGGGAACATGCCGGTCATGAACTGGCCGCCCTTCGGATCGCCGGCGAAGTAACGCGACAGGTCGCCGGTGACCAGGGCGCCGGTGGTCGGGTCGGTGAAGTTGCCGAACACGAACCACGCCATGTTGTTGAGGATGTGGTGCAGGCCGGTGACGATCAGCAGGCGGTTGAACACGCCGAAGACGAAGGCGCCGAAGCTGCCGCTTTCCATCATCAGGCTGCCGAAGCTGTTGATGCCGTGCTGGATCGGCGGCCAGATGTAGCCGAACACCACGCCCAGGCCCACCGCCGCAAAACCGGTGACGATCGGTACGAAGCGCCGGCCACCGAAGAACGCGAGGTACTCCGGCAACTTGATGTCCTTGAAGCGGTTGTACAGCGCGCCGGCCATCAGGCCGCTGACGATCCCGGCGAGCATGCCCATGTTGATACTGGCGTCGAGCACCTTCAGCGTGGAGATCATCACCAGGTAACCGATCACCCCGGCGAGGCCGGCGGTGCCGTTGTTGTCCTTGGCGAAGCCGACCGCGATGCCGATGGCGAAGATCATTGCCAGGTTGGCGAAGATCACCTGCCCGGCGTCGTGGATGATCGCGATGTTCAAGAGGTCGGTGTCGCCCAGGCGCAGCAGCAGGCCGGCGATCGGCAGGATCGCGATCGGCAGCATCAGCGCTCGGCCGAGGCGTTGCAGGCCTTCGATGAAGAGTTGGTACATGGCGTTTGTCCTTGTTGTTTTTGTTAGCGCAGAGGCCAATGTTGATGACAGGCATGACGCACCGCGGCGGCGCTGCTCAGCTTGAGCAAGTCCCGGGCGAGGCGTTGGCATTCGGCTTCGTGCAGCTGGCGCACGCGATCCTTGATTTCACCAATTTGCACCGGGCTCACCGACAGTTCGGTCACGCCCAGGCCGATCAACACCGGCGTCGCCAGCGGATCGGAAGCCAGGGCGCCGCACACGCCGACCCAGCGTTTATGCACCGCCGCGCCTTCGCAGGTCATGGCGATCAGGCGCAGCAGTGCCGGGTGCAAGGCATCGACCCGTGCGGCGAGGCCGGCGTGGTCGCGGTCCATGGCCAGGGTGTATTGCGACAGGTCGTTGGTGCCGATGGACAGGAAGTCGGCGTGTTCGGCCAGTTGTTCGGCCTGCAATGCAGCGGCTGGGACTTCGATCATCACGCCGATTTCCGGACGTAGGCTGATGCCCAGTTCCAGGCACAGCGCATCGACCCGTTGGCGGATGTGCAGCAGTTCGTCGACTTCGGTGACCATCGGCAGCAGGATCCGGCAGCGTTGCAACGGGCTGACTTGCAGCAGGGCGCGCAGTTGCTGATCGAGGATTTCCGGGCGGGCCTGAGCCAGACGAATACCGCGCAGACCCAAAACCGGGTTGGCTTCCACCGGCAGTGGCAGGTAGTCGAGTTGTTTGTCGCCACCGACGTCGATGGTGCGGATGATCACCGACTTGTCGCCCATGGCATCGATCACCGCTTGGTAGGCGGTGCGCTGTTCTTCGACGTCCGGCGCGGTGTGGCGATCGACGAACAGGAACTCGGTGCGCAACAGGCCGACGCCATCGGCGCCATTGGCAAACGCATCGGCCGCTTCATGGCTGGAGGCGACGTTGGCGACCACTTCGATGGCCACGCCGTTGCGGGTTTCCGCCGGCAGATGGGCTTGGGCTTGCTGGGCTTCGCGACGTTGTTGGCGGTCGATCTGGGCTTGCCGGACTTCGGCCAGTCTTTCGCCATTTGGCGTCAGTTCGAGGCGCCCGCCGTCGGCATCGAGGACCACCGATTGGCCTTGCGCTTCATCCAGTAGCGCCGAGCCCAGTGCGACCATGCACGGCAGGCCTTTGCCCCGGGCCAGAATGGCCACGTGGGATGTCGCGCCACCTTCGGCCATGCACAACCCGGCGACACCTTGCGCGCTCAGTTGCAGCAAGTCCGAAGGCGTCAGTTCGTGGGCGGCGACAATGGCGCCGGCCGGCACGTCGTAATGCCAGGCTTCGCCGAGCAGGGCACGCAGCACCCGTTGTTTCAAGTCGCGCAGATCGTTGGCACGCTCGGCCAGCAGTGCGCTGCCGGTGTTTTGCAGCACCTCGCATTGCACATCGATGGATTGGCTCCAGGCGTGAGTCGCCGCGACGCCGGTTTCAATCGATTGCTGCGCGGCATCTAGTAGTGCTGGGTCTTCCAGCAATGCCAGATGCGCGGCGAAGATCGCTTCTTCGTCGGCATTACGCTGTTTTTTCGCCTGGGCGAGAGTGCCGTTGATTTCGCTGCGAACCTGATTCAATGCTGCGTCGAGGATCTGCAATTGTTGCTCGGGCTGATGATTGCCAGCGTCCGCCGGCAGGCTGATCGCGTTCAAGCGAAACAGCGGCCCGCCGACCAGACCCGGTGCGGCGCACACACCGTGCAACACGCCGGCCTCGGCCGGGCGATTGCGTGGTGCAGAAACAACCGGCGCGGCAGCGTGGTGATCGTCGGGCAGGGCGGTGGCCAGTGCGTTGAGCAAGGCTTGCAGTGCAGCTTGCGCATCGGAACCCTGGCAGCTGACTTGCACTTCGTCCTGCTCGCCAATCGCCAGGCCCATCAAGCCGATAAGACTGTTGCACGGCGCCGACTTGCCGGCGAAATGCAGCTGCGACTGGCTCTTGAAACCTTGCGCCGTCTGGCGGATCAACGCGGCCGGGCGTGCATGCAGGCCACCGCGATGGGCGACCCGCACGTGACCGTGAACTTCAGGGCCGCCGGTTTCTTCTGCATTCGCCGCCGTGCTGTGACGAGCAACTATGTGCAGCAGCGGTTCGCCAACCTTCACCGTTTTCAGGGTGATGGGACGCGCCTGAAAGTCCTGGCTGTTGGTCAGGATCAGCAGGCTGACCAGGCTTTTGCACTGGCGGCCGACCTTGTCCAGGTCATAGCGCAGCAACGGCTGGCCACTGCTGACCCGAGTGCCTTCCTTGACCAGCATCGAGAAACCTTCGCCCTGCAACTCGACCGTGTCGAGTCCCAGGTGCAGGAGGATTTCCGCGCCGTTGTCGGCACGCACGGTCAGCGCGTGGCCGGTGCGGGCAACGTGGATCACCACCCCGGCGCAGGGCGAATACAAGGTGTCGTTCAGCGGATCGATGGCAATGCCGTCGCCCATCGCGCCGCTGGCGAACACCGTGTCCGGAACTTTGGCGAGCGTGAGCACCGGGCCGCTGAGCGGGGCGCTTAAAGTCAGCTCTTTATTGTTGTTGTGCATGGCTCGGTCTCATCAGGAAAACGTTCGGTTCGGACTCAGTGCGTACGAGTGACTTTGCTCAGGTGTCGCGGCTGATCCGGGTCCATGCCACGGGCCACGGCCAGGCCGGCCGCCATCACGTAGAAACTCTGGATCGCCAGGATCGGGTCGAGCGCCGGATGCTCCGCGCGGCTCAACGTCAGGTCGCGTTCGCTCACGTCATCCGGTGCGGCCAGCAGCACGCGGGCGCCGCGTTGGCGCATTTCGGCCGCCAGGCTCAGCAGACCGGCCTGTTCGGCACCGCGCGGGGCGAACACCAGCAGCGGGTAATGTTCGTCGATCAGGGCCATCGGGCCGTGACGGACTTCAGCGCTGCTGAAGGCTTCGGCCTGGATCGCCGAGGTTTCCTTGAATTTCAGCGCGGCTTCCTGGGCGATGGCGAAACCGGCACCACGGCCGATCACCATCAGGCGTTCGCAATCGCGCAGGGCGTCGATGGCCAGGCTCCAGTCCTGTTGCGCGGCGTCGCGCAAGCCTTCGGGCAAGGCGTTGTGTGCTTCCAGCAATTCGCTGTCTTCTTTCCAGTGCGCGATCAGACGGGCGCTGGCACTGAGGGTGGCAATGAAGCTCTTGGTCGCGGCGACGCTGCTTTCGGTGCCGGCCAGCAGCGGCAGGCTGAATTCGCACGCGGCCTCCAGCGGCGAGTCGGCGGCGTTGACCATCGACACGCTCAGTGCGCCGCGCTTGCGAAGCAGACGCAGGCTGTTGACCAGGTCCGGGCTCTGGCCCGACTGGGAAAACGCGAACGCGACCTGACCGCTGACTTTCAACGGCGCCTGTTGCATGGTCACCACCGACATCGGCAGCGACGCCACTGGAATGCCCAGTTGCTGCATGGTCAGGTAGGCGAAGTAGCTCGCCGCATGATCGGAACTGCCACGGGCGACGGTCATTGCCACTTGCGGCGGCTGACGGCGCAGGCGCCCGGCGATCTCGATCATCGAGCCATCGAGCTGTTGCAGTTGGGCTTGCACGGCCTCGAACGAGGACAGCGCCTCCTCAAGCATTTTTGAAGTCAATGTCTTCTCCTTCGACCATGACGGCGGTCAGTGTGAGTGAGCGATCCAGCCGCACGCAGTCGGCCCAGGCGCCCGGTTGCAGGCGCCCGCGTTCGGTGATGCCGAGGTAGTCGGCGGGGAATTGCGAAAGACGTTGCGAGGCTTCGGCGATCGGCAGACCGATCTTCACCAGATTGCGCAAAGCCTGATCCATGGTCAGGGTGCTGCCGGCCAGCGTGCCGTCCGGCAGGCGCACGCCGCCCAGGCATTTGGTGACGGTGTGGCTGCCGAGCTTGTACTCGCCGTCGGGCATGCCGGCGGCGGCGGTCGAATCGGTGACGCAATACAGGCAAGGAATCGAGCGCAGGGCCACGCGGATCGCACCGGGGTGCACGTGCAGCAAGTCCGGGATCAACTCGGCGAATTTGGCGTGGGCGAGGGCGGCGCCGACGATGCCCGGTTCGCGGTGATGCAGCGGGCTCATGGCGTTGTACAAGTGCGTGAAACTGGTGGCGCCGGCTTCGAGGGCGGCGACACCTTCCTCGTAACTGCCGAGGGTGTGGCCGATCTGCATGCGGATGCCACGGCGGCTCAGTTCACGAATCAAGCCGTCGTGGCCGGCGATTTCCGGGGCGATGGTGATCACCCGGATCGGCGCGAGTGCCAGATACTCTTCGACTTCGGCCATCAGCGCGGTGTGGGCAAAGTTCGGTTGCGCGCCGAGTTTGCCGGGATTGATGTACGGACCTTCGAGGTGAACGCCGAGGACCCGGGCGGCGCCTTTCGGACGCTGCTCGCAGAATTCGCCGACATCCCTGAGCACGCTGGAGATCTCGGCACTCGGCGCGGTCATCGTGGTGGCCAGCAGCGAGGTGGTGCCGAAACGCACGTGGGTCTTGGTGATGGTCTCGAAGGCGCTGGTGCCTTCCATGATGTCCTTGCCGCCACCGCCGTGGACGTGCAGATCGATGAAGCCCGGCAGCAGATAAGGCAGGTCGTTGTCCGCCGGATCGCAAGGCACGCCTTCGATGGACACGACTCTGCCGTGTTCGTGGATCAGCCGGCCGCGAATCCAGCCGTCAGCGGTAAGGATGTTGTCTTCGGACATTTCGCTTCTCTCGTTTGGCCTGGCTGCTGATCAGCGGCGAAGCTCTGCAACAAAGTCGTAGTAGTCGTTGCGGCAATAGGTGTCGGTGACTTCGATCGGCGTGTTGTCTTCCAGGTAGCCGACCCGGGTCATCAGCAGCATCGCGGTGCCGGGGGCGATGCCGACCAGCGCGGCGAACTCGTCCGAGGCGTTGATCGCCTGGATGTGCTGCAAGGCGCGCACGATCGGTTTGCCGATGCTGTCGAGGTGTTCGTAGAGCGAATCGCCCACAACCTGCGGCCTGGGCATGATCGAGGCGGGCAGGGTGCTCATCTCGATGGCCATCACCGTGTCGTCCGCTTTGCGCAGGCGTTTCATGCGCGCGACCTTGTCGTTCGGTGACAGGCCGAGGCGGATCAGTTCTTCGTGGGTCGGCAGGGTGATTTCCCGCTCCAGCCATTGCGAGCTGGGCACGAAACCCTTGAGACGGAGCATTTCGCTGAATCCCGACAGGCGCGACAGTGGTTGTTCAAGGCGTGGGGTGATGAAGGTGCCGGAACCTTGCAGGCGGCGGATCAATCCTTGATCGAGCAAGACTTCCAGCGCCTTGCGGGCGGTAACCCGAGAAATCCCCAGCATTTCGCTGAGATTGCGCTCCGACGGCATCGCCTGTTCGGCTTTCCACTGGCCGGCATGGATCGCTGCTTCCAGGTTGCGCGCCAGTTGCAGGTACAGCGGCGTCGGCTGGGAGTCGTCAGGGCGCAGGGCGTGTAGATCATTCATGCAGGCATTTCCGGAGCTGATATTGGATTGTTGTCGCTCGCTGTTTCGGCGAAAACTAATACCACTTGCATACCATGTCAACGCGGCGGAAAGGCCTGTAGTCCTTTGGGCTCGGGTGTTTTAGGGTGGGTGGTTTCAAGTGGTATTAGAGGTGGGCTCTGGAATGCAAAAGATCGCAGTCTGCGGCAGTTCTGGCGGGTGAAAGTGGTATCACCGTTCAGACGTTGCCGCAGGTTGCGATCTTTTGAATTTATTTTTTGCGGGCGACCAATGGTCAGAGGGAAGGGCCGCTTCGCGGCCCGGAGAGAGCAGGCGCCCTGGTGACAGAATCAGGGGCGGATTTCGATCATCGTGCCGTCTGGCACCAGGTTCCAGACTTCGCGCATGTCGACGTTGCGCATGGCGATGCAGCCGTCGGTCCAGTCCAGGGTGTGGAACAGGTTTTCCGGGTTGTCTTCGGAATCCGGCGTGCCGTGGATCATGATCATGCCGCCAGGCTCGACGCCTTCGCGCCGGGCGCGGGCGGAGTCGCTGATGTTCGGGTAGGAGATGTGCATCGACAGGTTGAATTTGTCGCTGGTCTTGCGCCAGTCGATCCAATAGAAACCTTCAGGTGTGCGTTTGTCGCCTTCAATCAGTTTCGGGCCTTTTTTCGCGCCCTTGCCCAGGGAAATGCGATAGCTCTTGAGCGGCTTGCCATCGGCGATCAACTGCAGTTGATGAGCCGACTTGAGCACCAGTATTTTTTCGATGAGCGGGGTGTTCGAAGGCGTCACGGTGGTCACGAACGACGCTTGGGAGACGGTGACGAACGACAGGCAAAACAGGGCAAGCAACCAGCGCATTGAAACGATTCCCCAGAAGGTGATGCAGATAATTTATTTATAGATCTTATGCAGGCGCTGTCGCGGGCTGCGCACGCGGGTTATCGGCCGGCTGGCGCTGAAATCAAGTGATGGCCGGTTGAGCGAGCGGCGGGATCGATTCCGAGCGCACCGGGTAAGTCTCGGCGCGGCGGTCAGCGAAGAAGCATTCTAAGGTACGGCCCACTGTGCGGAAAGCCAGCTCGTCCCATGGAATCTGCGCTTCGTCGAACAATTGCACTTCGAGGCTCTCGGGGCCGGCGGAAAAGTCCAGGTCCGCCAGCTCTGCGCGAAAGAACACGTGCACCTGACTGATATGCGGCACGTCGATCAGGGTGTAGATGCTCAGGTTACGCACCCGGGCGCAGGCTTCCTCGGCGGTTTCGCGGATGGCGGCCTGCTCGATGGTCTCGCCGTTCTCCATGAAACCGGCGGGCAGCGTCCAGTAACCGAGACGCGGCTCGATGGCACGGCGGCAGAGCAGGACTTTGCTGCCCCAGGTCGCCACGCATCCGGCCACGATATTGGGGTTCTGGTAGTGAATGGTCTGACAGCTGTCGCAGACAAATCGCAGCCGCGAGTCGCCTTCGGGAATGCGCTGGGTCACCGGGTTGCCGCACTGGCTGCAAAATTTCATGCTGGGGTTCCTGAATGCTGCGCCTATCTTGGCGTGCAGCGGTGTCAGTCGGCAAGTTGTCGTTTCGCGACATGACCCTTGTTCAGGGCTTGGGCGGTCGCATTGATTGGTGCATGATGCAGGGCAAGGCACAGATCGAGAACACTTATGCTGGACGAGCTACTGCACCGGGTAAGCAATCACACGCCGCGCACGCTGGAGACCGACACGCGTTTCCCCGAGGCCGCCGTCCTGGTGCCGATTACTCGCAGTGACGAACCCGAGCTTGTCCTGACCTTGCGCGCCAGCGGGCTCTCGACCCACGGTGGCGAAGTCGCCTTTCCCGGCGGTCGACGGGATCCGGAGGATCCGGACCTGATCTTTACCGCGCTGCGTGAAGCCGAAGAAGAAATCGGCCTGCCACCCGGCCTGGTCGAAGTGATCGGACCGCTCAGCCCGTTGATCTCCCTGCATGGCATCAAGGTCACACCGTATGTCGGGGTGATTCCCGATTTCGTCGAATACCAGGCCAATGATGCCGAGATCGCTGCGGTGTTCAGTGTGCCGCTGGAATTCTTCCGCAAGGACCCGCGCGAACACACCCACCGCATCGACTATCAGGGTCGCAGTTGGTACGTGCCGAGCTATCGTTATGGCGAATACAAGATCTGGGGGCTGACGGCGATCATGATCGTCGAGTTGATCAACCTGCTCTATGACGCCAAAATCAGCCTGCATCGACCGCCTAAAAGCTTTATCAACACCTGAAGCCATCGTTCGAATGGCCAGCCAACGTGAGCCCTGAGGAAAACAAGATGATATACCGCCTGGGCGACGCCCGTGTCGAGACCCATCCGCAGAGCTGGGTCGCCCCCAATGCCGTGCTGGTGGGCAAGGTCAGACTGGAAGAGGGCGCCAACGTCTGGTTCAACGCCGTGTTGCGTGGCGACAACGAACTGATCCTGATCGGCAAGAACAGCAACGTGCAGGACGGCACCGTGATGCACACCGATATGGGCTACCCGCTGACCATCGGCACCGGCGTGACCATCGGCCACAACGCCATGCTCCACGGCTGCACGGTCGGCGACTACAGCCTGATCGGCATCAACGCGGTCATCCTCAACGGCGCGAAGATCGGCAAGAACTGCATCATCGGCGCCAATTCGCTGATTGGCGAAGGCAAGGAAATTCCCGACGGTTCGCTGGTGATGGGCTCGCCGGGCAAAGTGGTGCGTGAGTTGACCGAACAACAGAAGAAGATGCTCGAAGCCAGCGCCGCCCACTATGTACATAACTCGCAGCGCTATGCGCGCGATCTGGTCGAGCAGGAAGAATGAATACGGTTGAGCGGCCGGTGGCCTCGCCCTGCGTGAATATTTGCGCGTTGGATGGCGATGACATTTGCACCGGTTGCCAGCGCACGGTCGAGGAAATCACCCGCTGGAGCCGGATGACCAACGACGAGCGGCGGGCGGTGCTGGGGTTGTGTCATGAGCGGGCGAAGTCTAGTGGGCTGGTCTGGATGATCGGCAAAACGCCTGGGCAATAGCCGATTTGATTGGCGTCATCGAAGGGCTGAAGTAACCTGTGCGCCAAATTGACAGGTCACGCCCATGATTTTCCTCATCGCCTACATCAGCAGCGTCGTGCTGATCAACTTCGCCTTCTCCACCGCGCCGCACCTGGACATCATCTGGTCAGCCTGGGGCGGGCTGGTGTTCGTGTTGCGCGACATGGTGCAGATCCGGTTCGGCCACGGTGCGATTGCGGCGATGCTGGCGGCGCTGGTGCTGTCCTATGTCACCTCCGATCCATCGATTGCGCTGGCCAGCGCCACGGCGTTCGCGGTGTCCGAGTGCATCGACTGGCTGGTGTTCACCGTCACCAAGCGGCCGTTGCGTGACCGCCTGTGGATCAGTTCGGCGCTGAGCATTCCCCTCGATACCTTTATCTTTTTCGGCATGATCGACCTGCTGACGCCACCGGTGATCATCACTGCCCTGGCCTCGAAGTTCGCCGGTGTCACCGCCGTCTGGCTGATCATGGCCTGGCGCGAGCGTAAACAGGCTGTCGCCGGCTGAAGCCAAACCCTCAGGTTCATGTAAAATGCCGCGCTTTCTCCCCATGGAAAGCGCGTCTGGCGTTGCTTTCCTCGATGATCCGCTTCTTTGAGGACCTGAGATGACCCGTATCGGAACTCCATTGTCGCCGACCGCGACCCGCGTATTGCTGTGTGGCTGTGGTGAGTTGGGCAAGGAAGTGGTGATCGAGCTGCAACGCCTGGGCGTTGAAGTGATCGCCGTTGACCGTTACGCCAATGCGCCGGCCATGCAGGTTGCCCATCGCAGCCACGTGATCAACATGCTCGATGGCGCAGCACTGCGTGCGGTGATCGAAGCCGAGAAGCCGCACTTCATCGTGCCGGAAATCGAAGCCATCGCCACCGCCACTCTGGTAGAGCTGGAAGCCGAAGGCTTTACCGTGATCCCGACCGCTCGTGCCGCGCAACTGACCATGAACCGCGAAGGCATCCGTCGTCTGGCCGCCGAAGAGCTGGATCTGCCGACTTCGCCGTATCACTTCGCCGATACCTTCGAGGACTACAGCAAAGCCGTTGAGGACCTGGGTTTCCCGTGCGTCGTCAAACCGGTGATGAGTTCGTCGGGCAAGGGCCAGAGCCTGCTGCGCAGCGTCGATGACGTGCAGAAAGCCTGGGATTACGCGCAAGAGGGCGGTCGCGCTGGCAAAGGTCGGGTGATCATCGAAGGTTTCATCGATTTCGACTACGAAATCACCCTGCTGACCGTTCGTCATATCGGTGGCACCACGTTCTGTGCGCCGGTCGGCCACCGTCAGGAGAAAGGCGACTACCAGGAATCCTGGCAGCCACAGGCCATGAGCCCGATTGCACTGGCTGAATCCGAGCGCGTTGCCAAAGCGGTAACTGAAGCCTTGGGTGGTCGTGGCCTGTTTGGCGTCGAATTGTTCATCAAGGGCGATCAGGTGTGGTTCAGCGAAGTGTCGCCGCGCCCGCACGACACCGGTCTGGTGACCCTGATTTCCCAGGACCTGTCGCAGTTCGCCCTGCACGCCCGGGCGATTCTCGGCCTGCCGGTTCCGTTGATCCGTCAGTTCGGCCCATCGGCTTCGGCGGTGATTCTGGTGGAAGGTCAGTCGACCCAGACCGCATTCGCCAACCTCGGCGTTGCACTGAGCGAGCCAGATACCGCGCTGCGCCTGTTCGGCAAGCCTGAGGTCAATGGCCAGCGTCGCATGGGCGTGGCCCTGGCGCGTGACGAGTCGATTGAAGCGGCTCGTGCCAAGGCGACCCGTGCTTCTCAGGCAGTCGTTGTAGAGCTGTAATCTCGCTATCTGATCGCTCCCGCCTGTGCGGGAGCGATCATTGCGCTTACGACACCTGATTCAGGTCGTTATGGCGCGTCTCCTTCAGGCACAGCACAGCGATCAAGCTGAGCACCGCGGCCGCAGACACATACCCGCCGACATAACTCAAACCACCCATCGCCACCAGTTTCTGCGCGAAGAACGGTGCCGCCGAGGCCCCGACAATCCCGCCGAGGTTGTAGGCCGCCGATGCGCCGGTATAGCGGACGTGCGTCGGGAACAGTTCCGGCAGCAGGGCGCCCATCGGGGCAAATGTCACGCCCATCAGGAACAGCTCGATACACAGGAACAGTGCCACGCCCCAGGTCGAGCCCAGAGTCAGCAACGGCTCCATCAGAAATCCGGAAAGAATTGCCAGTACACCGCCGACGATCAGCACCGGTTTACGCCCGTAACGATCACTGGCCCAGGCTGACAACGGTGTGGCGGCCGCCATGAACAGCACCGCGAAGCACAGCAGCCCGAGGAATGTCTCGCGGCTGTAGCCCAGTGTGGACACGCCGTAGCTCAGGGAAAACACCGTCGAGATGTAGAACAGCGCGTAGCACACCACCATGGCGGCGGCACCCAGCAACGTCGGCACCCAGTATTGGCTGAACAGTTCGACCAGTGGCACTTTCACCCGCTCCTGACGGGCGATGGCGTTGGCGAACACTGGCGTTTCGTGAAGTTTGAGGCGCACATACAGCCCGACCATCACCAGCACCGCGCTGAGCAGGAACGGAATCCGCCAGCCCCAGCTGCGGAACTGTTCGTCATTGAGCGTCATGGCCAAGGTCAGGAACAGGCCGTTGGCCGCCAGAAAACCGATCGAAGGGCCCAGCTGCGGGAACATGCCGAACCACGCGCGTTTGCCTTTCGGTGCGTTTTCGGTCGCCAGCAGCGCCGCCCCGCCCCATTCACCACCCAATCCCAGGCCCTGGCCGAAGCGCAGCACACACAACAGGATCGGCGCCCACGCCCCGATGCTGTCGTAACCCGGCAGCACGCCGATCAGCGTGGTGCAGACACCCATCAGCAGCAGGGAAGCCACCAGTGTTGATTTGCGTCCGATACGGTCGCCGAAGTGACCAAACAATGCCGAACCCAGCGGACGGGCGAGGAAAGCGATACCGAAAGTGAGGAATGCCGAGAGCATCTGCGCCGTGCCGGATGTCTGCGGAAAGAATACCGGCCCGATCACCAGTGCAGCAGCAGTGGCGTAGACGTAAAAATCGTAGAACTCGATGGCCGTGCCGATGAAACTTGCCGTGGCCACGCGGGTGGCGGAGTTGGTCGGTTGGGCAGGCGCGGTGTCGCTGTAAGCGGTACTGGTCGTCATGCGGTGATCCCTGACAGTCATGAGCTCCGTTGGAGCGAATTATTATGGTCGAACACCCAGGGATGTGGGATGAGGCACGAGCGCTGTTTCGAGTAGGAACAGTCGTCGGTGTGATGCGGAAAGCGGCGATGAACCGGCCGGAACCAGTCGGGTGCGGATAAGCACGCGGTTCGGCGGGGCTTGGGTAAGCGCCCCGATTATAGGAAGGTGGCTAACGATTGAACAAGGGGCGAGCTAGCGGACGGGTGTGAGTGCCGGTGCCGAGCTGGTGTGCCAGATGAGCACTTTGCTTACGCGGTTCTCCTCGGTTTCGAGGATCTCCAGGCGATAGCGCCCGATCTTCAGGCAGACCGCGCTTTCCGGAATGGTTTCCAGTGCTTCTGTCACCAGACCGTTGAGAGTCCGGGGGCCGTCGCTGGGCAGGTGCCAGCCCAGGCATTTGTTCAGCTCGCGGATCGAGGCGGCGCCGTCGATCACCATGCGACCATCGGCCTGCGGATGAATATGCGGGTTGTCGAGGCTGTGCTCGCTTTCGAATTCGCCAACGATTTCTTCGAGAATGTCTTCCAGGGTGACGATCCCCAACACTTCGCCGTACTCGTCCACCACCATGCCCAGGCGCCGCTGCTGCTTGTGGAAGTTCAGCAGCTGCAGTTGCAGTGGCGTGCTTTCCGGTACGAAATACGGCTCGTAGCTGGCGGCGAGGAGCGCTTCGCGGGTCAGGGCGTGATTGTCCAGCAAGTGGCGGATCTGCCGGGTGTTGAGGACGGCCTCGACCTGGTTGATGTCGCTGTGGAAAACCGGCAGGCGCGTGCGCTTGTTGTGGCGCAATTGCTCGATGATCTCTTCGATCGGGTCATCAAGATTGATGCCGTCGACGTCACTGCGAGGCACCAGGATGTCGTTGACCGTGATGTTGTCCAGCGCATGGATGCCGGAAACCGGGTGCGGGCGAGACGAGTGCTCCGGGTCGTCATGGCGATCGGCGGGGACGTCGTCTTCGCTCTGCTGCACGACCTGAGGCTTGCGCACCAGCGGACGCAACAGCAAACCACTGATGCTGCTCAGCAGCCATGCGAGCGGATAGATCACTTTCAGCGGCACGGCCAGCAACGAGTTGCCGAATGACAGCACCGCATCCGGATAGCGTTGGGCGAGGGTGCGCGGGAAATAGTCGGCAAATACCAGCAATACGGCGCTGGCGCCCAGGCAGGCTGCCCAGGGACCGTTCTCTTCACAGAGGAAAATCGCCAGTAGCGTGGCAAGCACCACGGCGAGGGCGCGGCACAGGGTGTTGCACAGGATCAGGCTGTCGAGCGGGAAGCTGAGTTTTGCCAGTGGTTTGTCACTGGCGCGCGACGCGGTGCGTTGCGCCAGCAGATGCTGTTGCGCCACTTCGATGGCGGTAAACAATCCCGACCAGAGAATCAGCAGGACAAATACCGCGAGCATCGGCCCTATGGGCAAACCGTCCATTTATGCCGCCCGTCAGATGTGCAGGATGTATTCACGGACCAGTTTGCTGCCGAAATACGCCAACATCAGCAGGCAGAAACCGGCGAGGGTCCAGCGGATCGCTTTGTGGCCGCGCCAGCCCAGGCGGTTGCGGCCCCACAACAGCACGCTGAACACGACCCAGGCCAGGCAGGCCAGCAGGGTCTTGTGCACCAGGTGCTGGGCAAACAGGTTTTCGACGAACAGCCAGCCGGAAATCAGCGACAGCGACAGCAGCGTCCAGCCGGCCCAGAGGAAGCCGAACAGCAGGCTTTCCATGGTTTGCAGCGGCGGGAAGTTCTTGATCAGCCCGGACGGGTGCTTGTTCTTGAGCTGGTGATCCTGCACCAGCAGCAACAACGCTTGGAACACGGCGATGGTGAACATGCCGTAGGCGAGGATCGACAGCAGGATATGCGCGAGGATGCCCGGCTCTTCGTCGATGATCTGCACGGTGCCGGTGGGTGCGAACTGCGCCAGCAACACGGTGATCGCACCCAGCGGGAACAGCAGGACCAGCAGGTTTTCCACCGGGATCCGCGAACAGGCCAGCAGGGTCAGGGCAATGACTGCCGCGGCAATCAGGCTCGAAGCGCTGAAGAAGTCCAGGCCCAGACCGATCGGCGTCAGCAGGTGAGTCAGCAGGCTGGCACTGTGGGCCAGCACGGCGAGCACGCCGAGCGTGACCAGCAGGCGCTTGTTGGCCTTGGCGCCAGTGGCCAGGCGGGTGCCCTGATAGAGGGTCGCAGCGGCATATAGAAGGGCGGCGGCGAGGGTGGTCAGCAAACTCGGTGACAAGGGGAGCATAAATCCTGTTAGGCAAGCCCGAAAGGCGCTGAGTTTGGCATAGAACCGCCATGGCACGAAAGACCGGCAAGCTGACAGCGAGGTGTCCGCCAGACGCAGTCTTCGCTATAATCCGCGACCTGCCCACGCCGCAGGCTCGCCGAGCACATGTTGATTCCGGTCTGGGCCGCCATTATCCCGGTCTACACAGGGCCTGAAAGGATCGCGCAATGTTTGAAAACTTAACCGACCGTCTCTCGCAGACGCTGCGCCATGTCACTGGCAAGGCGAAGCTGACCGAAGACAACATCAAAGACACCCTGCGCGAAGTGCGCATGGCGTTGCTCGAAGCCGACGTCGCCCTGCCGGTGGTCAAGGACTTCGTCAATTCGGTCAAGGAGCGCGCTGTCGGCACCGAGGTGTCGCGCAGCCTGACACCGGGCCAGGCGTTCGTGAAGATCGTCCAGGCCGAGCTCGAAAGCCTGATGGGCGCGGCCAACGAAGATTTGAACCTGAGTGCCGTGCCGCCAGCCGTCGTATTGATGGCCGGTCTGCAGGGTGCCGGTAAAACCACTACCGCCGGCAAGCTGGCGCGCTTCCTTAAAGAGCGCAAGAAGAAGTCGGTCATGGTCGTGTCGGCGGACGTCTATCGTCCTGCGGCGATCAAACAGCTGGAAACCCTGGCCAACGACATCGGCGTGACGTTCTTCCCGTCCGACCTGAGCCAGAAGCCGGTCGACATCGCCAACGCGGCTATTAAAGAAGCAAAACTGAAATTCATCGACGTGGTCATCGTCGATACCGCCGGTCGTCTGCACATCGACGAAGAGATGATGGGCGAGATCAAGGCGCTGCACGCCGCGATCAACCCGGTCGAAACCCTGTTCGTGGTCGACGCCATGACCGGTCAGGACGCCGCCAACACGGCCAAGGCCTTCGGCGATGCACTGCCGCTGACCGGTGTGATCCTGACCAAGGTCGACGGTGACGCCCGTGGCGGTGCCGCGCTGTCCGTTCGTGCCATCACCGGCAAGCCGATCAAGTTCATCGGTATGGGCGAGAAGACCGAAGCCCTCGAGCCGTTCCACCCGGAGCGTATCGCTTCGCGGATCCTCGGCATGGGCGACGTGCTCAGCCTGATCGAACAGGCTGAAGCGACCCTCGACAAGGACAAGGCCGACAAACTGGCCAAGAAGCTGAAGAAGGGCAAGGGCTTCGACCTCGAAGACTTCCGCGATCAGTTGCAACAGATGAAGAACATGGGCGGTCTCGGCGGCCTCATGGACAAACTGCCGAGCATCGGTGGTGTGAACCTGTCGCAGATGGGCAATGCCCAGAACGCCGCAGAGAAGCAATTCAAACAGATGGAAGCCATCATCAACTCCATGACCCCGGCCGAGCGTCGCGACCCTGAGCTGATCAGCGGTTCGCGCAAGCGCCGGATCGCCATGGGTTCCGGCACTCAGGTGCAGGACATCGGTCGCTTGATCAAGCAGCACAAGCAGATGCAGAAGATGATGAAGAAATTCTCCGCCAAGGGCGGAATGGCGAAAATGATGCGCGGCATGGGCGGTATGTTGCCCGGCGGCGGCATGCCGAAAATGTAAAGAATCCGCGCCGGTCGTCGCACCGGCGCAGACCCCGCAAGGATGCGGGATCAACAGCAAACCCGCACTCGGCGGGAGCTGACCGGCCGTTTTAAACGACGGCCCTATATGCAAATCTGCACGGCCTGCCATAGGCGCCGGAAAAAGTCATTTGCAAAAGTCCGGATATTCCTTAGAATATGCGGCCTTTCGGGCACCCATGCCCGCTGTGCATTTAGATTTGCAGCACCGACTACAGGAACGATGTTCACATGCTAACAATCCGTCTTGCCCTTGGCGGCTCCAAAAAGCGCCCGTTTTACCACCTGACCGTAACCGACTCCCGCAACCCGCGTGACGGTTCCCACAAAGAACAGGTTGGTTTCTTCAACCCTGTTGCCCGTGGTCAGGAAATCCGTCTGTCCGTGAACCAAGAGCGCGTTGCCTACTGGCTGAGCGTTGGTGCACAACCTTCTGAGCGCGTTGCTCAGTTGTTGAAGGAATCGGCTAAGGCTGCGGCCTGAGCAATATGAACGCGACGCCTGCTATTGCCGATGATTTGATCGTTATTGGCAAAATTTATTCTGTTCACGGCGTTCGCGGCGAAGTGAAGGTTTATTCCTTTACTGATCCGACTGAAAACCTGTTGCAGTACAAAACCTGGACGCTCAAGCGCGAAGGCAATGTCAAACAGGTCGAGCTGGTCAGTGGACGCGGGAGCGACAAGTTCCTGGTCGCAAAGCTCAAGGGTCTTGATGATCGTGAAGAAGCTCGTCTTCTGGCCGGTTATGAGATCTGCGTGCCGCGCAACCTGTTCGCTGAATTGACCGAAGGCGAGTACTACTGGTACCAGCTGGAAGGTCTGAAGGTCATCGATCAACTGGGGCAATTGCTCGGGAAAATCGATCATCTTCTGGAAACCGGCGCCAATGATGTAATGGTAGTCAAGCCTTGCGCTGGCAGCCTGGATGATCGCGAACGCCTGTTGCCCTATACGGAGCAATGTGTGTTGGCCGTCGACCTCGCAGCGGGCGAGATGAAGGTGGATTGGGACGCGGACTTCTAAGCGTGGCTAACTTGCGCGTAGAAGTGATCAGTTTGTTTCCCGAGATGTTTTCCGCCATTGGCGACTACGGCATCACCAGTCGTGCGGTCAAACAGGGGCTCTTGCAGCTGACCTGTTGGAATCCGCGGGATTACACGACGGATCGGCATCACACTGTGGACGATCGCCCGTTTGGCGGTGGTCCGGGCATGGTGATGAAGATCAAGCCCCTGGAAGATGCTCTGGTTCAGGCCAAGGCAGCAGCCGGGGAGGTGGCGAAGGTGATTTACCTGTCCCCCCAAGGCCGTCAACTGACTCAGTCGGCGGTACGCGAACTGGCGAAATCGGATGCACTGATCCTGATTGCCGGTCGCTATGAAGGCATTGACGAGCGTTTTATTGAAGCTCATGTCGATGAAGAGTGGTCGATTGGCGACTATGTATTGTCTGGCGGCGAGCTGCCGGCCATGGTCCTGATCGATGCGGTTACACGACTGCTGCCTGGAGCTTTAGGGCATGCGGACTCCGCCGAGGAAGATTCCTTTACGGATGGTCTGCTGGATTGCCCGCACTACACCCGACCTGAGGTGTATGCGGATCAGCGTGTACCCGACGTGTTGCTGAGTGGCAACCACGCGCACATCCGGCGTTGGCGTTTACAGCAGTCCCTTGGTCGGACCTATGAACGACGCGCCGATCTTCTGGAAAGCCGCTCGCTTTCTGGAGAAGAGAAGAAGCTGCTCGAGGAATACATCCGCGAGCGGGACGATAGTTAACAACGTATCGATGGTAAATCCGACGATTTACCTTAGGAGCACAGCATGACCAACAAAATCATCCTTGCACTCGAAGCAGAGCAGATGACCAAAGAAATCCCTACCTTTGCCCCGGGCGACACCATTGTCGTTCAGGTGAAAGTGAAGGAAGGCGATCGTTCCCGTCTGCAAGCGTTCGAAGGCGTTGTAATCGCCAAGCGTAACCGCGGCGTGAACAGTGCGTTCACCGTTCGTAAAATCTCCAACGGTGTTGGCGTAGAACGTACTTTCCAGACCTACTCCCCGCAGATCGACAGCATGGCTGTTAAACGTCGCGGTGACGTACGTAAAGCCAAGCTGTACTACCTGCGCGACCTGTCGGGTAAAGCAGCTCGCATCAAGGAAAAACTGGCTTAAGTCCAGCTTCCGATGCAGAAAAAAGCAGCCTACGGGCTGCTTTTTTGTTGTCCGCAATTTATCCACAGCACTATTGCTTCAGGCCGTATCCATGACATCTCGTGAGCAAGAAATCGAACGCCGCACCGAACTCTCGGTGACCCGCGTGACCAAGGCGGTTTTCCCGCCGACCACCAACCATCACAACACCCTGTTCGGCGGCACTGCGCTCGCCTGGATGGACGAAGTGTCGTTTATCACCGCTACGCGTTTCTGCCGCTTGCCACTGGTGACCGTGTCGACCGACCGAATCGATTTCAACCACGCGATCCCGGCAGGTTCCATCGTCGAACTGGTCGGGCGGGTGATCAAGGTCGGCAACACCAGCCTCAAGGTCGAGGTGGAAGTGTTCGTTGAAAGCATGAGCTGCGACGGGCGCGAAAAAGCGATTCACGGGCAGTTCAGCTTCGTCGCGATTGACGACGACAAGCGCCCGGTGCCAGTTCTGCCTGGTTTTGCCGCCTGAAGGTTCCGTGTACGGGCGGGCTATGAAAGACTGTCCGCCATCTCTGCCTTGCCTGAGCTTTTATGCCCGCCATCGACCACCCGCTGATTGACCAGTTTCTCGACGCCCTATGGTTGGAAAAAGGTCTTTCCGACAACACCCGCGACGCCTATCGCAGTGATCTCGCACTGTTCAACGGCTGGTTGCAGGAGAAAAATCTCGAGCTGATCAACGCCGGTCGTGAATTGATCCTCGATCACCTGGCCTGGCGCCTGGAACAGAATTACAAACCCCGTTCCACCGCGCGATTCCTCTCGGGTGTACGTGGCTTTTATCGCTACCTGTTGCGGGAAAAGCTGATCTCGGTCGATCCGACCTTGCGCGTCGACATGCCGCAACTCGGTCGGCCGTTGCCCAAATCCCTGTCAGAAGCCGACGTTGAAGCGTTGCTGAGGGCGCCAGACTTGAGCGAAGCCATCGGCCAGCGTGACCGCGCCATGCTTGAAGTCCTTTATGCCTGCGGCTTGCGGGTAACCGAGCTGATCAGTCTGACCCTGGAGCAGGTCAACCTGCGTCAGGGCGTATTGAGGGTGATGGGCAAGGGCAGTAAAGAGCGCCTTGTACCGATGGGCGAGGAAGCGATTGTCTGGGTCGAGCGTTACCTGCGCGATGGTCGCGGCGAGCTGCTGGGCGGGCGTCCCAGCGATGTGCTGTTTCCCAGCCAGCGCGGCGAGCAGATGACTCGCCAGACCTTCTGGCACCGCATCAAGCATCAGGCCAAGGTCGCCGGTATCGGCAAATCGCTGTCGCCCCATACGCTGCGTCATGCCTTCGCCACGCACCTGCTCAACCATGGCGCCGACTTGCGGGTGGTGCAGATGTTGTTGGGCCACAGCGACCTGTCGACCACGCAGATCTACACTCACGTCGCCCGGGCACGGTTGCAGGATCTGCATGCCAAGCATCACCCTCGAGGCTGAGCGCAGTTTGTCTTGCGACAGGCGCATTCGGTCACGCGAACCTTATGTGGTAGGCTTTGCCGGTTTGCACGATGGACGGTTATGACCCGGTGTTCCGGCACGGGCGTTCTGAACGTTCCATTTGTCCGCCTTCAGGAGTTCTCATGCGTCTGACCCAGATTTTCGCCGCCGCAGCCATTGCGTTGGTCAGCACCTTTGCCATCGCCGATGATGCGGCCGACAAAGCCATCCGCCAGAGCCTGGAAAACCTCCAGCTCGACGTGCCGGTGGACACCATCACCGCCAGCCCGCTGCCGGGCCTGTACGAAGTCAAGCTCAAGGGCAGCCGCGTGCTCTACGCCAGCGCCGACGGCCAGTACATCGTTCAGGGCTACATGTTCCAGCTCAAGGACGGCAAACCGGTCAACCTGACGGAGAAGACCGAGCGCCTGGGCATTTCCAAACTGATCAATGCGATCCCGGTGGCCGAAACCGTGGTTTACCCGGCCGTGGGCGAAACCAAGTCGCACATCACCGTTTTCACCGACACCACTTGCCCGTACTGCCACAAGCTGCACGCCGAAGTGCCGGAGCTGAACAAGCGCGGCATCGAAGTGCGTTACGTGGCGTTCCCGCGCCAGGGCCTGGGTTCGCCGGGTGACGAGCAACTGCAAGCCGTGTGGTGCTCGAAAGACAAGAAAGCGGCCATGGACAAGATGGTCGATGGCAAGGAAATCAAGGCTGCCAAGTGCGAGAACCCGGTTTCCAAGCAGTTCGCCCTCGGTCAGTCGATCGGCGTGAACGGCACACCGGCCATCGTATTGGCTGACGGACAAGTCATTCCGGGCTACCAGCCTGCGCCACAAGTCGCCAAACTGGCGCTGGGCGCGAAGTAATTCGCATCGTCACGCTCAGGCGCTGACGAGCGTGGTCCGGCGGCAACATGGCCGGGCCATCAATAGAGAGCCGCGATTACGCGGTTGTTTTCACGGCCGGCCTCGCGTCGGCCGTTTTATGGGGAGTTCACAGTGAAACCGGTCAAAGTAGGCATCTGTGGGTTAGGGACCGTCGGTGGCGGTACCTTCAACGTACTTCAGCGCAACGCCGAGGAAATTGCTCGTCGTGCCGGGCGTGGAATCGAAGTGGCACAAATTGCCATGCGCACGCCAAAGCCTCAGTTCCAGACGACCGGTATTGCGATTACCAACGATGTCTTCGAAGTGGCCACGAACCCTGAGATCGACATCGTCATAGAGCTGATGGGCGGCTACACCGTTGCCCGCGAGCTGGTACTCAAGGCCATCGAGAATGGCAAGCATGTGGTCACCGCGAACAAGGCTCTGATTGCCGTTCACGGTAATGAAATTTTCGCCAAGGCACGCGAGAAAGGCGTGATCGTGGCATTTGAAGCGGCGGTAGCCGGTGGCATTCCGGTGATCAAGGCGATCCGTGAAGGCCTGTCCGCCAACCGTATCAACTGGGTCGCCGGGATCATCAACGGCACCGGCAACTTCATCCTCACCGAAATGCGCGAGAAGGGTCGCACCTTCGAAGACGTGCTGGCCGAGGCGCAAGCGCTGGGCTACGCCGAAGCCGATCCGACGTTCGACGTCGAAGGCATCGACGCGGCGCACAAGCTGACGATCCTGGCTTCGATCGCGTTCGGTATTCCGTTGCAGTTCGACAAGGCTTACACCGAAGGCATCACCAAGCTGACCACCGCCGACGTGAACTACGCCGAAGCGCTGGGCTACCGCATCAAGCACCTGGGCGTGGCACGCAGCACCGCCGCGGGTATCGAGTTGCGCGTACACCCGACGCTGATCCCGGCCGATCGCCTGATCGCCAACGTCAACGGCGTGATGAACGCGGTGATGGTCAACGGTGACGCTGCCGGTTCGACCCTGTTCTACGGCGCTGGCGCCGGCATGGAGCCGACCGCTTCGTCGGTGATCGCGGATCTGGTGGACGTGGTTCGCGCCATGACCTCCGATCCGGAAAACCGCGTGCCGCACCTGGCCTTCCAGCCGGACTCGCTGTCGGCCCACCCGATCCTGCCGATCGAAGCCTGCGAAAGCGCCTACTACCTGCGCATTCAGGCCAAGGACCATCCGGGCGTACTCGCTCAGGTGGCGAGCATCCTGTCGGAGCGCGGCATCAACATCGAGTCGATCATGCAGAAGGAAGTCGAGGAACACGACGGCCTGGTGCCGATGATCCTGCTGACCCACCGCGTGCTGGAACAGCACATCAACGATGCGATCGCCGCCCTCGAAGCCCTGGCGGGCGTGGTCGGTCCGGTTGTGCGGATCCGCGTCGAGCACTTGAACTAAGTTGATCTCCTTCACAGGGCCCGCCTGCGGGCCCTGTGTTGCGAACACTGTCCATTGGAGTCAGTCATGCGTTACATCAGTACCCGCGGCCAGGCACCGGCCCTGAATTTCGAAGACGTCCTGCTGGCCGGTCTCGCCACCGACGGCGGTCTGTACGTCCCGGAAAACCTGCCACGTTTCACCCAGGAAGAAATCGCTTCCTGGGCCGGCCTGCCGTATCACGAGCTGGCCTTCCGGGTGATGCGCCCGTTCGTGACCGGCAGCATTCCGGATGCCGATTTCAAAAAGATCCTCGAAGAAACCTACGGTGTGTTCTCGCACAACGCCGTGGCGCCGCTGCGTCAGTTGAACGGCAACGAATGGGTGCTGGAGCTGTTCCACGGCCCGACCCTGGCGTTCAAGGACTTCGCCCTGCAACTGCTCGGTCGTTTGCTCGACTACGTGCTGGAAAAGCGCGGCGAGCGCGTGGTGATCGTCGGCGCCACCTCCGGTGACACCGGTTCGGCCGCCATCGAAGGCTGCAAGCACTGTGAAAACGTCGACATCTTCATCCTGCACCCGCACAACCGTGTGTCCGAAGTGCAGCGTCGGCAGATGACCACCATCCTCGGTGAGAACATCCACAACATCGCCATCGAAGGCAACTTCGACGACTGCCAGGAAATGGTCAAGGCAAGCTTCGCTGACCAGAGCTTCCTCAAGGGCACGCGTCTGGTGGCGGTGAATTCGATCAACTGGGCGCGGATCATGGCCCAGATCGTTTACTACTTCCACGCAGCGCTGCAATTGGGCGGCCCGGCACGTTCGGTGTCGTTCTCGGTGCCGACCGGCAACTTCGGCGACATCTTCGCCGGTTACCTGGCGCGCAACATGGGTCTGCCGATCAACCAGTTGATCGTCGCCACCAACCGCAACGACATCCTGCACCGCTTCATGAGCGGCAACCAGTACGTCAAGGAAACCCTGCACGCCACCCTGTCGCCGTCGATGGACATCATGGTCTCGTCGAACTTCGAACGCCTGCTGTTCGACCTGCACGGTCGCAACGGTGCGGCGATTGCCGGTCTGATGGATTCGTTCAAGCAGGGCGGCGGTTTCAGCGTCGAACAGGAACGCTGGACCGAGGCGCGCAAACTGTTCGACTCGCTGGCCGTGGATGATGCGCAAACCTGCGAAACCATCGCCGAAGTCTTCGAACAGACCGGTGAGGTGCTCGATCCGCACACGGCCATCGGTGTGAAAGCCGCACGCGAATGCCGTCGCAGCCTGGATATCCCGATGGTGATCCTGGGCACGGCGCATCCGGTCAAATTCCCGGATGCCGTGGAAAAAGCCGGTGTAGGAAAAGCTCTCGAGCTACCTGCACATCTTTCTGATTTGTTTGAGAGAGAAGAGCGCTGCACAGTTTTGGCAAACGAGCTGAAAGCCGTGCAGGCCTTTGTCAGCCAGCATGGCAATCGCGGCAAGCCGCTTTAAGCCCTGAAAGCTGTCACATTTTGAAGCCCGTCTCCTGACGGGCTTTCTTGTTTTTGCATGCCACACTGCTCGGGTTTCGCCCACGAAGGACGGGCGAGTCGATGACGAAGGATGTGGCAATGCGGTTTTATTCAGGATTGAGGCCAGCGCTGAGCTGGTTGTTTTTGTTGGGGCTGTCGGGGTTTCTGCAATTGACCGAGGCAGCTCATCTGACGATGCATTCAGAGGGGGTGGAGTTGAATATCCAGCCCATCGAGCTGGACGCGCAAGAGCGACAGTGGATTCGTGAAAACCCCAGGGTGACAGTCGCCTCGGTGCAATACCCGTTGTATCTGTTTCAGGACGAACACGGTCAGTGGAGTGGCTTGAACAACGATGTGCTCAAGCACATCAGCGCCATGACCGGTTTGCAGTTCGTGCATCAGGAATCGTTCTCCACCAACCACATGCTGGAACGCCTGGAAAGCGGCGTCGCCGACATGAGTACGACACTGGCCATGAACGAGGAGCGCAGGCAGTTCCTCGATTTCAGCCATGCCTTCGGAGGAGCGGGGTGGGTGTTCGTCGGGCGGGCAGGTTTGCCGGCGGTGCAGTCGCTTGAAGAGCTGGAGAAACGGGTCCTGGTGTTGCCGGCCAGGCATGCGCTGGAGGACAGTATCCGGCGCGACCACCCGTTGATCGAGATTCGTTCGGTCAAGACCTACGCCGAGGCCCGGGCGCTGGTGGAGAGTGGCGAGGCTTATGCCACGATTGAAAACGAGATCGGTGCGCAGCTGTTTCCATCAGGCTTGCTCAAGGTCGGTGGTCTGGTCGAGGGCAAGTGGGAGGCGGATCATCTGGCGGTGCGCAAAGGCCTGCCTGAGTTGCTGAGCATTCTCAACAAGGCCCTCGGTGCTTTCTCGGTCGCCGAGTTGCGGGCGATGCGCCTGAAGTGGCTGGACGGTATTTCACCTGCACCGGCACCGTCGTTCGTGGCGCGGCTGATCAAGTGGGGATGCTGGGCGATGGGGGCGCTCGGAGTATTGGGCCTGCTTTCGCTGTTTTGGAATCGTCGGCTTGCTACCGAGATAAAACAGCGCCGGGAGGCCGAAAAGGGCTTGGGCGATCAACTGGCCTTTCAGCATGCACTGATCGATGCGATGCCCGATCCCGTGTTTGTGCGTGATCTGCAGGGACGCTTGATCATGTGCAACCGCAGCTATGAAGAAGCGCTCGGCGTCCGTTTCGAGCAAGTGCAAGGACGAACGCTGTATGAGTTCGATGCGCTTCCGCCAGCCACGTCACTAATGCTGCATGACGAGTTCATGGTGCAATTGCGCACACGCAAGACGCGCTTCAGCAAACGACAGTTATTGTTCAGGAATGGCTCCCGGCACATCTATCAATGGACGGTGCCCTTTTACGGTGTCGATGGGAAGTTGCGTGGCCTGCTGGGTGGCTGGACGGATATCACCCAGTGCCGGACCGAGAGCGGGTGTCGTTGTCCGCAGTGAAGTTGGGAAATGTCCTATAAAGCGTGGCTACTTTTCTGATGGGAGGCTTAGGACGACTGCCCTAGAGTGACAAACCACTGCGGCGAGAAACCGCGATTGTCGTTCCAGAGGTCGTCCAATGCGCTCGCTCAAAATCCTGCTTCTCGAACCCAACCCGTTCCAGTTGATGGCGTTGCACCAGATGCTCAACGCCATCGGTATCTATGACGTGTTGACCGCGCCTTCGCTGAGCGCGGCAAAGCGTTCGCTGGTACGCCGTGGGACTGTCGATATCGCCATCTGCAATCCGCAACTCAAGGGTGGCGAGGGGGTGGCGCTGATCAGGCATCTGGTGGCCCGGCAAGAGGCGCGGGCGCTGATTCTGTTGGGGGTGGTGGCGCCCAGCGTACAGGCCGACCTGGAACCTTTGCTCGGCGATGAAGGGATGAAGCTCCTGGGACGCCTGCACACACCGGTTTCGGCCGTGCTGATGCGCAATCTGCTCGACAGCTATCTGTCGTCGCCCCGACGTCCGGTCATTGCCTGAAGTCATTGGTTATTTTTCTGTCATCTTCACCCTGCATGCTCCGTCAGGCAGGTGACGCTCCGGGAGAGGCCGCCGACATGCAGAACTTTCTTCTCGGGCCGGTGGTCATTTACTGTGGACACGCCCCAGGCACTGTGTTTTCGGACTATTGAGTGGAGATCGAGATGGAAAGTATCAGTCTATTGCTCGGTGAGGCTCTGAGCCCGTATCAGGTGACGCTGACCCCTCGCGGTCTGCAGGGTGAATGCCTGGTGACACTGAAGAACGGCAGTGGTGCCATCATGGTGGAACGTGAATTCAATCGGGCGCAATTGAGCGACAAGCGCCAACTGACGGATGTGGTCGATGGCTTGCATCGCGACATCCTGATCGCCGAAGGTCGGCTGGAGCCGTGTGTGATTGCAGCGTTGCGCAACGCTGCCCGCGACAAGCACCCGGGTCTCTGAAACTGATTTGTCTTTTGTGGGAACCTTCCTGCACCCGGGTCAGTCAGACCCCATAGCAGCAGGATCAAGCATTGTGCTCCGGTGCTTGTCGCTTGCTGCTACGGGTCTTTGATAAAGACCACGTTTAACCCCGAGTCGTCTCCCCACTTCTCGGGGTTTCTTTTGTCCGGGATTTACTGCGTGGCCTGCTGCTTGAAGAAGATCCGCGCCTGCTCCAGATAGTCCTGACGCCTTTCAGGGTCCAGCCAGTCGGCGTAGAGCTGGTCGAGATGTTCGTGGGGCAGGGTACGCAACAGTTGATCGATTTCACTGATCGCTTGCCGGCCCTGAGTAGTGTCGGTGCAGCCGACGTGGCCCGAAATGTACTTGCCTGACCCGCGAATGGGGAAAAACTCCAGCTCGTCTTCAGCGATCTGTGCCTGACGCGCCTGATAACGGATTTCCGGCCAGTAACCCAGCACCACCTGCAATCGCCCGAGCCGTTGCATCGACAGCAGACTGCTTAACGCGTCATTCCCGTAATGCGGTGTCAGCGCGCCGCCCGGTGCCTGTCGGAGCAGGCCGTCGATGTATTCGCCATAACTGCGCTCGGCCACCACGCCGACTTTCCTGTCGCTGTTGGCCAGGAATGCGGACAGATCGACTTCACCGTCGGAAATGAACGGCGCCAACACTTCGCGATCTTTCTGACGCACCACCAGGCCATTGCTGACCGCCCGAAATGCCGGGATGGAGAACGCGATCCATTGCGCGCGCTCCTTGTTCCAGATCAGCGAAGGATCACAGGCGAACGGGTGTTCATGGAGCATCTGGATGCCGCGGGCGCGGTTGACCCGCATCAAGGTGTGTTCGTATTGCGGCATGCCGGCAATCAGCATCGGCATCAGTTGATCGATGACGCCCTGGCCCTTTTTCGGGCCTTCGAAAATGGTCAGCGGCGGCAGGTCGCGCAGCAGCCAGATCAGCGTCGGCTTCGCCTGCGCCCAGGCCGGAAGCATCAGCAGAAAAAGCAGGCCGAACAGCCGCCACGTCCACCAGTGGTGGGCGCGGTTGGAGGCTGAGGCCGGTCGGCGCTTCAGCTCAGATGGCTCCGTCTTCGCGCAGCCGGGCGATCTGCTTCTCGTCGTAGCCAAGATCGTGGAGTACCTGCGCATTGTGTTCACCGAGCTGCGGTCCGACCCATTCGGACGTGCCGGGTGTATCAGAGAGTTTCGGCACGATGCCCGGCATCTTGAAGGGTTTGCCGTCCGGCAGTTTGGCCTGCAGGAACATTTCCCGGGCCAGGTACTGCGGATCGTTGAACATGTCTTCGGCGCTGAAGATCCGGCTGGCCGGGACTTCGGCCTGGTTCAGCAGGTCCAGCACGGTTTGCAGCGGCAGCGAATTGACCCAGCGATCGATCACCCCGTACAACTCGTCACGGCGGGTGTCGCGCCCGTCATTGCTGGCCAGCGCCGGGTCATTGGCCAGATCTTCACGGCCGATGATCAGCATGAAACGCTTGAAGATCGCATCGCCGTTGGCGCCGATCTGCACATGTTTGCCGTCGGCGCTGGTGTGGATCGACGACGGCGTGATGCCCGGCATGATGTTACCGGTGCGTTCACGAATGAACCCGAACACATCGAACTCCGGCACCATGCTTTCCATCATGGCGAAGATCGCTTCGTACAACGCCACATCAACGACCTGGCCAAGCCCGCCGTTGACCTCGCGATGACGCAGGGCCATCAACGCGCCGATCACACCCCACAGGGCGGCAATCGAATCGCCGATGGAAATCCCGGTACGCACCGGCGGGCGGTCTTCGAAACCGGTGATGTAGCGCAGGCCGCCCATGGATTCGCCGACCGCACCGAAACCTGGCTGATCCTTCATCGGCCCTGTCTGGCCGAAGCCTGAAAGGCGCACCATCACCAGTTTCGGGTTCAGCGCGTGCAGGGTTTCCCAGCTCAGGCCGAGTTTTTCCAGGACGCCGGGGCGGAAGTTTTCGATCAGGATATCGGCTTCACCCAGCAGTTTTTTCAGGATCCCCAGACCGTCGGGGTGTTTCAGGTTCAGCGTCAGGGACTTTTTGTTGCGTGCCTGGACGAACCACCACAACGAAGTACCTTCATACAGCTTGCGCCACTTGCGCAGCGGATCACCGCCGTCCGGCGATTCGATCTTGATCACTTCGGCACCGAACTCGCCGCAAATACGCGAGGCAAACGGCCCGGCAATCAATGTACCCAATTCGATGACTTTCAGACCGCTGAGCGGTTTGTTGGCGAACGGCATGCGAGATCCTGTAGGACAAGGCTGAACGGATACAGCGTTTTAACATAGCCGGCTGTCAGTCGCGCAAGGTTGATCGCCATCAATTCGTGGATTGCCTACAGCATCGGTTAGACTTGCCGACTTTCCTCGTATCAAGAAGCCCGTTCATGGCCCAGCCGTCCACCACCTACAAATTCGAACTGAACCTCACCGATCTCGACCGCAGCGTCTACGAGAACGTGAAGCAGACCATCGCCCGCCACCCTTCGGAAACCGAAGAACGCATGACCGTGCGCCTGCTGGCCTACGCGCTCTGGTACAACGAGCACCTGTCGTTCGGTCGTGGTCTGTCGGACGTGGACGAACCTGCGCTGTGGGAAAAGAGCCTGGATGACCGTGTCCTGCACTGGATTGAAGTCGGCCAGCCGGATGCGGATCGCCTGACCTGGTGCTCCCGTCGCACCGAGCGCACCAGCCTGCTGGCCTACGGCAGCCTGCGCGTCTGGGAAGGCAAGGTGATCCCGGCGATCAAGAACCTGAAGAACGTCAACATCGCTGCTGTCCCGCAGGAAGTGCTGGAAACCCTGGCCAAGGACATGCCCCGCGTCATCAAGTGGGACGTGATGATCAGCGAAGGCACGATCTTCGTCACCGACGACCGTGGTCAGCACGAAGTCCAGCTCAGCTGGCTGCAAGGCGAGCGCGGCTAAGTCCGCAGCGCTCCCGAAAAATCCCACGTACCCAAGAGAAGCTCCTGTCACCCCATGCGTATCGATCCTCGCCCGTTGCCCGCCACTCTGCCGTTTCTCGGTGATCTGCCACCGTTGCTGACCCGCCTGTACGCGGCGCGGGGCGTGCAGTCCGAGGCGGAGCTGGACAAAAGCCTGGCGCGGCTGATTCCGTTCCAGCAACTCAAAGGGATCGATGCGGCGGTGGATCTGCTGGTGACGGCGCTGGAGCAGCGTCAGCGGATCCTGATCGTCGGCGACTTCGACGCCGACGGCGCGACGGCCAGCACCGTGGGCGTGCTCGGTTTGCGCCTGTTGGGCGCAGCGCATGTCGATTATCTGGTGCCGAACCGCTTTGAATACGGCTACGGCCTGACCCCGGAAATCGTCGAAGTCGCGATGACCCGCGAGCCGCAACTGTTGATCACCGTCGACAACGGTATTTCCAGCGTCGAAGGTGTGGCGGCCGCGAAGCGTCACGGTTTGAACGTCTTGATCACCGACCACCATTTGCCCGGCGATGAACTGCCGCAAGCCGATGCGCTGGTCAATCCGAACCAGCCTGGTTGCGAGTTCCCGAGCAAGGCGCTGGCCGGGGTCGGGGTGATTTTCTACGTGTTGATGGCCTTGCGTGCGCGCCTGCGCAGCCTCGGCTGGTACGAGAGCAAGCCACAACCGAACATCGGCGAACTGCTGGATCTGGTGGCGCTGGGCAGCGTCGCAGACGTGGTGCCGCTGGATGCCAACAACCGGATTCTGGTGCACCAGGGCCTGGAACGAATTCGCGCCGGACGTGCGCGGCCGGGGATCAAGGCGATCCTTGAAGTAGCCAAGCGTGAAGCCTCGCGCATCACGTCGACCGACCTCGGGTTCATTGTCGGCCCGCGCCTGAACGCGGCGGGGCGTCTGGATGACATGAGCCTCGGGATTGAGTGCCTGCTGACCCAGAATGCAGAACTGGCTCGGGAAATGGCGGCGCAACTGGACGGTATGAACCAGGATCGCAAATCCATCGAGCAAGGCATGCAGCGTGAGGCGCTGGCACAGCTCAAGGACTTGCCGGTCGAGTCGATGCCGTTCGGACTTTGCCTGTTCGATCCGGAGTGGCACCAGGGTGTCATTGGTATCCTCGCCTCGCGGATGAAAGAACGTTACTTCCGCCCGACCATCGCCTTCGCCGATGCCGGTGACGGCCTGCTCAAGGGCTCGGGACGTTCGGTTCAGGGTTTCCATATTCGCGATGCGTTGAGCGTGGTGGCAGCGCAGCATCCGGACCTGATCAGCAAGTACGGCGGCCACGCGATGGCAGCTGGCCTGACCTTGCCGCAGGAGAATTTTCCGTTGTTCGCCGAGGCATTCGACGCCGAAGTGCGCAGGCAGCTTCGCGAAGAAGATCTGACCGGGCGCCTGCTGTCGGACGGGACCCTGGCTGTTGAAGAGTTTCATCTGGAACTGGCTCGTGCCCTGCGTCATGCCGGGCCTTGGGGCCAGCATTTCCCGGAGCCGCTGTTCCACGGCGTGTTTCAGTTGGTCGAGCAGCGTGTGGTCGGCGAGCGGCACCTGAAAGTGGTGCTGAAGAGCGAATGCGGTTCGGTGAAACTGGATGGCATCGCCTTCGGCATTGACCGCGATATCTGGCCGAACCCGACGATCAAATGGGTCGAACTGGCCTACAAACTCGATCTCAACGAGTTTCGCGGCAATGAAACCGTGCAGTTGATGATTGCCCACATCGAACCGCGCTAAAGGTCACTGCGCCCCTTTCTGAAGGGGCGCAGGCGTTTTCAATTGTGCTGTTTCATTTCTGAACCCTCCCTCATCCCCGGATGTCGACTAGGCTCTAAGCACTGCTTGATTGGCCTTGTGACGTCTTGTCGAATTTTTTGCCCGCGGGGGCGGGTGCTGCACCTTTTTCCTGTCACTCGTCGACTTTTCAAACAGAACCCTGGAGCCTGCCCACTGATTTGAGAGGTGCCCCATGAGTCTGCTGCTTGAACCCTTTACCCTTCGCCAACTGACCCTGCCCAACCGCATCGCCGTATCGCCAATGTGTCAGTACTCAAGTGTCGATGGCCTGGCCAACGACTGGCATCTGGTGCATCTCGGCAGCCGTGCAGTGGGGGGCGCGGGCCTGGTATTTACCGAAGCCACGGCGATCACGGCCGACGGGCGGATCACCGCCGAAGACCTGGGCCTGTGGAACGACGAACAGATCGCACCGCTGCAACGCATCACCCGCTTCATCAACGCGCAGGGGGCAGTGGCCGGCATTCAACTGGCCCACGCCGGACGCAAGGCCAGCACTCATCGGCCGTGGATCGGCAAGCACGGCAGCGTCAAACCGGATGATGGCGGCTGGACGCCGGTCGGGCCCTCACCGATTGCCTTTGACCCGCAACATACCCAACCCAAACAGCTTGATGAAGGGCAGATCGCCCAGGTCATCCAGGATTTCGTGGCCGCAGCCAAGCGTGCGCTGGCAGCCGGTTTCAGCGTGGTCGAGGTGCATGCGGCGCATGGTTATCTGTTGCACCAGTTCCTTTCGCCGCTGAGCAATCAGCGCCGCGACCAGTACGGCGGTTCATTCGAAAACCGCATCCGTCTGGTGTTGCAAGT
Source organism: Pseudomonas allokribbensis (assembly GCF_014863605.1). NCBI lineage: Bacteria > Pseudomonadati > Pseudomonadota > Gammaproteobacteria > Pseudomonadales > Pseudomonadaceae > Pseudomonas > Pseudomonas allokribbensis. Next base: position 1,214,448 of record NZ_CP062252.1, read on the forward strand.
AACCGAGGCGGTACGTGCCGTCTGGCCGGAAGAACTGCCGGTGTTCGTTCGTCTGTCGGCCACCGATTGGGTGGAAGATGGCTGGAACCCCGATGAAACCGTGGAGCTGGCGCGACGCCTGAAAGCTCTGGGTGTTGATCTGATTGACGTGTCTTCGGGCGGCACGGCTGCCAACGCCGAAATTCCGGTGGGGCCGGGTTATCAGACCCGCTTCGCGGAAAGGGTGCGCAAGGAGTCAGGCATCGCCACCGGCACCGTGGGAATGATTACCGAGCCTGCGCAAGCCGAGCACATCCTGCGGACCTGTCAGGCCGACATCATCTTCCTCGCCCGTGAGTTGCTGCGTGATCCGTACTGGCCGCTGCATGCGGACGACGACCTGGGCGGGCGCAAAGCAGTGTGGCCGGCGCAATATCAACGTGCGACCCATCGGGATCAGCCGATTCACGAGTCTGATCTGCGGGATTGATTCCGACCGGTCGCAAAGCCTATAAAACCCGCCATTGAACCGGCGGGTTTTTTCTTGTCCGCCGTCCGGAATTGCAAAGGAATGGACCGCAATGTTGATCGAACGAGCGTTGACCGAACTCGACTTGCCGCTGCTGGCGCAGATCGACCGCAGTGAACGGGTCGAAGCGTGTTATCGCGTGGAAAACGGTGGGCTGATTCTGTATCCGGCGCATTTCGACATGCGCGGATGGCCCGAAGGCGAAGCGGAGGAGAATGCGCGGGTATTGGAGAAGTGCTGGCGCAGCGGCGGGTGGCTACACGGACTTTTCGATGGCGAGACACTGGTGGCGGCAGTGGTTGTGGATAACCGGGTTATTCACAATCAGGGCCTGAAGATGCGGCAGTTGAAGTTCTTGCACATCAGCCGCGCCTGGCGTGGGCAGGGGCTGGGCGGGCGATTGTTTGCCCTGGCCTGCGCCCATGGCCGGGAGATCGGCGCCGAGGCGTTGTATGTCTCGGCGACCGAGTCGCGCAATACCGTGGAGTTCTACCAGCGCCAGGGTTGCCGGTTGCTGGAACAACCGGATCCCGAACTGTTTGATCTGGAACCCCACGATATCCACTTGTACTGCCCGTTGGCCTGACAACTCAAGCCATCAAGGGTACTTGCGCTTGTCCGGCGCCGGCGGGAAGTACTGGTACAACCAGGTCTCGCTCAGCGTGCGGTCGTTGGTGCGGATGAACAGACGCAGTTCCACCGGCTCAACGCTGTCATTGGTCGGGTACCAGTCGAACAGGATCCGGTAACCCTTGATGTCATCCAGCACCAGCACGCTGAAGTCCTGCACCTTGCCGTTGGAGCAGGTGACCACCGGTTCGATCCCGGTGCCCTGCGGCAGGCGATCCAGACCGCCACCGGTGAAGTCCACGGCAAAACGACGGGCCCAGACCGGCGGGTAATGCTCGCCTGGTGCCCAGCCTTCGACGAATCCACCCATGCCGGAACGGGTCGCATGCACCCGTGCCAGCGGCGTGCCGACCGGCGGCAGAGCGCTCCAGTAGAGCTTGTAGCCGTAGTTCAGCGAGTCGCCGGCCGCTACCGGTTTCTTCGGCGTCCAGAACGCGACGATGTTGTCGAGGGTTTCGCCGGTTGTAGGAATTTCCAGTAGATCGATAGAGCCTTCGCCCCACGCGGTTGTAGGTTCTACCCACAGGCTCGGGCGCTTGCTGTACCAGTCGACGGTGTCCTGGTAGTTGGCGAATTCGTGGTCGGTCTGCACCAGGCCGAAACCTTTCGGATCGGTGTCGGCGAAGGCGTTGAATTGCAGGGTCGCCGGGTTGTTCAGCGGGCGGCAGATCCATTCGCCGTTGCCGCGCCACATCGCCAGACGATCCGAGTCATGAATTTGCGGATGGATGGTGTCGCACATCCGGCGCTCGTGGGTGCCGCAGCTGAACATGCTGGTCATCGGCGCGATGCCCAGTTGTTCGATGGCGGTGCGGGCGTTGACGTGGGCATCGACTTCCATCACCACGCGCTCGGCCTGGCAATCGATGTCGAAGCGATAGGCACCGGTCGCGCTCGGCGAGTCGAGCAGGGCGTAGACCACAAAGCGGGTCGCGTTCTGATCCGGGGTCTCGAACCAGAACTTGGTGAAGTCGGGGAATTCTTCGCGTTTCTTGGCGTAGGTGTCGATGGCCAGGCCACGGGCGGAGAGGCCATATTGGCCAGTGGCATCCACCGCGCGGAAGTAGCTGGCGCCGAGGAACGACACCACGTCATGCCGATCCAGCTCCGGCGCCTTGAACAGCTTGAAGCCGGCAAAACCCAGATCGCCCTTGAGCTGCTGGGTGTCGACCGACGTGTTTTCATAGTTGAACAGCTGAGGGCGGAAATGCACCTCACGGGCCGTGCGGGTCTTGGGATCGACGCTGTACATGCGCACCGGCTGGCGGAAACCCATGCCGACGTGGAAAAACTGCACATCGAGCTGACCCTTGTTCTCCTTCCACAGCGAATGCTCGCCGTCGTAGCGGATCGCGTTGAAGTTCTGCGGGGTCATGGTCGCCAGCGTCGGCGGCAGCACCTGTTTGGTGTCCTGATAGGCATTGCCGGCCAATTGCTTGGCCTGACGCTTCAGCGTTTCAAAGTCGAAGGCCTGGGCTTCACCGTCGGCGGCACCGCCAGAGGCGGCCCAGGCGCGTGCGGCAAGCAGGCCGGAGGCGGAAAGGCCGGTGTAAGCCGCAATGGCCATGGACGCTTTGAGCAAATTCCTGCGGTGCATAGATACAACCTGTCGTGGACAATCCCGCGCCGTTCCTGGCACGTACTGGATCAGAAATTACGGTTCGGACAAGCCTTCGGCCAAACGCTACGGACTAGTAACAGATGCCCGCTAGCTTAATCCGTTCGCTGATTTTGCAAAATTCATTGATAGCACGGCGACAGCCTCTCAATGAAACAAGACGTTACGGTTACTTATCCCACAGCCTTTTCTGATTTACAGGGCATAACTGCTTATTTCGACTAATTACTCTAAAAACAGCTTTTCAGCGCCGATTTAATTTCTATTCTATGGGTATGGCCGGTCTCGACCCACCCGACCGGCAGGGCTCAAATCGCTGCTTGCAGGAGCAGGGCGAGGCGGTTTCAAAAAAAATTCTGAAGTAATGGAAAAGGACATCGTCCATGGCAAAGGTGCAGTGCATTACCGAAATGTTGGGAATCTTTCCGTGCCTGGGAGGCAGACGCAGGAAGCGGCTCAACTCTGAAGAGCGCAAGTTGGTCGAGCGCTACCGAGAGTTGTCGGAAAGTGACCGGATTGCGATGCGCTATCTGGTGGATGCGATGCACAGCGTTTCACGGTTTTGAGGGTGTAATGCATAAGGGGCAGGCGTTGAGTCTGCCCCTTTTTTGTGTGTTTTTCGGCCAGATGAGGATTGCCCCGGCGGGGAAGCCCGGTAATTTTCACATGCGGAAATGTATTGCTGGTGGACGCTCCGTTTGGCTCGCCAGCAGAATATCAAGAGTGAACTCCCGAATTGATTCAACCCCCCATGTAAAAACTCGAAAACAAATCTACTTCCCAAGGCCTTCGCGCGCCGACTTTGCGGCCCGATGACCCAAATCTGCCATCAGTTGATATTCATCCAGTTACTATTGCGCGGGCGCATCAATCAGCGAGTATCAAATGATCTGGTTTCTAGAAGGGCAATCGAGTCAGCGTGACGTCATCATCGGCGCGCGCGAGGCACTTCCGGCGGATGTAAAAATCTTCGCCTCTCATCGTCAGGATCGCCCTGAAATCACGTCGCTTGCCGACGTCAGTTTTACGGAGCCAAGTGGCAATGAAGAGCGTATCGACTGGGTCATCGCCACTGCAGTAGCGCACAACATCAAACTGATTCTGGCTGGACGCGTCGGTAATGTTTTCGAGATCGAACGGGCGCGCTTTGAACAGGCGGGTCTTGAATTGGTGACTGGCGGTACGTCGATGGCGACCTTCGACATGGTCGACGACAAGAGCCGATTCACCGCCGAAGCAGAGCGTGTCGGCCTGGCTTGTGTCCCGGCGATCACAGCATTGAATGCCGAAGAAATGTTCGCTGCTTACAAAACCCTCTCCGCCAGTGGCGAAGTGTGCGTCAAGCCTGCGGTCGGTATTTATGGCCAGGGTTTCTGGCGATTCAAGGCGGATACCGATCCGTTCCGCTGTTTTGCCAACCCGGATGCGCGTGAAGCCAATTTTGAAACTTATATGCGTGCTTACTGTGAAGCCGAAGCTCCGGCACCGATGCTGATGATGCCGTACATGGCCGGCAGCGAATGTTCGGTGGACATGGTCTGCGAAGCTGGCCGTCCGGTTGCGTTCGTCAGTCGTCGAAAGGCGGGTGTGCATCAGACCTTCGAGCGTGAGGGCCCGGCTGTCGAGTTGGCACTCAAGGCTGCCGAGCATTTCGGTTGTGACGGAATCGTCAATGTGCAGACCCGCGACGACGCTGATGGCCAGCCGCATTTGCTGGAAATCAACCCGCGATACTCGGGTGGCATCGGTTACACCCGGGCGACCGGGACCAATCTGCCGGGCATTTTCGCGGCTCGACGGTTGGGCTTGCCGGAGCCTGCGACCGTCTGGAGGGCGAACGTCCGGGTCAAGGGCGTGACCGTGGCGGCTGTGGCATCCTGATATTAAAGCGACATCTATTTTTGCTACAATTTGCCGCGCTGCATGTGAAGCAGCTGGTCGTTAGCAGTCAAGGAGAGATCAGGGAATGATGGTGCTGGCGCCTGGCGCAAATGCCGTAATATCGAGCGCACAGAGTGAATGGACTCTTGAATGCGGTAAGTCCTCGGCTTTCGGGGACTATGCAGCAGTCGCTATATTGCCGGTTGACGAGAAACGCCGCCCTACAGGTGATCCCGCCCTGTTCCAGACCTCCCATGGCTGGATGGAGTGGAAAGGTGATCAGGAAAAGGTCGGCTGTGCGATGAACCTGGCAGAACTGCCGTCAGGCAGCGATCGCGTGCTGATCATCGTCTATACCTTCTCTGCTGCTGGTCCGGTCAGTGATCTGAAGACCCTGCGTTTTCAGGTTGATGGCCAGCTCGATTACAGTCTCGATCTGCGTGATAACGGCGAATCGGCGATCATCATCGGCGAGTTTTACACGCGCAATCAGCAATGGAAGTTCCGGGCTCTGGCTGAAGGTTCAGCTTATGGCCTGGCGGCTTTTGGCCGGCGAATCGGCCTCGATATCAACGATGCCCATCCCAAGGGACGCTCAAGTCCTTCCGAATCCGGACGCGGCAGTGCGACCGGCACCGGTTTTGCCGTTTCGAGAAATCACGTCCTGACCTGTGCTCATGTCATCGAGGACATGCAGGAAATTTATATCTCCTCCTTCGAAGGACGTTACCGTGTCGAACCCGTTGTGGTCGATCGGCGCAACGACATCGTTTTGTTGCGAGTGCTGGATTGCCCACCGCTGAAACCGGTGGCGTTCAAGGAAGGTTTTGGCTGCGACCTCGGCGACAACGTTGTGGCGTTGGGATTCCCGCTTGCGGGGTTCGCTGGCGGCGGCGTGCAAGTGACGCAGGGTGGTGTGTCGGGTCTGTTTGGCCTGCACAATGATTCGAGCCTGCTGCAGTTCACTGCCCCGATTCAGCCCGGTTCCAGTGGCAGCCCTCTTTTTGACTCCTCGGGTGCGGTGGTCGGTCTGGTGACCTCAACTCTGCCGGATGCGCAAAACATGAATTTTGCGGTCAAGGCGCCATTGCTCCTCTCATTCCTTGACGCTTGTCGCGTCGAGGCCAGCAAGATCCCTGTCGGCAAATCTTTCACAACAGCGGAACTGGCGCGTGAAGCCCAGGCTTCAATGTGGCGTGTCGAAGCGCGAAATTTCTGACTTCTCTTGATTTGAAACATTTGGTACCGGCGCGCGGTTAATCCCCCAGCGCCATTTAGGAATTTTTGCTCATGGAAAGTAACGCAGCTACACAAACGCTCAGTGCGCAACTGATGCGCGGGCGACTCGATGTCAAAGTAGATGATTCACTCATCGCTCCGAACGCTTTGTTCGGCTTTGCCGAGCGCCGTAACCCCAAGCGTGCGTTCCTGTTCGTGTCCAAAGTGCTTGGCCGCCATATCCCGGTACGCCCCTCGGCAATGAATACCAGTTTCGCAAGCCTCGCGGCGCAGATCCCTGCGGATCTGCCCGGCCCGGTGCTGGTGATCGGCATGGCCGAGACTGCCGTTGGCCTCGGTGCTGGCGTGCACCGCGCGTTCAGCGCGACCCGGCCTGACACGGTGTACATGGTCAGTACACGGCACCCGACCGGCACCGAACTGTTCACTCGTTTCGAAGAAGAACACAGCCACGCCAGTGCCCATTTGATCCACTTGCCGGTCGATCCCGATGTGCGCGAAATGATGTTGAATGCGCGCTCGCTGGTGCTGGTAGACGATGAAGCCTCCACCGGCAAGACCTTCATCAATTTGCACCGCGCCTTGGTCGACTCGGGTCTGACCCAGGTCGAACGTGTCGTGACCTGCGTGCTGACCGACTGGTCGAGCAACGCGGTGCGCAACACCATTGGCGAGTCCGCGCATCAAGTCTCGTTACTGCAAGGCTCCTACGATTTCCATCAAGACCTCGAAGCGCCGCTGCCGGAGATGCCGGCCGTCGGCACCGTTGCCGCCGGTGAGTGGCCGTTGTCGGCACACAACGACTGGGGCCGGCTCGGTGTGCGCAAGGTCGAAGACACCTTGGCCCCCGATCTGCAAATCAAGGCTGGCGAGCGAGTGCTGGTGGTCGGCACCAGCGAGTTTGTCTGGCGTCCGTTCCTGCTCGCCGAACGTCTGGAGCGTGCCGGTGCCGACGTGCACTTCAGCTCGACCAGCCGTTCGCCGATCGCGCTGGGCCATGCCATCGGTCACGCATTGTCGTTCTCGGACAACTACGGCCTGGGCATTCCGAACTTTCTCTACAACGTGCGCCCGGGGGAGTTTGATCGCGTGCTGATCTGCTCGGAAACACCGACGCAGGCGGTATCTGCCGAACTGGTTGCCGCCCTGAACGCCGAGGTGATTGTCGATGCTCAGTAATCGTCCGCTGGCCTTGGTTGACCTTGATGACACGCTGTTCCAGACCGCGCGCAAAATGCCTGAAGGCACTCCACGCCATCCTGCGACCTTTGACATTGAAGGCCAACCGAACGGGTACATGAACCCGGTGCAGAAAACTCTGGTGGAATGGCTGTTGTCCTCGACCGACGTCGTGCCTGTGACTGCGCGTAGTGTCGAAGCTTTCAGTCGAGTCAAACTGCCTTTCGACAAGGGCGCCGTGTGCTCGCACGGCGGGGTGATTCTCGGCGTCGACGGCAAGATCGATGAGCAATGGCAGGCGCACATGACTGTCGTCCTGGCAGACTTTCAACACCGGCTCCCCGATCTGAGCGCTGCGACCCTGGCCATTGGCAAGGCGCTGGGCATTTCGCTGCGCGGCTGGGTAGTTGAAGAAGAAAACCTGCGCCACTACGTGGTGACCAAGCACAACGAATCCAACGACGAAGTCCTGCAAACCGTGCTGGCTGAAGTCCAGGCGCGCGGCTTGCTGGAGGGAATGCACGTCCACGGCAACAGCAACAATCTGGCCTTTTTGCCCGCCGGGCTGTCGAAGCGCGTGGCCGTTGAGGAACTGTTGCGCCGTGACCGTGAAGTCAACGGTGAACGACCCGTGCTGGGCTTCGGCGACAGCATTACCGACCTCGGTTTCATGGATGCCTGCCATATGTGGGCAACCCCGTCCGGCAGCCAACTGGCGAGGTTTGTGGGGCATGCGCTCAATGACTGAGTCCATCGCTGAGCTCAAGACTGTTGGCAGCGGCAGCTATTTGCAGGACGACGTGCACTTCCTGCTCCAGCCGGTGCAGATGGAGGTGACCGACGTCGTAGAGAAAGAGCGGCTGATTCAGACGCAGCAGAAGCACTACTCGGAGATGATCAGTTTCGAGAGCGCGCCGACACCTGTGCACAAAGCGCTGTACGAGAGAGCGCTCGCGCAAAATGGCGTGCGCATGGCCAGCGACGTTCAGGCACTGGCGCTGGCGCTGAATGGCGCTTGCACAGGCCCATCGATTGTTCTGGTGTCGTTTGTCCGCGCCGGGTTGCCGCTGGGTGTGCTGCTGCGTCGGGCGCTGATCGACATGGGCCGCGAGACTTATCATTACGGCATCAGCATCGTGCGGGATCGCGGCATAGACCTCATCGGTCTTGAGGCGATCATTCAGGCCCACGGCGCGCAAAACATCGTGTTCGTCGACGGCTGGACTGGCAAAGGTGCGATCTCCGGTGAAATTCAGCGCAGCCTCAAAGGCGACGCTCGATTCCCTGAGGAGCCGCGTCTGGTGGTGCTGGCCGACCCTTGCGGGCGAGCCTGGCTGGCGGCCTCGGCGGAAGACTGGGTGATTCCGTCGGGCATCCTTGGCGCGACCGTCTCGGGTCTGGTATCGCGTTCGATCTGGCCGGCTGATGGCGGGCTGCATGGCTGTGTGGTCTACGACCACCTGACTGAACACGATGTGACGCGCGAGTTCATTGAGCACATCGAGCAGCAGCGCAAAACCCTGGGCCCGGTGCCTGCTGCGGTGCCGTGGACGGCCAACAAGCGTGCCAAGCTGCAAGCCGCCGCCACGCAAGTCGTGGAGTCGCTGGCTGCACGTTTCGATATCAGCAATCTGAACCGGGTCAAACCGGGCATCGCCGAGGCCACTCGCGCGGTGCTACGCCGGGTGCCGGATCATGTGCTGGTGCGAGATCGCAACGACAGTGACGTGCAATTACTGATGCACCTCACCGAAGGCGCTGGCGTTTGCGTCGAAGAAGTCGGCGCTGCACTCGGCCCGTACCGAGCCGTGACCATCATTCGGAGCGTGAGCTGATGAAGAAGCTTTCTCCTTACGCCTTGGGTGCCACGCTGTACATGCCGGCCACGCGCGCCGATCTGCTGGATGTGGTGTTCGCCACCAAGCTGCCGGAACTGCGTTCGCTGGTGGTATGCCTCGAAGACGCGGTTGCCGAGATCGATGTCAGCACCGCGTTGAGCAACTTGCATTGCCTGTTGTCGGCAATAGATGAGCGCGGCGGGCGGCCTGCCGAGGGGCCGGTGCTGTTCGTGCGTCCGCGTGATTCGGCGATGGCGGCGGTACTCAATGACTGGCCGTTGATGAAGCACGTCGACGGCTTCGTTGTGCCGAAACTGACGCTGCGCAACCTCGACGCCTGGGAGCGGGCGGTGACCAGTCCTGAGCTGTTCCTGATGCCGACTCTGGAAACTGTCGAGGTGTTCAGTCCGGTGGCGATGCTCGAGTTGGGCCAGGCGCTCAAGGCCAATCTGAATCACCGGATCATCGCCCTGCGTATTGGCGGTAATGATCTGATGGGCAGCCTCGGCTTGCGGCGTAACCCGGCGACCACGCTGTACAACACGCCGATGGGTTACGTGATTCCGATGTTGGCCGGGGTGATGGGGTCGCAAGGTTTTGCACTGACCGCGCCGGTGTTCGAACAACTCGCCACGCCGAATCTGCTGTGTGAAGAGCTGGAACTGGACATCGCCCACGGTCTGGTGGGCAAGACCGCGATTCACCCGAGCCAGATCAGCATCATTCAGGATGCGCTGCGAGTCAGCCTCGAAGACCTGAACAGTGCGAAGTTGATCGTCAGCGACGTGGCCCCGGCCGTGTTCAAGCACAACGATGTGATGTGTGAACCGGCGACCCATTACCAATGGGCGATGAAGATTCTTGAGCGCGCCGAATGGCATGGCGTGCGCCAAACCGATGCCGCCCACGGTGAAGCACCCATTCGACTAGCCGAGGCCATTCGATGATCCAGGCAAATACCGGCCCTGACCAGCCGGGGAAAAAGGTGCTCTGCGTCTTTGACTTCGACGGCACACTGACCCGCCATGACAGTTTTGTACCGTTCTTGAAGTTTGCCTTCGGCAAACGTGAGTTCGCCCGGCGTGTGCTGACACTCGCGCTGCCGAGCATTCGATTCCTCGCCCGACGCATGAGCCGCGACGAACTCAAGGCGCAGTTGATCAGCCGCTTTCTCAGCGGCGTGGACGCGGAGTGGGTGAGCCAGCAAGCAGCGAAGTACTGCGCAGCTTTCTGGACCAGGCTGATGCGCCCGACAGGCTTGATGGCGATTGCCAGCGAGATCGCCGCCGGTTCGCAGGTGACCCTGTGCTCGGCGTCGCCTGCGCTGGTGCTGCAACCTTTCGCGGATCGCTTGGGAATCAAGCTGATCGGCACCGAACTTGAAGTGATCGACGGCAAGTTGACCGGACGTATATCCGGCAACAACTGCCGCTGCGAGAACAAGGTGCTGCGGCTGGAGGCGGTCTATGGGCCGCTGACTGAATACCGCCTCAAAGCCTGGGGCGATACCCGTGGCGATCACGAATTGCTCGCTGCGGCGCAAGACGCGCACTGGCGACACTTTCATCCGGCATGGCGTCGTGGACGTCTGCGGACAGCAAAAAGCGCGATCAGACCTGATCGCGACGTGAACACTGACGATCAACAAGGAGCGTAACGATGGCACTTACCCTGAGCAAACAGCAAAGCATTTCTCTGGAAAAAACGGCCGGCAGCGCGTTGACCCGCATCAGCCTTGGCCTGGGTTGGGACCCGGTGAAAGCAGGTTTTCTCGGCAAGCTGATGGGCAGCGGCGGAGAGATCGATCTGGACGCTTCGTGCATCCTGCTCGACGAAAGTCTGCAAGTGATCGACCTGGTCTGGTTCCGTCAGTTGAAGTCGCAGGACGGTTCGATTCAGCACTCTGGCGACAACCGTACCGGTGAAGGCGATGGTGATGACGAAACTATCCACGTTGATCTGTCGCGTCTGCCGGCCGCCGTCAAGCATCTGATCTTCACCGTGAACAGCTTCACCGGGCAGAACTTCGACAAAGTCGAAAAAGCCTACTGCCGCATCGTCAATGCCAGCAACAAATCGGAACTGGCGCGTTTCAACCTGTCCGAGAAGGGCGGTCATACCGGCATCGTGATGGCGAGCCTGTCGCGCCAAGGTTCCGATTGGGAATTCAAGGCCATCGGCGAAACCACTCGTGGGCGAACCGCTGACGACCTGGTCAATCTGGCCGTGCAGGCGCTGAGCTGATGGCCGCTCTCGTACCTGGTGGTAATGCGCCGGTTGCCTGCGGCCAGCTTCGCGTGGATATCAACTACACGCCAATTCCGGGCGTCGACATTGATGTGTCGGCTTTCGTCCTGAACGCTTCGGGTAAAGTCCGTGGCGATGGCGACATGTGCTTCTATGGCCAGAGCAGTGTGCTCGGCGGCGTGTTGCAGATGACCGAGGCGACAGCCGGGCGTGCGGTATTCACTGTCGATCTGAGTCGTCTTGAAACGGCGGTCGAGAAAGTCGCGCTGTCGGCGACGATCCATGAGAACAAGGCCAGTTTCGAGCGCGTCTCGCACTTGTCCGTGGCAGTCTCGGGCGGCATCGAGGCTCAGTTGCCAACTGCCGGGATGAAGGAAACTGCGTTGATCCTCGGCGAGTTTTATCGTCGCCAGGGGGAGTGGAAATTCCGCTGTGTCGCGCAAGGCTTCAACGGCGGTCTGGAACCCCTGGCCAAGCATTTTGGTGTTGAAATCGCGGCTCCGTCCGCTGCACCGACGCCTGCGCCCGTTCCACCTGCACCAGCCCCGGCACCGGTGCCTGCGCCCGCGAAATCGACGATCAGTCTGAGCAAGATCACGCTCGACAAGACTCGCTCGTCGATCAGCCTGGAGAAAACCGCCAGCGGTTTCGGCGAAATCAAGGTCAACCTGAACTGGAACAAGGGCAGCGGCGGTGGCTTCTTCAGCCGCAGCAAATCCGTCGACCTTGACGTTGGCTGTCTGTACGAACTGCAGGACGGCGAAAAGGGCGTGGTGCAGGCCTTGGGCAACTGCTTCGGCAGCCTGAGTGGCGCGCCGTACATCCAGCTCAAGGGCGATGATCGCACCGGCTCGGTTGCCGGTGGCGAGTGGATGCACATCAACGGCGCGAAGTGGGGCGAGGTCAAACGCATTCTGATCTTCGCCTTCATCTACGAAGGCGCGCCGAACTGGAAAGAGACTGACGGCATCGTGACCATCTACATCCCCGGCCAGCCAGACATCGAGGTCCGCCTCAATGAAGAAGGTGGCCGCGAAGGCATGTGTGCGATTGCCATGCTCGAGAACGTTGACGGGGCGGTGAAGGTTTCGCGCCGCGTCGACTTCCATCGTGGTCATTCGGCAGTCGACAAGGCTTATGGCTGGGGCATGAGCTGGCGCGCCGGCTCGAAATAATACGGATGGCGGGGCCTTCCGGTCCCGCCCCTTGAGGAGATTTGACATGCTCGCATGGCTTAAAGAAAACGCGACGGCGGCTCGCGACAAACTGACAACTGAAGTCGGTAAATTCAAGAACCAGAAGTTCATGGAAGCGATGACGGCCAGCTGCGCCATCGTCTCCGCAGCGGATGGCGATATCTCTTCGGCGGAAAAGCAGAAGATGATCGGCTTCATCAATATCTCGCCTGAATTGAAAGTGTTCAACACGGCAGACGTGATCAAGTCCTTCTCGGCGCATTGCGAGAAGTTCGAGTTCGACTTCCAGATCGGTCAGGCGGAAGCACTGAAAGTCATCGGCAAGATCAAGAGCGACCCGGGTGCTGCTCGCCTGTTGGTGCGTGTTGCCTGTTCCATCGGCGCATCGGACGGCACGTTCGATGAAAAGGAAAAAGCGGCGTGCCGTTTGATCTGCGCCGAGCTGGGTCTGAACCCGGCTGATTTTGATCTTTAAGGAGCGGTACCTGTGGAAACGCAAATCGGATTTCCCCCGCTGACCATGGCGGTGTTTGTAGGGCTGGCGCTTGGCGCCCTGCTGCTGGACATGGTCACGCACCGTGGAGGCAAGCCTATTTCGCTGATGAAGGCCTCGATCTGGTCGATATTCTGGATCGCGATTTCGCTGGCGTTCGCAGGTTTCCTGTACGTGCAGCACGGCCCTGAAGTGGCCAGCCTGTTCGTCACCGGTTATGCGCTGGAAAAAGTCCTGAGTGTCGACAACCTGTTTGTCTTCATGGCGATCTTCGCCTGGTTCAAGGTGCCGGATGGCCTGCGTCACCGCGTTCTGTACTGGGGCATCATCGGCGCCATCGTGTTCCGTGGCGTGTTCGTCGCGATCGGCACCGGCCTGCTGGCTTTCGGGCCGTGGGTGGAAATTGTCTTCGCGGTGATCGTTGCGTGGACGGCCGTGATGATGTTGCGTGCCGGCGGGGACGATGACGAGGAAGAAGACTACTCCAAGCACATGGCGTATCGCTTCGCACAGAAGCTGTTCCCGGTGTGGCCAAAACTGTACGGCCACAATTTCTTCGTGACCCGCAAGGTGCTCGAAGGTGAGCTGCAGAAACCGGAAAACCAGGGCATGACCCTGGCCGCCAAAGGCACGCTGTTCGCCACGCCGCTGTTCCTGTGCCTGGTGGTCGCGGAAGTGTCCGATATCCTTTTCGCGTTCGACTCGGTGCCGGCAGTGATCGCTGTCAGCCGTGAACCGCTGATCGTCTACTCGGCGATGCTGTTTGCGATTCTTGGCCTGCGAACCATGTACTTCGTGCTCGAAGCGCTGAAACGCTACCTGGTCCATCTGGAAAAATCGGTGATTGCGCTGTTGTTCTTCATCGCAGTGAAACTTGGCCTGAACGCCACCGACCACATGTTCCACCACGGCTACACCATTGACGCGAATACCAGCTTGTTGATTGTCATGGTGGTCCTGGCAATCGGCGTAGTGGCGAGCCTGGTCTTGCCGGGTCAGGAAGAAACCCAAACCGAAAACAATTGAGTAGCAGCATCAACCACAAGGAGATGTACCGATGGCTTTGACACTTCAAAAAGGTGGCAACCTGTCCCTTACCAAAACCGACCCGAGCCTGACCAGGATTCTGGTTGGCCTGGGCTGGGACCCGCGCGCTACCGACGGCGCGGAATTTGACCTGGACGCCAGCGCGTTTCTGGTAGGCGCCAGCGGCAAGGTTCGCAGCGACGCAGACTTCATTTTCTACAACCAGTTGAAGAGTGCGGACGGTTCGGTTGAGCACACGGGTGACAACCGTACCGGCGCTGGCGACGGCGACGACGAAGTGCTGAAAGTTGACCTGAGCCGTGTTCCGGCCGACGTCGAAAAAGTCGTGTTTGTCGTAACCATCCATGACGCCGAAGCCCGCAAACAAAGCTTTGGCCAGGTCGGTGGATCGTTCATTCGTGTGGTCAACGAAGTATCCAGCGCCGAAGTCGTTCGCTATGACCTGGCTGAAGACGCTTCCACCGAAACCGCGATGATTTTCGCTGAGCTGTATCGCAACGGTGGCGAGTGGAAATTCCGCGCTGTTGGCCAGGGTTACGCTGGCGGCCTGAAGGCTGTTGCCAACTCTTTCGGTCTGAACTTCTAAGGTTCGGCATCTTGCCAATTGATTTGCAAGGCCCTGAATTCAGGGCCTGACTCACCACAAACAAGAGGAATTTGAACATGGCGGTATCACTGAGCAAGGGTGGCAATGTCAGCCTGTCCAAAGAAGCTCCAGGCCTGTCTGAAGTAATCGTTGGCCTGGGCTGGGACCCACGCGTCACCGACGGCACCGAATTCGACCTCGACGCTTCGATATTCATCGTTGGCGAATCCGGCAAAGTGCTCGACGACAACAGCTTCATTTTCTACAACAACAAAAAGTCTGCTGATGGCTCGGTCGAGCACATGGGCGACAACAAGTCGGGCGCAGGCGATGGCGATGACGAACAAGTCACCGTCAAACTGACCGGCCTGGCGCAAGCAGTGAAGAAGCTGGTATTCGCTGTAACCATCCACGATTCGGACGCGCGCAAGCAGAGCTTCGGCCAAGTGCAAAACGCCTACATCCGCGTCGTCAACAAAGCTGACGGTAAAGAGCTGGCACGCTTCGACCTGAGCGAAGACGCTTCGACCGAAACCGCGATGATCTTCGGCGAGCTGTATCGCAACGGCGAAGAGTTCAAGTTCAAGGCCATCGGCCAGGGCTTCGCTGGCGGCCTGGCGCCGTTGGCTAAAGAGCACGGCGTAAACATCGGCTAACCCGAAAGGGTTGCGAGAGCCCCCGGCGTTTGCCGGGGGCTTTTTCTTGTCTGCAGAATTTCCACGGACCGGCAATTCGCTGGTTATTCAACTTATGTACAACCATTTCGCCAAGCGCGACTGCCTCGGATCAGACGGGCAGTTCAGCAGGATGAGGCACTGATAAGGATTTTTTCAATGGGACTGCTTCGCGGGGTCATGGCGGTTGGTGTATTGGCAGCCTTGTCAGGCTGTGGCGCTTACGACGACTTCAAAGCCAATAATGCTGTTCAGGAATACCGGCAGAATTGCTTCGGCAACTACACCAACGAATGCGAAAGCAAATTGGTCGACACCAACATCATCATGCTCGAACTGGCTCGCAGAAACGTGGCGCGCGAGAAGGATACGTTGATCAAAGCCGTTGGCCAGGATAGCTATGAACGCTTTGCCAAAGCGGCCAACGAAGTGATCGACGACCTGGTCGATCGCCAGGAAAAGAAGCGTCCGGGAATCTTCGCTCGCTGGGTACTCGGCGACGCTCAGCCGTTCGGCGATACGCGAAACCAGCTATTTCTCGAATCGGACATGCTGGCACTCAAGGCTGCCGTACTGAAGAAGATCAGCGATTCCAATCCGGTCGCGCAACGCCAGGCAATCACCGAACAACCTGTCGCTGCAGCTCCTGTAGAGACTCCGCCGGCAGCACCTGATGTTGCTGCTGTCACCGCGTTGCTCGAAGCTGCGATTGACCGTGAAATCGCCAGCGAAATCGCACAGGACGGCGGTGAAGAGTACAAGGACGCCCGACAAATCATTTTGACCGATCTGAACGGTGACGGAACCAACGACGCGGTGGTGCTTTACACCCTTGAAGGGCAGGGGGGTGGCAATGGCTACTTCCAGTCGCTGGCGACGTTTTACGCGACTCCTCAGGGCTGGATTCACCGCGCAAAACTGGTCGTGGGATCAGGTGTGCAAAGCGTTGAAGTCATCGCGCCGCAAACCCTCGCAGTGAAAATGCTCAGCGTCGGTCCGGACGATGCCAACTGCTGCCCAAGTGTCGAAAGCACGCAAAAATTCACATGGAACGGCACCACCTTCCTGCAATCACCTGGTACTTGAGGCGAGCGCATTCTCCCCCCGACTCAGGCGTCGTTCAGAGACCCTTGGTCGGGCAGTACAAACAACAAGAAAGGACTCGATCATGTCTCGCTCAAGCATAAGCACCGGTATTGCTCTGGTGCTCGCATTTATTTCATTGCACTCCCATGCCACCAGTTTCGACTGCGCCAAAGCGGTGAGCTTCGCGGAAAAATCCATTTGTGCCGATACTGCACTAAGTCTTCTCGATGAACAGCTGAACTCGCAATACGTGCGTGCGCTGGATTCTGCGGCTAACCGTAATCAGGTTCGTATCGAGCAACGTGAATGGCTGCGCTTGCGCGATAACTGCGTAACCGACAGTTGCCTGAGCACATCAATGTCGCAGCGACTCAATCAACTCTCCGGCGCGATACCGCAGTCCGCCAGACCGGCACCCACCAGCGATATCAAACGTGCTGAACCGCGTGTACCTGCTGCGACTGCTCAAGTACCAGCGGTGGCAAGTCCTGTCCCGGCAAACAGTAACGCGCAGGATAATCATCGGGCCGTTCTGTATCTGAAGATCGCCCTGTTCTGCATGGCGGTGTTGTTGCTGATCTGCATCTGGCTACACCGACGTGGCTCGATGACGATCTATCAGGACTACACCGATGCGCTTTTCACCAGCATCACGCCGATTCTGGGTATCGGGTCTTATTTTGTATTTAGCGTCTGGCTGGAGATTCCGAAGAATTACGCGCTGATCGCCGCTTGCGTGCTGGCAGGCCTGATGTTGCTGCAAGTGATCATTCAAACCTACCGCAGCAATGGCGTGTCACTGTTTTTCCTGCTCTCGCTGTTTGCCAAAATCGCCTTGCTGACCTTTTATTTCCTGATGATGGCGTTGCTGCTGTGTGGCGGTGCACGTACCCGGCAAGACGCACGTCGCCGCCGGGGATGGGCGGTATTTGCAACGACGGCGTTCGTTTTCCTTTCTGGCTGGATGTGTCGTAACCGGCAGTTCTCTTCGATCGACGACTACATCGCCGGCCGAACCTGAACTGCAGAGCGCTGGCCGGGATAGATGTCCCGGCCTTTCAGGATCAAGGAGCTGTTCATGGGGTTTCGTTTCTCCAAACGCATCACGATCATTCCCGGCGTTCGCCTCAACATCAGCGGTTCGGGCGTCAGCACCTCGATTGGCCCGCGCGGCCTGAGCATCACCATGGCGCGCAACGGCACTTTCTTGAATGCCGGTTTACCCGGTACCGGCTTGTCCTGTCGCGAGCGCATTGATCGGCCGTCGCGTGCCGCTGATCCCCAGGCTACTGGCAACGCCGGCGATTACGCTGGCCAGTTGAAGGTCAAGGTCAGCGACCAGGGTTTGCTGCTGATTACCGACATGGATGACAACGAGTTGTCCCCCGCAATCATCAAGCGTGTGAAGTCGGAGCGTGCGGACTCAATTCAGGTGTTACTGGAGAAAGCCGCGGAAAAAATCAATCGCGATCTTGAAGACTGCCTCGGTGTGCACCTGAGCACGCCGCGCCCTGGGTCGATGCCGCTGATCCCCGCGCCGTTTGCCATCGAGGAGCCGCAGCAACCAGCGCAGAAAGCCCCAGGCCTGATGGACCGAATGTTGCTGCGCAGTGGCAAGATGGCGCGTGATGCGGACGCAGCGCAGCGGCAATATGTTGAGGATCTGAATCGTTGGCAGGCGACTCGGGATGCCCACGAATTTGAGCGCGGCGAGATTGAAAAAACCTTTCGGCTCGCCGCTCGCGGCTTTAGTGCCCAGATGGAGAAGGCATTGAATTACGTGTTGAGCGGAATTGCCTGGCCGAAGGAAACTCAGGTCACTTACGCGTTCTCGCAGGACGTCACCGGCGTCGCACTTGATGTGGATCTACCGGATGAGGGGGACGTGCCACGGCGCGTTGCGGAAGCGCGGGGCAATGGCAAGCTGACATTCAAGAACCGCACAGATGCACAGGTGCGGCGTGACTTTGTTGCGCTGTGCCATGGCTCGCTGTTTCGGGTAATTGGCGAAGTGTTTGCTTTGCTACCGGGGATCGACAAGGTATTGGCGTCTGGCTACATCCAGCGTAATAACGCCGCGAACGGTGTGAGCGAAGAACATTATGTGATCTCCGCATTGGTAACACGATCGCAGTGGGATTCACTGGACTTCGATCAGTTGGAAGCAATTGACCCGGCGGCGACGCTCAACGCGTACGGCGCGCGGGTCAAGCTTGATCGTTCAGCTCGTTTTACGCCGGTGTTGCCAATGGAGCTTTCGGTGCTGGACTGAGTGTGATGCCCGCGAAGCAAAGTTGCAGCGCGGGCAGTCAGAGTGGCTGGCTCAAACGTAGCGTTTCGAACCGCTGTTTTGCAGTGGCTCGCCCTTGAACACTTCGGGGCCATCCATTGTGAGCTTGAGTTTTTCGCCGTTGCGGGTCAGCCACGGCGTGGCTTCGCTGCAAGACTCGGAGGTGGCGCCGGACGGGCTGAGCACGATGTGCTCTTGGTCGATTTCGATCAGACCGATCACATAGGTGTAGATCATGTCGCTGTAGTCCTCATCCTCATCATCATGATCTTCGGGGAATTCGAAAGCGCACTCGACGACCTGGTTGCCGTATTCCATGCGCATTTTCGGTTTCAGCGAGGCCACCGACACCGCACCATTGTCGACCGCTGAGTACACGCTGCACACCAGCGCCACTTTACCGCCCATGAGCTGCGAGATCGCCGGGTTGATGTCGACGGTCTCCACCGCCGGTTCGCCGGCGCTCGCGCTCATCACATCGCCGGTGTGGAACACGTAAGGATCGAGATCGAACTCGCCACGTTTGTCCGGTGCCTGGATGATCGACATCCGCCCATCAGGGCGCAGGATGCCGATGCGCAGATCGAGGTCGTCGTTGTCGCAGTCGTCACCGTTATCCACCCAAGTGGCACTGACGCGAATGACTTTTGGTGCGGACGGGCCTTTTTCCAGCGAGACCTTGTGGCTGCTGCCGACCTTGTCGAGGGTAATCAGCGACTTTTGCATGCTGACGGCTTTGGCCGGTGGCGGAGGTGGCGCTTCTTCTTCGACTTCAACACCGTACAAACCACACAGCCCCGCCAACCCCGAAGCGAAACCCTGCCATACCGAACGCGCCTTGAACTGGCCATTGCGCACGTACAAATCGAGGACGATGATCCCGGTCTCTTTGGCGAAAGGCTCGGGAGCCAATTCCAGCACTTGAGCACCGGCAATCACCGTGGCTCGCAGGTCCTTGACCGCTTCAAACCCGCCGGCACTGCCGTCTTGCGTCAGGGTGATGGCAACTTTCGTGATGTTGGCCGGCAGGCGCGCCAGATCGAAACTGATGCTGTGACTGATCACGCTTCCCTGAACCACCGGCGCTGCAAACGTAGCTGCGCCGGACGGATGTTCAGGAACGTTGAAGAACACCATGCCGCTGTCATCCAGCACCTTGCCGGTGTCGCCAAGCAGAAACGCGGTCAGATTGACGTCCAGATTGGCGCCTGCCGCGTGCGTAACCACGACCCGCCCTTGGGCGAGGCTGAGATTGGTGTTTTCACCGGGCTTGAGTGACTGATTCAATTGAGATCCTTATTCCTTGGATAACGTGCAGTACACCGCGCTTGCGATGTGCCTGAGGTGTTGAGCGTTTCGTCGATCAGCGAATGATGTTTTTGGCTTTGGCTTCCTTGAGCCAGGAGGGGAATTCAGCCATCAACTTGTCGTACAGCTGCTCTTCGCTGATGTCGTGCAAGTCATCCAGTGCGAAGAAGCCGCAGTTGTCGACCACACGTCCACTCAGGGTGTCGAGCTTTTCCAGGACGCCGTAGTTGGAGCCGCCGATGCCGACGAACTGCCAGAAAATCCCCTGCTTGGCAGCGTCTACCATCAGTTTGGTAATTTCGCGGTTTTTCGACACGCCGCCGTCACTGATGAAAATCACGAACATTGGCGTCTGCTCATCGGACTGCTGAAACGATGCCAATACTTTTTCGATGACTCGCGGTTCATCGTTGAAGCGACCGCCGACATTCCATTTCTTCCAGCCTTGGCTGTCGGTGTCGATGAAACGCTCATAGTTGCTGAGCGTGACGGGGGAGAGTTGCAGTGGTTTCTCGGCGAATGCCCAGCATTCCAGTTCGCCGTCTTCATCGAACGATACGGCCAGCGGGATGACCCGGTTGAGCACTTCCTGCACCCGGCCACGGGAATACTGGCCGTTCATCGAGCCGGTTGCGTCGAGCACCAACACCACGCGGGCTTTGGTTTCAGTGAGGTTGGCTTTCTCCAGGCTGACTTGCGCTTTCTTGGCCAGGCTGACCAATTGCGGGGCAGCATCGCCGACGCGTTTCTCCAGAGAGACCTTCGCTGATATCGGCGCCGGTGGTGATTCTTCAGCAATTTCACCACCAAAATGTCGAACCAGCGCATCCAGACCTTCGGCATAACCTTGCAGGTTGGCCGCGATGCGCCACTCACCGTCCTTGCGATACAGATCGGCGACCATGATCGCCTTCTCGCCAGTGAAATCGGCCCCCGAGAACGGGCAAGTTGCAAGCGTCTCGCCGACCGGGCTGAGCACTTCGAAGCTACTGGCGCGAATGTCCTTCATCGCGCCAGCGCCGTCGATTGAGGCTGTGAACACCAGACGCTCGATCGATGCCGGGAGCGAATCGAGGTTGATGGCGAAGCGGCCGCCATCGGTGATCCTGATGCTGGCGCAGGGCGTACTCGGCTGATTGAAAAAGACCATGTAGCGGTCATCCGAAAGCTTGCCTTGCGCATCGACGCCGAAGCAGACGAAGTCGATCACTTGCGCGGCGTCGATCCTGATCGAGAGCGTCAGTGCGCGTCCCTGAAGAATCTTTGATAACGGCAACCGTTGCCCTTGGCTGATCTGCATGTGTGACTTCCTTGAAATTTTGAATTCGGTGCCTTTCGACGCGACGGGTAATCTCGCCGAAAAGCACTGCGAAATCAAATTGACCAGGCGTCTCCCGCCGGCGCTTTGCCGTGGTCATACGGCTTGCCAATCCACATGTAAACCAGCCCCAGACCAATCACGATCGCCGTGCTCAGCACCATCGCGTAATTGATGTACCACGCCGCATCCGGCGTGCGTGGCCAGGCCATGTTGATGATTGCGCCGACGCCGTACACCAGCGCGCCGATGTTCACCGGCCAGCCCCAGGCGCCGAGGGTGAATTTGCCGCTCGGTTTCCAGCCTTTGCTGCGGGCGTACAGGGCGGCGAGGACGATCATCTGGAACGCGAGGTAGATGCCGATGGCGGCGAAGCTGACGATGGTGGCCACGGCGTCTTGCAGGAAGAAGCCGAGGGCGATGATCAGGCCGGGCAGGACGCCGGACACGAACAGCGCAGCAACCGGCACTTGGGTCGTAGGAGAAATCTTTTTCAGCAGTCGGCTACCGATGACCATTTCATCGCGAGCGTAGGAGTACAGCAGACGACTCGCCGCCGCTTGCAGGCTGATGACGCAGGAGATGAAGGAAATCATCACCACGCCCATCACCACTTTCGAACCGATCGGGCCGAAGGCGTTGTTGAGGATGGTGGTGACCGGGTCCTTGTCGGTGCCGTTGATCACCGCTTGCATGTCCGGCACGGCGAGGATCAGCGCCAGGCAAGCGAACATCGCCGCGATGCCGCCGATGTAGATGGTCATGCGCATGGCCACCGGGATTTTCTTGCTCGGGTTCGGGGTTTCTTCGGCCACGTCGCCGCAGGCCTCGAAGCCGTAGTAGAGGAACATCCCCGCCAACGAAGCCGTGAGGAAGGCCGGTAGATAGGAGCCGTCGACACTGATGTCGAAAGTGTTGAACAGCACGCTGATCGGTTGGTGGCGCTCGAAAATCAGCAGGTACACGCCGACGATCACCGCACCCACCAATTCGCAGAGGAAGCCGAACATGGCAATCCGCGCCAGCACTTTGGTGCCGCTGAGGTTGACCAGTGTGGCGAACAGCGTCAGCACCAGGGCGATGACGATGTTGGTGTTGTTGCTCGGCTCAAACCCCAGCATGGCGGCGAGGTACGGGCCGGCGCCGACCGCAACGGCGGCGATGGTCACGCACAGGGCGATGGAGTAGATCCAGCCGACCATCCATGCCCATTTCTTGCCCACCAGGCGACGTGCCCAAGGATAAACGCCGCCGGAAATCGGGAACTGCGACACCACTTCGCCGAAGATCAGGCACACCAGCAATTGACCGCAGCCGACCAGCAAGTAAGCCCAGAACATCGGTGGCCCGCCAGCGGCCAGGCACAGGCCGAACAGGGTATAAACCCCTACGACCGGTGACAGATAAGTGAAGCCCAGCGCGAAGTTTTCCCACAGGCTCATGCTGCGGTTGAAGTTGGAGGTGTAGCCCAGTTGGCGCAGTTGTTCGGCATCGCTGTCGGCAACGGCGACTGAGAGATCGGGTGATGCACTCATGTGTGTTTGCTCCGTGAAATCGGCAGATTTCGGATGGCCGAAACCGTGGCGGGGCTTGGTGAGCGCCGCCCGGATCGGTAGTTATTGTTTTGAATGCCTGGTGATGCGGATGACCGGTTTCTGCCTTGAAGCCGGGGGAATGCTTTTAGTGTTTGAACATCACATGCCGAACCGTGGTGTAGTCCTCCAGCCCGTACATGGACATGTCCTTGCCGTAGCCGGACAGTTTCTGACCGCCATGAGGCATTTCGCTGACAAGCATGAAGTGCGTATTCACCCAGGTGCAGCCGTACTGCAATCGGGCGGACAGGCGATGGGCGCGCCCTACATCCGCCGTCCATACCGAGGACGCTAGGCCGTAGTCCGAATCGTTGGCCCATTCCAGCGCCTGGGCTTCATCGGTGAACTTGGTCACCGACACCACCGGCCCGAACACTTCGCGGCGGACGATTTCGTCGTCCTGCTGCGCGTCGGCCAGCACCGTCGGTTCGAAGAAGAAACCGTTGCCGTCCACAGCCTTGCCGCCGGTGATCAGGCGGATGTGCGGTTGCGCCACGGCGCGTTCGACAAACCCGGCCACGCGGTCGCGATGTTGGGCGGTGATCAGTGGCCCGAGTTCGGTCGACGGATCATCCTGCAAGCCGTACTTGATGCTGCTGACCGCCGCGCCGAGCTTCTCGACGAACTTGTCGTAGATGCCTTGCTGGGCGTAGATCCGGCACGCAGCGGTGCAGTCCTGGCCGGCGTTGTAGAAGCCGAAGGTACGGATGCCTTCAACCGCTGCATCGATGTCGGCGTCGTCGAAGATGATCACCGGGGCCTTGCCGCCCAGTTCCATGTGCATGCGTTTGACGCTGTCGGCGGTGCTGGAAATGATGTTCGAACCGGTGGCTATCGAGCCGGTCAGCGACACCATGCGCACTTTCGGATGGGTCACCAGCGGACTGCCCACGCTCGGCCCACGACCGAACACCAGATTGAGCACACCAGCCGGGAAAATATCCGACGCCAGTTCGGCCAGACGCAACGCGGTCAGCGGGGTTTGTTCCGACGGCTTGAGCACCACGGTATTACCGGCGGCGAGGGCCGGGGCGATTTTCCAGGCGACCATCATCAGCGGGTAGTTCCACGGCGCGATGGAGGCGATCACGCCCACCGGGTCGCGGCGGATCATCGAGGTGTGGCCGGGCAGGTATTCGCCGCCGGCCGAACCGCTCATGCAACGGCTGGCGCCGGCGAAGAAACGGAACACGTCGGCTATCGCCGGGATCTCGTCGTTCAGCGCAGCGCTGTAGGGTTTGCCGCAGTTGTCCGATTCCAGTTTCGCCAGTTCTTCGCCGTGGGCTTCGATGGTGTCGGCGAGTTTTAGCAGCAACAGCGAACGGTCTTTCGGCGTGGTCTGCGACCATTCGGCGAAAGCACTGTCGGCGGCGCGCACGGCGGCATCGACCTGGGCTTCGCTGGCCTCGTTGATTTCCACCAGCACTTCGCCGCGCGCTGGGTTGAGCACGGGTTGCGCCGGGCCTTCGCCGTTGACCAGTTGGCCGTTGATCAAGAGTTTGGTTTGCATGTTGTTGTCCTCTTTCTACTGCAAATTCAGGGTGGGAAAGATCAGGGAATTCATTTGCCGCCGCTGCCCGCGACGCTCTCGCCACCCCGGGTCAGGTAGTAGGCGCCGAGGATCGGCAGCATGGTCACCAGCATCACCAGCATCGCCACGACGTTGGTCACCGGCACGTCCCGGGGGCGGCTCAACTGGTTGAGCAACCACAGCGGCAAGGTGCGTTCATGGCCGGCAGTGAAGGTGGTGACGATGATTTCGTCGAACGACAGCGCAAACGCGAGCATGCCGCCGGCGAGCAACGCCGAGCCGAGGTTCGGCAGGATGATGTAGCGGAAGGTCTGCCAGCCGTCGGCACCGAGATCCATCGACGCCTCGATCAGGCTGTGGGAGGTGCGGCGCAAACGGGCGATGACGTTGTTGTAGACGATCACCACACAGAAGGTCGCGTGGCCGACGATGATGGTGAACATCCCCGGCTCGATCCCCAGTGTCTTGAAGGTCGCCAGCAGCGCGATCCCGGTGATGATCCCCGGCAACGCAATCGGCAGGATCAGCATCAGCGAAATGCCCTGTTTGCCGAAGAAGTCCCGGCGGTACAACGCCGCCGAAGCGAGGGTGCCAAGCACCATCGCGATCAACGTGGCAATGGCTGCGATCTGCAACGACAACTTGATCGCTTCCAGCACGTCCGGCCGCGAAAACGCCACGCTGAACCAGTGCAGCGTGAAGCCTTTGGGTGGAAAGCTGAACGCCGCGTCTTCGGTGTTGAAGGCGTAGAGGAAGATGATGAGGATCGGGAAGTGCAAGAACACTAACCCACCCCAGGCTGCAATGCGCAAGCCTATTGAAGCCTTTTCAGAGTGCATCGAAGGCCCCCAGACGTTTGACGATGGACAGGTAAATGGCGATCAGAACGATCGGCACCAATGTGAACGCCGCAGCCATTGGCATATTTCCGATTGCACCCTGTTGCGCGTAGACCATGCTGCCGACGAAGTAGCCCGGCGGGCCCACCAGTTGCGGCACGATGAAGTCGCCCAAGGTCAGCGAAAAGGTGAAGATCGAACCGGCGGCAATGCCCGGCACCGACAGCGGCAGAATCACCTGCATGAAGGTCTGACGCGGTTTGGCCCCGAGGTCGGCGGAGGCTTGCAGCAGCGATGGTGGCAAGCGTTCCAGCGAGGCCTGGATCGGCAGGATCATGAACGGCAGCCAGATGTAGACGAACACCATGAACCGGCCCAGGTGCGAGGTCGACAAGGTGCTGCCGCCGACCCCGGGAATCCCCAGAATGAATTGCAGAACCGGTTCCAGCCCCAGGTGCTGAACGAACCACTGCGCGACGCCGCCCTTGGCCAGCAGCAGCGTCCAGGCGTAGGCCTTGACGATGTAACTGGCCCACATCGGCATCATCACCGCGATGTAGAAAAACGCCTTGGTCTTGCCGGTGGTGTAGCGCGCCATGTAGTAGGCAATCGGAAACGCGACGATGGCGCTGGCGATCGACACCACGACCGCCATGCTCAGGGTGCGCAGGATGATGTCGAAGTTCGACGGTTGAAACAGCGCGGCAAAGTTGGCCAGAGTCAGGTCGGGTGTGACCGCCATGGTGAAGTCGTCGAAGGTGTAGAAACCTTGCCACAGCAGCACCAGCAGCGACCCCAGATAGATCGCGCCGAACCACAGCAGCGGCGGCACCAGCAGCATCGACAGATAGAGGTTCGGCTTGCGATAGAGCAGGTTGGAAAACCTGCGCAACGGCGCCGATTGAGGGAGGGCGAGGGCGGTCATGTCACACCCCGCTCGCAACGGTGTCGTGCAACGGAATCATCGCTTCCCGTGCCCAGCGTGCGCTGATGCGCTGACCGGTC
Organism: Pseudomonas allokribbensis; assembly: GCF_014863605.1. NCBI lineage: Bacteria > Pseudomonadati > Pseudomonadota > Gammaproteobacteria > Pseudomonadales > Pseudomonadaceae > Pseudomonas > Pseudomonas allokribbensis. The sequence goes on from NZ_CP062252.1 coordinate 1,240,556, forward strand.
TGGTGTTGCGCGCTGCTGTCGATCCACTGATTGTTGGCGTGGCTGATGCTCAGGGTCTGGCCGTTTTCCAGGGTCAGTTCATAGCGCGTGGCGCTGCCCTGGTACTGGATGTCGTGGAGCAGGCCGCTGACTTCGATTTCATGACTGGCTAACGGGCCTTCGGCGAATCGCACGTGTTCCGGGCGAATCGAAAACGGCTGCGGATGACCGCTGAGCTGTCGCGCCAGATCGCCGCGAATCACGTTCGAAGTACCGACGAATTCGGCGACGAACGTGGTGGTGGGTTTCATGTACAGATTGCGCGGGGTGTCGACCTGCTCGATGCGACCTTTGTTGAACACGGCCACGCGGTCGGACATCGACAGTGCTTCAGTCTGGTCGTGAGTGACGAAGATGAAGGTGATGCCGAGCTGGCGTTGCAGCTTCTTCAGTTCGCTCTGCATCTGTTCGCGCAGCTTCAGATCGAGGGCGCCCAACGGTTCGTCGAGCAACAGCACTCGCGGACGATTGACCAGCGCGCGGGCGAGGGCGACACGCTGACGCTGACCGCCGGACAACTGCACCGGTTTACGCACGCCGTAGCCGCCGAGGGCGACCATGTCCAACGCTTCTTCGGCGCGCTTGTGGCGCTCGTTCTTGTTCACGCCTTTGACTTTCAAACCGTAGGCCACGTTGTCCAGCACGTTCATGTGCGGGAACAGCGCGTAATCCTGAAACACCGTGTTGACGTCGCGTTGATAGGGCGGCAGACCGGCGGCTTCGGCGCCGTGAATGCGGATCGAGCCAGCGCTCGGTTGCTCGAACCCCGCGATCAGGCGCAGGCACGTGGTCTTGCCCGAACCGGAGGGGCCGAGCATGGAAAAGAACTCGCCGTCCTGGATGTCGATGGAAACCCGGTCAACGGCCTTCACCTCGCCGAACTGTCGGGAAACGTTGGTGAACTGGACTGCAAGCGTCATGGTGCGGTGCTCCAAAAAGGCGAGGGCCGTCGCAGCGGCCCTGCCTGGACTTCTGAAAAACAGTATTCGAATTGATCGTTCCCACGCTCCGCGTGGGAATGCAGCCCGTGACGCTCTGCGTCAGCTCCTGCGAATGGACGCGGAGCGTCCGGTGATGCATTCCCACGCAGACGGATCGACGCCTCGACGTGGGAACGATCGGTGTGTGGGCGATTACCTACCGCCCATAATCGCAATGTAGTCCTGCGTCCACCGGCTATAAGGCACAAACTTCCCACCCTCAGCCTGCGGTGTTTTCCAGAAGGCAATCTTCTCGAACTGATCAAACCCGTTGGTCTTGCAACCCTCGGCCCCGAGCAACTCACTGCCCTGACACGCCGCCGGAACTGCCGGCAACGAACCGAACCACGCCGCCACATCACCCTGGACTTTCGGCTGCAGCGACCAGTCCATCCACTTGTAGGCGCAGTTCGGGTGCTTGGCCTCGGCGTGCAGCATGGTGGTGTCGGCCCAACCGGTGGCGCCTTCTTTCGGCACGGTCGAAGCGATCGGTTGCTTGTCGTTGATCAGGCCGTTGACCTGATACGGCCAGGCGCTGGACGCGACCACGCCTTCGTTCTTGAAATCGCTCATCTGCACGGTGGTGTCGTGCCAGTAGCGGTGGATCAGCTTCTGCTGGGCGCGCAACAGTTCGAGCACAGCTTTGTACTGATCTTCGGTGAGCTGGTACGGGTCTTTGATCCCCAGCTCAGGCTTGGTGGATTTCAGGTAGAGCGCCGCGTCGGCGATGTAGATCGGGCCGTCGTAGGCTTGCACACGGCCCTTGTTCGACTTGCCGTCAGGCAGATTCTGTTCGGCGAACACCACGTTCCAGCTGGTCGGCGCGGTCTTGAACACGTTGGTGTTGTACATCAGCACGTTCGGGCCCCACTGGTACGGGGTGCCGTAGGTTTCCTTGTTGACCACGTACCACGGCGCGTCTTTCAGGCGTGGGTCGAGGGTTTTCCAGTTCGGGATCAACGCAGTGTTGATCGGTTGCACACGCTTGCCGACGATCAACCGCAGCGATGCATCGCCCGACGCGGTCACCAGGTCGTAGCCGCCCTTGGCCATCAGGCTGACCATTTCGTCAGACGTGGCAGCGGTTTTCACGTTCACCTTGCAGCCGGTCTCCTTCTCGAAACCGGTCACCCAGTCGTAGGCCTTGTCGCTTTCACCGCGTTCGATGTAGCCGGGCCAGGCGACGATATCCAGCTGGCCTTCGCCGGCGCCGACGGCTTTCAGCGGTTCGGCGGCCTGCAGACTGGCGCTGGCCAGCAGGGCCGTGGTGATTGCACTGAGCAGTGCGGTCTTGTGCACGAACATGGTGAACCCTCTTCTTTAAATTATGGTCGGGGCAGTTGTGAACGCGGTGAAGCATGCCGTGGTCGGCTTGTTATTAGCGTAGTCAGAGATGCTGGCCGTGGCGGGCCATGATGTGCCGCACCACGCTGTAGTCCTGTAGCGAATCGCTGGATAAGTCTTTGCCGTAACCGGATCGTTTCAGCCCGCCGTGGGGCATTTCGCTGACCAGCATGAAATGGCTGTTGATCCACGTGCAGCCGTATTGCAGGCGTGCGGCGACCTGCATCGCCTTGTCCAGATTCTGGGTCCAGACCGACGAGGCGAGGCCGTATTCCGAGTCGTTGGCCCAGTCCACCGCTTGCGCCAGTTCGTCGAAGCGGGTCACGGTCACCACCGGGCCGAACACTTCGCGCTGGACGATCTCATCGCTCTGTTTGCAACCGGCCAGCAGGGTTGGCTGATAGAAGAACCCGGCCCCTGAATGCACTGCCGCACCGGTCACTCGTTCGATGTGCGGCTGACCGAGGGCGCGCTCGACGAAACTGGCCACACGGTCGCGCTGACGAGTGCTGATCAGTGGGCCTATCTCGTTGTCAGCGTCGCGTTTGCCGGCGAAGCGCAGGCTGCTGACCGCCGCGCCGAGTTCGGCGACTAATTTGTCGTGAATCCCTGCCTGGGCGTAGATCCGGCAAGCCGCCGTGCAATCCTGCCCGGCGTTGTAGTAGCCATAAGTGCGCACGCCTTCGACCACGGCTTTGATGTCGGCGTCGTTGCAGACGATCACCGGGGCCTTGCCGCCGAGTTCGAGGTGCGTGCGCTTGAGGGTTTTGGCGGCGGCTTGGAGGATTTTCTGGCCGGTGACGATATCGCCGGTCAGCGACACCATGCGCACTTTCGGATGACCGACCAGGTGACTGCCAACCCCTTCGCCGCCACCGCAGACGATGTTGATCACCCCGCGCGGCAGAATCTCGGCCAGTGCCGGAGCCAGCGCCAGAATCGACAGCGGCGTGTGCTCGGACGGCTTGAACACCAGCGTATTGCCGGCGGCGAGGGCCGGGGCGATCTTCCACGCGGCCATCATGATCGGGTAGTTCCACGGCGCAATCGAGGCGACGACGCCAATCGGATCGCGGCGCACCATACTGGTGTAGCCCGGCACGTATTCGCCACTGAGCTGGCCGGTCTGGCAGCGCACGGCGCCAGCGAAAAAGCGAAACACATCGACCGTTGCGGTCAAATCGTCCTGCCGCGCCAGATGCAGCGGCTTGCCGCAGTTCAGGGCTTCGAGGCGGGCGAGGTGATCGGCGTGTTTTTCGACGGCGCTGGCGATTTCCAGCAGCAAGTTGGAGCGTTGTTGCGGAGTCGTGCGTGACCACTCGGCAAAGGCGCGGTGGGCGGCGAGGATGGCGGCTTCGACTTGCTCGGTGCTGGCTTCGGCGATCTGGGTCAGGACTTCGCCGGTGGCCGGGTTGAGGATTGGTTCGACAAATCCTTGCCCGGCGACCAGTTCGCCGTCGATCAGCAACGCGGTGTGCATGTGGGTCTGCGCGCCAGCCATTTTCCGTGATCTCTTTTCTTGTATGGCCATGTTGCTCCCTGTTCCGGGAGCCGACCGTCTTATAGATGCAGCAAGACTAGTGCGCGGCTCCGGGGTCGACAAATTCTAAATACTGAAGGTGGCATTCGATTAAATAGATGGCTTGCGTCCGCCGTGGGGCTGTTCGCGGGCCACAGTCAGGAACGGGTCGACCAGCGCAGGGCGTGCGGTGCCACGGCGCCAGGCCAGACCGACGTCGAGGGTCTGGTTGAGGTCGGCAATCGGTCGGGCTTCGATGATGTCCCCTTCCAGCGACCATGGGCGGTAAGTCATGTCGGGCTGGATCGACACGCCCAAGCCGGCTGCGACCAGACTTCGCACCGCCTCTGTGGACGCGGTTCTGAGGGTGATCTTCGGTTGCAGTCCGGCACCGCGCCAAAGGCGTTGGGCATTGCGATCCATCTCGTCGACGTTCAGTTGAATCAACGGCTCCCGGGCGACGTCGGCGAGGTTGATGCTGTCGTGTTCCAGCAGCGGATGCTGGGCCGGCAGCCACAAGCGGTGCGGCGAGTGGGTCAGCACTTCGGTCTGCAAGGCGTGGCGGTCTTCGAGGTTGGAGAGGATCAACACCCCGACATCGATCTCGCCGCTGACCAGCAGATGCTCGATGTATGGCCGCTCGTCCTCCATCACCCGGATCTCGACGTTGGGGTACGCACGCTGGAAACGAGTGAGCAAATCCGCCAGGTAATAACCGGCCACCAGACTGGTCACGCCGACGATCAACTGCCCGGCGACCTGATCGGTGCTTTGTTGCAGGCTGCGTTTGGCGTTGTCCACGGTTGCCAGAATCAAGTGCGCCTGGCGTAGAAACTGGTGCCCCTGATGGGTAAGGGTCATGCCCTTGGCGTGGCGATTGAACAGGCTGACGCCGATTTCTTCCTCCAGTTGCTGGATGGCCAGGGTCAGGGTCGACTGGGAAATGAACGCGGTCTGCGCGGCGGCGGAGATCGAGCCGGTCTCGGCCACAGCGATGAAATGGCGGATCTGACGCAAGGTCATCATGGAAGGTTTACCCGGTGGGCGGTTTTTATAGATTGCCTCGAGTGTATATCTATTTTCGCGAAGGGCTGCTGAGGGCCAGGCAACATCTGGAAGCACACTCGCACCCAAACGACGGGCACTTTCGAACTAGGCTGAGGGCCTTATTGATCCGGATAACCCCTGTTTGGAGGCGGAACATGAACACCCGTGGATTGCTCGATCAACTCCTCAAGTCCGGCCAGGATCTGCTGCAGAACAAGGCGGGCGGGGCGCAGAACAAACCGGCTGCCGGTGGTTTGGGCGGCTTGCTGGGCGGATCTTCCAGTCATGGCGCGCTCGGCGGTTTGCTGTCAGGCGCAGGCGGCGGTGCCCTGGTGGCCGGCGCCATGGGCCTGTTGCTGGGAAGCAAAAAGGCCCGCAAGGTTGGCGGTAAAGTCGCCATTTACGGCGGCCTCGCCGCACTGGGCATGATCGCCTACAAAGCCTACGGCAACTGGAACGCCCAGAAAGGCACCGCCCCGCAGAGCGAACCGCAAACCCTCGATCGCCTGCCACCGGCGCAAGTCGAACAACACAGCCAGGCCATCCTCAAGGCTCTGGTCGCCGCCGCCAAAGCCGACGGCCACATCGACGACCGCGAACGCCAGCTGATTGAAGGTGAATTCACCAAGCTCGACAACGATCAGGAGCTCAAACACTGGCTTCACGCCGAACTCAACAAACCCCTCGACCCCACCGACGTCGCCCGCGCGGCAAGCACGCCGGAGATGGCCGCCGAGATGTACGTGGCGAGTGTGATGATGGTGGATGAGGAGAACTTTATGGAGAAGAGCTATCTGGATGAGCTGGCGCGGCAGTTGAAGCTGGAGCCGGGGTTGAAGGTGGAGCTTGAGAAGCAGGTCCGTGTAGCGACCCTGTAGAACTGCTGTCATCGAAACGAGAACCCGCGATCTTGCGCAGGATCGCGGGTTCTTTCGTTGCAGCAAGAGATAGCGCCGCTGAGCACACGGTGACCGTGTTGCCAGATCATCTATCACTGAAATGGCCAATCCATCGCCCCTTTTTGCCATTGCGTCACTGGCACGCCGCCCTCCGATTGCTTGAAAGTCCCTATCCAGAGCCCACCCCGTTTACCACCGGTAGGCTTGAGCGCGGCAAACCGTCTTATAAATGAAACACCGCCCTCAGCTATACTCCCCCGCAATTTCGATCTGGCCCCGAGGACTGACTGTGAAGAACTGGACGTTGCGCCAACGCATTTTGGCGAGCTTTGCGGTGATTATCGCCATCATGTTGCTGATGGTGGTCGTCTCGTATTCTCGGCTGTTGAAGATCGAAGCCAGTGAAAACAGCGTCCGTGACGACGCGATTCCCGGCGTCTATTACAGCTCGATGATCCGCGGCGCGTGGGTCGACAGCTATCTGCAGACCCAGGAGTTGCTGGGGCTGAAAGAAGGGCAGGGCGTCAGCAGTGAAGACGCGGCGGACTACCAGTCCTTCGAGAAACGTCTCCAGGAGCAGATGGCCAACTACCGCAACACCGTGACCACCGACGAGGACCGGATCGAGTTCGCCGCGTTTGAAAAGGATCACGACAACTACATGAAGATCCAGGACGCCGTGCTGGATCTGCACAAGCGCAATCTGGAAGCCGATGCGGTCAAGCTGTTCAACGAGAAGCTGACCCCGGCCTGGGTCGGCGGGCGTATGAAGCTCAACGACATCATTGGCGAGAACAAGAAAGTCGCCGACCAGGCCATGGCCAACATCGACGACGCGGTGGCGGCAGCCAAGGTCAGCATGTTTGTCTCGCTGCTGGTGGCCGTGCTGGCTGCCGGTTTCTGCGGTCTGTTGCTGATGCGCGCGATCATGGCGCCGATGAACCGCATCGTGCAGATCCTCGAAGTCATGCGTACCGGCGACCTGAGCAGCCGCTTGAACCTTGAGCGCAAGGATGAGTTCGGCGCCGTGGAAACCGGCTTCAACGACATGATGACCGAGCTCACCTCGCTGGTGTCCCAGGCCCAGCGCTCGTCGGTGCAGGTCACCACGTCGGTGACAGAGATCGCCGCCACCTCCAAACAACAGCAGGCCACTGCCACCGAAACCGCTGCCACCACGACCGAAATCGGCGCGACGTCCCGCGAGATTGCGGCGACCTCCCGTGACCTCGTGCGCACCATGACCGAAGTGTCCACCGCCGCCGATCAGGCCTCGGTGCTGGCCGGTTCCGGGCAACAAGGCCTGGCACGCATGGAAGACACCATGCACTCGGTGATGGGCGCGGCGGATCTGGTGAACGCCAAACTGGCGATCCTCAACGAGAAGGCCGGCAACATCAATCAGGTGGTCGTGACCATCGTCAAGGTCGCCGACCAGACCAACCTGTTGTCCCTGAACGCCGCGATCGAAGCGGAGAAGGCCGGTGAGTACGGTCGCGGTTTCGCGGTGGTCGCCACCGAAGTGCGGCGTCTGGCGGATCAGACGGCTGTCGCTACTTATGACATCGAACAGATGGTTCGCGAGATCCAGTCAGCGGTGTCGGCCGGGGTGATGGGCATGGACAAGTTCTCCGAGGAAGTGCGTCGCGGCATGTCCGAGGTCCAGCAGGTGGGCGAGCAGCTGTCGCAGATCATCCATCAGGTGCAGGCGCTGGCGCCGCGGGTGTTGATGGTCAACGAAGGCATGCAGGCCCAGGCCACCGGCGCCGAGCAGATCAACCATGCGCTGGTGCAACTGGGTGATGCCAGCAGCCAGACCGTCGAGTCGTTGCGTCAGGCCAGTTTCGCCATCGACGAACTGAGCCAGGTGGCCGTGGGCCTGCGCAGCGGCGTTTCGCGATTCAAAGTCTGATGAGCGAAATCACCGCCAAACGCAGCGCTGCACCGGTAGCGAAGCAGGCGTTGTTCCTGCTGTTTCGCATCGGCAGCGAACGCTACGCCCTGCGTGCCACGGAAGTGGCCGAAGTGCTACCGCGCCTGCCGTTGAAGCCGATTGCCCGGGCGCCACACTGGGTGGCGGGGGTGTTTGCCTATCGCGGTTCGGTGGTGCCGGTAATCGACCTCAGCGCTCTGACGTTCGGTCACCCTGCCGAGGCGCGCACCAGCACACGGCTGGTGCTGGTGCATTACCGCGCGGATGACTCTCAGCCGTCGCAATGGCTTGGGCTGATCCTCGAGCAGGCCACCGACACCCTGCGTTGCAACCCGGATGATTTCCAGCCGTATGGTCTCGACAATCGTCAGGCACCGTACCTGGGCCCGGTGCGCGAAGACGCTCGCGGGCTGGTGCAATGGGTGCGGGTCAATGATCTGTTGGACGAGACGGTGCGCCCGCTGTTGTTCCCGACGCCGCCGTTGGACCCGGCGCGGCTTGAGGAGCAGCCATGAGCAGCGACCAGCGCTTCTTCGATTTCCTCAAGGAACGCATCGGTCTCGACGTTGCTTCGGTAGGGCCGGCGATCATCGAGCGGGCGGTGCGCCAGCGCATCATCCTGTCGCAGATGGTCACGGCCGATGAGTACTGGCAAGCGCTGCAAGGTTCGCGGGACGAACAGCAAGCGCTGATCGAGGCGGTGATCGTCCCTGAGACGTGGTTTTTCCGTTACCCGGAATCCTTCGCCACCTTGGGCAAACTGGCGCGCAAGCGCCTGGCCGAGCTGAACAACATGCGTGCGCTGCGCATTCTCAGCCTGCCGTGCTCCACCGGTGAAGAACCTTATTCGATTGCCATGGCGTTGCTCGATGCGGGCCTCAAGCCCCATCAGTTCAAGGTCGATGGCATGGATGTCAGCCCCTTGTCGGTGGACAAGGCGCAACGGGCGCTGTACGGCAAGAACTCGTTTCGCGGCCAGGAACTGGCGTTCCGCGAACGGCATTTCATGCCGGAGGACGAAGGCTATCGCCTGAATGAATACGTGCGCGAACAGGTGCGTTTGCAGGTCGGCAATGTGCTGGATCCGACGCTGTTGGCCAGCGAGCCACCGTTCGATTTCGTGTTCTGTCGCAACCTGCTGATCTATTTCGATCAACCGACCCAGCAACAGGTGTTCGCCGTGCTCAAGCGCCTGACCCATGTGGATGGCGTGCTGTTTATCGGCCCGGCTGAGGGCAGCCTGCTCGGGCGGTTGGGCATGCGTTCGATCGGGATTCCGCAGTCTTTCGCGTTCAGTCGCCACAGCGATCCGCAACCCGAGCCGTTGCCAATGCCGGTCGCCATCCCGACACCGTTGCCGGTGCGCCAGCCGGTGCGCAGCGCGCCACCGCCGCCCGTGCGCAACCGGCCGTTTGCCGCTGTGACACCGTTGCCCGCCACCGTCAAAAGCCCGAATCCCGACGCCACGACCCTGCTGGCCAACATCGCCGCCCTGGCCAACGAAGGCAAAAGCGCCGAAGCCCGCGCTGCGTGCGAACAGTATTTGCGCAGCCATGAGCCGGTGGCCCAGGTGTTTTACTGGCTTGGCCTGCTCAGCGATGTTGCCGGCAGTGCTCTCGAAGCCCAGGGTTTTTACCGCAAGGCGTTGTACCTCGAGCCGCAACACGCCGAAGCCTTGATGCACCTGGCCGGGTTGCTGCAGGCCCAGGGCGACACGGCCGGTGCCCGACGATTGCAGGAGCGCGCCGCCCGCAGCGGCCGCACCGCCGACAGTGAGCGTAAACGATGATCCCGTCCGACACCTTGAACGTCACCCACGAAGACGCCCGGGCCATCGACGATTGCTGGAATCGCATCGGCATCCACGGCGACAAGTCCTGCCCGCTGCTGGAAGAACACATTCACTGCCGCAATTGCTCGGTGTATTCCGCCGCCGCCACACGCCTGCTCGACCGCTATGCGCTGCAGCAGGACGAACGCGATCCGGTGGCGATCCAGGTTGAGACCGAGCTGAAAACCCGCTCACTGCTGATGTTCCGCCTCGGTGAGGAATGGCTCGGCCTGGCCACCCGCAGTCTGGTGGAGGTCGCGCCGTTGCAGGCGATTCACTCTTTGCCGCATCAGCGCTCCCGGGCCTTGCTCGGCGTGGCGAACGTGCGCGGGGCGCTGGTGGCGTGCCTGTCGCTGGTCGAACTGCTCGACCTCGACAGCAACGCCGCCCCGGCGACGGGCGCACGGATCATGCCGCGCATGCTGATCATCGCGGCCCAGGGCGGGCCGGTGGTGGTGCCGGTGGACGAAGTCGACGGGATTCACGCCATCGACGAACGAATTCTCGATGCTGCGTCGCGTTCCGGGGCGCAGGTCAGTGCGAAATACACCCGAGGCGTGTTGCCTTTCAAAGGTCGCAGCCTGCGTTGGCTGGATGAAGAACAGCTGCTGTCCGCCGTGACCCGGAGCCTCACATGACCCCCGAGCAAATGCGCGACGCCTCCCTGCTGGAGCTGTTCAGCCTCGAAGCCGAAGCCCAGACCCTGGTGCTCAGCGCCGGGCTGCTGGCGTTGGAACGCAACCCGACCCAGGCCGATCAGCTCGAGTCGTGCATGCGGGCGGCGCATTCGTTGAAAGGTGCGGCGCGGATTGTCGGCATCGACAGCGGCGTCAGCGTCGCCCACGTGATGGAAGACTGTCTGGTCAGTGCGCAGGAAGGGCGGTTGTTCCTGCGCCCGGAACATATCGATGCGTTGTTGCAGGGCACCGACTTGCTGATGCGCATTGCCACGCCGGCCAACGGCCCGCAACCGGCGGACATCGAGGCTTACGTGGCGTTGATGGGCAGTTTGCTCGATCCGGCTGCGCCGGCAGTGGTGCCCGCCGCTCCGAGCGCGCCGCCGATGGCCGAGTTGCAGCTTCAGCCTCCGCCGATGGTCGAGCCGGCGCCCGTTGAAATCCCCGTCGAGGTTGCCGAGCCGGAACCCGCACCGCGCAAGAGCAAGCGCACCACCGAAGGCGGCGAGCGGGTTCTGCGGGTTACCGCCGAGCGCCTGAACAGCCTGCTCGATCTGTCGAGCAAATCCCTGGTGGAAACCCAGCGTCTGAAGCCGCATCTGGCCACGATGCAACGCCTCAAACGCATGCAGAACAATGGTCTGCGGGCGCTGGAAAGTCTCAATGTGCATCTCAAGGAGCATGCCCTGAGCCTTGAGGCCCAGGAAGCGCTGGAGGACGCGCGGCGTTTGCTCGCCGAATCCCAGCAGTTGCTGGCAGAAAAAAACGCCGAGCTCGACGAGTTTGCCTGGCAAGCGAGCCAGCGCGCGCAAGTGCTCTACGACACCGCGCTGGCTTGCCGCATGCGGCCGTTTGCCGATGTGCTGTCGGGTCAGGTGCGGATGGTGCGCGACCTCGGTCGCAGTCTCGGCAAACAGGTGCGACTGGAGATTGAAGGCGAGAAAACCCAGGTCGACCGCGATGTGTTGGAAAAGCTCGAAGCACCGCTGACGCACCTGCTGCGCAATGCGGTCGATCACGGCATCGAAACGCCGGAAGAACGCCTGCTCAAAGGCAAGTCCGAAGAAGGGCTGATCCGCCTGCGCGCCTCACACCAGGCCGGGCTGCTGGTGCTGGAACTGAGCGATGATGGCAACGGCGTGGACCTGGAAAAGGTCCGCCGCAGCATCGTCGAACGCCAATTGTCGCCGGCCGAGACCGCCGCCCAGTTGAGCGAAGAAGAACTGCTGACCTTCCTGTTCCTGCCGGGATTCAGCCTGCGGGACAAGGTCACCGAAGTCTCCGGGCGTGGCGTCGGCCTCGATGCCGTTCAGCACATGGTCCGCCAGTTGCGCGGCGCAGTGGTGCTGGAGCAGACGGCGGGCGAGGGCAGCCGCTTCCATCTCGAAGTACCGCTGACCCTGTCGGTGGTGCGCAGCCTGGTGGTGGAGGTCGGCGATGAGGCCTACGCCTTCCCGCTGGCCCACATCGAGCGCATGTGCGACCTGGCACCGGACGACATCGTGCAGGTCGAAGGGCGCCAGCATTTCTGGCACGAGGGCCGCCATGTCGGGCTCGTCGCGGCCAGTCAGTTATTGCAGCGTCCGGCCAGCCAGAACAGCGGCGATACCCTGAAAGTCGTGGTGATCCGCGAGCGCGACGCGATCTATGGTGTGGCGGTCGAGCGTTTCATCGGCGAGCGCACGCTGGTGGTGCTGCCGCTGGACGAGCGACTGGGCAAGGTGCAGGACATTTCCGCCGGCGCTCTGCTCGACGATGGCTCGGTGGTGCTGATCGTCGATGTCGAAGACATGCTGCGTTCGGTGGACAAACTGCTCAACACCGGGCGTCTGGAGCGCATTGCCCGCCACGGCCATCAGGCCGCAGAAGCGGCGCGCAAACGGATTCTGGTGGTCGACGATTCGCTGACCGTGCGCGAGTTGCAACGCAAGCTGTTGCTCAATCGCGGCTATGACGTGGCCGTTGCGGTGGACGGCATGGACGGCTGGAATGCCCTGCGTTCCGAGGACTTTGACCTGTTGATCACCGACATCGACATGCCGCGCATGGACGGCATCGAATTGGTCTCGCTGTTGCGCCGCGACAACCGTCTGCAATCGCTGCCGGTGATGGTGGTGTCCTACAAGGATCGCGAGGAAGACCGGCGCCGTGGACTGGACGCCGGAGCCGACTATTATTTAGCCAAGGCCAGTTTTCATGACGACGCCCTGCTCGACGCGGTGGTTGAGCTCATCGGAGGAGCGCGGGCATGAAAATCGCAATCGTCAACGACATGCCTTTGGCGGTGGAGGCCCTGCGCCGGGCGCTGGCCTTCGAGCCGGCGCATCAGGTGGTGTGGGTCGCCAGCAACGGCGCCGAAGCGGTGCGGCTGTGCGCGGAAAACACCCCGGACCTGATCCTGATGGATTTGATCATGCCGGTGATGGATGGCGTTGAAGCCACCCGGCGCATCATGGCCGAGAGCCCGTGCGCGATTGTCATCGTTACCGTTGACCGCCAGCAGAACGTGCACCGGGTGTTCGAAGCCATGGGCCACGGCGCGCTGGACGTGGTCGACACGCCGGCCCTTGGCGCCGGCAACGCCCAGCAGGCAGCGGCGCCGCTGTTGCGCAAGATTCTGAATATCGGCTGGCTGATCGGCGAGAAAACCGCTCGCGCACGCCCGGCCCAGACGACACCGCGCAGTTCCGGGTCGTGCCAGCGGCTGGTGGCGATCGGATCGTCAGCCGGTGGGCCGGCGGCGCTGGAGGTTTTGCTCAAAGGCCTGCCGCGCAACTTTTCGGCGGCCATCGTGCTGGTGCAGCATGTCGATCAGGTGTTCGCCGCCGGCATGGCCGAATGGCTGGCCAGCGCCAGCGGCCTGGACGTGCGCCTGGCCCGGGAAGGCGAGCCGCCGCAGGCCGGCGCGGTGTTGCTGGCCGGCACCAATCATCACATCCGATTACTCAAGAACGGCACGCTGGCTTACACCGCCGAGCCGGTCAACGAAATCTACCGCCCCTCGATCGACGTGTTTTTCGAAAGCGTCGCCAATTACTGGAACGGTGACGCAGTAGGGGTTTTATTGACCGGGATGGGACGCGACGGGGCTCAAGGGCTTAAGCTCATGCGCCAACAGGGTTACCTGACCATCGCGCAGGATCAGCAAAGCAGTGCGGTGTACGGCATGCCCAAGGCCGCCGCGGCCATTGATGCAGCCGTAGAAATCCGTCCACTGGAAAAGATAGCGCCACGATTGCTGGAGATTTTCCCCAAATGAACACGTCCATCCGCAATCCTGGCCCCCGCAGCACTCAGGTGACCGCCCATGAATGACTTACAGATCGATGACATCAAAACCGACGAGAACGCCGCCATGGTGTTGTTGGTGGACGATCAGGCGATGATCGGCGAAGCCGTGCGCCGTGGGCTGTCGAATGAAGAGAACATCGACTTCCACTTCTGCTCCGACCCGCATCAGGCCGTGGCTCACGCGGTGCGGATCAAACCCACGGTGATCCTGCAGGATCTGGTGATGCCCGGCCTCGATGGCCTGAGCCTGGTGCGCGAATACCGCAATCACCCGGCGACCAAGGACATTCCGATCATCGTCCTGTCGACCAAGGAAGACCCGCTGATCAAGAGTGCGGCGTTTTCGGCCGGGGCCAACGATTACCTGGTGAAGCTGCCGGACAACATCGAACTGGTGGCGCGCATCCGTTATCACTCGCGCTCCTACATGACCCTGCTGCAACGGGACGCGGCCTATCGCGCGTTGCGGGTCAGCCAGCAGCAATTGCTCGACACCAACCTCGTCTTGCAGCGGCTGATGAACTCCGACGGCCTGACCGGGCTGTCCAACCGCCGGCACTTCGACGAATACCTGGAGCTGGAATGGCGCCGTTCGCTGCGTGACCAGAGTCAGTTGTCGCTGCTGATGATCGACGTCGACTACTTCAAGTCCTACAACGACACGTTCGGCCACGTCGAAGGCGACGAGGCTCTGCGCAAGGTCGCCACGGCGATCCGCGAGGCCAGCGCCCGGCCGTCGGACCTGCCGGCGCGTTATGGCGGTGAAGAGTTTGCGCTGGTGCTGCCCAACACCTCGCCGGGCGGGGCGCGACTGGTGGCGGAGAAGCTGCGCCAGACCGTGGCGGCACTGAAGATTCCGCACAATGCTCCGGTCGAAGGGTCGAGCCTGACCATCAGCATCGGCCTGGCGACGATGGTGCCGGAGGCGGGCAGCGACTGCCGGTTGCTGATCTCGGCGGCGGACCGTGGTTTGTATCTGGCGAAGAACAATGGGCGCAATCAGGTGAGGATCGAATGAACCATCGGGTTCATTCGCCTCAAGAGCCGCCAGACGGGCTGCCGTGACAGCTTGATTACGTTATACTCGCCGGCTTTCAAAAGTTCGCCAACGAGTGCTGCCCGTCATGGAAATCAACCCGATCCTGAACACCATCAAGGACCTGTCCGAGCGCTCCGAAACTATTCGGGGGTATCTTTGACTACGATCAAAAGCATGAGCGTCTGATCGAAGTCAATCGCGAGCTTGAAGATCCTGCAGTCTGGAACAAACCTGAATACGCCCAGGAACTGGGCCGCGAGCGCGCTGCGCTGGCGCAGATCGTCGACACCCTCGACGAACTGAACGGTGGCCTGGCCGATTGCCGCGAGCTGCTGGACATGGCCGTTGAGGAGAACGACGAGGGCGCGGTCAACGACGTCGTCGAAGTCCTTCAAGGTCTCGAAGAGTCCCTGTCCAAGCTCGAATTCCGCCGTATGTTCAGCCACGAGATGGACCCGAACAACGCCTACCTGGACATCCAGGCCGGTTCCGGCGGCACCGAAGCCCAGGACTGGGCCAACATCCTGCTGCGCATGTACCTGCGCTGGGCCGACAAACGCGGTTTCGACGCGACCATCATGGAGCTGTCGGCCGGTGAAGTCGCCGGGATCAAGGGCGCCACCGTGCACATCAAGGGCGAATACGCCTTTGGCTGGCTGCGGACCGAGATCGGCGTGCACCGTCTGGTGCGCAAGAGCCCGTTCGACTCCGGCAACCGTCGCCACACCTCGTTCTCCGCGGTGTTCGTCTCGCCAGAGATCGACGACAAGGTGGAAATCGAAATCAACCCGGCAGACCTGCGGATCGACACCTATCGTTCCTCCGGTGCCGGTGGTCAGCACGTAAACACCACCGACTCGGCCGTACGTATCACCCACGTACCGACCAACACCGTGGTCAGCTGCCAGAACGAACGTTCCCAGCACGCGAACAAGGACACCGCCATGAAAATGCTGCGGGCCAAGTTGTACGAGCAGGAAATGCAGAAGCGCAACGCGGCGTCCCAGGCGCTGGAAGACACCAAGTCGGATATCGGCTGGGGTCACCAGATCCGTTCGTACGTGCTCGATGCGTCGCGGATCAAGGATCTGCGCACCAACATCGAACGCAGCGACTGCGACAAGGTGCTCGACGGCGACATCGACGAATACCTGGAAGCCAGCCTGAAATCGGGGCTGTAAGCTTTCACCCGACCTCAAGTCCCCCGCCATCGGCGGGGGCAACGAACCTGTGATGGAATATTTAAAGACATGAGCGACCAACAACTCGATCCGCAAGCCCTGCAACAGGAAGAAAACTCCCTGATCGCCCTGCGCAAGGAAAAGCTTGCTGCCGAGCGCGCCAAGGGCAATGCCTTCCCGAACGACTTCCGCCGCGAAAACTACTGCGAAGCACTGCAGAAACAGTACGCGGACAAGACCAAGGAAGAGCTGGCAGAGGCTGCGATCCCGGTCAAGGTTGCGGGTCGCATCATGCTCAACCGTGGCTCGTTCATGGTGATCCAGGACATGACCGGTCGCATCCAGGTCTACGTCAACCGCAAGACCCTGTCCGAAGACACCCTGGCCGCGGTGAAAACTTGGGACATGGGCGACATCATCGCCGCCGAAGGCACCCTGGCCCGTTCCGGCAAGGGCGACCTGTACGTCGAGATGACCAGCGTGCGCCTGCTGACCAAATCCCTGCGCCCGCTGCCGGACAAGCACCACGGCCTGACCGACACCGAACAGCGCTACCGTCAGCGCTACGTTGACCTGATCGTCAACGAAGACGTGCGTCAGACCTTCCGCGTGCGTTCGCAAGTGATTGCGCACATCCGCAGCTTCCTGATGAAGCGCGACTTCCTCGAAGTCGAAACGCCGATGCTGCAGACCATTCCTGGCGGCGCTGCAGCCAAGCCGTTCGAAACCCACCACAACGCGCTGGACATGGAAATGTTCCTGCGTATCGCGCCAGAGCTGTACCTCAAGCGTCTGGTGGTTGGTGGCTTCGAGAAAGTGTTCGAGATCAACCGCAACTTCCGTAACGAAGGCGTTTCGACTCGTCACAACCCTGAATTCACCATGTTGGAGTTCTACCAGGCTTACGCCGACTACGAAGACAACATGGACCTGACCGAAGAACTGTTCCGTGAACTGGCGCAGCTGGTTCTGGGCAGCACCGACGTGCCGTACGGCGACAAGGTGTTCCACTTCGGCGAGCCGTTCGTGCGCCTGTCGGTGTTCGATTCGATCCTCAAGTACAACCCTGAGCTGACCGCCGATGACCTGAACGACATCGACAAGGCTCGCGCCATCGCCAAGAAGGCCGGTGCCAAGGTGCTGGGCTTCGAAGGTCTGGGCAAACTGCAGGTGATGATTTTCGAAGAACTGGTCGAGCACAAGCTGGAGCAGCCGCACTTCATCACTCAGTACCCGTTCGAAGTGTCGCCGCTGGCCCGTCGCAACGATGACAACCCGAACGTCACCGACCGCTTCGAGCTGTTCATCGGCGGCCGTGAAATCGCCAACGCCTACTCCGAGCTGAACGACGCGGAAGACCAGGCCGAACGCTTCATGGCGCAGGTGGCCGACAAGGACGCCGGCGACGACGAAGCCATGCACTACGACGCCGACTTCGTTCGCGCGCTGGAGTACGGCATGCCGCCAACGGCCGGTGAAGGTATCGGCATCGACCGTCTGGTGATGTTGCTGACCAACTCGCCGTCGATCCGCGACGTGATCCTGTTCCCGCACATGCGGCCGCAAGCGTAAGTGTTTCAATAAAAAAGCCGCCTGAAATGGGCGGCTTTTTATTGCCTGTCTGGTACAAACGTATCAAATGGTTAATTTTGAAGAAAACAACAGAGGTATGCCTGTCGTGATCGGTGCAATGGCTCAAGAGGGTGCAGCGGGAATCGCCACTGCGGTCGCTGAAAGTGTTCAGTACCAGGGCCGCAAGGCCAGCCGACAGGGCAGCGAGCAGCGTCGGCAGGACATTCTCGACGCGGCGATGCGCATTGTCGTGCGCGACGGCGTGCGTGCCGTGCGCCACCGTGCGGTGGCGGCCGAAGCCGGTGTGCCGTTGTCGGCGACCACCTATTACTTCAAGGATATCGATGACCTGCTCACCGATACCTTCGCCCAATACGTCGAACGCAGCGCGGCCTACATGGCCAAGTTGTGGATCAACAACGAAGGCCTGCTGCGCGAAATGGTGGTCAGCGGCGACGGCAGCCCGGAGTCGCGCTCGCAGCTGGCGGACGATATCGCCCGGTTGATGGCTGACTACGTGCACCGGCAACTGGTCAATCGCCGCGAGCACTTGATGGCCGAACAGGCCTTCCGTCAGGAAGCGCTGCTCAACCCGCGTCTGGCGGTATTGGTGCGCTCCCACCAGCAGATTCTGTTGCAGGGCACCTGCCAGTTGTTCCAGGTGCTGGGCTCACGCGAGCCGCAGCAGGATGCCAAGGTGTTGACGGCGATTATCGGACGGATGGAATATCAGGGCCTGCTCAACGACGCCGAGCCTTTGGCCGAAGAGGACATGCTCGGCATTCTGACCCGCTATATGCATCTGGTGCTGGCGTCGATGTAACGCTCCCACAGGTCCGGTGGCGAGTTCGGTTCATAGGGAGTGTTGAATGAAAGCCTGGCGTGGCGCGTTGATCGCGCTGTCGTTCCTGCTGCTCAGCGGTTGTCTGGTGACCTTCAAGGAGCCGCTGCCCGCCAGTGAGCCGGCACCCAAGGGCCTGCTCGGCCAATGGTCGAGCACCAACGCCTGGGGCGAACCGATGAACCTGGAACTGACGCGCCTGGGCAACGACCGCTATCAGGCGGTCGCGTACTTCAAGGCCAGACCGCGCGAGCGCGAAGCCTATCCGTTCACCGTGTCGCGCCATGGCAACCGCTGGTATCTGTCGGCGAAGGTGCCGGCGCAGTATGGCGGGCACTTCACCATCGCCGGTTTCGAGATTACCGATAAGCACGAACTGGTGATCTACAACCTCGATCTCGAACAGATCAACCAGGCCATCGCGCAGAAAAGCCTCGACGGCCAGGGCTTCCAGACCGATGACGGCGAGGGCGTGCAAGTCGACAGCACTCTCGAAAAGGTCTTTGCTTACCTCGACGACCCGGCCAATTCCGACGTTTTCGTCGAAGCGGCGCGCTATCAGCATCAGGCCAAGGCCAAATAATTCAGTTCGTCACGTTTTCTACAGGAGTTTCGGGTGGACGATTACCAGCAGACGATACGCACGCTGTCCGATCGCATTGTGCTGGCGCAGACGCCGATTCGCGTCCTTGACGCAGTCAAGTGGGACGAGAACATCCGCAAGGGTTTTCTCAAGGCCAAGGGCAAGGAATTGCCGGCGGTGGATCGCGACTACTACCTCAACCGGCCGCTGTCCTTCGATTCGAGCAAGGTGAAGCTGGAATTCCAGAACATCGAGCGCGACATCACCCGCCAGCTCGGCCAGTTCAACCCGGTCGGCCAGATCATGCGTCGCATGTGCAAGGAATACCGGATGGTGGTGCGCATGCTCGAAGCGCGTGGCACCGAGGATTTCGGCCTGATTTCCCAGGAACTGTACGGCGCTGCGTCCGATGCGTTCCACGCCGGTGACCCGACCCTGGCCGACCTTGGCCTGATGATGTCGGACTACCTGAACAACATCGACGGTCGTGGCGACCTGAAGGACGAACCGAAGATCCTCACCGCCAAGGATGCCGTGCACCTGCTGCAAACCCGCCTGAACAAGGTGTTCGGCGAGGCCGAGGAAACCATCCGCGTGTTCGAGTCCGACGGGATCGTCGCCGACGCGGCGGCGGGCGCCGACTACATCAAGATCCGCACCGACGCGATGTTCAACGACCGCGACGTGCGCGCGCTGGAAGTCCACGAAGGCCTGGTGCACGTCGGCACCACGCTCAACGGTCTGAACCAGCCGATCTGCACCTTCCTGTCCAAGGGCCCGCCCTCGTCGACCGTGACTCAGGAAGGCCTGGCGATCCTGATGGAAATCATCACGTTCGCCTCCTACCCGAGCCGCTTGCGCAAACTGACCAACCGCACTCGCGCCATTCACATGGTCGAGGAGGGCGCGGACTTCCTGCAGATCTTCGAGTTCTTCCGCGAGCAGGGCTTTGAAATGGCCGAAAGCTATGGCAATGCCAGTCGGGTTTTCCGGGGATCGACGCCGACCGGTCTGCCATTCACCAAAGACTTGTCCTACCTCAAGGGCTTCATCATGGTTTACAACTACATTCAGTTGGCCGTGCGCAAGGGCAAGCTTGAGCAGATCCCGCTGTTGTTCTGCGGCAAGACCACCCTTGAGGACATGCGAACCCTGCGTCAGCTGGTGGACGAAGGCCTGGTGGTACCGCCGAAGTATCTGCCGGACCAGTTCCGCGACATGAACGCGTTGTCGGCGTGGATGTGCTTCTCCAACTTCCTCAATCACTTGAGCCTGGACCGGATCGAGGCCGATTACTCGAACATCCTGTAGCCCCCTTGAACGTTCCCACGCGGTGCGTGGGAACCCGAATTTCGCGAGGTTTCAACGGATGAGAATCCTCGGCATCTTCTGCCTGCTCCTGATCCTCGGCGGTTGCAGCTCTTTGCTGTTCTACCCCGAGCCGGGCCAGTTGTTCACCCCGGAGAGGGCCAAACTCGAATACCGCACCGTCACCCTGACCACCGCCGACGGCCTCAAGTTGAACGCCTGGTGGCTGCCGGCCAAACCGGGTGTCGAGGTCAAGGGCACGGTCCTGCACCTGCACGGCAACGGCGGCAACCTGCCGATGCACTTGGGTGGGAGCTGGTGGTTGCCGAAAAACGGCTATCAAGTGTTGCTGGTGGACTATCGCGGTTACGGCTTGTCCGAGGGCGAACCGAGCCTGCCGGCGATCTATCAGGACATCGACGCCGCGTTCGCCTGGCTGGACAAGGCGCCGGAAGTCAAAGGCAAACCGCTGGTGTTGCTGGGCCAGAGCCTCGGTGGCTCGATGGCCGTGCATTGGCTGGTGCAACATCCGGAAAGACAAAAACAGCTCAAGGCGCTGGTGCTCGACGGCGTGCCCGCCAGTTACCGCAGCGTCGGCCAGTACGCCCTCAGCACCTCATGGATGACCTGGCCATTTCAGGTGCCGCTGTCGTGGCTGGTGCCGGATGGCGACAGTGCGATCAACGCGATGCCGCAACTCAACGGCGTGCCGAAACTGATCTTCCACAGCCTCGACGATCCGCTGGTGCCCCTTTCCAACGGCATCCGTCTGTATCAAGCTGCGCCGCCGCCTCGCGTGCTGCAACTGACCCGAGGTGGCCATGTGCAGACCTTCGGCGACCCGGTGTGGCGCCAGGTGATGCTGCGCTACCTCGACGATCCCGAGCACTTCAACGGCCTGCGCCGCCTCGGCGAGATCCCGAATTATCCGCCTCCCCAGAATTCTGAAGCTGAACCACCAGAGAGTCCGCAATGAGTGAAGAACGTAACGCCATCCCGCTGATCATCACCGGTATCTGCAGCATCCTCGGCACTGTTGGTGCCCTGTGGTACTACGGTTACCTGCACTTCGCCAAACCCGAGGACGCGTTGCTGCTCAACGAATTCACCATGCTCAAGACCATTCCCGGCGAAGACTACAAAGTCTCTCTGGACCCGGCGCCGCAAGTGGCGCAATGCATCGATGGCGTGCTGGTGCTGTTCGACACCGAACAGAAAGGCCTGACCGGGGTGTTGATCAACGGCCAGAAAAAGGCTGTGCGCTGCATGGGCCAGGAGACCCCGCAGAAGCTGGAAGAGTAATCCTGCGGCAAACAAAAGCCCCGCCTGATCACTCAGGCGGGGCTTTTTCGTTACCGCGTGACGCTTAGTTCGAGCTGACAGCCGAACGCGGAATTACCGGCTGGTTATCGTTGGAAATGGTCACTTCCACCCGACGGTTCATCGCACGGCCCGAGACGCTGCCGTTATCGGCCACCGGGTATTCCTTGCCATAACCCTGCGCCACGATGCGCGACGGATCGACGCCCATTTTGATCAGCGCCACCTGCACCGAAGTCGCACGACGCTCGGACAGCGACTGGTTGTAGTTCGCCGCGCCAGTGCTGTCGGTGTAGCCCTCGACGATCACTTTGCGATCAGGGTTTTCCTGAAGGAATTGCGCCAGTTTGTTGATGTTCACCAGGCCGCTGGATTTCAGGTCAGCCTTGTTGGTGGCGAACAGCACGTCACCGAAGGTCACCAGCGTACCGCGATCGGTCTGCTTGGCGTTGAGGCTGTCCTGCAACTGCTTGATCTGTTGATCGCGGGCATCCAGACGTGCCTGGGCACGTTGGGCGGAGGCGTTCTTCAGGTTGTTTTCAGCGGTGCGCAGGGCGATGGTCTGCTTGGCCACTTCCACGCGCTGGTTGGTCAGGTAGGCCAGTTGGTCAACCTTGGCCGCGTTTTCCTTGTCCAGATAAGCCTTGTCAGCCTTGTCCAGGTAATCGCTGGCGTCCTTGGTTTCCAGTGCGGCCACTTTGCTCGCCTGCGGGTTGGCCTGCAGACCGGCGTAGTTGGTGCGCGCCTGTTCCAGGTTCGGGTTCGGCGGCGTCGAGCAGGCAGCCAGGGCAACACTTGCGGCCAGCAGAGCGGGGATCATCAGTTGTTTACGCATAATCGTTCGTCCTTTCTATCGGTAAGAGATTCAGCCTTGCAGTCGGGATGCGCGCTTATTGCACGGTGCGCTGACTTTCCTGACGCAGTTCCTGAACACCTTTCTGGGCATCCTTCACAGCCAGTTCAGCCTTGGCCGCCTGAGCCTTGCGTTCTGCTACGCGAGCGTCCCACTCGGCCTGCTCGGACAGTGTGCGAGCCTCGTCATACTTCTTGTCGTGCATGGCGATTTCGGCTTGTTTGAGCTTGTCCTGTGCCTGCTTCATTTCCACGGCGGCGAATTCGGTACCGCCGGCGCTGACCGCGCTGTTGACCGCCGATTGGGTGACGGCGTACTGCTCGGTCGGTGGATTGCCGGCGCAACCGGCCAGCACGAAGCTGGTGCCGATGGCGAGAGCGGCCAGTTTCAGACCGCGCAGGTGGGAGAACGAGGTTTGGGTCTTCATGGTCTTCAACTCCATTGGTTAACTCCTTGAAAGCTTCGAAATCCATCCTGGTAGCGGAGCCGCAACCGTCATGTGCAAGTGCGTTTTGAAACGCTCGTTCCAGGCGTGGTTACCTGTTCCGACCGAAGGCTTTTTTTAAAAGTTCAGAAAAGATGGCTCATCGCCAAAAAATATTCTGACCGAATGGACAGGGCTCTAAACCGGGAACTTTGGACGTGCGCAGCGGTATCCCCGAGCCATTTCAGGCTCGGGGACAGGGCTGTTCAAGGGAGAGGAGAGGCAGGGAAAATCAGTGTTTCTGCTTACCGACGGCGGCCGATAAATCGTGCAGATGACGCCGCGACAACGCGAGAAAACGCGGCGTCGGGCCGACGTCTTCATACAGCGGATCACCTTCCTCATCGGTCGCGACCACGGTCGAACCTTTCACATACGGCAGGCTCGCTTCGAACTCTTCGAGGGCGGCGCCGATCAGCTCGCCGAGCAGTTCTTCGGCGTGGCGTTTGGGGTACATCTCGGCGATCGCGGCCAGCCGTGCGGCCGCTTCCACATCCAGATGAATCGTGTAGCCGGTCTCGGTCAGACGACCCTTGGCGGTTTCTTCCCAATGCTGGGCGAGTTCACGGATTTTCATAATGACCTCATGTCGCACCTGCTCGTGGCAGGTCTGGGTGAGTGTCCGCCGTCAGCCGGCGGCAAGCCGTTGTGGGGCTTACTGTTGAGACTAGCTTCAAGCCTCAAGGTTTAAAGTCCCTTCGTCGTCTGCTTGTAAGAAGCGTCCCAGAGCGGCACTCTCTGTTCATCTACTCACTTGCGATCCGTCACCGATTACTGCTGGAGAGATGCAGATGACCGATATTGATGCACGCTTGCGCGAAGACGTTCACCTGCTCGGTGAGCTGTTGGGCAACACCATCCGTGACCAGTACGGCGAGGCGTTTCTCGACAAGATCGAGCAGATTCGCAAGGGCGCCAAGGCCGACCGACGCGGCTCGATGGACGCTGAACTCAGTGCCAGCCTCAATCAGTTGAGCGAAGACGAATTGCTCCCGGTGGCGCGGGCGTTCAACCAGTTTCTCAACCTGGCGAACATCGCCGAGCAGTACCAGCTCATCCATCGCCGCGAAGAGTCGCAGGCCGCACCGTTCGAGTCCCGCGTGCTGCCGGAATTGCTCGCCCGCCTGCGTGAAGAAGGGCACAGCGCCGATTCCCTCGCCCGACAGTTGTCGCGACTGGAAATCGAACTGGTGCTGACCGCGCACCCGACCGAAGTGGCCCGGCGCACGCTGATCCAGAAGTACGACGCGATCGCCGCGCAACTGGCCGCTCAGGATCACCGTGACCTGACCAGCGCCGAGCGCGAGCAGATCCAGAACACCCTGCAACGTTTGATCGCCGAAGCCTGGCACACCGAAGAAATCCGCCGCACCCGGCCGACCCCGGTGGACGAGGCCAAGTGGGGTTTTGCAGTGATCGAGCACTCGCTGTGGCAGGCGATTCCCAACCATATGCGCAAGGCCGATCAGGCACTGTTCGCCGCCACGGGCCTGCGTTTGCCGCTGGAGGCTGCGCCGATCCGCTTCGCGTCGTGGATGGGCGGCGACCGTGACGGCAACCCGAATGTCACCGCTGCGGTGACTCGTGAAGTGCTGTTGCTGGCGCGCTGGATGGCAGCAGATTTGTATTTGCGCGATGTCGATCACCTGGCGGCTGAACTGTCGATGCAACAGGCCAGCGAGTCGCTCAAGGCCAAGGCCGGCGACAGCGCCGAACCCTATCGCGCCGTGCTCAAGCAATTGCGCGAGCGCCTGCGCGCCACGCGCAACTGGGCCCATGCATCTTTGGCGGCGACCACCCCGGCACCGGCCGATGTGTTGCACAACAACCGCGACCTGCTCGATCCGCTGGAGCTGTGCTACCACTCGCTGCACGAGTGCGGCATGGGCGTGATCGCTGACGGGCCGTTGCTCGATTGCTTGCGCCGGGCCGTGACCTTCGGCCTGTTCCTGGTGCGCCTCGACGTACGTCAGGATTCGTCGCGACACAGCGCGGCCATGACCGAAATCACCGATTACCTCGGCCTCGGTCGCTATGAAGACTGGGACGAAGAACAACGCATCAGCTTCCTGACCCGCGAACTGCAAAATCGTCGGCCGTTGCTGCCGGCGCATTTCAAACCCTCGGCGGACACTGCCGAAGTGCTCGCCACCTGCAAGGAAATCGCTGCCGCGCCGGGCGCTTCGCTGGGCTCCTACGTGATCTCCATGGCCGGCGCTGCCTCCGATGTATTGGCGGTGCAACTGTTGCTGAAAGAGTCCGGCGTACTGCGGCCGATGCGCGTGGTGCCGCTGTTCGAAACCCTCGCCGACCTCGACAACGCCGGCCCGGTGATCGAGCGCCTGTTGCTGCTGCCGGGTTATCGCGCGCGTCTGCAAGGCCCGCAGGAAGTGATGATCGGTTACTCCGACTCGGCCAAGGACGCCGGCACCACCGCAGCGGCCTGGGCGCAATATCGGGCGCAGGAGCGGCTGGTGGAAATCTGTCGCGAGCAGCAAGTCGAACTGCTGCTGTTCCACGGTCGCGGTGGCACCGTGGGCCGTGGTGGTGGCCCGGCTCACGCGGCGATCCTGTCGCAGCCGCCGGGTTCGGTGGCCGGGCGTTTCCGCACCACCGAGCAGGGGGAAATGATTCGATTCAAATTCGGCCTGCCGGACATCGCCGAACAAAACCTCAATCTCTATTTGGCTGCCGTGCTCGAAGCGACCCTGCTGCCACCACCGCCTCCGACGCCGGAGTGGCGGCATCTGATGGACGAATTGGCCGCCGACGGTGTCGCCGCTTACCGTGCAGTGGTGCGGGAGAATCCACAGTTTGTCGAGTATTTCCGCCAGTCGACGCCGGAGCAGGAGTTGGGGCGTTTGCCGTTGGGCAGCCGTCCGGCCAAGCGCCGAGCTGGCGGCATTGAAAGCCTGCGGGCGATTCCGTGGATCTTCGGCTGGACCCAGACACGCTTGATGCTGCCGGCCTGGCTCGGTTGGGAAACCGCGTTGAGCAAGGCACTGGCGCGTGGCGAAGGCGAATTGCTGGGGCAGATGCGCGAGCAGTGGCCGTTTTTCCGCACCCGCATCGACATGCTGGAGATGGTGCTGGCCAAGGCTGACGCCGACATTGCGCTGTCCTACGACGAGCGACTGGTTGAGTCGGACTTGTTACCTTTGGGTGTGCACTTACGCGACCTATTGTCGCAGGCATGTTCCGTGGTCCTCGGCCTGACCGGTCAGTCGCAACTGCTGGCACATAGCCCGGACACCCTCGAATTCATCCGTCTGCGCAACACCTATCTCGACCCGCTGCATCTATTGCAGGCTGAGCTGCTGGCGCGTTCGCGGCAGCAGAATGTCGAGCAGGGCAGCCCGGTGGAACAGGCGTTGCTGGTGTCTGTGGCGGGGATTGCCGCCGGTTTGCGAAATACCGGCTAAGGTTTTCTGCGTGGGGCGGGGCACCCGGGGCAAGCGTCGGGTGCCGTTTATCAATCGTGGGAAAAATGCGGTCAGGCGACAGTTAGTGATGGGGTTGCGACTTGGGGAACCGCGTCGCAAGGTCGCGGCAGGCGCCGGTTTCTCCGACTTTTGGCGTCTTGTGTGGGCGCAGCCTGCTGTGTATCTTGGTCAGCCTCTGGCCGTTTGGGCGGTCACGACCCTATTTCCAGGATTTCGCCCCATGAGGCGAATCCGTTGTTTTGCAAAAGCTTTTTATAAAAAAATTGAGGAGCACATCTAATGCGCGTCATTCTGCTGGGAGCTCCCGGGGCCGGTAAAGGTACTCAGGCTAAGTTCATCACCGAGAAATTCGGCATCCCGCAAATCTCCACCGGCGACATGCTGCGTGCTGCGGTCAAGGCCGGCACTCCGCTGGGCGTTCAAGCCAAGAGCATCATGGATGCCGGCGGCCTGGTGTCGGATGACCTGATCATCGCACTGGTCAAGGACCGCATCGCTCAGTCTGACTGCGCCAACGGTTTCCTGTTCGACGGTTTCCCGCGCACCATTCCTCAGGCTGAAGCGCTGGTGACTGCCGGTGTCGAGCTGGATGCCGTGGTTGAAATCGCTGTTGAAGACGAAGAAATCGTTCAGCGTATCGCTGGCCGTCGCGTTCACGAGGCCAGCGGTCGCGTGTACCACATCGTCTACAACCCGCCGAAAATTGCCGGTAAAGACGACATCACCGGTGAAGAGCTGGTGCAGCGCAAGGACGACACCGAAGAAACCGTGCGTCATCGCCTGTCGGTCTACCACTCGCAGACCAAGCCGCTGGTGGATTTCTACCAGAAGCTGTCGGCTGCCAATGGCAAGCCGAAGTACAGCCATATCCCGGGTGTCGGTTCGGTTGAAGCGATCACCGCCAAGGTTCTTGAAGCGCTGAGCTGAAAAACCTGATCCGCTGCATCATCCACGGCCCGCTTGCGGGCCGTAGTTGTTTATACTGGCGCACTTTTTCCCCACCTGATTTACGGACACATCGATGAGCACCTTGCTGGCCCTGGACACCGCGACTGAAGCTTGCTCCGTTGCCTTGCTGCATGACGGCAAGGTCACGAGCCATTACGAGGTGATCCCGCGCCTGCACGCGCAGAAACTGCTGCCGATGATCCAGCAACTGCTGGCCGACGCCGGCACCACGCTGCAAGCCGTGGACGCTATCGCCTTCGGTCGTGGCCCGGGCGCTTTCACCGGTGTGCGCATCGCCATCGGCGTGGTGCAAGGCCTGGCATTTGCGCTGGATCGCCCTGTGTTGCCGGTGTCGAACCTGGCGGTGCTGGCGCAACGTGCTTATCGCGAATACGGCGTGAGCCAGGTCGCGGCGGCCATCGATGCGCGCATGGATGAAGTGTATTGGGGCTGCTATCGCGAGACGGCAGGGGAGATGCGTCTGGTCGGCACCGAAGCGGTGTTGCCGCCGGAAGTCGCCGCGCTGCCGGACGATGCGACTGGCGACTGGTTCGGTGCCGGCACCGGTTGGGGCTACGGCGAGCGCATCGCGGTCAATCTGATCGGCTCCGACGCGGGCATGCTGCCCCATGCCGAAGACCTGCTGACGCTGGCCCGCTTCGCTTGGGAGCGCGGTGAGTCGATCCCTGCAGACGACGCCCAGCCGGTTTACCTGCGCGATAAAGTGGCCACCCCGAAAGCCCGCTGAAGACAATCACCCTGTGGCATTCGCCACAGGGTCCCGCCAGTTCCTGCCAACCGTCAGTTTCCAACGCCCCGCTTTAAACCTTTTGTCTTTTATGTGTTCTAGTTATCACTCGGCGATTTGCTAAGTCGGTCAGGTGCCGCTAAATTGCCATCATCGATACCGAGCATGACTTTATGCGTATAGACGGCGTTTCCACTCAGTCCTACCCCATCAAGCGCAAGCCTCGCAAAGGCAATCCGGCGCTGGATGAGTCCGTCGAGGATATCGACGGCGAGCTGGAATTCCCCACCGAGGCGCAACTGGCCGCTCGTGCTGCCAAAAACGCTGCGCAACGCCTGAGCAATCTGCCCGCCCGCCAACAAGACATGATTTATCACCGTGCGATGAAGAAAAGCGTGGCCATGGCCTTGGCCAGCTACCTGAGCACCGCCGGTTTTGTCGATTGGGACGCAGACGTGCTGGGCCTCGACCTTTACATCTGATGGATCTGCCTTACTACCTCGGCTGCCCGTCCTGGAGTGAAAACGCCTGGCGCGAGTATCTGTATCCGGTAGACGCCAAGACCTCTGATTTCCTCGGTCTCTATTCGCAAGTGTTCAACGCCGTGGAAGGCAACACGACCTTCTATGCCAGCCCCTCGCCGGCCACCGTGCAGCGTTGGGCCGAGGTCATGCCCGAGCACTTTCGCTTCACCGCAAAATTCCCCGGCGACATCAGCCATAGCGGCGATCTGCGCGATCAACTGACCGCCGCTGAAACCTTTATCCAGTTACTCAGCCCTCTCGGCGAGCGTGTGTCGCCGCTGTGGCTGCAACTGTCGAAAAGCTTCACTCCGCAACGTCTGCCAGAGCTCGCAGCCTTCATCGACGCGTTTGATCGGCCATTGGCGGTGGAAGTGCGGCACGAACAGTTCTTCGCCAAGGGCGAAAGCGAACGCCTGCTCAATCGTCTGCTGCTGGATCGCGGTGTGGAGCGCATCTGCCTCGATCCGCGCGCGTTGTTCAGTTGTCTGTCCACCGAGTCTTCGGTGATCCACGCCCAATCGAAAAAGCCCCGGGTGCCAACCCGTCCGGCAGCGTTCACCCAGTTTCCGCAGGTGCGCTTCATCGGCCATCCCGAGCTTGAAGCCAATGACCCGTTCCTGGTGCCGTGGGTGGCGAAAATCGCCGAGTGGATCGAAGAAGGGCGCACGCCGTATATCTTCCTGCACACCGCCGATAACCTTCTGGCGGCGAAGCTCGCGCAACGTTTCCATGCACAACTGATGCAACGTTTGCCTGGCCTGCCGTCCCTGCCTGAGCTATACAGAGAGCCCGCTGCCGAGCAACTTGGCCTGCTCTGAGGCGGATTTTTTTTCCTGCCCAGGAGCCTGCCGATGGACGCCCAAGCCCGCAAAGAACAAGCCCGTAAAGCCGAAGCCTTCAAAGCCCTGCATGAACGTCCCGGGATTTTCGTGATTCCCAATCCGTGGGACGCAGGTTCGGCGAAGATGCTGGCCAGTCTGGGCTACCAGGCGTTGGCGACCACCAGTGCCGGTTATGCGTTTTCCCAGGGCAAACCCGATGGCGCTTTGGGGCTCGAACAGACTCTGGACAATGTTCGGGCAATTGCCGCAGCCACGGATCTGCCGGTGGCGGTGGACCTGGAAAACGGTTTTGCCGACGCGCCGGCTGAATCGGCACAAAGTCTGCTTCGCGCAGCTGAAGCGGGTGCGGTGGGTGGTTCGATCGAAGATGCCACTGGCCGTCCGGACGCTCCGATCTACTGTTTCGAACACGCGGTGGCGCGGATCGAAGCCGCCGTCGCAGCGGTGCGCACGCTGCCGTTTCCCTTCACCCTGACGGCCCGCGCGGAAAACTACCTGCACGGCAATCCGGACATCAACGACACCATTCGCCGTTTGCAGGCGTTCGCCGAGGCTGGCGCCGACGTGCTCTACGCTCCGGGCCTGAGGACGGCTGAAGAGGTCCTGGCGGTGGTGCGCGCAGTCGCGCCGAAACCGGTCAACGTGTTGATGTCCGGTGGCCTGAAACTGACCGTGCAGCAACTGGAAGAAATGGGCGTGCGGCGCATCAGCACCGGTTCGGCGCTGGCACTGGCGGCGTTTGGCGAGTTTTTCCGGGCTGCCGAGGAAATCCAGCAATCGGGCACGTTCGGCTTCACTTCGCGTTCGATGCCGTACGCCAAGGCCAATCAGTTTTTCAAAGGCTAAGGAGAGGCGGGATCAGGCGGCGATGCGCAGGTTCTGCTGAACGATCGGGCGCACCCAGCCGTTATCGAAGTCCAGCGCTTTCTGTTGTTCGACGATTTCTTCCGGCGGGAACGGCGGGTAAGGCTGCAGCAGATCCAGGTCGAACTCGGCAATCGGCAGGTACAACGGCTTTTTCTGCGGGGCAGGGCCCGGTTCCGGAATCGGCTGGCCGTTGTTGATCACGACCGGACGAACCCAGCTGCTGTCGAAATCCTGCTGCTTTTGCTGAGTCTTGATGGCTTCCGGCGGGAACGGAGGGTATGGCTCGGCCAGTGTCATGTCGATTTCGGCAATCGGCAGGAACAGCGGCTCAGGCGGTCGAACCGGAGTTTCCACCACGTTGCATTCGCGCTGGTCGATGATGTGGGCGTGCAGTTCACTGCCGACGGTTGGTTCTTCAGGGCTATCGAGATCAACCGGTGGGAATGTGCCGCAGGCCGGCACCACATCACTCGACTGCTCGGCCATCGCCTGGGCAAAGAAATCCTGCCACAGGTGACTGACGCCGCTCAGTGCTTGAGTGTTTTGACGGCTGAAATCGCCATGGGGCGAGATGTAGCCAATCGATGTGGGAAGAATGCCTGACATTTTTTTCGGTTGACGCTCAGCTCTGGCAAAATGCGCGTTGATTGGGTTATCGGCGGTTTTTGCCGATCCTTAACTTTTTTGAGCGTGTTTTCCATGATTGAGCAACCCGCGGCCTGCCGCATCCATGTCGAAGCCCTCGGCCCGACGTTCGAGGCGCAGGCCGAGCAGTGGGCCGAGCGCCTGAATCTGCCGTTGCAGGTGGCCGACGGCGAGTTCGCCTTGCAGGTCGGCGAGCAGGGTTTGCAACTGCAACAGCTGGGGCCGGATGCGCCGGGGCCGGTGCGGGTCGACTTCGTCGAGGGTGGCGCGGCCCATCGTCGGTTGTACGGCGGCGGTAGCGGTCAGATGATCGCCAAGGCGGTCGGCATCGCCCAGGGTGTGCGTCCGCGGGTGCTGGATGCCACGGCGGGGCTCGGGAAAGATGCGTTCGTGCTGGCGAGCCTGGGCTGCGAGATGAGCCTGATCGAGCGCCAGCCGCTGATCGGCGCCTTGCTGGAGGATGGCCTGGCCCGCGCGGCGGAAGATTTCGACGTGGCGCCGATCGTGGCGCGGATGACGCTGCTCAAGGGCAACTCCATCGACGTGATGCGTAACTGGGAGGGCGAGCCGCCGCAGGTGATCTACCTTGACCCGATGTTCCCGCACCGTGAGAAAACCGCGCTGGTGAAGAAGGAAATGCGCCTGTTCCGTCCGCTGGTGGGCGATGATCCGGATGCACCGGCCCTGCTGGAAGCGGCGTTGGCGCTGGCCACGCATCGGGTGGTGGTCAAGCGCCCGCGCAAGGCGCCGTGCATCGAAGGGCCGAAGCCGAGTCACGCGCTGGACGGCAAGTCCAGTCGCTATGACATTTACCCGAAGAAAGCGCTCAAGGCCTGAGTCGCCGCATAAGAAAATCCCACGCATGGCGTGGGATTTTTGTTTTCAGGGGCGATAGGCCCGCATGAACAGCTCGACCACTTCCTGCACGTGGCTTTCCGCCGCCTCGCCCGTCAGTGGTTCACCGCAGCCGTACAGCAGCCGGAAATTCCCCGCGCCCTTGATCAGGCAGAAGAAGTGCTCGGCGGCGTTGTGCGGGTTGTCGATGCTCAGCACGCCGGTTTCATGAATCCGCCGCAGTAAGCGCTCCATGCCTTGCACCATGCGCTGGGGACCGGCCTCGAAGAAGATCAGCGACAGCTTCGGATCCTGACTGCCCAGCGCCATGATCAGGCGATGCAGGTTCACCGACTCGTTGCTGTTGATCAGGTGATGAAAGCCTCTGGCAATGTTCAGCAACACATTTTCCACCGCGATGCCGTCCGGCAATTCGAAGAACAGCGGCGGCAATTGCTCCTCGCATTTGGCGACGACGGCGGCAGAAAACAGCGTTTCCTTGTCATTGAAATGGCTGTAGACCGTCAGCTTCGACACGCCAGCCTCGGCGGCCACCGCGTCCATGCTGGTGTTGGCATAGCCGTGACTCAGGAACAGGATTTTCGCCGCTTCGAGAATCGCCTGGCGCTTGGCCGGATCCTTCGGGCGGCCGGGGCCGTTTGGAGCTGAAAGATTGTTCGACATTCTTCGCTTTTAATACTGGACTGGTGAGTTTGCTATTAATAACATACCGGTCAGTATAATTATTCCAAGCCTCCTTAGCGAAAGGTCCTTCACCATGTTCCGCCATGCGTTGTCCTTTGCGGTGCCAGTCACTCTGGCGTTCTTATTGTCGGCATGTGGCAAGGAAGAGGTGACGCAAGTCAGCGTGCGACCGGCCATGGTGGTGCAGCCAGAGCCTTCGGCGCAGGCGATGGAAAGTTATCCGGGCGAGGTTCGTGCCCGGTATGAACCGGATCTGGCGTTCCGTATCGGTGGCAAAGTCAGCCGACGACTGGTCGAGGAAGGCCAGCGCGTGAAGGCCGATCAGCCCCTGGCCGAGCTCGATCCGCAGGACGTACGCCTGCAACTGGAGGCGACCCGCGCCCAGGTCACCGCCGCCGAAGCCAATCTGAATCTGGTGCGCGCCGAGCGTGACCGCTACAAGACTTTGATGGAACGGCAGATGGTCAGCCGCTCAGCGTACGACAACGCCGAAAACCTCTACCGCTCCGGCGAAGCCCGCCTCAAACAGATCAAAGCCGAATTCAACGTCTCGACCAATCAGGCCAGTTACGCCGTGCTGCGTGCGCCACAGGATGGCGTGGTCGCCAAACGCTCGGTAGAGGTCGGACAAGTGGTCGCCGCCGGGCAGACCGTTTTCACCCTCGCCACCGATGGTGAGCGTGAAGTACTGATCAGCCTGCCGGAACAGAGCTTCGGTCGCTTCAAGGTCGGCCAGCCAGTGTCGGTGGAGCTGTGGACTCAACAGAACCAGCGCTTCGCCGGGCAGATCCGCGAACTGTCGCCGGCCGCCGATCCGAAATCCCGCACCTTCGCCGCGCGCATTTCATTCACCGCCGGCAAAGTCCCGGCAGAACTCGGCCAGAGCGCCCGGGTATTCGTGCAGACCGCCGACGTAATCCCGCTGTCGGTGCCGCTCTCGGCCCTGACCGCCGAAAACGGCGCGACCTATGTCTGGGTCGTCAGCGCCAACAACACCTTGAAAAAGACGCCCGTGCGCATCGGTCCGTTCGGTGAGAAAACCGTGCCGGTGCTCGAAGGCCTCAACGCCAGCGACTGGGTAGTGGCCGCCGGCGTGCATGTGCTGCTGGAAGGGCAGCAGGTGCGTCCCGTGGATCGCTCCAACCGTGTGGTCAATCTGGCGGACAAGGAGTAAGGCCCGATGCGCTTCAACCTTTCCGAATGGGCGCTGCGTAATCGCCAGATCGTACTGTTCCTGATGCTTCTGCTGGCCATCGTCGGCGCCTTGTCCTACACCAAGCTGGGGCAGAGTGAAGACCCGCCGTTCACCTTCAAGGCCATGGTCATCCAGACCCGCTGGCCGGGCGCCACGGCGCAGGAAGTCTCGCGTCAGGTCACCGAGCGCATCGAAAAGAAACTGATGGAAACCGGCGAGTACGAACGCATTGTCTCGTTCTCCCGTCCCGGCGAATCCCAGGTCACGTTCATTGCCCGCGACTCGATGCATTCGGTGGAAATTCCAGACCTCTGGTATCAGGTGCGCAAGAAGGTCAGCGACATCCGCCAGACCCTCCCGCCGGGGATTCAGGGCCCCTTTTTCAACGATGAATTCGGTACCACGTTCGGCAATATCTATGCGCTGACCGGCGACGGTTTCGACTACGCCGTGCTCAAGGATTATGCCGACCGCATCCAGATCCAGCTGCAGCGGGTCAAGGATGTGGGCAAGGTCGATCTGCTCGGGCTGCAGGACGAGAAGATCTGGGTCGAGCTGTCCAACGTCAAACTCGCCACGCTCGGCCTGCCATTGGCGGCAGTGCAGCAGGCGCTGGAAGAACAGAACGCGGTATCCACCGCCGGGTTCTTCGAAACCGGCAGCGAGCGATTGCAGCTACGGGTCTCGGGGAATTTTCAGACAGTCGACGAGATCAGAAACTTCCCGATCCGCGTCGGTGATCGTACGTTCCGTATCTCCGATGTCGCCGATGTGCGGCGCGGTTTCAACGATCCGCCGGCGCCGCGCATGCGCTTCATGGGCGAAGACGCGATCGGGCTTGCGGTGGCGATGAAGGACGGCGGCGACATTCTGGTGCTGGGCAAGGCCCTGGAAGTCGAATTCTCCCGCATCCAGAAAAACCTGCCGGCCGGCATGCAGTTGCGCAAGGTGTCCGATCAGCCGGCGGCGGTGAAAAGTGGCGTCGGTGAGTTCGTCCAGGTGTTGGTTGAAGCGCTGGCCATCGTGTTGCTGGTGAGCTTCTTCTCCCTCGGCGTGCGCACCGGCATGGTGGTGGCGCTGACCATTCCGCTGGTGCTGGCGATGACGTTCGCCTGCATGTATTACCTCGGTATCGGCCTGCACAAGATTTCCCTCGGCGCGCTGGTGCTGGCGTTGGGCTTGCTGGTGGACGACGCGATCATTGCCGTGGAAATGATGGCAATCAAAATGGAGCAGGGTTTCGACCGGATCAAGGCGGCCAGTTACGCCTGGACCAGCACTGCATTCCCGATGCTCACCGGTACGCTGATCACCGCCGCAGGCTTCCTGCCGATTGCCACCGCGCAGTCCGGCACCGGCGAATACACCCGCTCGATCTTCCAGGTCGTCACCATTGCGTTGCTCGCTTCCTGGGTGGCGGCGGTGATGTTTGTGCCATACCTCGGGGAAAAACTCCTGCCGGATCTGGCGAAAATTCACGCCGCCAAACACGGTTCGGGGGACGGACATCCGGACCCTTATGCCACACCGTTTTACCAGCGGGTTCGACGGCTGGTGGAATGGTGCGTGCGTCGGCGCAAAACGGTGATCGTGCTGACGGTGGGGCTGTTCGTCGCCTCGGTGATGCTGTTCAAGTTCGTCCCGCAGCAGTTCTTCCCGGCCTCCAACCGGCTGGAGCTGATGGTCGATCTGAAACTGGCCGAAGGCGCTTCGCTGGCCAACACCACCGCCGAGGTCAAGCGACTGGAAGCGATGCTCAAGGATCACGCCGGCATCGACAATTACGTGGCCTACGTCGGCACCGGATCGCCGCGTTTCTACCTGCCGCTGGATCAACAACTGCCGGCGGCGAGCTTCGCCCAGTTCGTCGTGCTGGCGAAAACCATCGAGGAGCGTGAAGCGCTGCGTACGTGGCTGATCGATACCTTGAACGAGCAATTCCCGGCCCTGCGCTCGCGGGTCACGCGGCTGGAAAACGGCCCACCGGTCGGTTATCCGGTGCAGTTCCGCGTCACCGGCGAGCACATCGAGGAAGTCCGCGCATTGGCACGCAAGGTCGCGGCCAAGGTTCGCGAGAATCCGCATGTGGTGAACGTGCATCTGGACTGGGAAGAGCCGAGCAAGGTCGTGTACCTGAACATCGATCAGGATCGCGCCCGGGCACTGGGTGTGAGCACGGCGAATCTGGCGAAATTCCTCCAGAGTTCGTTGACCGGTTCCAGCGTCAGCCAGTACCGCGAAGACAACGAATTGATTGAAATCCTCCTGCGCGGCACCGTGCATGAACGCACCGAACTTTCGCTGCTGCCGAGTCTGGCAGTACCGACCGACAACGGCCGCAGCGTTGCGCTGTCGCAGATTGCCACGCTGGAATATGGCTTCGAGGAAGGCATCATCTGGCACCGCAACCGGCTGCCGACCGTGACCGTGCGTGCGGACATTTACGGCAAGGAGCAGCCGGCGTCGCTGGTCAAACAGATCATGCCGACCCTCGATCCGATTCGCGCTGAATTGCCTGACGGTTATCTGCTGGATGTCGGCGGTACGGTGGAGGATTCCGAGCGTGGGCAGAAGTCGGTGAATGCCGGTGTGCCGATGTTCATTGTCGTGGTGCTGACGTTGCTGATGGTGCAACTGCGCAGTTTCTCGCGCACGGCGATGGTGTTTCTGACGGCGCCGCTGGGGTTGATCGGGGTGACGCTGTTTCTGTTGGTATTCCGTCAGCCGTTCGGGTTTGTGGCGATGCTCGGGACGATTGCGTTGTCGGGGATGATCATGCGCAACTCGGTGATTCTGGTGGATCAGATCGAGCAGGATATTGCGGCGGGGCTCAGGCCTTGGCAGGC
Organism: Pseudomonas allokribbensis; assembly: GCF_014863605.1. NCBI lineage: Bacteria > Pseudomonadati > Pseudomonadota > Gammaproteobacteria > Pseudomonadales > Pseudomonadaceae > Pseudomonas > Pseudomonas allokribbensis. The sequence continues at coordinate 1,276,894 of NZ_CP062252.1, forward strand.
AATTATCGAGGCGACGGTGCGCCGGTTCCGGCCGATTGTGTTGACGGCGCTGGCGGCGGTGCTGGCGATGATTCCGTTGTCGCGCAGTGTGTTTTTCGGGCCGATGGCGGTGGCGATCATGGGGGGGTTGATTGTGGCGACGGCTCTGACGCTTTTGTTTTTGCCGGCGTTGTATGCGGCTTGGTTCCGGGTGCGTAAGGAGGTTTGATTTTGTTTGAGCGTGGCGGCCTTTGGGCCGGCCATGCTCTGGGTGTTCTTTGTGAATATCCGTTGCTTCGGGTGCTGCCGCTGGCGGTTCCGCTCTTACAGCGGCTCACTTTTTCAAACGCCAAAAAGTAAGCAAAAGGCTGGGCCCCGGCGTTCGGCACCTCGCTTTGGCTCGGTGTTCCTTCGTTCCGGGATTCATCCGGGGGCATCGCCTCCGGTTTGCTTCGCTGCACCTCCTCTCGATGTATTCGACTTCGTCGAACGGCGCTTCGCGCCTACCCCCGGATGAATCCCTCCACTCAGCCTGCCGAAGGGGCCGGCACGTCAAGAGCGGTACTCGAGCTAACGCTCATTGTGTTTGCGTGGTTGTGGGTTGTGGGGGCTCCTACAGCTTTTTCAGAATTCTCTGATATTGAGGACGTCCGGTCTTGGGTGTTGTACTCGATCCTCTGTTTTTATGAGTGATCGAGAGGTTTTTTGTGAAGAAGCCGCCGGTATTGAAAGGACGGTCTGATCCGGTGTTCGATTTGTTGGCGCGGGCGCCTCACAAGCAGCATCTGGTGGATTATCTGGCGCTGCTCAAGCCTCTTGATGATCGGGGGCGTTATTTGCCTTTTGAGGATTTGCGCTATCGCTGGGCGCCGGGGCTGGATGCTCGTTTGTGTTGGGCGTTGGTGAAGAAGGCGAGGGCTGCGCAGTACATCAATCTCCTGCCATTGAGCGAGCCACCGCAGTGGGGCAAGTATTTGCTGACACCCTCGGCACGGAAAACCCTTTCGGCCGTCGATCTGCAGACGACTTCCGCTTCGCTGGAATGCATGACCGGGCAGATCGGCGAACGGTCGCATTTCAGTTATTTGCTCAATGATCTGATCGAAGACGAAGTGGTCGCCAGCAGCCAGTTGGAAGGTGCGGCCACGACCACGCGAGTTGCCAAGGACATGCTCAAGTATCAACGGCAGCCGCGCACACCGGATGAGCGCATGGTCATGGGCAATTACAGGATGATGAATTTCGCCTGGGAAAACCGTTACCAGCCTTTGAGCGTCGACTTGATCGCGGCAATGCATCGGGTGGGCGTCGAGGGGATCGATGACGCGCAATACAGTCCCGGTTTTTTCAGGACGAACGATGAAGTGGTGGTACAGGATGGCGAGGGCAACACGGTGCATACACCGCCGCCGGCTGTCGGGCTGGTGATGCGTTTGCAGAGGCTTGTACGCTGGATCAATCAGCCACTCGGTTCACCTCAAGAAAGGGACTACCTGCACCCGTTGATCAAGGCGATCACGCTGCATTTTTCTCTGGGCTACGAACATCCGTTTCGCGATGGCAACGGACGGGGCGCGAGGGCGTTGTTCTACTGGTTCATGTTCAAGCACGAGTTTTCGGCAGTTCGCTACATTGCGATCAGTCCTTTGCTGCGCAATGCGCCGGTGAAGTACGGGCGGTCGTATTTGCACAGCGAGGCCGACGAGCTGGATCTGACGTATTTCATCGAGTTTCAGTGTTCGGTGATTCAGCGTGCAGTCAGTCGCTTCACGGATGTCTACCGCAAAAGCCTGGCGTACACGGAGGACTTTGAGCGCTGGCTGATGGCGTCGGGTTTTTTCGAGCGGCTGATGCAAAGGCAGCGGGCGCTGTATCAGGTGGCCAAGAGTGGAGTGGCGAAGGAGTTTACGGCGAGCAATGTGAAGGAGCACTTGGGCTGTTCTTGCAGCACGGCGATGTCAGCCCTGAATGGGCTGGTCGAGTTGCAGGTCTTCGAGAGAAGGAAAATGGGCAGCGAGTGGGTGTTCTTTTTACGCAGTCCAGCCAGTGAGTTGAAGGACGGGAGCGAGTTGTCTCGCTCCCGTGCAGCGTCGGCCTAGAGGCTGCCAAACACCTTCTTCGCCAGACTCGTCGCCGCAGCGGCCGGGTTCTTGCGAATGGTTTCTTCCTGTTTGCCGATCATTTCGAACAGACCGTTCAGTGCCTGTTCGGTGACGTAGTTTTCGACATTGGCGCTTTTTGCATCGACTACGCCCAACGTTGCAGCCTGGCCGGCGAAGGCGTTGTATTTCTGCGCCACGCCGACTTTGTCGGTCGCCTGTTTGACGATCGGCAGGAACTTGGCGCGGATCTGTTCGCGGCTGGATTTGTCCAGGTATTGGGTGGCGGAGTCGTTGCCACCGCTGAGGATGCCTTTGGCGTCGGCCACGCTCATTTTCTTCACGGCGTCGACCAGGATCGGCTGGGCCTGGGTCACGGCGGTTTCCGCGGCCTTGTTCATGGCGGTTTCCAGCTCGTCGACCTGGGCGCCCATGCCGAACGCTTTCATCTTGCCGGCGACTTTGCCGAGTTTGCCCGGCAGCTCGATTTTCACGTCCGGGTTATTGCTGAAGCCGCCCGGCGTGCCAAGTTGTTTGACGGCCAGTTGCGCACCTTGGGTCAGGGCATCCTTGAGGCCGCCGGTGGCGTCGCCTTGCGACAGGTCGCTCAGTGACAGGGCCATAGCGTTGGCGGAGATCATCAGGCCCGCGCACAGGCCGGCGAAGCGAAGGGTTGGACGGAGCATGAAAGCTTCCTTGTTCAAAAGAATTAGCGGGCGGCGTCGACGCGGATTTTCAGCGGCTGCGGATCCTTGCCATCAAGCTGCACGGCATGGTTTTCGGTGGTGATGAACATCAGCTCGCCGTTGACTTCGATGCGTGCGCTGACCGAATAGCGGTGGCCGGGTTTGACCTGGGCCGGATCGTAGCTCAAGTGGAATGGCAGTGGCACCTGGCCTTTGACCGGGCCTTTCTGTTCGTCGAGCACTACCGCCGGAGCATCGGCCAGCGAGACGTCCTGCAGGCTTACGCTCAAGGTTGCGCTCGGTGGCAGGGCGATGCGTTGCAGGTAGAACACTTCACCGTCGAGGCTGGCTTTGCCGGCTGGCGAGGTCGATTGGCAGGCGCTGAGCAATGTGGCTGCGGCCAGCAGGGATAGTTTTTTCATCGGATATCTCCATATCGACGGCGCCAGAAGAAGCCTGGCGCCTGTAGGAATTTAGTCGCTCTGCGCAGGGGCGGCGGGCTGATCGGCTGCATCTTCACTGCGATGCAACGCCACCTGACGAATCGACAAACGAATCTCCGCCGGCAATACCCGTTTGGCTGCGCCTTCGGCCAGTTCGCCGAGCAGTTCGTGATAGCTCAATTTGCCTGCTTCGTCGCGACGCAACACGTCGAGGTCGAGCATGGTCTGGATGAAGTGGCGGAACAGGCTCTTGTCGAAGAACTCCGGTGCGTTCAGGCCATGCAGGATCGACAGGCGTTGGGCCATGACCGTGCACAGGTCTTCCAGCTCTTCGGCGCTGATGGTGTTCTGGCCTGCGTTGAGCAGCAACGACACGGTCATGTAGAAGCGTTGCAGGGTCTGGGCGATGCTCTTCGACAGCAGGGTCAGCAGCACGAAATGCCGCGAACTCGGTGCCGGGCGCAGGTACACGTCTTTTTCGAAGCGCAGCAGGCCTTGTTCGACGAACGCTTCCAGCCACTGATCGATCACCGCGTCCAGTTCGTCCAGGGTCCAACGGATGAACAGCTCCGATTGCAGGTACGGATACAGCGCGCGGGTGTAGCGCAGGATCTGTTCGCGGCTCATGCGCGATGCACTCTGGAAGAAGCTCGCCAGCAGCGCCGGCAGGGCGAAGATGTGTAGCACGTTGTTGCGGTAGTAAGTCATCAGGACGGCGTTCTGCTCGTCCAGATACAGAATCTTGCCCAGCGCATCATTCTGCTCGGACAGCAGGTCCATGTCCTTCACGTGTTCGATCAGCGCCCGGCCATCGCCCTCCGGCAACGTGGTATGCGGCGAGTACGGGACTTTGCGCAGCAGCGCCAGGTACAGATCCAGCACCCGCGCCATGGCCCGATCGTCGAGCGCCAGCCGGGTGGTCGACAGCAGCGCCAGCGCCACCAGATTCACCGGGTTGATCGCCGCCGCTTCGTTCAGATGCTGCGCGACTTTCTCGCCGAGGCGATTGGTGGTTTCGTTGAGCCACGCCGGTTTGTACTGCGGGCCGAGTTCCTGCTGACGCCAGCCCGGTTGTTCGCTGTCGAGGAATTCCGCGAGCTTGATCGGTTCGCCGAAGTTCACCGCCACCTGGCCGAAGCGCTGCTTGAGCGCGCCGATGACTTTGAAGATGTCGAAAATCGACTCTTTCTTCTTGCTCGCACCGCGCAGTTCGCCGAGGTAGGTACGACCTTCAAGTACGCGCTCATAGCCGATGTACACCGGCACGAACACGATCGGCATCCGCGACGAACGCAGGAAGCTGCGCATGGTGATCGCCAGCATCCCGGTTTTCGGTTGCAGCATGCGCCCGGTACGCGAGCGACCGCCCTCGACGAAATATTCGACCGGGAAACCTTTGGTGAACAGGGTGTGTAGGTATTCGTTGAACACCGAGGTGTACAGCGGGTTGCCCTTGAACGTGCGGCGCATGAAGAACGCACCGCCACGGCGCAGCAGACTGCCGATCACCGGCATGTTGAGGTTGATCCCGGCGGCAATGTGCGGCGGGGTCAGGCCGTTGCGAAACAGCAAGTACGACAGCAGCAGATAGTCGATGTGGCTGCGATGGCACGGCACGTAGATCACTTCGTGACCCTGGGCGACCTTCTGCACGCCTTCGATGTGGTTGACCTTGATCCCGTCGTAGATCTTGTTCCAGAACCAGCTCAGCACCACTTCCAGAAAACGGATCGCGGTGTAGGTGTAGTCCGAGGCGATCTCGTTGCCGTAGCGCAGGGCCTGGGCCTTGGCTTTTTCCGGGGAGATGTTTTCGCGTTCGGCTTCGTCGAGGATCGCTTGCTTGACCAGTGGCTGGTTGAGCAGGCCCTTGACCAGGTTACGGCGGTGGGAAATGTCCGGGCCGATCACCGCAGCCTTGAGGTTGCGGAAGTGCACCCGCAGGATCCGCTGGGCCATCCGCACGGTGCGCTCGTGGCCCTTGTTGTGTTCTATCAGCTCGCGCAGGTGGATCGGTGCTGAGAATTGCACGCGGGTCTTGCGGCCCAGAATCATGATGCTCAGCAGGCGACGCAGGCGCCCGGTGACGGCCCAGCTGTCGGCGAACAGCAATTTCCACGGGCTGTTCTCGCTGTCCGGCGACTGGCCCCAGAACACGCTGACCGGAATGATCTGCGCGTCTTCGGCGGCATTCTGGCTGAGGGCGCTGACCAGTCGGGTCAGGGTCGGCGGCGCACCGCGCTTGTCCTGGCGGCCGAGCCAGTCCGGGTCCGGCGTCAGGTAGAAGAACGCCGCCGGCTCCAGCAGATTTCCGACTGACACCGGCAGCACCGGGCGCGGCAAACCGGCCTTGGTGCATTCGGTGTCGACCACCGCCAGATCAGTCAGCGATGGGTTTTGCAGGACGTAGAACACCGGACGACTGCGGTCGAGGTTGAGGGTGAACGACGACTGGTTGATCGTCTCGGAGCGAACCCAGAGATACAACAGTCGGCGCAAGGTGCCAAACACAAGACGGCGGAACGGGGAACGGGTCATACGGCTTCTGCATGAGTGGATAAACCGAGCGTTTGCTCGGGCGGTCGACAGTTTGCCGGATTACTCGAAAATCGGCAAAAAAGCGGCGAAGTAATCTCCTGTTGAGAGTTTTGTCGCCTGTCATATACTCGGCGCTCTGTCGCCGGGGCCCTTTTATGGACGTCGGACGCAGGCTGACGTTCCGCAAAGGCTTTCCTGCGAAAAGCCTGTTCAATAATAAAAAAGGAGTATGAACAGATGGCAACACGTGAAACCGGCAACGTGAAGTGGTTCAACGACGCCAAGGGCTACGGCTTCATTCAGCGCGAAGACGGGGTGGACGTGTTCGTGCACTACCGCGCGATCCGCGGTGAAGGCCACCGTTCGCTGACCGAGGGTCAGCAGGTTGAATACGCGGTGGTGGAAGGGCAGAAGGGCTTGCAGGCCGAGGATGTTGTAGGCCTGTAATGATCGTTCCCGCGCTCTGCGTCCGCCGTGGGTCGCAGAGCGTGGGAGTGTTCAGCGTCAGGCAGTTTTCCAGGTGATCTCTTCTTCACCGTCTTCGCTGATGCGAATCCAGCGATCCGCCGTTTCCTCACCTTCTTCCTCGACCCACGTCCCCGGCGCGCAGCGCACTTCGACGTTCAGCGCGGCAAAGGCTGCGCGGGCGCAGGCGATGTCGTCGTCCCATGGGGTCGCATCGCTTTCCAGGTACAGGCTGTTCCACTTGCCCACGGCTTTTGGCAGCCAGGTCACCGGGATGTTGCCGGCCTTGCACTTGTAGGTCTGACCTTTCTGTACCCAGTCGCTGCACGGGCCAAGGGCGGCGCCCAGCCAGGCGGAAATGGCCTTGTGGTCGACGTCGGCGTCTTTCAGGTAAATCTCGATGTCCGGTTGGCGCATGGATATCCTCACTGCGGGTCTGAAAAATCCATTCGCGGATTTAGCCGGCCCCGGGTCGTTGCCCGGGACCAAAAGTTATTGAAGAACGAAATAATCGTAGCGCATCGACACGGTGGTCACGAACGGCTCGGGCTGCTCAATCACCGCCGCGCGGCGTTCGGCACTGGCGCGCCAGCCGTGGGGCGTCATCGCCAGTAGGTTGGCGCGATCCTCTGGCTTGTCCAGCGTCAGCTTGAATTCGAGGGTTTCACTGTGCGCCAGCGCCATGCCTTCCGGCACCAGGGCCAGGTGCTTGTCGTCGGTGTACTCGCGCACTTCGTCGTACAGGCGCTCGCGCAGTTCCATCAGATGGCCGCTGGTCGGGCCGACTTTCATCAGGCCGCCGCCGACGCTGAGCAGACGCTTGGCTTCTTCCCAATCCAGTGGACTGAAGACGCTGGCCAGAAACTGGCAGCTGCCGGAGGCCAAAGGCACCCGGGCCATGCTGGCGATCAACCAGGTCAGCGCCGGATTGCGTTTGCAGGCGCGTTTGACCGCTTCCTTCGAAATATCCAGCGCATAGCCGTCAGCGTCCGGCAAGGCCTCGGCGATCTGCGCGGTGTAGTAACCCTCGCCACAACCGATATCGACCCAACGGGCCGGCGCATAACTCGCCGCCAGTTCCGCCAGACGCTTGGCTACCGGCGCATAGTGGCCGGCGTTCAGGAAGTCGCGGCGAGCCTCGACCATCGCCTGATTGTCGCCGGGATCACGGCTGTTCTTGTGCTGCACCGGCAACAGGTTCAGGTAACCCTGGCGCGCACGGTCGAAGCGGTGGCCGGCGGGGCAGACCACGCCATTGTCCACCGCGTTCAGTGGTTCACTGCAGATCGGGCACGCGAGCATCAGGCGAGCAACTTGATCAGGGTCTGGTAGTAGATCTCGGTCAGCACGTCGAGATCGGCCGCCAGTACGCGCTCGTTGACCTGGTGGATGGTCGCGTTGACCGGGCCCAGTTCAACCACTTGCGTGCCCATGGTCGCGATGAAACGGCCATCGGAGGTGCCGCCGCTGGTGGACGCCTTGGTCTCGCGACCGGTGATCTGCTTGATGCTCGACGACACCGCGTCGAGCAGCGCGCCCGGTTCGGTGAGGAACGGCAGACCGGACAGCGCCCAGTCGATGTGCCAGTCCAGGCCGTGCTTGTCGAGGATGTCGGCGACGCGCTTTTGCAGGCCTTCGACCGTCGATTCGGTGGAGAAACGGAAGTTGAACAACGCCACCAGATCGCCCGGAATCACGTTGGTCGCGCCGGTGCCGGAGTTGACGTTGGAAATCTGGAAACTGGTCGGCGGGAAGAAGTCGTTGCCGTGATCCCAATGCTCGGCGGCCAGTTCGGCCAGAGCCGGAGCCGCGAGGTGGATCGGGTTCTTCGCCAGGTGCGGATAGGCCACGTGGCCCTGCACGCCGCGCACGGTCAGTTTGGCGCCGAGGGAGCCGCGACGACCGTTCTTCACCACGTCGCCCACCAGGGTAGTGCTCGATGGCTCGCCGACGATGCACCAGTCCAGACGCTCGTTACGGGCGGCCAGACGCTCGACCACAGCCTTGGTGCCGTGATGCGCCGGGCCTTCTTCGTCGCTGGTGATCAGGAACGCAACCTTGCCCTTGTGATCCGGGTAGTCGGCGACGAAGCGCTCTGCCGCCACGGTCATCGAGGCCAGGCTGCCTTTCATGTCCGCCGCGCCACGGCCGCAGAGCATGCCGTGTTCGTCGATCACTGCGTTGAACGGGTCGATCTGCCACGCGGTCACCGGGCCGGTCGGCACCACGTCGGTGTGACCGGCGAAGCACAGCACCGGGCCGTCGTGTTTGCCGTGGATCGCCCAGAAGTTATCCACATCTTCGATGCGCATCGGCTCCAGGGTGAAACCGGCATCGCCCAGGCGCTGCATCATCTGCTTCTGGCAATCGGCGTCGACCGGCGTCACGGACGGACGGCGGATCAGGTCGATGGCGAGTTGGAGGGTCGGCGAAAGGTCGGCGTGGGCCGTCATGGAAAACTCCGGATGCTTGAAATTGGGCAAGGGCCAATGGGGAAGCCAGCCTGCTGGCGATGGCGGTGTGTCAGTCAACATAAAGGCTGATTGTTACATTGCCATCGCGAGTCAGCTCGCTCCCACAGGGTTGGATATCACGCCAAGCCCCGCAAAATGGCGGTTATCTTAAAGCAAAACGGCGACCATTGGCCGCCGTTTAGTGCATCGCAGAGGATTTAGACAGCCGGTGCCGGTTCAGGCGTCGGCGTCGGTTTTGGCAGCGACGACAGGAACGCCATGACCAGCGCCGCCACGTACGGCAGCGACTGCACCAGCAGCATGGTCACCCAGAAGCGCATGTCGTTGCTCGGCAGGCCCTGCACCAGGAAGATCCCCAGCGCCGCGCCCCACAACAGCAGCATGATGAACAGCTCTTCCCGGGCCTCGGAAATCGCCACCCAGAAGCCGTGGTTGTCAGCGTTTTTCGGCGTACGGAAGAACGGAATGCTGCTGGTGAAGAAGCCGTACAGCACCGCTTTGGCGATGGTGTGCGACAACGCCAGACCGGCCAGTGCCGCGCAGAACGCATCCTTCAGGTTCACGCCCACGGCGCGACGGTAGAGGAAGATGATCTTGCCGACCTTGAACACAAACAGCGCCAACGGCGGAATTGCGAAAATCAGCAGCGGCGGATCGACCCGTTGCGGCACGATGATCATCGCCGCCGACCACAACAGCGCGCCGACGGTGAAGAAAATATTCATGCCGTCCGCCACCCACGGCAGCCAGCCCGCGAGGAAGTGGTAGCGCTGGCCGCGAGTCAGTTCGGTGTCTTTGCCGCGCAGCAGGCTGCCGGTGTGACGCTTGATGATCTGGATCGCACCGTAGGCCCAGCGGAAACGCTGCTTCTTGAAGTCGATGAAGGTGTCCGGCATCAGACCCTTGCCGTAACTGTCGTGGTAATACGCCGCCGACAGGCCTTTCTCGAATACGCGCAGACCGAGTTCGGCGTCTTCACAGATACACCAGTCGGCCCAGCCCAGTTCTTCGAGCACCGAGCGACGGGTCATGGTCATGGTGCCGTGCTGGATGATCGCGTCGCGGTCGTTGCGGGTCACCATGCCGATGTGGAAGAAGCCTTTGTATTCGGCGTAGCAGAGCTTCTTGAAGGTGGTTTCGTTCTGGTCGCGGTAGTCCTGCGGCGACTGCACCACGGCGATTTTCGGGTCAGCGAAGTGCGGCACCATGTGCTTGAGCCAGTTCGGGTGCACGCAGTAGTCGGAGTCGATCACCGCGATCACTTCGGCGTCCTTGGCTGTGTGCGGGATCAGGTAGTTCAGCGCACCGCCCTTGAAGCCGGCCAGGGGCGAGACGTGGAAGAACTTGAAGCGCGGGCCGAGGGTTTCGCAGTAGTCGCGCACCGGTTCCCAGACCGCCGGATCCTTGGTGTTGTTGTCGATGATCAGGACTTCGAAGTCCGGATAGTCGAGGTTGGCCAAGGCATCGAGGGTCTGTTTGACCATCTCCGGCGGCTCGTTGTAGCAAGGCACGTGGATCGAGACTTTCGGGCGGTAGTCGGAATCGCCGACCACCGGCAGGAATTCACGGCGACGTTTGTGAATCCACACGGCCTCGGCCAGTTCGTGGGCCTCGGTCAGCAGCACGATGAACACCCCGAGCGCACCAAGCGCCAGCAGGAAACCCACCGTCAGGCTGAACCACGTGCTGTATTGCTGACTGTAGTCGTAACCGATCCACACCAGCACCGAACCGCACAGGAACGCGATAAAGGTCAGGAAGGTACGGCCGCGCTGGCGCAGGGCCGAGCCGTCGATCATCAGCAGGGTCAGCGACAGCAGCGCCAGCACCACCGAGCCGATGGCCAGCACGCGCCATTGCGGGATTGCCACGACCGGGCCTTCGAAGTTGAATTTCTGCTGGCGCGCGGCGTTGAACACGCCCCAGTAAGCGCCGACCGAACCTTCGTCGCTGGCCTTCCACGGCTGGTCAAACGCTTCGATCACGAAGTAGTTGAAGCCCTGGCGGTTGAGTTTGTTGACCAGCGTGCGCAGGTAGATCGCCTGATCTGCAGGCGACGCATCGGCGCCACCGCGCATGCGGCCGTTGCTCGGCCAGCCCACTTCGGACAGCAGCAGTGGTTTTTTCGGGAACATCTTTTTCAGGTCGCGGGCGCGGTCGAAAACGAACTGCCCGGCCTTGTCCACCGGAATGAATTCCCAGTAGGGCAGAACGTGCGCGGCGATCAGGTCGACGTGCTTGGCCAGCTCCGGGTGCTCTTCCCAGACGTGCCACTGTTCGGAAGTGGTCACCGGCACTTTCACCGCTGCGCGTACGCGGTCGAGCAGCACGCTGAGTTGTTCGGCGGTGATTTCCTTGCGGAAGATCGCTTCGTTACCGACCACCACGCGCACCACGCTGCGCGAGGTATTGGCCAGTTCGATGGCGCGGGTGATTTCGCGCTCGTTGCGTTCCTGGTCCGGGCTGATCCAGATCCCCAGTGTCACGCGCAGGCCGAACTCTTCAGCCAGTTTCGGGATGTCCTGCAGGGAACCGTCGACCGAGTAGATGCGGATGTTGTCCGTCAGCTTGCTCATGATCTCCAGGTCGCGGCGCATTTCATCGTCGGACGGATACTGATCCTTCTGCGGGAACTGTCCTTGCTGGAACGGTGAATAGGAGAAACCGGAGATCTGCTCCGGCCAGTTCGGCGCGGAGACGGGGCGGTTGATCAGCGCCCAGAAACCGGTGAACAGGGCGGCGATTGCCAGAACCACCACCAGGTTGAGTCCAAATTTACGCGATGACATAGCTGTGTCGGGTTCCAAGGTCTGTGGAACGAAGGGTCGGCTGGTTGACGCCCGAGGGCGCGCATCCTACACCGGCAGTTCGCCGAGTCCTACAACAGACAGGGAAATGCCGGACGTTGGGCAATCCAACCCGACTTAAGTTCTTTCGTTTCAGCATGTAAGGCAAATCTTTGTTACGTGCAGCTTTAATTAAAGCAGGCAGGCTCACCGTTCATAGCGCAAAGATGCTCTTGGCCGCCGACGGCCCTATAATGCGCGCCGGTTTTTGGGGTAATGGTCATGAGTACAGAAGATCCGCGGTTTGCAGGCATCGCCCGTTTGTATGGCGTTGAGGGGATGGCGCGTTTGCGCGCCGCCCACGTGGCGATTGTCGGCGTTGGCGGCGTCGGTTCCTGGGCGGCGGAAGCCATGGCCCGTTGCGGGGTGGGCGAGATTTCGCTGTTCGACCTCGACGATGTCTGCGTCAGCAACGCCAACCGGCAGCTGCATGCGCTGGACAGCACGGTCGGCAAACCCAAGGTCGAGGTGATGGCCGAGCGTCTGCGTGGGATCAACCCGGACTGCAAGGTGCACGCCGTGGCGGACTTCGTCACCCGCGACACCATGGCCGAATACATCACGCCGAACATTGACTGCGTGATCGACTGCATCGATGCGGTCAACGCCAAGGCGGCGCTGATCGCCTGGTGCAAGCGCCGCAAGATCCAGATCATCACCACCGGCGGTGCCGGCGGGCAGATCGATCCGACGTTGATTCAGGTCTGCGACCTCAACCGCACCTTCAACGATCCACTGGCCTCGAAAGTGCGTTCTACGTTGCGCCGCGACTACGGCTTCTCGCGCACCGTGACCCGTCACTACAGCGTGCCGTGCGTGTTCTCCACCGAACAGCTGCGCTATCCGAAACCGGACGGTAGCATTTGCCTGCAGAAGAGTTTTGTCGGCGACGGCGTGAAACTGGACTGCGCCGGCGGCTTTGGCGCGGTGATGATGGTGACGGCGACGTTCGGCATGGTCGCGGCGACCAAGGCCGTGGACAAGATTGTGGCGGGCGTCCGGCGCCCGGCGGATCGAGTCAAGCCTCAGGCCTGAAGCAGAGGGCTGCGTAGCAGCCCTTTTAGCGGGCCAGCTCGTTCATTCGCTGCAACACGGCATTCAGGCCATTGCTGCGCGACGGCGACAACTGTCGCGACAGCCCCAGTTGATTGAACCAGTCCGGCAGATCGACCTGCTGCAACTCGCCGGCGGTCAGACCGTTGACCCGCAGCAGCAACAACGCCACCAACCCGCGAATCATCCGCGCATCGCTGCTCGCCGCGAACTGCCAGTGACCGTCGCGCAACTCGCCGACCAGCCACACCTGGCTTTCGCAGCCATGCACCCGGTTGGCATCACACTTGTCCGCATCGCTCAACGGCGGCAGACGATCCCCGAACTGCATCAACAGCCGCGCCCGTTGTTCCCAACCGGCGGCGTTCTGAAACGTTTGCAGTGCTTCGGTGGCCTCGACCGGCAGGCTCATCGCAACAACTCCAGTGCCTGATCCAGCGCTTCAAAGAACCGCTCCAGATCCTCGGAATCGTTGTACAGCGCCAGCGACACACGAATCGCGCCGGCCAGCTCAAAGCGTTTGAGCAGCGGCATCGCGCAGTGGTGCCCGGCACGTACGGCAATGCCCTGTTCAGTCAGCAAATGCGCCAGATCGGCGTTATGCACGCCTTCGACGACAAAACTGGCCAGCGCCAGTTGTGGCTTGCCCAGCAGACGGATGCCATTGCGGGCAGCGAGGCCACGCAACAGGTAATCGTGCAGCGCGGCTTCGTGGGCGGATACGGCGTCCAGATCCAGACCGGCGAGGTAGTCGAGGGTCGCGCCAAGGCCGATCACGCTGGCAATCGGCGGTGTTCCCGCCTCGAAGCCCAGCGGGGCAGGGCGGAAACGCGCGTCGTGGTAATTGGCTTCCAGCACCATCTCGCCACCGAACTGCCACGGGCGCAGTTGCTCGAGCGCTTCGTTGCGCCCGAACAGCACACCGAGGCCATCGGGGCCGTACAGCTTGTGGCTGGAAAACACATAAAAGTCGCAACCCAGGGCCTGCACGTCATGCCGGCCGTGGACCACGCCTTGAGCGCCATCGACTACGGTCAGCGCGTTTTGCGCCTTGGCCATCGCCAGCAAGGCCGGCAAGGGTTGCCAGGCACCGAGCACGTTGGACAACTGGCTGACCGCCAGCAACCGGGTACGCGGGCCGATCAGGTGCACGGCGGCGGTGAGGTCGATCACCCCGTCATCGTCCAGCGGCAGGATCACCAGTTTGAGGTCGCGACGTTGTGCCAGTTGCTGCCAAGGCAGCAGGTTGGCGTGATGCTCCAGGGCGCTGATGACAATTTCATCGCCCGGATGGAAAAGATGGTCCAGGCCGTAAGCCAGGAGATTCAGCGCGCTGGTGGCGCCGTGGGTGAAGATGATCTGCCCGCTGTCACCGGCATTCAGCCACTGGGCAACCTTCAGGCGACTGTCCTCGAACGCCTGCGTGGCATGGGCGCCGGGCAGATGCTGGGCACGATGCACGTTGGCTGCGCCATTGGCGTAGTAATGCGCCAGCGCGTCAAGCAGGGCCTGGGGTTTTTGCGTGGTGGCGGCGTTGTCCAGATAGGTCTGGTCTTGCCGTTGCAGGGCGGCGATGGCCGGGAAATCGGCGCGCCAGGGGGAGGGAATCATCATGCTTTCGAGCCCTGGTGAACTTGGGCGGGTGTACGCCAAACCCTGTGGAAGCGAGCAAGCCCGCTCCCACAGAAGGATTACGCGGCGCTTAGTTGTGAGCGTGCAGCGCTTCGTTCAGTTCGATCGCCGATTTGTGGGTCTTGCATTCCACGGCACCGGTTTCCGAATTGCGACGGAACAGCAGGTCGGTCTGACCGGCCAGTTCACGGGCCTTGACCACTTTGACCAGGTTGTTGTGCTCGTCCAGCAGCGCCACCTTGGTACCGGCGGTCACGTACAGGCCCGACTCGACGGTGTTGCGGTCGCCCAACGGGATACCGATACCGGCGTTGGCGCCGATCAGGCAGCCTTCGCCGACCTTGATCACGATGTTGCCGCCGCCCGACAGGGTGCCCATGGTCGAGCAGCCGCCGCCCAGGTCCGAACCCTTGCCGACGAACACGCCAGCGGAGACGCGGCCTTCGATCATGCCCGGGCCTTCGGTACCGGCGTTGAAGTTGATGAAACCTTCGTGCATCACGGTAGTGCCTTCGCCCACATAGGCGCCCAGACGCAGACGTGCGGCGTCAGCGATACGCACGCCGGCCGGAACCACGTAGTCGGTCATTTTCGGGAACTTGTCCACCGAGAACACTTCCAGCAGCTCGCCGCGCAGACGGGCTTCGAGTTGCAGCTCGGCCAGTTCGCTCAGGTCGATCGCGCCCTGGCTGGTCCAGGCAACGTTTGGCAGCAGCGGGAAGATCCCGGCCAGGCTCACGCCGTGCGGCTTGACCAGACGATGGGACAGCAGGTGCAGCTTGAGGTAAGCCTCAGGCGTGGAAGTCAGTTGCGCGTCTTCGGCCAGCAGGGTGGCGACCAGCGGCTTGTGGCTTTCGGCCAGGCGGGTCAGCAGCTTGCCTTGTACCGCGTCGATGCCTTTCACGGCTTCAGCCAGTTGGGCGGCTTGTGCTGTGGTGAAGGTGATGGCCTGGTTGCCTTCGGTGTAACCGAGGATCGGTGCAACAGCGGCGACCAGCTCGGCCGAAGGATTGAGCAGTGGCTGAGCGTAGAACACTTCCAGCCATGCGCCTTGACGGTTCTGGGTGCCGACGCCGAAGGCAATGCTGAACAGGGAATTGGACATGTGAATACCTCTGCAAAAAGTGACGGGCTGCTTACTTGAGGGCGGCCGCGTAGATATCTGGCTTGAAGCCAATCAGGGTTCGGTCACCGAGATCGAGCACCGGGCGCTTGATCATCGAGGGTTGAGCGAGCATCAGTTCGATGGCTTTCGACTGGTCGAGATCGGCTTTGCGTTCGTCGTCGAGTTTGCGAAAGGTCGTGCCTGCGCGGTTCAACACCGTTTGCCAGCCGTGTTCGTCACACCATTGGGTCAGGTGTTCACGGTCGATGCCGGCGGTTTTGTAATCGTGGAAGTCGTAGCTGACAGCGTGTTCATCGAGCCAGGTGCGCGCCTTTTTCATGGTGTCGCAGGCTTTGATGCCGAAAAGGTGCAACGTTTTGCTTGAAACGGTCAAGGAATCGCCCCCTTTACAGGTGCTGGAGAAAAATGGTGTCGGATTATGCCATGACCAAACCGTTTCGCGGCGGCCGAGGTTGATTTCCCGGACGGGGGCTGCGACATAGGTGCAACGGTCAGCCACAGCCTAAGCGGCTAATATGGCAGTTCAACGCTGTCGATTGTCTGAGATTTCCGCTTTATGCAAACCGCTTATACGGTCCTGATCCTGCTGATGCTGGTCAGTGTTTCGCGTCTGGTCGGACGGGTCATCCCGTTGCCGCTGCCGCTGGTACAGATCGCCGCCGGGGCTTTGCTGGCCTGGCCGACTCTCGGCCTGCACGTGGCTCTGGATCCCGAGCTGTTCCTGTTTCTGTTCCTGCCGCCGCTGCTGTTTTCCGATGGCTGGCGCATGCCCAAGCGCGAACTGTGGCGTCTGCGCGGGCCGGTGCTGACGCTGGCGGTCGGGTTGGTGCTGTTTACCGTGGTAGGTGCCGGCTACTTCATTCACTGGCTGCTGCCGACGATTCCATTGCCGGTGGCGTTCGCGCTGGCGGCGGTGTTGTCGCCGACCGACGCCGTGGCGGTGTCGGCGATTTCGCAGAACCGCTTGCCGACGCCGCTGATGCACATGCTGCAAGGCGAAGCGCTGATGAACGATGCCTCGGGCCTGGTGACGTTCAAGTTCGCCCTGGTTGCGGCGGTCACTGGCGCGTTTTCCTTGGCCAACGCCAGTCTGACGTTCGTGCTGGTGGCGGTCGGCGGGCTCGCAGTCGGTGTGGCATTGAGTTGGTTGGTGGGGCGGCTGCGGGCATGGATGATCGCTCGGGGCTGGGACGATCCGGCGACCCACGTGGTGTTCATGTTGCTGCTGCCGTTTGCCGCTTACGTGTTGGCCGAACGGCTCGGCGCCTCGGGCATTCTCTCGGCAGTGGCAGCGGGGATGATGCAGAGCTGGCTCGACCTGCTGCCGCGCCAGACCAGCACCCGTTTGCTCAACCGCAGCGTCTGGTCGTTGCTGGAGTTCGCCTTCAACGGTTTGATCTTCCTGCTGCTCGGCCTGCAATTGCCGGACATCATCAAGGCTGTGGTCAGCCACGAGACTTCTTTGTGGCCGACGCTGTTCTATCGCTGCCTCGATGTGGTGGCGATTTTCCTGGCGCTGGTGCTGTTGCGCTTTATCTGGGTGCAGAGCATCTGGCGTCTGTCGGTGTTGCTGCGTCGCTTGCGCGGCAAGGGTGAATTGACACAAGTGCCGACTGCCCGGTCCTGCTGGCTGCTGACCGTCGGCGGTGTGCGCGGTGCGGTGACCCTGGCGGGCGTGATGTCGGTGCCGATGCTGATGGGCAGCGAGGCGTTTCCCGAGCGTGATTTGCTGATCTTCATCGCCGCCGGGGTGATTTTGATGTCGCTGGTCGCAGCCTGCATCGCCTTGCCGTTGCTGCTGCGCGGAATCCAGAAAAGCCCCGACGACAAACGCCGCCAGGAAGTGCGCGACGCCTGGCGCAAGACGGCGGAAGCAGCGATTCATGCGCTCGAGATCGAAGAGGTCAACCCACAGGACGCTGCGCAAGCCGCGCTGTCAGCGGAACTCAAGGCGCGGATCATGTCCGAGTATCGCCATCAACTGGAGGTGTTCAACGATTCGGCTGAAGCCCAGGCGCTGGCATTCCAGATGGATCTGCTTGAGCGCCGTTTGCGCCTCAAGGCGCTGCGCGCGCAACGCCTTGAGCTGTACAGCCTGAGTCGTCAACACCAGATTGGCGATGACGTGTTGCGGGAGGTGTTGGGCGAATTGGATTTGAGTGAGGCCAATCTGGGGCAGGTCAAGTAAGTTGCGGGTGCGCCTGTTCGATCAATGAACCGGTGAGCGAAATCATGGGCGGTACGACGGATCGTCAGGGGATTCGGAAGGCGTCTCCGGGTAGACCGCTCTGACCAGACGAATGTCTTCTTCGCTGAGCATCATGTTTATGCCGACCTCCAAGAGGTCGTCCGTGAATGCTTTATCAATCGGGTAATGCATGATCGACAGTCTGTCGTAGTCCGTAAGCACCGGGCGTAACTCGTGGATAGGATCGAAAAAATTTCGGTCGATCTCTTCGCGACTCCAGCCGAGTGCGGCGTAGTGGTCCCGGACTTTGGATTTGTTCCAGGGGATATTCGCCTCAGGGTGCAAGTGCTCGTGCTGGAGGCCGAGTACGTGACCAAATTCGTGAAGTACTGTTGCTTCGAAAAACTCGGAGCCGGGTTTTTCTGCGATCCAGGTCGTCGGTTCACCGGGGGTTGCCAATAAAGCATCTGTGCCGATCGCAGAAAGGTTCTCCTGGGTATTTGTCTTGATTCTGATCGTTGCAGCAAGGGAACTGACGAAAACGATATTCAGGTTCGTCAACCTTGCCCATTTCCAGATGGTTCTTTTAAAGGCCTGTTTGTCATCTTCGCTTAAGTCATCCAGAAAACAGACGGAAAGCGTTCGGAAGTTTTTCCAGAGTTTTGAGTAGAGCCCGACCGAGTGCATAGAGTTGCTGTCTGCTCGTGAGTTTCCAGGGCGTTCCGTGATGGCGGTCTTGTAAGAAAGAAAGGGGTCAGCGGCTTGAAAGGTTTTGCATAGGTTGCGGCAGTTCATTACTCAATTTCCCTATTAGAGTCTGGATGGTTTGGGGCGCTTTAAATAGGGCCCTGGTTGAATGGTTCAGTCATGCTGGACCGCAGAGTGTGGATAGGCCTTTTCCATGAACGCCTTGTCCTTTTCGCTGAGCACCAGATTCAGATCAATCTTGAAGTTGCCGTGGGTCCAGTTCTGGCGCACGGCGTAATGCATGATCGATTTCGGATCGTAAGGCGAATAGTCGAAATCGCTGGCGTCGAGCAGGTTGAAGTACCGTTCATCGACAGATCGGCGGGCGTAGTCGTCTTCGTCGGCGTTTTCGTCCACCCAGTGTGCAGCGTAGACCGCAGGCTTGTTCCAAGGGATGTTCGACTCGGGATGCAGGTGCTCATGTTCGGCGCCCAGAGCATGTCCGAACTCATGCATGACATTGGCGGCGAACAATGCCGGGGCGAGATGGTGCTCCGGGGACAGCCTCATGGTGGGTTCTTCTGCTTCGACCAGCAGCGCGTTGGTTCCGATCATCGACCAGTAAATGCCGTCTTCACTGCTGATACGGATATCTCCCGTCTCACCTTCGACAAAGTCGAACGTCAGGTTGATATGAGGCAGCCAGTTGTTCGCCGCGGATTTGACGGCGTCCTTGAACGCTTGATCACCACTCAGGAACGCGATGCGCAAGGTCCGGCCTGGCGCCCAGAAGTAACCGTGTTTCCCGACGGCTCGTTTTTTACGAGCGGATGCCGAGGTTTTTTCATTGGCTGGGTTCTCGTCTACAGCGACTTCATAAGCGCGTTGAAGCGAAACCGTTTTTTCTGTAAGGCAAAGTGTTGCGGAGTTCATGCTAAGTGTCCGTACTGATGTTGATCCAATAGGCTGTTGTTTATTTCGGGCAAGTTGGGCCGGATAACAGGCGGGTGAAAGCTAAAGGAAAGTGCGGATTGAACAAAGTCGGGTTGTGTTGCGTGATATTGAAAGTTCGCGAGGTGTTGCGCCAGGCGAACTTTTTGTGTCGGTGTCGGTTATTTATTTTGGATAAAGCAATCGCATCAGTCGTTTGTCTTTTCTACTGATCCGGCGGTTGATCGGCACTTCCCAGTTGCCCATTGTCAATGTGTTTGCCACCGGGTGATGCATGATCGATTTTCGGTCGTAGGAGGTGTAGATCGCGTCGAGTGTGTCGAAGGACGCGAACAGGTTCCTGTCGACCTGCTCCTCGGTCAGCGGGTTCATTTCACGGTTCTTGTAGAACTCGTACACCTTTGGCTTATCCCATGGAATATTGGCCTTGGGGTGTTGATGTTCGTGCATTGCACCCAGTGCGTGGCCGAATTCGTGGATCACGATCACCTCAAAGTCTTCATGTTCCGGTTTGACCCCCAGGTTCATGGTGGGATGGTCGGGGTGGATCAACAGCGCATCGGTGCCCAGCATCGAGTTGTTGTCATTGTTCTTTGTTGCAATCCGGATGTCGCCTTTCAAATCGTCGACAAATTCAAACTTCAGGTTGATGTACGGCAGCCATTGCCTGGCTGCAGCGATAATCCTGTTCTTGTGATCGGTATCGGGTGAATCCATGAAGGCAACTTTCAAGGTTCGGCCGTTGGCCCATAGCTTTGAATAGTTAATGACGGAGCGTTTGCGTCGGGTGCCAGTATTTGCGCCTGCATTGGCGGGGTTTTCATTGATGGCCGCCGCGTACGCAGCTTGATCATCGGGCCATTGAATAAGTTGGCAATCCAGCAGGTTGTTCATGTTCACTTCTTCCTTGAAGTTAAAGTCTTGAGTTTGTTTTAGGCGCAGAGATATGCGCGGCTCAAGACTAACGTCTGGCCGGACGGCAAGTGGGGTAAATAGTTGGAGGATCTGTAACTTGTTGTATGAGGCGCCCGTGCCGGATTGCCCGGCGCGGGCGTTCAGGCATTACTTGTGGCGCAGAACGAAATCGCGAATGCGCTCGGCCGCTTCCACGCATTCCGCCAGCGGCGCGACCAGCGCCATGCGTACACGACCGGCCCCGGGGTTGACCCCGTCGACATCGCGGGACAGGTACGAACCCGGCACCACGGTCACGTGCTCTTCGGCAAACAGATCACGGCAGAACGCCGCGTCGTCACCTTGCACGTTCGGCCACAGGTAGAAGCTGCCATCCGGGCGCTGTACATCCATCACCGGGCTGAGAATGGCCAGCACGGCATCGAACTTCTCGCGATACAACGCACGGTTGGCGCGTACATGCACTTCATCGTTCCACGCGGCAACGCTGGCCAGTTGGGTCTGAACCGGCATCGCGCAGCCGTGGTAGGTGCGATACAGCAGGAAGCCCTTGAGGATATCGGCGTCGCCGGCAACGAAACCGGAGCGCAGGCCCGGCAGATTCGAGCGCTTGGACAGGCTGTGGAACACCACGCAACGCTTGAAATCCTTGCGACCCAGTTCGGCGCAAGCGCTGAGCAGGCCCGGCGGTGGCGTTTGCTCGTCGAAGTACAGCTCGCTGTAGCACTCGTCGGCGGCGATCACGAAGTCGTACTCGTCGGCCAGGGCGATCAGCTTTTTCAGGACGTCGACCGGAATCAGCGCGCCGGTCGGGTTGCCTGGCGAGCACAGGAACAGGATCTGGCAGCGTTTCCAGATCTCCGGCGACACCGCGTCGAAGTCCGGGTTGAAGCCGTTTTCATCCAGGCATGGCAGGTAGTGCGGCTTGGCGCCGGCGAGGAACGCCGCACCTTCGTAGATCTGATAGAACGGGTTCGGGCTGACCACCAGCGCGTCGTCGCCACGGTTGACCACGGTCTGGGTGAAGGCGAACAGCGCTTCACGGGTGCCGTTGACCGGCAGCACATTGCGCGCCGGATCGATCCAGCCGCCCGGTACGTTGAAGCGACGTTCGCACCAGGCTGCAATGGCCTCGCGCAGGGCCGGGATGCCCAGGGTGGTCGGGTACACCGCCATCTGATCCAGATTGTTGGCCAGCGCCTCGGCGACAAAGCTTGGCGAACGGTGTTTCGGCTCGCCGATGGACAGCGCGATCGGGCGCTTGTCCGGGTTCGGCGTGACGCTGCCGAGCAGGGCGCGGAGCTTTTCGAACGGGTAGGGCTGCAACTGGGTCAGAGCGTTGTTCATCGGTGCTGGGTCTCGTGCAAAGCGGTTGAATCCGGGCGCTCAGTCAAATGCTGATACGCGACAGTTTGATATCGGGTTCCTGATTGACGCTGAGCTGCTCAACGATTGCATCCTGCAAACGGCTGCACAGCAGCGGGTCGGACAGCGGCTGATTGTGGGCGTCGGTGATGAAGAACACGTCTTCCACCCGCTCGCCCAGGGTGGCGATCTTGGCGTTCTGCAGCGACAGATCGAACTCCAGGAAAATCCCGCCGATCCGTGCCAGCAGGCCTGGACGGTCGGGTGCGGTGAGTTCCAGCACCGTCACCGGACGCTGGGCGTCGTTGTGGATCGTTACTTGTGGTGCGAACGCAAAGTGCTTGAGCTGGCGCGGCACCCGACGCTGGATGATGGTCGGGTAATCGTCCGGGTTGCGCAGGGCTTCGGTCAGGCCGTCGCGGATCTGTTTGACCCGGGTCGGATTGTCGCCGATGGATTCGCCTTCGGTGTCGAGCACGATGTAGGTGTCGAGGGTGAACTGGCTGCTGGAGGTGATGACCCGGGCGTCGTGAATGTTCAGGTTGAGCTGGTCCATCGCGGCCACGGTCACGGCGAAGAAATCGTGCTGGTCCGGCGCATAGATGAAGATCTGCGTACCGCCCTCGAATTCGCGCTGGGTGGTTTCCTTGATCAGCACCAGCGGCCCGCCGTCGGCCGGCTGCTGGAGAATCGCATCGCTGTGCCAGGCCACGTCGCCGGCAGTGTGGCGCAGGAAATAGTCATCGCCCAGTTGCGCCCACAACTGCTCGACATCGTCCGGATCGGTGCCGCCGCGCACCAGAATATCCAGCGCTGCGCTCTGGGTCTGGCGGATCTGTTCTTCGCGATCCACCGGGTTTTCCAGGCCGCGGCGCAGGGCGCGCTTGGTCTCGGTGTAGAGCTGGCGCAACAGGCTGGCGCGCCAGGAGTTCCACAGGGTCGGGTTGGTCGCGTTGATGTCGGCCACGGTCAGCACGTACAGGTAATCCAGACGGGTTTCATCACCGACCGCCAGGGCGAAGTCATGGATCACCTGCGGGTCGGACAAATCCTTGCGCTGGGCGGTGGTCGACATCACCAGGTGGTTTTGCACCAGCCAGACGATCAGGCGACTGTCCCACACCGGCAGTTGGTGGCGCTGACAGAACGCCTCGGCATCGACCGCGCCGATCTCCGAGTGGTCGCCATGCCGGCCCTTGCCGATGTCGTGATACAGGCCTGCCATGTAGATGAGTTCGGGCTTGGGCAACTTGGCCATGAGCTTGGCGGCCAGCGGGAATTTTTCCGACACCTGGGTGTACTGCAATTTACGCAGGTGCTTGATCAGATTCAGCGTGTGCGCGTCGACCGTATAAATGTGGAACAGGTCGTGCTGCATCTGCCCGACGATGAAGCCGAACTCCGGCAGGTAGCGCCCGAGAATGCCGTAGCGGTTCATTCGCCGCAGGTTGCGGTGGATGCCGATCTTGCACTTGAACAGTTCGATGAACAGGCTGGTATTGCGGATGTCGTTGCGGAAGTTGTCGTCGATCAGGTGACGGTTTTCCCGCAGCAGACGAATGGTGTCGGCGCGCACGCCTTTGATTTCCGGCTGCTGGGCCATCAGCACGAAAATCTCGAGCATGGCGAACGGTGTACGGCGGAACACGTTGTCGTTGCGTGCTTCGATGTAACCGTCGTGCAACTGGAAGCGCGAGTTGATCGGCTGCGGTGGCGCTTCGTCTTCCGGGGCGAGGATGACTTCCTCGAAGTGCTGGATGATCAGGTCGCTGAGCTGGGCGATGCTCATCACCACGCGGAAATACTGCTGCATGAAGTTTTCGACAGCCTGCTTGGCGTCGTCACCTTCAAACCCCAGCAGCCCCGCAATAGTGCGTTGATGATCGAACAGCAGGCGGTCTTCGGAGCGCCCGGCCAGCATGTGCAGGGCATAGCGCACTTTCCACAGGAATTCCTGGGACGACGCCAGCAGTGCGTTTTCGCTCTCGACCAGAAAGCCTTCGCCTGCCAGGGCGCGCAGGTTCAGGGTGCCGTACTGGCGACGGGCGACCCACAGAATCGTCTGAATATCCCGTAGTCCGCCGGGTGAGCCTTTGACGTTGGGTTCCAGGTTGTATTCGGTGTCGTTGTACTTGTGGTGGCGGGCCTTCTGCTCGGCGCGCTTGGCCAGGAAGAACTCCTTGGCCGGCCACATGTGGGCGGTGCTGGTGACATCGAGCATGCGCTGGCGCAGACGCTCGGGACCGCAGATGGTGCGGCTTTCCATCAGGTTGGTGACCACCGTCAGGTCGGCGCGGGCCTCTTCGGCGCACTCGTCCACCGAACGAACGCTCTGACCGACTTCCAGGCCGATGTCCCACAACAGCGTGAGAAAACGCTCGATGGAATCGCGGAAGATTTCGTGATCGGCGCTGTCCAGCAGGATCAGCAGGTCGATATCGGAATAGGGGTGCAACTCACCGCGACCGTAGCCGCCGACCGCGACCAGCGCGATGTCGGCGTCTTCGCTCCAGTTGAACTGGTCCCAGGCCTTTTGCAGGATGTTGTCGACGAACCAGGCGCGATCCTCGATCAGTCGCCGGATGTCGCGGCCGCTGCGAAAACGTGCGTCGAGCACTTCGCGGGCCTGGCGGATCGCCTTCTTGAAGGCGGCGATAGGGCTCGCTTTCAGGGCCAGTTCAGCCTGGAACTGGCCGCGGTCGAAGAGTTCGGGATCCACCTGCGGCATCGATTGGCTTTCCTTCTATAGGCTGGGAGCGGTGTCGGGATCAGGCCGATACGCGCGGGATCGTGTCATCGCTGCGCAGGGTGAAGATCTCGTAGCCGGTGTCGGTGACAAGCAAAGTGTGTTCCCACTGTGCCGACAGCTTGCGATCCTTGGTGATCGCGGTCCAGCCGTCGCCCAGTACCTTGGTGTCGGCCTTGCCCTGGTTGATCATCGGTTCGATGGTGAAGGTCATTCCGGCCTTCAGTTCCATGCCGGTGCCGGCGCGGCCGTAGTGCAGGATCTGCGGCTCTTCGTGGAACACCTTGCCGATGCCGTGACCGCAAAACTCGCGCACCACGGAGAAGCCGTTCTTTTCAGCGTGCTTCTGGATGATCTCGCCGATGTCGCCGAGACGGCAGCCGGGTTTGACGATCTCGATCGCCTTGTACATGCATTCCTGGGTGACCTGGGACAGGCGCTCGGCCCAGACCGGCACGGTGCCGACGTGGAACATGCGGCTGGTGTCGCCGTGGTAACCGTCCTTGATCACGGTGACATCGATGTTCAGGGTGTCGCCGTTCTTCAGCGGCTTGTCGTTCGGGATGCCGTGGCAGACCACGTGGTTGATCGAGGTGCAGATCGACTTCGGGTAGCCCTTGTAGTTGAGCGGGGCAGGGATGGCCTTCTGCACGTCGACAATGTAGTCGTGGCAGATCTGGTTCAGCTCATCGGTGGTCACGCCCGGCTTGACGTGTTCGGCAATCATTTCCAGCACATCGGCGGCCAGTTTGCCGGCGACACGCATGGCGGCGATGTCCTCGGGGGTTTTGAGGGTGACGGTCATACAGGCTCTCTCTGCGCTCGGCGGCGCTTGTTGATACGGGCAGGGCGGCGGTTTTCGCCTGGTGGCCCTGAAAAACGCGATTCTAACAGACCAAAGGCGCAAATCCGCGCCTGCGTGCATCGCTTCGACCTATACAATAGTGCGCGGCAGGGCGATTCCAAGGGGCTGGCGCCCATGTCCCTGACGCGATTACAGATTCCGGGTTCCGTTTGCGCCCTTCCTGTGATATAAAATGCGCCGCTTTCCGGGGATAGCTCCGGGAGCATTAACCCACACACGTGTCGACACGATGACCTGGGTGCCTTTGATCCTTGGATCAGGGGTTGGTCATTGGGATACGTGGAGGCCCAACCCGACTTATCAAGGAACTATCATGTCCCAAGTCAATATGCGCGATATGCTGAAGGCCGGTGTGCACTTCGGTCACCAAACCCGTTACTGGAACCCGAAAATGGGTAAATACATTTTCGGCGCGCGTAACAAGATTCACATCATCAACCTTGAAAAAACCCTGCCAATGTTCAACGAAGCTCTGACTTTCGTAGAGCGTCTGGCCCAGGGCAAAAACAAGATTCTGTTCGTCGGCACCAAGCGTTCCGCTGGCAAGATCGTTGCTGAAGAAGCAGCACGTTGCGGTTCGCCGTACGTCGATCACCGCTGGTTGGGCGGCATGCTGACCAACTTCAAAACCATTCGTGCTTCCATCAAGCGTCTGCGTGACCTTGAAGTACAAGCCGAAGACGGTACTTTCGCCAAGCTGACCAAGAAAGAAGCGCTGATGCGCTCCCGTGATCTTGAGAAGCTGGATCGCTCCCTGGGCGGCATCAAGGACATGGGCGGTCTGCCAGACGCACTGTTCGTGATCGACGTTGACCACGAGCGCATCGCGATCACCGAAGCCAACAAGCTGGGCATCCCGGTCATCGGCGTTGTCGATACCAACAGCAGCCCGGAAGGCGTTGACTACATCATCCCAGGCAACGATGACGCAATCCGCGCTATCCAGCTGTACATGGGTTCGATGGCTGACGCAGTAATCCGCGGTCGCAACAACGTTGCTGGCGGTACTGTTGAGTTCGCAGCTGAAGAAACTCAGGCTGCAGCTGAGTAATTGACGCCCTGGCGTTGACTCAGTAAGCAAAAAGGGGGCTTGGCCCCCTTTTTGCCACCTCGAAAACCAACTTGTCGGCAGCGCAGCTACAGCATCTGTAACGTGCAGCGGCTACAAGGTGGCTCGGGAAGAATTGAACGCCCGTTCGATCGGGTGGAATGGTTGAAAACCTATCCAAGAGGAATTTGAAAATGGCAGCAATTACTGCAGCGTTGGTTAAAGAACTGCGCGAGCGTACCGGCGAAGGCATGATGGATTGCAAGAAAGCCCTGGAAAAGGCTGACGGCGACATCGAAAAAGCCATTGATGACATGCGTGCTTCGGGCGCGATCAAGGCTGCCAAGAAAGCTGGCAACGTTGCCGCTGAAGGCGCAATCGCCATCAAGTCGAACGACAAGGCAGCCGTACTGCTGGAAGTCAACTCGCAGACCGACTTCCTGGCCCTGCAAGACGACTTCAAAAACTTCGTTGCTGCCAGCGTAGAAAAAGCCTTCGACGAAAAACTGACCGACGCAGCTCCGCTGATCGCCGCTCAAGAATCGGCTCGTGAAGCTCTGGTTGCCAAAGTTGGCGAGAACGTCAACATCCGTCGTCTGGTACGCGTAGAGGGTGACGTTGTCGGCACCTACCTGCACGGTAACAAGATCGGTGTTGCTGTTGTCCTGAAAGGCGGTGACGTCGAGCTGGCCAAAGACATCGCGATGCACGTTGCTGCAAGCAACCCTGAGTTCCTGCTGCCTTCGCAAGTCTCCGACGAAGCGATCGAGCGTGAGAAGGCTGTGTTCCTGCAGCTGAACGAAGAGAAGATCAAAGGCAAGCCAGAAAACATTGTTGAGAACATGGTCAAAGGCCGTATCAGCAAGTTCCTGGCAGAAGCGAGCCTGGTTGAGCAGGCGTTCGTCAAGAACCCTGAAGTCAAGGTTGGCGATCTGGCCAAGAAAGCCGGTGCTGAAATCGTTTCCTTCACCTACTTCAAAGTAGGCGAAGGCATCGAGAAGCCGGTCGACAACTTCGCTGAAGAAGTTGCTGCCCAGCTGGCTGCCGCCAAGCAATAAGACGGTTTTTCAACTGTCGCCCGAAAGAGGCTGCCCGCTCACGCGCGCAGCCTCTTTTCAGATAGGGTTACCAATTTTTAATTGGTTTCCCCTTGGAACTGACTTACAAAGCCATGTTCCGATGGCGCTGAAGCAGCGCCAAGCTAGAGTGAACGCCAGCTGTAAACAGCTCGCAAAGAATTTTTAAATACGCCGCAGGAGAGATTCGCAATGGCTCAGCAGGGCAGTGGTTATCAGGCTCGCTATAAACGCATTCTACTCAAGCTTAGCGGCGAGGCCCTGATGGGCTCGGAAGAGTTCGGGATCGATCCGAAAGTGCTGGATCGCATGGCGCTGGAAGTCGGCCAGCTGGTCGGTATCGGTGTTCAGGTCGGTCTGGTGATCGGTGGCGGCAACCTGTTCCGCGGTGAAGCGCTGAGCAAGGCCGGCATGGATCGGGTCACGGGCGACCACATGGGCATGCTGGCCACTGTGATGAACGCCCTGGCCATGCGCGATGCGCTGGAACGTGCCAATATCTCGGCCATCGTGATGTCGGCCATCTCCATGGTCGGTGTGACCGATCACTATGATCGTCGCAAGGCCATGCGTCACCTGAACTCCAAGGACGTGGTGATTTTCGCGGCCGGTACCGGCAATCCGTTTTTCACCACGGATTCGGCAGCCTGCCTGCGCGCAATCGAAATCGATGCGGACGTCGTGCTCAAGGCGACCAAGGTCGACGGCGTCTACACTGCCGACCCGTTCAAAGACCCGCATGCCGAGAAGTTCGATCATCTGACTTATGATGAAGTACTGGATCGCAAGCTGGGCGTAATGGACCTGACGGCCATCTGCCTGTGCCGCGACCACAAGATGCCGCTGCGCGTATTCAACATGAACAAGCCTGGTGCCCTGCTGAACATCGTCCATGGCGGCGCTGAAGGCACCCTGATCGAGGAAGGTCAACAATGATCAACGAAATCAAGAAAGACGCTAAAGAGCGCATGACGAAGTCCGTCGAGTCTCTGGCTCACAACTTCGGCCGCATTCGTACCGGTCAAGCGCACCCAAGCATCCTGGAGGGCGTAATGGTTCCGTACTACGGTTCCGATACCCCGATCAAGCAAGTGGCCAACATCACCGTCAAGGACGCCCGTACCCTGCAAGTGGTTGCGTTCGAGCGCAACATGCTCGGTGCTGTCGACAAGGCGATTGGTAGCGCGGGTCTGAACCTGAACCCGACCAACCTCGGTGAACTGCTGCTGATCAGCATGCCGGCCCTGACTGAAGAAACCCGTCGTGGTTTCACCAAGCAGGCGCGTGACGTGGCTGAAGACGCTCGTGTTGCCGTGCGCAACATTCGTCGCGATGCCAACAGCTCGCTGAAGGATCTGGTTAAAGAGAAAGAAATCAGTGAAGACGAAGAACGTCGTGCCACTGGCGAAATCGACGACCTGACCAAGAAGTTCGTGGCTGAAATCGACGCGAAGCTGGCAGAGAAAGAAAAAGACCTGATGGCCGTATAAGGGTCGAGCTTTAAATGGATAAGACCAAGCAGACTGCGCCGTCCGCGGTGCCGCGCCATGTCGCGATCATCATGGATGGCAACAATCGCTGGGCGAAAAAACGCTTTATGCCGGGTGTCGCCGGGCATAAAGCGGGCGTGGACGCTGTTCGGGCAGTGATCGAGGTGTGTGCCGAGGCCGGGGTCGAGGTGCTGACCCTGTTCGCCTTTTCCAGTGAGAACTGGCAGCGCCCGGCCGATGAGGTCAGTGCCTTGATGGACCTGTTCTTCAAGGCATTGCGTCGTGAGGCCAAGCGCCTCAACGACAACAACATCAGTCTGCGCATCATTGGCGACCGCTCGCGTTTTCATCCCGAGCTTCAAGCTGCCATGCGCGAAGCCGAGGCCATGACCGCGGGCGCCAATCGTTTTGTCCTGCAGATCGCTGCCAACTACGGCGGTCAGTGGGATATCGCGCAAGCGGCGCAGCGTCTGGCTCGTGAGGTTCAGGCCGGGCATCTGCGTCCGGAAGACATCACGCCGGATCTTTTGCAAGCCTGTCTGGCGACCGGTGACCTGCCGCTGCCGGATCTGTGCATCCGCACTGGCGGCGAGCACCGCATCAGCAACTTCCTGCTGTGGCAACTGGCTTATGCCGAGTTGTACTTCTCCGACCTGTTCTGGCCGGACTTCAAACACGATGCCATGCGTATTGCGCTGGCCGATTTCGCTTCGCGTCAGCGTCGTTTCGGTAAAACGAGCGAGCAGATCGAAGCTGGAGCCCGGGTTTAATGCTTAAACAACGAATCATCACTGCGCTGATCCTGCTGCCGATCGCCCTGGGCGGGTTTTTCCTGCTCGAGGGTTCCGGTTTTGCGCTGTTCATCGGGCTGGTCGTGAGTCTGGGTGCCTGGGAATGGGCGCGCCTGGCCGGCTTTACTGCGCAATCGTTCCGCGTCGGTTATGCGGCAGTGGTCGCGCTGATGTTGTTCGTCATGTACATTCTGCCGGGGCTGGCACCCTGGGTGCTCGGCGCCTCGGTGATCTGGTGGGCGGTGGCGACCTGGCTGGTGCTGACCTATCCGCGCTCCAGCGAGCGCTGGGCCAGCGCCGCGAGCAAACTGGTGATCGGTTTGTTGATTCTGCTGCCGGCCTGGCAAGGGCTGGTCCAGATCAAGCAATACCCGCTGGGCAACTGGCTGATCATGGCAGTGATGGTGCTGGTCTGGGGCGCCGATATCGGTGCCTATTTCTCCGGCCGTGCTTTCGGCAAGCGCAAGCTGGCCCCGCAAGTCAGCCCGGGTAAAAGCTGGGAAGGCGTGTATGGCGGTCTGGCGCTGAGCCTGGTGATCACCACGCTGGTCGCTCTGTTTCGTGACTGGACGGTGGCGCAGTTGTTCAAGGGCCTGATCGGCGCTGCGCTGATTGTGTTCATCTCGGTGGTGGGCGATCTGACGGAAAGCATGTTCAAGCGCCAGTCCGGCATCAAGGACAGCAGTAATCTGCTGCCTGGTCATGGCGGCGTACTGGATCGCATTGACAGTCTGACAGCGGCGATCCCGGTATTCGCGGTGTTGCTGTGGATGGCTGCGCCGTGAGTCGCCCGCAGCAGATTACCGTATTGGGGGCAACCGGCTCGATCGGTCGGAGCACCCTTGATGTCATTGCTCGTCACCCTGAGCGATATCAGGTTTTTGCACTGAGCGGCTTTGCTCGTCTCAGTGAGCTGTTTGCCTTGTGCGTGCGCCATGTCCCTCAGTTTGCAGTCGTGCCGGAAGTCGGCGCCGCTCGTGGCTTGCAGGACGACTTGCGTGCCGCGGGGCTGTCGACGCGGGTGCTGGTGGGGGAGGAGGGCCTGTGTCAGGTCGCGGCCGCCCCTGAGGTGGATGCCGTAATGGCGGCCATCGTCGGCGCCGCCGGTCTGCGCCCGACCCTTGCGGCGGTCGAGGCAGGCAAGAAGATCCTTCTGGCCAACAAGGAGGCGCTGGTGATGTCCGGCGCCTTGTTCATGGACGCTGTGCGCAAGAGCGGTTCGGTCCTGCTGCCAATCGACAGCGAGCACAATGCGATTTTCCAGTGCATGCCGCAGGATTTTGCCCGTGGCTTGAGTACTGTCGGCGTACGTCGGATTTTGCTGACAGCTTCCGGCGGTCCTTTCCGGCAGACGCCGATGGCCGAACTGGCGCATGTTTCACCCGACCAGGCCTGTGCTCATCCGAACTGGTCCATGGGGCGCAAGATTTCCGTGGATTCGGCCAGCATGATGAACAAGGGCCTCGAGTTGATCGAGGCCTGCTGGTTGTTCGATGCCAGGCCGTCGCAAGTCGAAGTGGTGATCCATCCGCAGAGCGTGATTCATTCTCTGGTTGATTATGTGGACGGCTCGGTGCTGGCGCAGTTGGGCAATCCCGACATGCGCACCCCGATCGCCAATGCGCTGGCCTGGCCTGAGCGCATCGATTCCGGCGTGGCGCCATTGGACCTGTTTGCCATCGCGCGCCTGGACTTCGAAGCGCCCGATGAAGAGCGCTTCCCGTGCCTGCGACTTGCGCGTCAGGCGGCCGAGGCCGGCAACAGTGCCCCGGCCATGCTCAATGCCGCGAATGAGGTGGCAGTGGCAGCGTTTCTCGACGGGCGGGTTCGCTACCTGGAAATCGCGAGTATCATCGAGGAAGTGTTGAATCTCGAGCCAGTGGTTGCTCTGAATGATCTCGATGCGGTGTTCACGGCGGACGCGGCAGCACGCGCTCTGGCCGGGCAATGGTTGATCCGTCACGGTCGATAGACCCTGCGGTACAGGCTCCACGCGGCATAGGACAGGAATGCGGAGAAAGTAGATGAGCGCGCTCTATATGATTGCCGGCACCCTGATCGCCTTGGGTGTGCTGGTCACCTTTCACGAATTCGGCCACTTCTGGGTCGCGCGTCGCTGTGGCGTCAAGGTTCTGCGCTTTTCCGTAGGCTTCGGCATGCCATTGCTGCGCTGGCACGACAAGCAGGGTACTGAGTTTGTTGTCGCAGCCATTCCGTTGGGCGGCTACGTCAAGATGCTCGACGAGCGTGAAGGCGAAGTGCCCGCTGATCAGCTTCATCAATCCTTCAATCGCAAGTCCGTTCGTCAGCGTATTGCCATCGTTGCAGCCGGCCCGGTCGCCAACTTCCTGCTGGCCATGGTGTTCTTCTGGGTGCTGGCCATGCTGGGCAGCGAACAGGTGCGTCCAGTCATTGGTGCGGTCGAGTCCGGCAGTCTCGCGGCAAAGGCCGGGCTGAGTGCGGGCCAGGAAATCATTGCCATCGATGGCGAGCCGACTACTGGCTGGGCTGCGGTCAATCTGCAATTGGTGCGTCGTCTGGGGGAAAGCGGTTCCTTGCAGGTGCTGGTGCGTGAGCAGGGCTCCACGGCTGATTCGCCACGTGAACTTGCACTCGATCACTGGCTGAAGGGTGCCGACGAGCCCGATCCGATTCGCTCCCTGGGTATTCGCCCGTGGCGTCCGGCGTTGCCGCCGATTCTCGCTGAGCTCGATCCGAAAGGCCCGGCTCAGGCAGCCGGGCTGAAAACCGGTGACCGTCTGCTGGCGCTGGATGGCAAGGCGCTGGATGACTGGCAGCAGGTGGTCGATACCGTTCGTACGCGTCCTGATACCAAAATCATGCTGCACATTGAGCGCGACGGTGCTCAAATCGACGTCCCTGTGACCCTGGCTGCGCGCGGCGAGAGCAAATCGCCAAGTGGTTATCTGGGGGCGGGAGTGAAAGCTGTCGACTGGCCGCCGGAGATGATCCGCGAGGTCAGTTATGGTCCTTTGGCCGCGATTGGCGAGGGTGCCCGTCGTACCTGGACCATGAGTGTCCTGACGCTGGATTCACTGAAGAAAATGCTGTTCGGCGAGCTCTCGGTAAAAAACTTGAGTGGACCGATAACCATTGCTAAAGTGGCGGGCGCTTCTGCCCAGTCGGGTGTCGCTGATTTCCTGAATTTCCTTGCTTATCTGAGTATTAGCCTGGGGGTTCTGAATTTGCTGCCCATTCCTGTACTGGATGGGGGGCATTTGTTGTTTTATCTGATCGAGTGGGCGCGTGGTCGTCCCTTGTCGGATCGGGTGCAAGGTTGGGGGATACAGATCGGTATCAGTTTGGTGGTCGGGGTGATGTTGCTTGCTCTGGTCAACGATCTGGGTCGACTGTAACGCTTCGCTGAATTGCGAATCTGCCGCATTTTGCGGCAGTTTGTTTATTGCCAGTTGGAATAAGAAAGGACTTCATGAAACGTCTGCTGCTAACTGCGGTTCTCACCGTATTGATGATCGCCGAAGTTCACGCCGAGTCCTTCACTATCTCTGATATTCGCGTCAATGGCCTCCAGCGGGTCTCCGCGGGTAGCGTCTTTGGTGCCTTGCCGTTGAACGTCGGCGAGCAGGCGGATGATCGTCGCCTGGTGGAATCCACTCGTGCGTTGTTCAAAACCGGTTTCTTTCAAGATATCCAGCTGGGCCGCGAAGGCAACGTTCTGGTGATCACTGTCGTCGAACGTCCATCGGTCGCGAGCATCGAGATCGAAGGCAACAAGGCGATCTCCACCGAAGACCTGATGAAGGGCCTCAAGCAATCCGGTCTGGCCGAAGGCGAGATCTTCCAGCGTGCGACCCTCGAAGGCGTGCGCAACGAGTTGCAACGTCAATACGTTGCACAAGGTCGTTACTCGGCCACGGTTGATACCGAAGTGGTATCGCAGCCGCGTAACCGTGTCGGCCTGAAAGTGAAGATCAACGAAGGCACCGTCGCCGCCATTCAGCACATCAACGTGGTGGGCAACACGGTTTTTCCCGAAGAAGACCTGACCGACCTGTTCGAGCTGAAAACCACCAACTGGCTGTCGTTCTTCAAGAACGACGACAAGTACGCCCGTGAAAAGCTTTCCGGTGACCTGGAGCGTCTGCGTTCCTACTACCTGGACCGCGGCTATATCAACATGGATATCGCTTCGACCCAGGTGTCCATCACTCCGGACAAAAAGCACGTCTACATCACCGTCAACGTGACCGAAGGCGAGAAGTACACCGTCCGTGACGTCAAGCTCAGCGGTGACCTGAAAGTTCCTGAGGATCAGGTCAAGTCGCTGTTGCTGGTGCAGAAAGGCCAGGTGTTCTCGCGCAAGCTGATGACCACCACCTCGGAACTGATCACTCGTCGTCTGGGTAACGAGGGCTACACCTTCGCCAACGTCAACGGTGTTCCGCAGCCGCACGATGATGACCACACCGTGGACATCCTGTTCGCTGTCGATCCGGGCAAGCGTGCCTACGTCAACCGTATCAACTTCCGTGGCAACACCAAGTCCGAAGACGAAGTGCTGCGCCGTGAAATGCGTCAGATGGAAGGTGGCTGGGCTTCGACCTACCTGATCGACCAGTCCAAGACCCGTCTGGAGCGTCTGGGCTTCTTCAAAGAAGTCAACGTTGAAACTCCGGCCGTTCCGGGTGTCGACGACCAGGTTGACGTGAACTACAGCGTTGAAGAGCAGGCTTCCGGCTCGATCACCGCCAGCGTCGGTTTCGCCCAGAGCGCCGGTCTGATCCTCGGTGGCTCGATCACCCAGAACAACTTCCTGGGTACCGGTAACCGCGTCAGCGTCGGCCTGACCCGAAGCGAATACCAGAGCCGTTACAACTTCGGCTACGTTGACCCCTACTGGACCGCCGATGGCGTGAGCCTGGGCTACAACGCGTTCTATCGCACCACCGACTACAAAGACCTCGACGTCGACGTAGCAAGCTACGCGGTGGACAGCCTGGGTGCC
The DNA here is from genome assembly GCF_014863605.1 of Pseudomonas allokribbensis. Classification (NCBI taxonomy): domain Bacteria; kingdom Pseudomonadati; phylum Pseudomonadota; class Gammaproteobacteria; order Pseudomonadales; family Pseudomonadaceae; genus Pseudomonas; species Pseudomonas allokribbensis. The sequence goes on from NZ_CP062252.1 coordinate 1,311,341, forward strand.
GGTGTGAACGTTGGCTACCCGATCAGCGAGACTTCGCGTCTGACCTTCGGTCTGTCCGCTCAGCAGGACAAGATCAAGACCGGTACTTACACCGTTGACGAGATTTTCGACTTCGTCAAGAAGGAAGGCGACCAATACCTGAACTTCAAGGCGTCGGCCGGCTGGTCCGAATCCACCCTGAACAAAGGCGTGTTGCCAACCCGTGGCCGTTCCCAGAGCCTGACCCTGGAATCGACCATTCCTGGCAGCGACCTGTCGTTCTACAAGCTTGATTACCGTGGCCAGCTGTTCCAGCCGATCACCGAGAACTACACACTGCGTCTGCATACCGAACTGGGTTACGGCGACGGTTATGGTTCGACTGATGGCTTGCCATTCTACGAAAACTACTATGCTGGTGGTTTCAACTCGGTTCGTGGCTTCAAAGACAGCACCCTTGGTCCGCGCAGTACGCCGAGCCGTGGTCAGGCAGTAACCGGTAATACCGGTACGCTCGCCGACCCGGATCAGGATCCGCTGCCGTTCGGCGGTAACGTGTTGATCCAGGGTGGTGTCGAGGTGTTGTTCCCACTGCCGTTCGTGAAAGATCAGCGCTCCCTGCGTACATCGGTATTCTGGGACGTCGGTAACGTGTTCGATTCGACTTGCAAGTCGACCACTAACGCCGATGGTTCGAAGGCCAATACCCAATGCAACGACATCAGCCTGAGCAACATGGCCAGTTCCGTCGGTGTCGGCGTGACCTGGGTTACCGCACTGGGTCCTTTGAGCTTCGCGTTGGCCACACCGATCAAGAAACCGGATAACGCTGAAACTCAAGTGTTCCAATTCTCCCTCGGCCAGACGTTCTAAGCGTCTGACCCAAGATAACGACAATGGATTTTGTAGGAGTGCATCGTGCGTAAGTTGACTCAATTGGTTCTCCTGGCCTCCGTACTGGTGGCAGGCCCGGCATTTGCCGACATGAAAATCGCTGTTCTGAACTATCAGATGGCACTGCTGGAATCCGACGCAGCCAAGAAATACGCTGTGGATGCCGAGAAGAAGTTCGGCCCTCAACTGACCAAGCTCAAGACGCTGGAAAGCAGCGCCAAGGGCATTCAGGATCGTTTGATGGCTGGTGGCGACAAGATGCAGCAGGGCGAGCGTGAGCGTCTGGAGCTGGAATTCAAGCAAAAGGCCCGTGACTTCCAGTTCCAGTCCAAGGAACTGAACGAAGCCAAAGCCGTTGCTGACCGTGAAATGCTCAAGCAGCTCAAGCCGAAACTGGATAGCGCAGTGGAAGAAGTCATCAAGAAAGGTGGTTTTGACCTGGTGTTCGAGCGTGGCGCAGTGATCGATGTCAAACCTCAATATGACATCACGCGCCAGGTTATCGAGCGCATGAATCAGCTGAAGTAACCCATGACCGTGACTATCAAACTCGGCCAGTTGGCCGAGTTCCTCGGTGCCACCCTGAGTGGCGACCCCGAGAAGCAAATTACTGGGCTAGCCACCTTGCAGGAGGCTGGCCCAGCTCAGTTGAGCTTTCTGGCAAACCCCCAATACCGCAAATACCTCGCTGGCTCGCAGGCGGCGGCACTGCTGCTCAAAGCGGCTGATGCCGAAGGTTATGCCGGTAATGCATTGGTGGTGCCGGATCCTTATCTGGCTTACGCACGCATTTCTCACCTGTTCGATCCGAAGCCGAAATCCGCAGCCGGTATCCATCCGACTGCAGTGATTGCTTCGGACGCCGTGGTCGATTCGACTGCCAGCATCGGTCCCTTTGTGGTGATCGAGGCCGGTGCCCGGATCGGTGCGGGCGTGACGCTCGGCGCACATTGCGTTGTCGGCGCCCGCAGCGAAATCGGCGAGGGTGGCTGGCTGGCCCCGCGGGTGACGCTGTATCACGATGTGCGCATCGGCAAGCGGGTGGTGATCCAGTCCGGTGCAGTGCTCGGCGGTGAAGGCTTCGGCTTTGCCAACGAGAAAGGCATCTGGCAGAAAATCGCCCAGATCGGCGGCGTGACCATTGGCGACGATGTGGAGATTGGCGTGAATACCGCCATCGACCGCGGTGCGTTGGCCGATACCGTGATCGGCAACGGTGTGAAGCTCGACAACCAGATTCAGATCGCCCACAACGTTCAGGTCGGTGATCACACTGCCATGGCGGCGTGCGTGGGGATTTCCGGCAGCACAAAGATCGGCAAGCACTGCATGCTCGCCGGCGGTGTTGGCCTGGTAGGGCACATCGATATTTGCGACAACGTTTTCCTGACCGGGATGACCATGGTGACTCACTCGATTACCGAGCCGGGTGCCTATTCTTCCGGTACAGCCATGCAGCCGGCTGCCGAATGGCGCAAAAGCGCGGCACGCATCCGTCAGCTCGATGACCTCGCGCGACGGTTGAAACAGCTGGAAAAGCGGGCAGGGGAAGTGACCCCTGGCGGTAATGCTTCATCTGAAGGCTGATACCATTTCCATATCAAGAGTGCACAGCCTCTGGACTGCCTCCTTGATTTGCTAGAGGAGTGCGCGTCAGTCGCGCTCCCAATCTTTACATAGGCTTCCCCCCGAAATGATGGACATCAACGAGATTCGCGAATACCTGCCTCACCGTTACCCGTTCCTGCTGGTGGACCGGGTGGTGGAACTGGATACTGAAGGCAAGCGAATTCGCGCCTACAAGAATGTCAGCATCAACGAACCGTTCTTCAATGGTCACTTCCCTGCGCATCCGATCATGCCGGGCGTCCTGATCATCGAAGCGATGGCTCAGGCAGCCGGGATTCTCGGTTTCAAGATGCTCGACGTGAAGCCCGCTGATGGCACGCTTTACTACTTTGTCGGCTCCGACAAACTGCGTTTCCGCCAGCCGGTCAAGCCTGGCGATCAGTTGATTCTTGAGGCCACGTTCATTAGCTGCAAGCGCAAGATCTGGAAGTTTGAATGCCAGGCGTCGGTTGATGGCAAGCCGGTCTGCTCCGCCGAGATCATCTGCGCGGAACAAAAAGTATGAGTTTGATTGACCCTCGCGCAATCATCGATCCTTCGGCCGTACTGGCTGAAGGTGTCGAGGTCGGCCCGTGGTCGATCATCGGCGCAGGTGTGGAAATCGGCGAGGGGACAGTGATCGGGCCGCACGTGATCCTCAAAGGCCCGACCCGAATCGGCAAGCACAATCGCATCTACCAGTTTTCCTCGGTAGGCGAAGACACGCCTGATCTCAAGTACAAGGGTGAAGAAACCCGCCTGGTGATCGGTGACCATAACGTTATCCGTGAAGGCGTGACGATTCACCGTGGCACCGTTCAGGATCGTTCGGAAACCACCCTGGGCGATCACAACCTGATCATGGCCTACGCCCACATCGGCCACGACAGCGTCATCGGCAACCACTGCATTCTGGTCAACAACACCGCGTTGGCCGGGCATGTGCACGTCGAGGACTGGGCGATCCTGTCCGGTTTCACCCTGGTGCATCAGTATTGTCACATTGGCGCCCACAGCTTTTCCGGCATGGGCACCGCTATCGGCAAGGACGTTCCGGCGTTCGTCACGGTGTTCGGCAACCCGGCCGAAGCGCGCAGCATGAACTTCGAAGGCATGCGCCGTCGTGGTTTCAGCGAGGATGCCATCCATGCCTTGCGACGCGCCTATAAAACCGTCTACCGCCAGGGACTGACTGTCGAGCAAGCCCTGGCCGAACTGGCCGAGCCTGCCGCCCAGTTCCCGGAAGTCGCGGTGTTCCGTGACTCCATCCAGTCGTCGTCTCGCGGCATCACCCGCTGATCATGGCCAATCTGCGTATTGCGCTGGTGGCGGGTGAGGCTTCCGGTGACATTCTGGGCGCCGGTCTGATGCGTGCCCTCAAGGCACAGCATCCCGCTGTCGAGTTCATCGGCGTCGGCGGCCCGTTGATGCAGGCCGAAGGCCTGAGCTCCTACTTCCCCATGGAACGGCTGTCGGTCATGGGGCTGGTGGAAGTCCTCGGGCGACTGCGTGAACTGCTCAAGCGCCGCAAGGACCTGATCGCCACGCTGATCGCTGAAAAGCCGGATGTGTTCATCGGCATCGATGCCCCGGATTTCAACCTCAATATCGAACTCAAGCTGCGTCAGGCCGGGATCAAGACCGTGCACTACGTCAGCCCTTCGGTATGGGCGTGGCGGCAGAAGCGAGTGCTGAAGATCCGCGAAGGCTGCGACCTGATGCTCACGCTGCTGCCGTTCGAAGCCAGATTCTACGAAGAGAAAGGCGTACCGGTGCGGTTCGTCGGCCATACGCTGGCCGATACCATTCCACTGGAAGCCGATCGCACTGCTGCGCGCGCCGAACTGGGACTGCCGGACGGCCCGCTGGTGGCTTTGATGCCGGGCAGTCGCGGCGGCGAAGTCAGTCGTCTGGGTGCGCTGTTCCTCGATACCGCCGAACGCCTGCGCGCCATGCGCCCGGGTTTGCGCTTCGTCATACCGTGCGCCAATCCCGAGCGTCGGGCCCAGCTTGAAGAGCTGCTGGCCGGTCGCGACTTGCCGGTGACCTTGCTCGATGGCAAATCCCACTTGGCCCTGGCGGCGTGCAACGCGGTCCTGATCGCGTCGGGCACGGCGACCCTTGAGGCGCTGCTGTACAAACGCCCGATGGTCGTGGCCTATCGTCTGGCACCGCTGACGTTCTGGATTCTCAAACGCATGGTCAAGAGCCCTTACGTCTCCCTGCCGAACCTGCTGGCCCAGCGACTGCTGGTGCCGGAATTGTTGCAGGATGATGCGACGGTCGAAGCGCTCGCCCAGACCCTGTCGCCGTTGATCGACGGTGGCGAAGAGCAGACGCGCGGCTTCGACGAAATCCACCGCACCCTGCGTCTGGACGCCTCCAATCAGGCGGCTGACGCCGTTCTGAACCTGATCGGTCAAACACGATGAGCAAGACAAGCATGCAGATGGGCCTGGATTTCACCCTGGTCGCCGAAGTCGAAGAGTTGGTGGCCGGCGTTGATGAAGTCGGTCGTGGCCCGTTGTGCGGTGCGGTCGTCACGGCGGCGGTGATCCTCGATCCGAACCGTCCGATTCTCGGTCTCAACGACTCGAAGAAACTCACTGAAGCCAAGCGTGAAAAGCTCTACGACGAAATCTGCGAGAAGGCACTGAGCTGGTGCATCGCCCGTGCCGAAGTCGAAGAGATCGACGAGTTGAACATCCTCCACGCCACCATGTTGGCGATGCAGCGCGCGGTGGCGGGGCTGCACATCCAGCCGAAACTGGCGATGATCGACGGCAACCGCTGCCCGAAACTGCCGATGCGTTCCGAAGCAGTGGTCAAGGGCGACAGCAAGGTGCCGGCCATCGCCGCCGCGTCGATTCTGGCCAAGGTCAGCCGCGACCGCGAGATGGCGGCGTTCGAATTGATCTATCCGGGTTACGGCATCGGTGGCCATAAAGGCTACCCGACGCCCGTTCATCTGGAAGCGTTGGTGCGCCTCGGGCCGACGCCGATTCACCGGCGTTCGTTTGCCCCGGTGCGGCAGGCTTATGAAGCGCTGGAAGGTCTCACGCAGGTTTAGCGGCGAGGCTGATGTTTTGTTCAGGGCCCGGTACAATCCGGGCCTTGTTGTCTCTATGTAACTGGACAGGATCACTATGCCGGCTTCATTCGTTCATCTACGCCTGCACACTGAATACTCCCTGGTCGACGGGCTGGTGCGGATCAAGCCGCTGGTCAAGGCCCTGACCGGCATGGGCATGCCGGCCGTTGCGGTTACCGACCAGAACAACATGTGTTCGCTGGTCAAATTCTATAAAAACACCATGGGCGCCGGGATCAAGCCGATCTGCGGCGCCGACCTGTGGCTGTCGAACAAGGACCCGGAGGGTCCGCTGAGCCGGATCAGCCTGCTGGTCATGAACGCCCTGGGTTATCGCAACCTGACCGAGCTGATTTCCCGTGGCTTCATCGAAGGTCAGCGCAACGGCATGATCATCATCGAGCGCGAATGGGTCGCCGAGGCCAACGAAGGCCTGATCATGCTGTCCGCCGCGAAAGAAGGCGAAATCGGCATGGCCATGATCGGCGGCAACCCCGCTGAGGCCGAGGTCCTGACGCGCGAATGGATGGCGGTGTTCCCGGATCGTTTCTACCTGGAGATCCAGCGTACCAATCGTCCGAATGACGAAGAACAATTGCACGGCGCAGTGGCCCTGGCCGACAAGCTCGGTGCGCCGCTGGTCGCGACCAACGATGTGCGTTTCATCAAGCAGGAAGACTTCGCCGCCCACGAAACCCGCGTCTGCATCGGTGAGGGCCGGGCCCTTGACGATCCGCGTCGTTCGAAGAACTACAGCGATCAGCAATACCTGAAAAGCGCCGAGGAAATGGCCGAGCTGTTCAGCGACCTGCCGGATGCGGTGGAAAACTCCGTCGAGATCGCCAAGCGCTGCAACATTGAAGTGAAGCTGGGCACGCACTTCTTGCCCAACTTCCCGATCCCCGATGGCATGACCATCGATGAGTATTTCCGCAAGGTGTCCTTCGAAGGTCTGGAAGAGCGGTTAACCGTTCTGCTGCCAAGGGACACGACTGAAGACTACGAAGCCAAGCGGCAGGTCTATGTCGACCGACTGAATTTCGAGCTGGATATCATTATCCAGATGGGGTTCCCCGGTTACTTCCTGATCGTGATGGACTTCATCCAGTGGGCCAAGAACAACGGCGTGCCGGTGGGCCCGGGCCGGGGGTCGGGTGCCGGATCGCTGGTGGCCTATGTGCAGAAGATCACCGACCTCGACCCGCTGGAATACGACCTGCTGTTCGAACGTTTCCTTAACCCGGAACGGGTATCGATGCCCGACTTCGACGTCGACTTCTGCATGGACGGTCGCGACCGCGTGATCGACTACGTGGCCGAAAAATACGGCCGTAACGCCGTGAGCCAGATCATCACCTTCGGTTCCATGGCGGCGAAAGCTGTGGTGCGGGATGTGGCGCGGGCGCAGGGCAAGTCGTTCGGTCTGGCGGATCGCCTGTCGAAGATGATTCCGTTCGAAGTCGGCATGACCCTGGAAAAAGCCTACGAGCAGGAAGAAATCCTGCGCGATTTCATCAAGGTCGATGAAGAAGCGGCGGAAATCTGGGAGATGGCGCGCAAGCTCGAAGGCGTTGTGCGTAACGTCGGCAAGCACGCCGGTGGTGTGGTGATCGCACCGACCAAGCTGACCGACTTCTCGCCGATCTATTGCGACGAGGCTGGCGACGGCCTGGTAACCCAGTTTGACAAGGATGACGTCGAGGCGGCCGGTCTGGTGAAGTTCGACTTCCTCGGCCTGCGAACGCTGACGATCATCGACTGGGCGCTGAAAACCATCAACCGCGACCGCGCCAAGGTCAACGAACCGCCGCTGGATATCGCGTTCATCCCGCTGGATGACAAGCCGACTTATCAGCTGCTGCAAAAAGCTGAAACCACCGCGGTGTTCCAGCTTGAATCCCGCGGCATGAAAGAGCTGATCAAAAAGCTCAAGCCCGACTGCCTGGAAGACTTGATCGCACTGGTGGCCCTGTTCCGTCCGGGCCCGCTGCAATCGGGCATGGTGGATGACTTCATCAACCGTAAGCACGGTCGCGCCGAACTGGCCTATCCGCACTCGGATTACCAGTACGAGGGCCTCAAGCCCGTCCTGGCACCGACTTACGGCATCATCTTGTATCAGGAACAGGTGATGCAGATTGCCCAGGTCATGGCCGGTTACACCCTCGGTGGTGCGGACATGCTGCGGCGGGCCATGGGTAAGAAAAAGCCCGAGGAAATGGCCAAGCAGCGCGGCGGCTTCATTGAAGGTTGCGCCACCAACAATATCGACGCGGACCTTGCCGGTAACATTTTCGACCTGGTAGAGAAATTCGCCGGTTACGGATTCAACAAATCCCACTCCGCCGCCTACGGCCTGGTGTCGTACCAGACCGCCTGGCTGAAGGCTCACTACCCGGCGCCGTTCATGGCCGCGGTACTGTCGGCGGATATGCACAACACCGACAAGGTCGTGACCTTGATCGAAGAAGTGCGCACGATGAAGCTGCGCCTCGACGCGCCGGACGTGAATACCTCGGAGTTCAAGTTCACGGTGAACGACGAAGGGCGCATCGTGTATGGCCTGGGCGCGATCAAAGGCGTCGGCGAAGGCCCGGTGGAAGCGATCACCGAGGCCCGCCAGGCCGGCCCGTTCAAGGACCTGTTCGACTTCTGTGCCCGGGTCGACCTCAAACGCATCAACAAGCGTACGCTGGACGGCTTGATCCGTAGCGGCGCGCTGGATCGCCTCGGCCCGTACTTCCATGACGAGCAAAAGGCTTATCAGGCCAACATCGACCGCAACCGTGCCGTACTGCTGGCGGCGATGGAGGAGGCGATCAAGTCGGCCGAGCAGACTGCGCGCACCCGCGACAGTGGCCATGCCGACCTGTTCGGCGGGCTGTTCGTCGAGGAAGATGCGGACGTTTACGCACTGCATCGCAAGGCCAAGGAACTGACCCTCAAGGAACGTCTCAAGGGTGAAAAAGACACCCTTGGCCTGTACCTGACCGGCCACCCGATCGACGAATACGAAGGTGAAATTCGCCGTTTCGCCCGCCAGCGCATCATCGACCTGAAACCGGCCCGGGATACCCAGACCGTGGCGGGGATGATCATTGCCCTGCGTGTGATGAAGAACAAAAAAGGCGACAAGATGGGCTTCATCACCCTCGACGACCGCTCCGGGCGGATCGAGGCGTCACTGTTCGCCGAGGCGTTCCACTCCGCGCAATCGCTGCTGCAGACCGATGCGATGGTGGTGGTCGAAGGCGAAGTCAGCAACGATGACTTCTCCGGCGGCCTGCGCCTGCGGGTCAAGCGGGTGATGAGCATGGAAGATGCGCGCACCAACCTGGCCGAGAGCCTGCGCCTGAAGTTGCAGACCCAGGACCTGAAAGGCGATCAACTACGCTGGTTGGGTGATTTGCTCAAGCGTCACCGCGGGGCGTGCCCGATCACCATGGAATACACCAGCCCTGATGCGAAGACCTTGCTGCAGTTTGGCGAGACCTGGCGGATCGACCCGGCGGATGCCTTGATTCAAGCCCTGCGTGACCAGTTCGGGCGAGACAACGTCTTCCTCCAATACCGTTGACCGGCAGGTGATATCAAACCGCCTGCCCGCAACCTGAATTTTTAATCTCGACCTTAGCGCGCCTCTCCCTTAAGGTAGGGCGCGAATAGACAACCGGCCGGCCCAAGCTCACTTGGGACACGACCCTAGACGGACGCCTATGAACCCGAATTTTCTAGATTTCGAACAGCCGATCGCCGACCTGCAAGCCAAGATCGAAGAGTTGCGCTTGGTCGGTAATGACAATTCGCTGAATATCGGCGATGAGATCTCCCGCCTGCAGGACAAGAGCAAAACGCTCACCGAAGACATTTTCGGCAAGCTGACCAGCTGGCAGATCGCACGTCTGGCGCGTCACCCGAAACGTCCATACACCCTGGACTACATCGAGCACATCTTCACCGAGTTCGACGAACTGCACGGTGATCGTCACTTCTCCGACGACGCGGCCATTGTGGGCGGCGTGGCACGTCTGGAAGACCAGCCAGTGATGGTGATCGGTCATCAGAAGGGCCGTGAAGTGCGCGAAAAGGTACGCCGCAACTTCGGCATGCCGCGCCCGGAAGGCTACCGCAAGGCTTGCCGCCTGATGGAGATGGCCGAGCGCTTCAAGATGCCGATCCTGACCTTCATCGACACCCCGGGTGCCTACCCTGGCATCGACGCTGAAGAGCGCAACCAGAGCGAAGCGATCGCCTGGAACCTGCGCGTCATGGCTCGTCTGAAAACCCCAATCATCGCCACCGTGATCGGTGAAGGTGGTTCCGGCGGCGCGCTGGCGATCGGTGTCTGCGACCAGCTGAACATGCTGCAGTACTCGACCTACGCGGTGATCTCGCCGGAAGGTTGCGCTTCGATTCTGTGGAAAACCGCAGAAAAGGCGCCGGATGCCGCTGAAGCGATGGGCATCACCGCCGAGCGTCTGAAAGGTCTGGGCATCGTCGACAAAGTGATTGGCGAGCCTCTGGGCGGCGCCCACCGTGATCCGGCGGCTGCCGCGGCATCGATCCGCGCCGAGCTGAGCTCGCAACTGGCGATGCTGAAGAAGTTCGACAACGAAGCGCTGCTCAAGCGTCGTTACGATCGTCTGATGAGCTACGGCCTCTAAGTCGACCGCGCAATACCCGATGTGGGAGCGAGCCTGCTCGCGATGAGGGGTAACATTCAACCAATGCGTTGGCTGTTACACCGCTATCGCGAGCAGGCTCGCTCCCACATTTGATTTGTGCCAAGGGAAAGAAATGGATCAGTCGACGATTGATTTGCCTTCCAGGCTTTTGCGCCATCTCAAGCCCTGGCTCGGTGCTTCCCATTGGCGCATCGCCTACTCGGGTGGACTCGATTCCACCGTCCTGCTGCACCTTCTGGCCAGTCTCGCCAAAACCGAATCCCTTCCGGCGCTAGGCGCCATCCATGTCCATCACGGCCTTCAGGCTGCGGCCGACGCGTGGCCGGCGCATTGTCAGGCGGTCTGCGATGAGCTGGCGGTGTCGTTGCAGGTGGTGCGTGTGCAGGTGCAGCCGGGGGCGAGCCTGGAGCGGGCGGCGCGGGATGCGCGTTATGCGGCGTTCAGTGCGGCGATTCAGGCCAACGATGTGTTATTGACCGGACAACACCGCGATGATCAGGCTGAAACGCTGCTGTTTCGTCTGTTGCGCGGCGCCGGGGTCCGAGGCCTCTCCGGCATGCCGGCGCAACGAGCGTTGGGGCAGGGCAGTCTGGTTCGGCCCTTGCTCGACGTCACGCGGGCCGAGCTGGAAGTCTATGCGCGGGACCATGGCCTGCGCTGGGTAGAGGATCCGTCGAATCAGGATCGACAGTTCTCGCGCAATTACCTGCGCCATCAGGTCATGCCGCTGCTGACCGGTCGCTGGCCGCAGGCTCACGCCAGCATGGCCCGCAGTGCGGCACATTTGCGTGAGGCGCAAGGTTTGCTCGATGAGCTGGCGCAGATTGATCTGGCTCAAGCGACCTTGTCCGATGATTTCGAGTGGCTGGGTTTGCCATCGCTGGCGTTTGCGGCCATCGCCGGGTTGTCCGATGCCCGCCAGAGAAATGCACTCAGTCATTGGCTGGAACCGCTCACCCGACTGCCGGATACCGACCATTGGTCGGGTTGGCTCGATTTGCGTGATGCCGGCAACGATGCCTCGCCGGTCTGGCGTCTGGCGGATGGCGAGCTGCACCGCAGCGCCGGTCGTCTGTGGTGGCTCAGCGGGCAATGGTTGCGCGCGCCAGTGGTCAGCAGCGACTGGCATGACCCTTCGCTGGCGCTACGCTTGCCCGATAACGGGCGTGTCATGTTCAGCGGTCAGACTCCCGCAGGGCCGCTGCGCATCCACTATCGGCTGGGCGGCGAGGTGATGCATCTGGCGGATCGCGGTCATCGCGATCTCAAGCGCCTGCTCAATGAACGTGCGGTGCCGGGCTTCGTGCGTGGCAGATTGCCGCTGCTGTTTCGCGGTGAGGAATTGCTTGCCGTGGCGAACCTGCCGGGGCTTGATGGCAACGTGCAGGAAGGCTGGCAATTGCATTGGGTGCCTTTTGATGAAGATCAAGGTTTGAGCTGAAGGGGGCATTCCGGTAGACTACGCTCCCTTCTTGATACAACTTCTGTGGATTCGCCTGAATTGCAGGAGTTGCCGATTACCAAGCAGTCTTTGCTGGGCGATTCCAAAAAATGTGTAGCGAGCAACGTACCGGTGTTTTCACTTCCGGTCTGTCCCAACGCGGCGGTTTTTTTGAAAGGTGCACTGTGATTAATGCAGGTGATCGGGGGCTTCGGCCTTCCTTCGCTTTCCCCGGCGGCTCGGACCGCTTTAACGCAGACTTCTAGGGTTTTTCATGACGCGCTACATATTCGTCACGGGCGGTGTTGTTTCTTCTTTGGGGAAAGGCATTGCATCGGCTTCATTGGCGGCCATCCTGGAGGCGCGGGGGCTTAAGGTCACCATGCTGAAGCTGGATCCGTACATCAACGTCGACCCGGGCACCATGAGCCCGTTCCAGCACGGTGAAGTGTTCGTCACCCACGACGGCGCCGAGACCGACCTGGACCTGGGCCACTACGAGCGGTTCATCCGCACGACCATGACCCAGAACAACAACTTCACCACTGGCCGTGTCTACGAGCACGTGCTGCGCAAAGAGCGCCGTGGTGACTACCTGGGTGCAACCATCCAGGTGATTCCGCACATCACCGACGAAATCAAGCGTCGCATCATCAAGGGCGCCGGCGATGCCGACGTGGCCCTGGTGGAAATCGGCGGTACCGTTGGCGATATCGAATCGCAACCGTTCCTCGAAGCCATCCGCCAGCTGCGTGTGGAAGTCGGTTCCAAGCGCGCGATGCTGATGCACCTGACTCTGGTTCCGTACATCGCCACCGCTGGCGAGACCAAGACCAAGCCGACCCAGCACTCCGTAAAAGAGCTGCGTTCGATCGGCCTGCAGCCAGACGTGCTGATCTGCCGCTCCGACCATCCGGTGGATGTGTCGTCGCGTCGCAAGATCGCGCTGTTCACCAACGTTGAAGAGCGTGCGGTGATCTCCCTGGAAGACGTCGACACCATCTACAAGATCCCGGCCGTGCTGCACGCTCAGGGTCTGGACGATTTCGTCGTCGAGCGTTTCGGCCTGCAATGCAATGGCGCCGACCTTTCCGAGTGGGAAAAGGTCGTCGATGCCAAGCTCAATCCAGAGCACGAAGTCACCATCGCGATGGTCGGCAAGTACATGGAGCTGCTGGACGCCTACAAGTCGCTGATCGAAGCGATGAGTCACGCCGGCATCACCAACCGCACCAAGGTCAACCTGCGCTACATCGATTCCGAAGACATCGAGAACCAGGGCACCGCGCTGCTGGAAGGCGTCGACGCGATCCTCGTACCGGGCGGCTTCGGTCTGCGTGGCGTGGAAGGCAAGATCACTGCCGTTCAATACGCTCGCGAAAACAAGGTTCCATACCTGGGTATCTGCCTGGGCATGCAAGTGGCGGTCATCGAGTTCGCCCGTAACGTGATGGGCTGGAAAGACGCCAACTCCACCGAGTTCGATCGTGCCAGCGGCCATCCGGTTGTCGGTCTGATCACCGAGTGGGAAGACGCCACCGGTGCAGTCGAAACCCGTACCGAATCGTCCGATCTGGGCGGCACCATGCGCCTCGGCGCTCAGGAATGCCTGCTCGAAGCCGGCTCCAAGGTGCACGACTGCTACGGCAAGGATGTGATTGTCGAGCGTCACCGTCACCGTTACGAAGTGAACAACAACCTGCTGCCGCAAATCATCGAGGCCGGCCTGAAGATTTCCGGTCGCTCCGCTGATGCTGCGCTGGTTGAAGTGGTCGAAGCACCGGATCATCCATGGTTCGTCGCTTGCCAGTTCCACCCAGAGTTCACCTCGACGCCTCGCGATGGCCATCCGCTGTTCAGCGGCTTCGTCAAAGCGGCATTGGCTCAACACCAGAAGAAGGCGTAACCCCGATGGCACAGAAGATTATCCGCGTCGGCGACATCGAGATTGCCAACGACAAACCCATGGTGCTGTTCGGCGGCATGAACGTGCTGGAAAGCCGTGACATGGCCATGCAGGTTTGCGAAGAGTACGTGAAGGTCACCGAAAAACTCGGTATCCCTTACGTGTTCAAGGCCAGTTTCGACAAGGCCAACCGTTCTTCTGTGACCTCCTATCGCGGTCCTGGCCTGGAAGAGGGCATGCGCATCTTCCAGGACATCAAACAAGCCTTCGGCGTACCGATCATCACCGACGTCCACGAGCCTGACCAGGCCGCGGTCGTCGCTGAGGTCTGCGACATCATCCAGCTGCCGGCCTTCCTGTCGCGCCAGACCGACCTCGTGGTCGCCATGGCCAAGACCAATGCCGTCATCAACATCAAGAAAGCCCAGTTCCTCGCGCCTCAGGAAATGAAACACATCCTGAACAAGTGTGTGGAAGCGGGTAACGATCAACTGATCCTCTGCGAGCGCGGTTCGAGCTTCGGCTACAACAACCTCGTGGTCGACATGCTCGGCTTCGGCATCATGAAGCAGTTCGAGTACCCGGTGTTCTTCGACGTGACCCATTCGCTGCAAATGCCGGGCGGTCGTTCCGACTCCGCCGGTGGTCGCCGCGCCCAGGTCACCGACCTGGCCAAGGCTGGCATGAGCCAGTCGCTGGCGGGCCTGTTCCTCGAAGCGCATCCGGATCCGGACAACGCCAAATGCGACGGCCCTTGCGCCTTGCGTCTGGACAAACTGGAGCCATTCCTGGCCCAGCTCAAAGCCCTGGACGAACTGGTGAAGAGTTTTCCGACGGTAGAAACCGCGTAAACCTCAATTCTCCGGTAAAGTACCGCACGATTTGTCGCTCATGCCCTCGGGTATGAGCGTTGTCGTCTGCAAGCTGCCCGCTGCACACCACTTGCCGACGGTAAAAAGATTTCCTCTAGCTGCGTCGTTTTCGTCAACTTTGGAGTGTTTACAACAATGGCAAAAATCGTCGACATCAAAGGTCGTGAAGTTCTCGACTCCCGTGGCAATCCCACCGTGGAAGCGGACGTGCTTCTCGACAACGGCATCATCGGCAGCGCTTGCGCGCCGTCCGGTGCATCCACTGGCTCGCGTGAAGCGCTCGAGCTGCGTGATGGCGACAAGAGCCGTTACCTGGGCAAGGGCGTGCTCAAGGCGGTAGCCAACATCAACGGTCCGATCCGCGATCTGCTGCTGGGCACCGACCCAAGCGACCAGAAAGCCCTGGACCACGCGATGATCAAGCTTGACGGTACCGAAAACAAAGCGACCCTGGGCGCCAACGCCATCCTCGCCGTCTCCCTGGCTGCGGCCAAGGCTGCTGCGCAGGATCAGGACCTGCCGCTGTACGCACACATCGCCAACCTGAACGGCACTCCGGGTGTGTACTCGATGCCGGTTCCGATGATGAACATCATCAACGGTGGCGAACACGCCGACAACAACGTCGACATCCAGGAATTCATGGTTCAGCCGGTTGGCGCCAAGTCTTTCTCGGAAGGTCTGCGCATGGGCACCGAGATTTTCCATCACCTGAAAGCTGTTCTGAAGGCCCGTGGCCTGAGCACTGCTGTCGGTGACGAAGGCGGTTTCGCGCCGAACCTGGCGTCCAACGAAGACGCACTGAAAGTGATCTCCGAAGCTGTTGCCAACGCCGGTTACAAGCTGGGCACCGACGTGACCCTGGCTCTGGACTGCGCAGCCAGCGAATTCTTCGAAGACGGCAAGTACAACC
The DNA here is from genome assembly GCF_014863605.1 of Pseudomonas allokribbensis. Classification (NCBI taxonomy): domain Bacteria; kingdom Pseudomonadati; phylum Pseudomonadota; class Gammaproteobacteria; order Pseudomonadales; family Pseudomonadaceae; genus Pseudomonas; species Pseudomonas allokribbensis. The sequence continues at coordinate 1,326,730 of NZ_CP062252.1, forward strand.
TGTCCGGCGAAGGCCAGGTATTCACCGCTGAAGGTTTCGCCGACTACCTGAAAGGTCTGACCGAGCGTTACCCGATCATTTCGATCGAAGACGGTCTGGACGAGTCCGACTGGGCTGGCTGGAAGATCCTCACCGACAAGATCGGCGAGAAGACCCAACTGGTCGGCGACGACCTGTTCGTGACCAACACCAAGATCCTGAAAGAAGGCATCGATAAAAAGATCGCCAACTCGATCCTGATCAAGTTCAACCAGATCGGCACCCTGACCGAAACCCTGGAAGCCATCCAGATGGCCAAGGCTGCCGGTTACACCGCCGTGATCTCGCACCGTTCGGGCGAAACCGAAGATTCGACCATTGCCGACCTGGCGGTGGGTACTTCGGCTGGCCAGATCAAGACCGGTTCGCTGTGCCGTTCCGATCGCGTTTCCAAGTACAACCAACTGCTGCGTATCGAAGAGCAGTTGAATGGCAAAGCCAAGTACAACGGTCGCTCCGAGTTTCGCGGTTAAGTTGTAGATGGTAAAAAGACACCGGATTGTGTCGGAAAAGTCGTGACAGCGATGGATTTGCCACTAATCTGATGCCTTATATGCACAAGCCTGGATATTCCAGGCTTCGTGCTATCAGATGCTTCAAAGTTTTGGCGTGGCTGTCTTTTTTCACTGGATACCTGATATTCGATGCGCAGTCCTTACTGGTTGTTTCTCGTCTTGCTCTTGCTGCTGGCCGGTCTGCAGTACCGCCTGTGGGTGGGCAATGGCAGTCTGGCGCAAGTTGCCGAACTGAATCAGCAGATTGCTGATCAGCACGCCGAGAACGAAGCCTTGCTGGAGCGCAACCGGGTGATGGACGCTGAAGTCAGTGAGTTGAAGAAAGGCATGGAGACCGTTGAAGAGCGGGCTCGTCACGAACTGGGCATGGTCAAGGACGGCGAAACCCTTTACCAGTTGGCCCAATGATCGATTCCCTGCCGGCCTTCTGGGCCGTGATTCCTGCCGCGGGCGTCGGTGCCCGTATGGCCGCGGACCGTCCCAAGCAATACCTGCAACTGGGCGGGCGCACAATTCTCGAACACAGCCTCGGCTGTTTCCTCGATCACCCGAGCCTCAAGGGCCTGGTGGTCAGTCTTGCTGTCGATGATCCTTATTGGCCGAACCTGGCTTGCGTCAGCGATCCGCGGATTCAGCGGGTCGAGGGTGGCGCCGAGCGTTCAGGTTCGGTGCTCAACGCTTTGCTGCACCTGCACGCGCAAGGTGCTGACGACGAGGACTGGGTGCTGGTGCACGATGCGGCACGGCCCAATCTGAGCCGTGACGATCTCGATAAACTGCTGGCTGAGCTGGCGAACGATCCGGTCGGTGGCTTGCTGGCCGTGCCGGCGCGCGACACCCTGAAACGGGTCGACAAGCACGGTCGAGTGGTCGAAACCGTGGATCGCAGCGTGATCTGGCAGGCCTACACGCCGCAGATGTTCCGCCTCGGAGCACTGCACCGCGCACTGGCGGACAGTCTGGTGGCCGATGCGCTGATCACCGATGAAGCCTCGGCGATGGAGTGGGCCGGGTTGGCGCCGCGCCTGATCGAGGGTCGCGCGGATAACCTGAAAGTCACCCGCCCGGAAGACCTCGAATGGTTGCGCCAGCGCTGGGCCAACCGTCGTTAAATCCGATACTCCGGCCGTTCGGCCAAGCCTTCCTTGAGAAAATCCACCAGTTTGCGCACCTTCGGCGACAAGTGCCGTTGTTGCGGATACAACGCCCACACCGCCGTATTCGGCGGTTGATGCGCCTCCAGCAGCGAAATCAACGCACCGCTGTGCAGGTGCTCCAGCACGTAATAGTCCGGCAACTGACACAGACCGACGCCTTGTAGCGCCGCATCCAGCACCGCTTGCCCACTGTTGCAGCGCCAGTTTCCCTGTACCCGCTGGGAAAATTCCCGCCCGTTCTGTTCCAGTTGCCAGATATCCGAGCTGCCGATCAGGCAGTTGTGCCGGCTCAGTTCCGACAAACTGTGTGGCCGACCATATCGTTCGAGGTAGGACGGCGACGCGCAGAGGTACATGCGCCGCGGTGCCAGCCGGGTCGCCACCAACCGAGAATCCTGAAGACGCCCGAGGCGGATCGCCAGATCCAGGCCTTCGTGCACCAGATCGAGCTGCCGGTTGGTCAGCTCTATATCGATGCGCAGCTGCGGATAGTGCCCCATGAATCGCGTCACCAGCGGCACGATGAAGCGCTCGCCGTAGGCCACGGCGCAGGTCATGCGCAGCATGCCTTTGGGTTCGCTGGTCAGGTCGCCGACTGCACGCAGTGCTTCTTCGCGACCATCCTGCAGACGCTGGCAATGTTGCAGGAAGGTCTGGCCGGCTTCGGTCAAGGTGACACGCCGGGTGCTGCGATACAGCAGTCGTGTCTGCAGTCGCTCTTCGAGTCGTACGATTTGTCGACTGACATGCGAGGAAGAAACACCCAGGCGTTCGGCGGCGGCGGTGAACTGGCTGCACTCGGCAACGGCGACGAACTCGTCGATGCCTTCCCAGCGATTTTCGGACATGGGGATTATCCCTGTATGGCAATAATGTTTTGCTTTTGTCCGGATTATTCATCAGTCAGCGCTGGACTACACTCCCTGTCTGGTTTTTATTCAATGGATTCACTGGAGAGTCAGCATGATCAAGTCGCGCGCCGCCGTTGCCTTCGAGGCCAAGAAGCCGCTGGAAATCGTAGAAGTCGATGTCGCCATGCCCAAGGCCGGTGAAGTGTTGCTGCGTGTGGTGGCTTCCGGGGTTTGCCACACCGACGCCTACACCCTGTCCGGTGCTGACCCGGAAGGTATCTTCCCGTCGATCCTCGGCCACGAAGGTGGTGCCATCGTTGAAGCGATCGGCGAGGGCGTGACCTCGGTGGCCGTCGGCGACCACGTGATTCCGCTGTACACCCCGGAATGCGGCCAGTGCAAGTTCTGCAAATCGGGCAAGACCAACCTGTGTCAGGCGATTCGCGCCACTCAGGGCAAGGGCCTGATGCCGGATGGCACTTCGCGCTTTTCCTACAAGGGCCAAACGATTTTCCACTACATGGGTACCTCGACGTTCTCCGAGTACACCGTGCTGCCGGAAATCTCCGTGGCCAAGATCTCCAAGGATGCACCGCTGGAAAAGGTCTGCCTGCTCGGTTGCGGCGTGACCACCGGTATCGGTGCAGTGATCAACACCGCCAAGGTCAAACCGGGTGACACCGTGGCCATCTTCGGTCTCGGCGGCATCGGTCTGTCGGCCGTGATTGGTGCAGTGAAGGCCAAGGCCTCGCGCATCATTGCCATCGACATCAACCCGGCCAAGTTCGAAATCGCCAGGCAACTGGGCGCTACCGACTGCGTGAACCCGAAAGATTTCGATCGTCCGATCCAGGAAGTGATCGTCGACATGACCGATGGCGGCGTCGACTTCTCCTTCGAATGCATCGGCAACGTGCAATTGATGCGTGCGGCCCTCGAGTGCTGCCATAAAGGCTGGGGCGAGTCGGTGATCATCGGTGTTGCCGGTGCGGGCCAGGAAATCGCCACCCGTCCGTTCCAGTTGGTGACCGGTCGCGTCTGGCGCGGTTCGGCGTTCGGCGGCGTGCGTGGCCGTACCGAGTTGCCAAGCTACGTCGACATGGCCCAAAGCGGCGAAATCCCGCTGGATACGTTCATCACCCATACCATGGGCCTGGAAGACATCAACAAGGCGTTCGATCTGATGCACGAAGGCAAGAGCATCCGCACCGTCATTCATTTCTGATCAATCGCGATGCCACGGCAGCCAATGTGCAGCCGTGGCTGCGTAGGAGTCCTACATGAGTCTGGAAAACATCTCCTGTCAGAAGAGTTTCGGCGGTTGGCACAAGCGCTATCGCCATCGTTCCGATGTGTTGGGCTGCGACATGGTGTTCGCCGTGTACCTGCCGCCGCAGGCAGAGCAGGGCGGCAAGCTGCCGGTGCTGTACTGGTTATCGGGCCTGACGTGCACGGACGAGAACTTCATGCAGAAGGCCGGCGCCATGCGCATGGCGGCTGAACTGGGATTGATCATCGTGGCGCCGGACACCAGTCCCCGTGGCGCCGATGTACCGGGTGATCCGGATGGCGCGTGGGATTTCGGCCTCGGTGCCGGGTTCTATCTGAATGCCACGCAGGAACCGTGGTCGCGGCACTATCGGATGCATGACTATGTCGTGCAGGAATTGCCTTCACTGGTTGAAGCGCATTTCCCGGCTTCGGACAAGCGCAGCATCAGTGGCCATTCCATGGGCGGTCACGGTGCATTGGTCTGTGCATTGCGCAACCCTGGGCGTTACCAATCGGTGTCGGCGTTTTCGCCGATCAACAATCCGATGGATTGCCCGTGGGGCCAGAAGGCATTTTCCCGTTATCTGGGCGAAGACCGTTCGAAATGGCGCGAGTGGGATGCCTGTGCGCTGATCGCCGAGGCGGACGAAAAACTGCCATTGCTGGTCGATCAGGGTGACCGCGACGATTTCCTTGCCACCCAGCTCAAGCCGGAAGCGCTGCAACAAGCGGCAAAACAGGCGGGTCATCCACTGACGTTGCGCCTGCAACCGGGCTACGACCACAGCTATTTCTTCATTGCGAGCTTCATTGACGACCACTTGCAGCATCACGCACGCGCCCTCAAGGGCTAATGCAGGTAGAATCACGCCCTGACAAAATTCGGGGCGTTTTTTTATGCGTATTGGCCACGGCTATGATGTGCACCGTTTCGCTGAAGGCGATTTCATTACTCTGGGCGGCGTGCGAATCGCACACGGCTTCGGGCTGCTCGCTCACTCCGACGGTGACGTCCTGCTGCATGCCTTGAGCGACGCCTTGCTCGGCGCGGCTGCGCTGGGTGATATCGGCAAGCACTTCCCGGACACCGACCCGCAATTCAAGGGCGCCGACAGCCGAGTGCTGTTGCGTCATGTGGTCAGCCTGATCCACGCCAAAGGCTGGAAAATCGGCAACGTCGACAACACCATCGTTGCCCAGGCACCGAAAATGGCCCCCCATATCGAATCGATGCGCGCGCTGATTGCCGCGGATCTGCAAGTAGAACTGGATCAAGTGAACGTGAAAGCCACCACCACCGAGAAGCTCGGCTTCGTCGGTCGCGAAGAAGGCATCGCCGTGCATTCCGTTGCCTTGTTGCTGCGCGCATGAACGAACTGCAATTGCTCGGCCCACGGGCCTATGGCGACGCGCTCGGCACCGCGGTACTGAAAGCCATCGCCGAAGATTTCCAGGTCGATGAAGTCCTCGACATTCCGTTCAGCGGTGACGGCGAGCACCTGTGGATCTGGGTGGAAAAGCGCGGTCTGAACACCGAAGAAGCGGCACGCCGCATTGCCAAGGCGGCCGGTGTGCCGTTGCGCACGGTCAGCTATGCCGGCCTTAAAGACCGTCAGGCGCTGACACGTCAGTGGTTCAGCGTGCAACTGCCGGGCAAGGCCGATCCGGATCTGTCGGCGGCGGAAAACGACACGCTGAAGATCCTCAAGACCACTCGCCACAAGCGCAAGCTGCAACGCGGCGCGCATTCGGCCAATGGTTTCACCTTGCGCCTGACCCAGCTCAATGGCGACAAGGCTGCCATCGACGAGCGCCTGCAACTGATTGCCAAGCAAGGTATCCCGAACTACTTCGGCGCCCAGCGTTTTGGCCATGACGGTGGTAACGTCGTCGACGCTCGGTCATGGGCGGCGCGCAAGGCCCTGCCGGAGCAGCGCAATGTACGTTCGCGCCTGCTGTCGACTGCACGCAGCTTTCTGTTCAACCAGGTGCTGGCGGCACGAGTGGCTGATGGCACCTGGCAGCGCGCCCAGGTCGGCGATCTGCTGGCGTTCACCGACAGCCGCAGCTTTTTCCCGGCAGGTGAAGCCGAGTGCAGCGACCCGCGCCTGGCGATTCTCGATCTGCATCCGACCGGTCCGCAGTGGGGCGAAGGTGACTCACCGGCCGCCGGCGCTGTCCATGATCTGGAGCAGGCAATCGCCGCAGGCGAGGCGGATCTGCGCGATTGGTTGATTAATGCCGGTATGAGCCACGAACGTCGCATCCTTCGACTGCCCATTGGCGGGTTGACGTGGCATTATCCCGAGCCTGACATTCTGCAACTGGAATTCGTCCTCCCGGCCGGATGCTTCGCCACCGTATTGGTGCGCGAACTCGTTGATCTGGTGCCGGTGGGGCAGACGGACAGCCCATGCGTATTCTGATTTCTAACGACGATGGGGTAACCGCACCCGGTCTTGCCGCGCTTTATGCTGCGCTGGCGGATTACACCGAATGCGTGGTTATCGCCCCGGAACAGGACAAGAGCGGTGCCAGCAGTTCGCTGACGCTGGATCGTCCGCTGCACCCGCAATACCTGGCCAACGGTTTCATCAGTCTCAACGGCACGCCGACCGACTGTGTGCACTTGGGGCTCAATGGTTTGCTGGAGCGCGAGCCGGACATGGTGGTTTCGGGCATCAACCTCGGCGCCAACCTGGGCGACGACGTGTTGTATTCCGGGACAGTGGCGGCGGCCCTTGAAGGCCGCTTTCTCGAACGCCCATCGTTTGCCTTCTCGCTGGCCTCCCGGCAGGTGGACAATCTGCCCACCGCTGCCTACTTTGCGCGCAAACTGGTTGAGGCCCACGCCGGGCTCGATCTGCCACCGCGCACGGTACTGAACGTGAACATTCCCAATCTGCCCATCGATCATATTCGCGGCATTCAGCTGACTCGCCTGGGGCATCGCGCCCGTGCGGCAGCGCCGATGAAAGTGGTCGATCCCCGTGGCAAGGCCGGTTACTGGATTGCCGCCGCCGGCGATGCGGAAGACGGCGGGCCGGGCACTGATTTCCATGCGGTGATGCAGGGCTACGTTTCCATCACTCCGTTGCAGCTCGATCGCACCTTCAATGATGCCTTCAGAAATCTCGACGGCTGGCTGGAGGGGCTCAACTGATGGCTCGTGAACAAGACGACCGGTTGCGCAGCGGCATCGGGATGACCTCCCAGCGCACCCGTGAACGCCTGATTCAGCGGTTATATGAAGAAGGCTTGTCCAACGCCAATGTGCTGGAAGTGATCCGTCGTACGCCGCGTCATCTGTTTGTCGATGAAGCGCTGGCGCACCGGGCCTATGAAGACACGGCGCTGCCGATCGGCCACAACCAGACCATCTCCCAGCCTTATATGGTCGCGCGCATGAGCGAGTTGCTGCTCGAGGCGGGGCCGCTGGACAAGGTGCTGGAGATCGGCACCGGTTCCGGTTACCAGACGGCGGTGTTGTCGCAACTGGTCGAGCGGGTGTTCTCTGTCGAGCGGATCAAGGTGCTGCAGGATCGGGCCAAGGAGCGTCTGGTCGAACTCAACCTGCGCAACGTGGTGTTCCGCTGGGGCGATGGCTGGGAAGGGTGGCCGGCGCTGGCGCCTTATAACGGCATCATCGTCACGGCCGTGGCGACCGATGTGCCACAGGCCTTGCTCGATCAACTGGCGCCCGGCGGTCGGCTGGTGATTCCGGTCGGTTCCGGAGAAGTGCAGCAATTGATGCTGATCGTGCGCGAAGAAAACGGCTTCTCCCGACACGTTCTCGGGGCGGTTCGCTTCGTGCCATTGCTCAACGGGCCGCTGGCCTGAGCATTTGTTTGCCGGCGCTGAATTCCTTGCGAGAGCGCCTGTCTTACAGCGGCATCGATTGTTTAAACAGGATTTATCGTCCATGAGCAAACGTGTGCGTCGAGCGATATCGCTTCATTAAAGGTAAAGCCTGTTTCGCCCGTTATACTTGCGAAGTTACATGCCGGAATCGGCATTCCACATTTTTCAGCCACCACAAAGGGAGCGGCGGGTGAGTCTCACAGTCATTGCGCAGCGTATGGGTAACACGAGCTTTCAGCGCCTGGTGACTGGCCTTGTCTTGAGCACCTTGCTGGTCGGTTGCTCCAGCACCAAATCGAGCAACGTGCGGGTCGTCGATCGCAACAATGCGGTGGCCCAGCGTCCTACAGTGACGACCGGGCAGTACGTAGTCCGTCCGGGTGACACCATGTTTTCGATCGCGTTTCGCTACGGCTGGGACTACAAAGCCCTCGCTGCCCGGAACAATATTCCTACGCCGTACACGATCCATCCGGGTCAGACGATTCGCTTCGATGGCCGCCCTGGTTCAACGTCGACCGCGGTGGTGAGCAACAGCGGTTCTGCGCCGTCTTCGTCGAGCAAAACCACGATAATCCGGCGCCAGGCGAATGGCACGACGACCACCACAACCACCGGTTCCGGGGCGACTTCTGCGGCCGTTGTACCGTCCGTCGCCAACAAGCCGGCACCGGCTCCATTGCCTCCACCGGGCCCGGCCCCGACCGGCTGGGGATGGCCATCTAATGGCATTCTGATTGGTAAATTCTCTTCAAACGGTAGTTTGAATAAAGGAATTGATATCGCCGGGGATTTGGGACAGCCTGTTTTAGCTGCGTCTGATGGGACGGTGGTTTACGCCGGGAGTGGCTTAAGGGGCTACGGCGAATTAGTCATCATCAAACACAGCGAAACCTACGTCAGTGCTTACGGACACAACCGTCGGCTGTTGGTACGGGAGGGGCAGCAGGTCAAAGTCGGACAGACAATTGCCGAAATGGGGTCAACGGGTACAGACCGGGTGAAACTGCATTTTGAGATTCGCCGACAAGGTAAACCTGTAGATCCGCTGCAGTTCCTGCCAAGACGTTGATTTGCAGACCAGCCTGTTCCGTCGCGTAGAGGGGACAGGCTCCAGCGTTGCCAAGGATAAAGGCGTCGCTTGAGCTTGGGGTCGAACTCACCAAAGGACTATAACAATGGCTCTCAGTAAAGAAGTGCCGGAGTTTGACATCGACGATGAGGTTCTCCTGATGGAGACCGGCATCGATTCGGATTCGATGTCGAATGATGAAGGGGCTGCTCCACCTTCCGTTCGTGCCAAATCCAAACACTCCGCTTCACTTAAGCAACACAAGTACATCGACTACACCCGGGCACTCGATGCCACGCAGCTGTACCTCAACGAAATCGGCTTTTCCCCATTGCTCTCCCCGGAAGAGGAAGTTCATTTTGCGCGCTTGTCGCAAAGTGGCGATCCCGCCGGGCGCAAGCGCATGATTGAAAGTAACCTGCGGCTGGTGGTCAAAATCGCCCGGCGTTACGTCAATCGGGGGCTGTCGCTGCTGGATCTGATCGAAGAGGGCAACCTCGGGCTGATCCGCGCGGTGGAAAAGTTCGATCCCGAGCGCGGCTTCCGCTTCTCGACCTACGCGACCTGGTGGATCCGTCAGACCATCGAGCGCGCGATCATGAATCAGACCCGGACCATCCGGCTGCCGATCCATGTGGTCAAGGAGCTCAACGTGTACCTGCGGGCTGCACGGGAGCTGACGCAAAAACTCGATCACGAACCTTCACCTGAAGAAATCGCCAACCTGCTGGAAAAACCGGTGGGCGAGGTCAAGCGCATGCTGGGCCTGAACGAGCGGGTTTCTTCGGTCGACGTCTCGCTGGGTCCGGATTCGGATAAAACCCTGCTGGACACCCTCACGGATGACCGTCCGACCGATCCATGCGAACTGCTGCAGGACGACGATCTGTCGCAGAGCATCGATCAATGGCTCTCGGAGCTGACCGACAAGCAACGCGAAGTGGTGGTACGCCGCTTCGGCCTGCGCGGTCACGAGAGCAGCACGCTGGAAGATGTAGGCCTGGAGATCGGCCTGACCCGGGAACGGGTGAGACAGATCCAGGTGGAAGGCCTCAAGCGCCTACGTGAAATCCTCGAGAAAAACGGCCTGTCGAGCGAGTCGCTGTTTCAATAAGCGCCTTGCGTGATCGCCACAAAAAGCCCCGACTGGTTCGGGGCTTTTTGTTTTCTGCGGCAAAGCGGTTTGCTTCCCCGGGTTTGTAGTCTCGCGTTGTAAGCCCTGGCTTACTCTTTCGTAAGTGTTCGCTATTTTTACACTGCGGCAGACGCCCATTGTGCTTGCTGAATACGTTCAACTGATTGATTTGTATGGTTATTTTTAAATATTAAGTGCTTATGACAGCGTGTTTTAGCTGAGCAGGCCGGTTGCGGCTGTCAGGGAAATCTCTAGTATCTGGGTTGTGTCGACGGACAGACACGCCCTTCAAGGAAGAGGGGAATGGACATCGCAGGACGCGATTCATCAGGACGATGAAAAGGAACACAGGGAATAGGGAAAAAATGTGGGCGGGTCAAACCGCCCCTTTTTTTTGCCTGAAGAAAAGCAAAACCCGGAAAAGCAAAAAGGCCCGCAAGGGGCCTTTTCTTCAAACGCGGGACAGATCAGCGTTCGAGGTCTTTGATCTTGCCTTTGACGCCATCCCACTCTTCGGCATCCGGCAGTGATTCTTTCTTCTCGGTGATGTTCGGCCAGATCTCCGCCAGCTCGACGTTCAGTTGAATGAACTCTTGCATCTCTTCCGGGACTTCATCCTCGGAGAAAATGGCTACGGCCGGGCATTCTGGTTCGCACAGGGCGCAGTCGATGCACTCATCCGGGTGAATCACCAGGAAGTTCGGGCCTTCGTAAAAGCAGTCCACCGGACAGACTTCTACGCAGTCGGTGTACTTGCACTTGATGCAGTTGTCGGTGACGACGAAGGTCATTTCTAATTTTCTCCTCAGGCGGCGGCAGCGTTGCCCCTTCACGGTTGGGGTCGCCAGGTTCGGGAGCGATGTCTGCCAGCCAGGCTATTAGCCAGCAGCATCCCAAACCGCGCGAGATTCTAACAGCTTGAAGCCTTTTGCGTTATATCCGGTTCGTCGGTGCTTAGATCCGGTTCTTTAGTGCATAGAGCATTTCGAGCGCACGGCGCGGTGTCATGTCGTCTATGTCCAGTTTAGCCAACTCATCCAGCACCGGATGCGGCAGGCTGGCGAACATGTCGCTTTGTTGCGGCGTCGCCGGTTTGCCCTTGGCGGCCGGCTTAGGCGCTTCATGCGGCAAAGCAGTGTCTTCCAGGCGGCTCAGGTGCTCACGGGCGCGCACGATCACTTCGCTCGGCACACCCGCCAGTTGCGCCACGGCCAGACCATAACTCTGGCTGGCCGGCCCCGGCAGCACGTGGTGCAGGAACACGATGCGTTCGTTGTGCTCGGTTGCATTGAGGTGCACGTTGGCCACCAAGGGCTCGGCTTCCGGCAGCACGGTCAGTTCGAAATAGTGCGTGGCAAACAGCGTGTAGGCGCGCAGGTGCGCCAGTCGCTCGGCTGCCGCCCAGGCCAGGGACAGACCGTCGAACGTGCTGGTGCCGCGACCCACTTCGTCCATCAGCACCAGGCTGCGCTCGGTGGCGTTGTGCAGAATGTTGGCGGTTTCGCTCATTTCCACCATGAAGGTCGAGCGCCCGCCGGCCAGGTCGTCGCTGGAACCGATCCGGGTGAAGATCCGGTCCACCAGCGACAGTTCGCAGCTGGCCGCCGGCACGAAGCTGCCGATATGGGCCAGCAGCACGATCAGTGCAGTCTGGCGCATATAGGTGGATTTACCACCCATGTTCGGGCCGGTGATCACCAGCATGCGGGTGTTGTCATCCAGGCTCAGGTCGTTGGCCACGAACGGCGTGGTCAGTACCTGCTCGACCACCGGGTGACGACCCTGAGTAATGCGCATGCACGGTTCGCTGACGAAGGTCGGGCAATTCAGGTCGAGGTTCAGTGCTCGTTCGGCAAGGTTGCTCAGCACATCCAGTTCAGCCAGCGCGCCAGCGGTGTCCTGCAACGGCGGCAACTGACTGATCAGATCTTCCAGCAGCGCTTCGTAGAGCATTTTTTCGCGAGCCAGGGCGCGGCTCTTGGCCGACAACGCCTTGTCTTCGAACTCTTTCAGCTCAGGTGTGATGAAGCGCTCGGCACCCTTGAGGGTCTGCCGACGGATGTAGTCCGCCGGTGCCGATTCAGCCTGCTTGCTCGGCAATTCAATGAAGTAGCCGTGGATGCGGTTGTAGCCGACTTTCAGGTTGGCCAGGCCGGTACGAGCCTTTTCCCGGGCTTCCAGATCGATCAGGAACTGACCGGCGTTTTCGCTCAGCGATTGCAGCTCGTCGAGTTCGCTGTCGTAGCCGGTTTTCAGCACACCGCCGTCACGGATCACCGCCGGCGGGTTGTCGATGATGGCTTTTTCCAGCAGCGCCGCCAGTTCCGGGTAAGTGCTGGTGGTGGTTGCCAGACGTTGCAGATGCGGCGCTTCCAGGTCGGTCATCGCCACTTGCAGTTCAGGCAGGGCGCCGAGTGCATCACGCAGGCGAGCGAGGTCGCGAGGACGGGCATTGCGCAGGCCGATCCGCGCCAGAATCCGCTCGATGTCGCCGATTTCCTTGAGCTGCGGTTGCAGGCTTTCAAAGCGATAGCGGTCAAGCAGGCAAGTGATCGAGGTCTGGCGTGCGAGCAGCACGGTCAGGTCGCGTAGCGGACGGTTCAGCCAACGGGTCAGCAAGCGGCTGCCCATGGCGGTCTGGCAACGGTCGACAACCGATTGCAGGGTGTTGTCGCGGCCACCGGCCAGGTTGGTGTCGAGTTCCAGGTTGCGGCGGCTGGCGCCGTCCAGCACCACGGTGTCGTCCAGCCGTTCATGACGCAGGCTGCGCAGGTGGGGCAGGGCGGTACGCTGGGTTTCCTTGGCGTACGCCAACAGGCAACCGGCGGCGCCGATGGCCAGGGTCAACGTTTCGCAGCCGAAGCCTTTCAGATCCTGAGTGGAGAATTGCTGGCAAAGGCTTTTCAGCGCCGAATCACGCTCGAAATCCCACGGTGCGCGGCGACGCACGCCACGGCGTTTTTCCGCCGGCAGATCCTTTGGCCAGTCATCCGGGATCAACAGTTCGACCGGGTTGACCCGCTCAAGCTCCGCCAGCAGGTTTTCCCAGCCCTTGATCTCAAGCACCGTGAAGTTGCCGCTGGTGATGTCCAGTACCGCCAGACCGAACAGGCGCTCGTCCCCCAGCACCGCCGCGATCAGGTTGTCGCGACGCTCATCGAGCAGCGCCTCGTCGCTGACCGTGCCCGGGGTGATGATCCGCACCACCTGACGTTCCACCGGGCCCTTGCTGGTGGCTGGGTCGCCGACCTGCTCGCAGATCACGACCGACTCGCCGAGCTTGACCAGTTTCGCCAGATAGCCTTCCGCGGCGTGATACGGAATCCCGCACATCGGAATAGCCTGCCCCGCCGATTGCCCACGGGCAGTCAGGGTGATGTCCAGCAACTTGGCCGCCTTCTTCGCGTCTTCGTAGAAGATCTCGTAGAAGTCGCCCATGCGGTAGAACATCAGCTGGTCCGGGTGCTGATTCTTCAGGCGCCAGTACTGCTGCATCATCGGAGTGTGGGAGGACAGGTCGGAGACGGCTTTATTCATCGGATTGTCAGGTAACTCGTTGGAAGGTGTGGGGTAAAAGCGGGGCAGTCGCCGGGCTTTTCCGCGATGGGCGCAAGGTTACCATGGGCGGTCTTGCAGGCGCTGCCCTGAGCAGGGTTGGATAGTGCGGTGTATCCGATTGCGGTCAGGAAATGACAAAACCCGGCACTTGGCCGGGCTTTCAGGGAAAAATGTAAGCTATCAGGCTCGTTTCACTTCGGCCTGCATCATGACGAGATTCTGTTGCTTGGTCGCCTCAGTCAAAACCTCACCATAGACACGCTTCTTTTGTTCGGCCTTCGCGTTACGAATAAAGTCGGCAAAGGGGTTTTTGGCACCTTTTCTAGCGCCAAGCTTAATAGAAATCATGAATGCGCTCCTTAGGGTGTCCCGAGCCTGGCTTGAAGATCGGCTCGTGTGTATTTCTCAGGTATATGGTAGTCAATTTTGTCGACACCAGCTTTGTAAAGCCGCCCCGAGTTATCGATGTGCTTGAGCAACAGATCGACATGGATATCACCACTGAACTCTAACTTAAGCGAGTTCACTACGTCACGTGCTGCAAAATACTGATCGATGAAATGCTCTTTTCGGATCCTCCTGCCCTCAGCTTCCTCTCGGGCTTTTACAAAATCCCAAGCCAGAAATGGATTTTGATAGACATACAAAATTTGCACAAACCGGCCTTTCTTCAAGGATCGTTCAACATTTTTTCTGGCCACATCGATGTTTGAAAGGGTTCCATCCAACAGAAATGACTGTCTTTGATCGATGGCGAAGTCGAGGATTTTTTCAACCAAAATCGAAACGCCTCCTTGGAAAAGCCACGAGTTCCCTCCTGAGTATTCAGAGAATTCGCTTCTCAGCTCGTCGGGGTCGATTCTCAGGATTTTCGTATCCGCGAAAAGGTTGATCAGGGCGATTGACGCTTCTGTTTTTCCTGCACCCGGTGAACCTGCCATGAATACGGATACCGGCGCTTCCTCCGGGAGAAAGACGGTTTTGTCTGTGAGGCGCTTCGCGATGGCCTTTTTGTTTGAGCGAGCAAAAACAATCGCTTGGGAGGAAATAATCTGTTCCGCTGGTGACATGGATCGCCTTGCGGGGTCGGTATCATTCACTTTGAAGATCCTTTCCAGGTTGATTTCGTGCTGATCAGGCTAGTCCGATTGATTGCGCTTCTACAGAAATCGATTGATTTGAAATGAAACAAGGTTTGAATTCGAACACGTCAAATGCACGATTTATGCAAATCAGCATTTGTCTTCCCGAAAAACTTCAAGCACTATGCGCGTTATGCAAAAACGCAACGTATCCTCCGTCTTAAGAGCACTGCTCGATCAGCACGGGATCTCCCCCACGGAGCTCCACCGTCGCACCGGCGTGCCTCAATCCACTCTCTCGCGGATTCTCAGCGGGAAGATCGTCGATCCTTCGGATAAACACATCTCGAAGATTGCCGAGTACTTCGCCGTGAGCACCGATCAGTTGCGCGGGCGCGCGGATGTTGCGCCGGTCGCCGGCGGCGGGCGCGAGGAGTTGCATTCCGAACTCAAGGACATAAGCCTGTGGGACGATGACACGCCCGTCGATGACGACGAGGTGTCGGTGCCCTTTCTTCGCGAGGTTGAATTGGCTGCTGGATCAGGAAGATTCGTCATCGAAGAGAGCGAACGCTCTAGCCTGCGCTTTGGCAAGCGTAGCCTGCGCCATAATGGTGTGCAGTTCGACCAGGCCAAATGCGTGACCGTACGGGGCAACAGCATGTTGCCGGTGCTGCGTGACGGCGCCACTGTCGGTGTCAACGCGGGCAAGTGCGGGATCGGCGACATTGTCGATGGCGACCTTTATGCGATCAATCACAACGGTCAATTGCGGGTGAAGCAGCTCTATCGCCTGCCTACCGGTATCCGCCTGCGCAGCTTCAATCGCGATGAGCATCCGGATGAGGACTACAGCTTCCAGGAGATCCAAGAGGAGCAGATTGTCATCCTCGGTCACGTCTTCTGGTGGGGCATGTACGCCCGATAACGACCCCTCTCCCAGATAAAACCCGCCCACGGCGGGTTTTTTTTCGCCTGTAGAAAAGCGGCCAACCCTTGATCGGCGGGGCTTTGATGCATCCGCGCATTTCTTATGCATAAATAAATGCATTTACGCATTGACTGGATATGCACACATGCATATTCTTGCCACCAAGCCGCTCGACAAAGCGGCTGGCAACAACAGCTCTTTAGTTCCACAAGAACAGGCAGCGATGAACCGGCCTCAACGGTTCAGAGGGTTGGCAACTGACCCGGGTGTGCAGCGTAAAGCACCAGAAGCAGTTATCCGGCGGGCAGGGACCGCGGTCGGAAAAACAATTTGAACGGACTCGTACCGCGCCAGTAGCGCCGAAAAGTCAGCTTCCTTCACGTACACAGGATTGAAGGAAGGCAAAGGAGTGCATTACTGAAAAGCCCGGCGCATTGCCGGGCTTTTTGGAATGCTCCTCTGAGCAGATCACCTGCAATGAATATTGTGCAGAGCAGGGCCTGGTTAAATAGACAAAGGGAAATTGGAATGAATCGTTATGCACTGATGGAGTTGATCTCCGGGTACAGCTTTTATCTGGTCAACCAAATCGTGGAGGCTGAAAGTCAGCCGCCACTTCCTGAACAGACAGGACCGATGGACTACTGGATGGATATCACCACAAATCCGGAGGCTCAAGTTGGCTTGATATACAGGTACCTCGGCCCGGAACCTGGCTTCTTTCAAGCCGTTTATAGTGACTACGTTGCCATTGCTGCCGCCCGCAAGAAGCTGCGCCTTGACATTGCGGACAGATGGCTGCCGTTTAACCCGCTGCAATACCGGGTAGAGCTGGGTGCGGCAACCCCGGCAGAGGTGACGCAGTGGCAAGCCTACAAACAGTACATCGTCGACCTGACCGAGATTAACAATCAGCCCGGTTATCCAACGGCACTCAACTGGCCGGTTGCTCCTTTCTGAGTCACTCGCCTCACAAGACTTCCACAGCATGTGCACGACTGAAGAGCCCGGCGTAATGCCGGGCTTTTTGAAGTGCCTGGCGGATGCAATCGCTGTGGCAGTACCTCTGAAGATGAACGCATCTTCGTGAAATATCAAACCAAGGAGCAGGGAATGAAGTTGTTTGCGCTCGTAGAAGGATCGAAGGTTACCCGTCTGGTGGAAAGTGAAGAGATGCCGATTACAACTTCACCCTTTGGTAATTGGGTCGATGTAACCGGAAACACTGAAATCGCAGTGAATGACCGCGCGTCCTTCAATGGCGGCTGGACGTTCACAAAACCAAGCGACGCAGAGCTGATCAACGAGATCGAATATGACGCACTGTTGCGACTGAGGGACATTGAAGGCCGCCTGCTGAAGAAGTCTTTGCAGTTCAAGGTTGATCTTGGCGTAGCCGAACCTGCCGAAGCGGCGTTGTTGCTGGTTTGCAAGCAGTACGCCATTGCCATCAGCGATCTCAACAAGCAACCAGGTTATCCACGGACTGTTGTTTGGCCCGTTGTGCCTCAGTAAGCCGGTTTAACCCCTCAATGGATCACTCAGGATCGCACGGCTGATAAGCCCGGCCTCAGCGCCGGGCTTTTTGGAATGCCTTGACTGATTCAGACAGATTTTCAAACAAGTCCGGGGTGCCGGCAGATCAAGGTAATAGTGATGAAAAAGTACGCACGTATTGTCGGTGGTAAGGTCGACAACCTTTTTGAAACCAATAACCCGATTCAAGAAGAGTTCCCTGCCGATCAACTTTGGGTAGACGTCACAAGTCTTTCCATTTACCAGATCGACTATGACTCGACGGCAGTCAATAACGGCGGCGTCTGGACGTTCAGCGCTCCGGACCCAACGATGCCGAGCATGTTGTCTCTTCGATTGAACAACGAAAGAAATACCCGTCTTGCCAAGTTGAACGATCGCCTGACCGCGACCGCGCTGCCATTCAAGGTCGAGTTGGGTATCGCGACAGAAGCCGACAAGGCTTATCTGCTGGCTCACAAGCGGTTCTGCATCGACCTGAGTAATGTGAACAAACAGCCTGGTTACCCACTGACCGTTGTCTGGCCGCCATTGCCATAAATGCAATTGCGGTACTTGCTCCAGCAGTATCGTAAACCGGAGTGCATGACTGAAAGGCCTCTCTAGAGGTTTCTTTGTGATCTGCAAATAAACCCCGGTGGCTGGGGTGCAGATGAATAAATCAGTCTTCTGAAAATTTAGAGAAAAAACAATGAATCGATATGCATTTGTCCCGACTTTTAGCCAAACATCTTTTTTATTAGTGACTCACGTGCTGGATACAGAAGGAGGCGCTCCAACGACCAGTCCGGATGGGGTTCAGGGGAATTGGCACGATGTAACCGCTTACTCCGGTGTTCAAGTCGGCTGGAAAGTTGAGTATTTCTTCGATAAGGGGCTTGTTTTTACCGAGCTGACTTATGAAGACCATCTGACGCTTGCCTCGATTTACATGCAGCAGCGCTTCGATGAGACCACGCGTCGCCTGATGTTCAATCCATTGCAATGCAAAGTAGATCTTGGCATCGCTACTCCGGCAGATGAGGCAGCATTGATCACTTATAAGCGATACATCATCGCTGTCAGTGAAGTCGTAAACCAGCCTGGCTACCCGTCCACGATCAACTGGCCTGCGACACCTTACTAACAACAAATGAGCGCGCATTACTGAAAAGCCCGGCCTCGGCGCCGGGCTTTTTGGAATGCCTGCCTCGAGAGAAAACGTTTGAACCCAACACACACCACTCATCCATCACACCAGGAGGCGTGACATGACAAACGAGCAACAAGCGTTGGCGGACATGCCGATCTGGCTGGTCATCCTGCTTGCCGTGGCGGGCGGGGTCTCCGGCGAAATGTGGCGCGCCGACAAGGACGGCGCCCGCGGCTGGCCACTGCTGCGACGGCTGGCCCTGCGCTCCGGCGCCTGCATGATCTGCGGCGTCTCGGCGATCATGCTGCTGTACGCCGCCGGCATGTCGATCTGGGCCGCCGGCGCCTTCGGCTGCCTGACCGCAATGGCCGGTGCCGACGTCGCCATCGGTCTCTACGAACGCTGGGCCGCCAAGCGCATCGGCGTCTGCGAAGTACCTCCGCGCGACCCACAGTAACCCCTTCACTTTCTTGTCTCGCTGCACGCCGTGCGGCGGGACTGCGCGTGGACATTTGAAAAGGAGGTCATGCATGCCCGCACCGATCCGGCAGCCATCGCAGCTGTTCACGGCGATGGCGACAGCCTTGCGCAATAACGTTGACCTGAACGTGCAAGTCGGCAATCACGATGACTTTACGGCACCCGGCGACAAGGCCTGGGTGTTGATCGATATCGAACGAAATGCACCGGGAGAGCGGGCAGCCAACGGGCGGATTGCCCATGTGCTGACGCTGTCGCTGCAGGTCATTCCGGCAGTTTCCGCCACGGCGTTTGCTGCCTGCGATCTGATCGCCGCACTGAAAAACCTGATCACCGACAACCGCTGGGGCCTGCCCGGCGATCAATGTGATCTGCCGATGAACATCGATGGATTGCCGTCCTTGCTCACCCGTGCCGATCAACAGAGCAAAGCCTGGACGCTGTCGTTCAACCAGACCCTCTACCTCGGTCCGACCTTGCTCGACGACCCGCTCGGCACACCGAAATTCGCCCGCACCTGGGAAGTCAGCGACATCGACGACCCCGACCAATACACCTCGCTGGAGGCCTGACCGATGTTCGACGCATTACTGCGTATGCAACTGGGGCCGATCATCGAACGCCTGGCCGAGATGGAAGCGGAGATCGAAGACCTGCACCGACGCGCCGAAAGCTATTGCCGCATCGGTATCTGTCAGGAAGTCGATGCGGCGAGCAATACCTGCAAGGTCAGCCACGGAGGATTGCTCACCCCGGCCATCAAGTTCTTCAACCCGAGCGCCGGCGCACAGAGCGAGTCGCGGATTCCGAGCGTTGGCGAACAGTGTCTGCTGTTCAACTACGGCAGCGGCGAAAGCGGTGCGCAAAGCGTGGCGTTGTTCGGCTTGAACAGTGACCGTTTTCCTCCCGCTGCCACCGTCCCCACGCTGACGCGACGGGTGCATGTCGATGGCAGCGAAAGTGGCTACGACGATGCCTCTCACACCCTGCACTGGCAAAACGGTCCTGTGGCTTTCAGCGGTTCTCGCGAGTCGCTTGAACTGAGCATCGGCCCCGCACGGCTGGCGATGACGCCGCAAGCGATCAACCTGCAACTGGGCGCTGTCGGCCTGACGATCGACGCCTCGGGCGTGCACTTCAGCGGCCCGCTGGTGGATCACCAGGGTCGCGTCATCAGCCCCTGAATCAAGAGCCTCCCATGATCGGAATCGATAGAAACACCGGGGCCACGGTCGACGACTGGCTGCAATTCGTGCAGCGCGCGACCCGGGCCCTGACCACGCCTTTGGGCACACGGCAGAAGCGGCCCTTGTACGGGTCGCTGATCCCCACGTTGCTGGGGCAGAACCTCGGCGATGACGTTCTGCTTCTGGCGCAAAGCCACGCCGCGCAGGCGTTCTACAACGCACAGAACGGCATCGGCGATTTTCAGCCGCAAGTGATCGTCGCCAGCCGTCAGGGCGCCGGTTTGCTGCTGCGTTTTGCCGGCACCTGGAAAAACCGCCAACAGACTTTCGAGGTCGTGACATGAGCATGTTGATCCCTGGTCAGAACCAACTGGCCGAACCCTCACTGATCAAGGTCGAGGCCTTCGAGGATCTGCTCGCCGAGTTCAAGGCCTTCGTCCTCGAGTACGTCGGCACCCGCTCGCCGGACAGCGCGGCAAAACTCAAGACCAGCCTGGAAAACGAAAGCGAACTGCTGACCCTGGCCCTGGAGGCTTTCTGCGTTCGCCTGCAAACCCACGAACGCAAATACAACGCCCGGATCAAGCAGATGCTGGCGTGGTGGGCGACCGGCAGCAACCTCGATGCACGGCTGGCGGACATGGGCCTGGAGCGACAGTTGCTCGACCCGGGCGACCCGGCGGCGTTCCCGCCGGTGCCGGCGATTTACGAAAGCGACGATGACGCCCGGTTGCGCTATTACCTGGCGCCCCATGCGCCAGCGGCGGGTTCGCGGATGCAGTACCGCCGCGAAGTCTTCACCCTCGGCGAACGGCCGGCGGTGAAAGTCGAATCCACCGATGCCGGCGTCGTCGACGTCACCTACACCTTCGCCCCGGACGGCCTCGCCGCACAGGTCAAGGATGGCAACGGTCGTCGCACGGCTCCCGGTGAAGTGCAGGTGACCGTGCTTTCCCGCGACGCCGACGGTACACCGTCCGCCGCGCTGCTCGACGGCGTGCGCCAACACTTTGCCCGACCCGATGTCTGCCCGGAAACCGACAAGGTCACCGTCAAAGCTGCGGACATTCAGCGTTACAAGATCCGCGTCGTGGCGAAGATCAATTCCGGCCCGGATTCGGGCCTGACCAAAGTCGCCGCGCAACAGCATTTGCAGGCCTACGCCGACAGTTGCCATCGCCTGGAAGGCCGGGTCGATCCGAGCTGGATCGACTACACGCTGCACAGCGCCGGCGCCGTGCAATTGCAGATTCTTGAACCGCTGACACCCATCGTGTGCACCGCGTTTCAAGCGCCGTACTGCACGGCGGTCGAGGTTGAGGTGCAGACACTATGACGGATCAGACACCGCGTCCGACCCTGCTGCCGGCCAACAGCTCGGCGCTGGAGCGGGCACTCGACATCGGCTTCAGCACATTGCTTGACCGCATCGCGCCACCGTTTCCCGAGCTGATGAACCCGAGTTCGACGCCCGTCGCGTTCCTGCCGTATCTCGCGGCGGATCGCGGCGTGGCCGAATGGAGCACCGACGCACCGGAAGCGGAAAAGCGCCTGACCGTCGAACTGGCCTGGCCCACCGCGCGCCGGGCCGGCACCCGCAAGGCGCTGGAGAACGCCGCCAAGGGGTTGCAACTGAGACCCGAGATTCGCGCCTGGTACGAACAGACTCCGCCGGGTGCGCCTTACAGCTTCTCCGTGCGGGCCTTCAGCGAACAACCCTACAGCGAAGAAATCGACGCCCGTCTCGACCGACGCCTGGCTGATGCCAAGAGCGAACGGGACGTGCTGTCGGTGTCGGTCGGCCTCAGCGCCTTTGGCTCTCATGTGATCGGCGCCGCGACGTTCTGCGGCGAGCTGACCACGGTCTATCCGGTGTTCCTCGAAGGACTCGAAACCTCCGGCAAGGCCTTTATGGCGGCCGGTCTGTACACCGTCGAAACATCCACTATTTATCCTCAGGGGGCCTGAATGGCTGACTATTACACCCTGCTAACCAACGCAGGGATTGCCTACGAAACCGCCTGCAAGGCAGCGGGCGTGCCGATCAAGCTGACGCAGATTTCCGTCGGTGATGGCGGTGGCGCGGTCTACAACCCGGCCGCGACGGCCACCGCGCTGAAACGCGAAGTCTGGCGCGGACCGCTCAACGCGCTGTTCCAGGACGAGAAGAACCCGAGCTGGCTGCTCGCCGAAGTCACCATTCCGCCGGATGTCGGCGGCTGGTACGTGCGTGAAGCCGGGCTGTGGACCGACACCGGCATTCTCTACGCCATCGTCAAATACCCGGAGTCGTTCAAACCGGTACTGGCCACGTCGGGCTCGGGCAAAGAGTTCTACATCCGCTCGATCTTCGAGACCAGCAATGCCTCGCTGGTGACGCTGCTGATCGACGACACCGTGGTCAAGGCCACACGTGCCTGGGTCATGAGCTACCTCGCCGAAGAACTCGGCAAACTCGATGGCAAACAGTCGGTACGTGTCGCCGCCACCGCCAACGTAGTGTTGAACGGTGCGCAGCAGATCGACGGTGTGGCGGTGATTGCCGGCGACCGCGTGCTGCTGCCGAATCAGACCCTGGCGAAAGACAACGGTCTGTGGATCGTCGCCAACGGTGACTGGACTCGGGCCAACGATGCCAACGTCAGCGCCAAGGTCACACCGGGCCTGACGGTGATGGTGGAAGAGGGCACGCTCAACGGCGATTCGCTGTGGCACCTGACTACCAACGCGCCGATCACCCTCGGTACTACCGCGCTGACATTCAAGATGCTGGCCGGGCGCACCGGGATTGCCGCTGGTACTTACAAGAGTTTGAGCGTCGACGAATATGGCCGTGCGACGGCCGGCTCGAATCCTGACACGCTGGCCGGTTTCGGCATCAAGGACTCCTACACCAAGGCTGAAGTCGAAGCGCTGATTGCCAAGGCCTCGGCGCTGCCGGTAGGTTCGATCGTGGCGTTCCCGGTTGATACACCGCCACCGGGTTTTCTGGAGCTGGACAACAGCGTCAAGAGCAGCGCGACCTATCCGGACTTGAGCGCCTATCTGGGCGGCAAGTTCAACAAGGGCGATGAGGGTGTCGGGAATTTCCGTTTGCCTGAAGCGCGCGGGGAGTTCTTGCGCGGTTGGGATCATGGGCGTGGGGTGGATGTCGGCCGAGCGATCGGAAGTTCCCAGCTCGATTCCTTGCAGAACATAAGCGGCTATATCGACGGCAATCTGGATATCAGAACGGCCAGTGGCGTATTTGGACTATCGAACCCTAACCCGGTACCGGTCTCTACAAACGGATCAAACGGGTTTCATTCCGCGAGTTTCGATGCTTCCAAAGTGGCGCGTACTTCGACGGAAACTCGTGGCCGCAACGTCGCCGTCATGTGGTGCATCAAGGCCTGGAACGCCCCGGTCAATCAGGGAAACATCGACGTAGCGGCACTGGTCAAGGAAGTCTCACGCCTCGGTTCGGCCGTTCCGGTGGGCGCTGTCATGGCATTTCCAACGGGGATTGTGCCGCCCGGCTTTCTTGAGCTGGATGGCAGTGTGCAGACCATTGCGACTTATCCGGATCTGGCGACTTACCTCGGTACGACCTACAACAAAGGTGATGAAGGTACGGGCAATTTCCGTTTGCCGGATTCGCGCGGTGAATTCCTTCGGGGCTGGGATCATGGTCGTGGCGTGGATGCAGGCCGCAACGTCGGTACCGCACAGGCCGACATGCTCAAGGCGCACAACCACTCGATCTCGTCCACCGGCAACGAAATGGTTCAGGGCAATGCCTCCGGGCTGGCTGTTACCAATTGGCGCGCCTCTCAGGGGGTGACCGGAAGTGCCGGTGGAACTGAAACCCGTCCGCGCAACGTCGCCGTCATGTGGTGCATCAAGGCCTGGAACGCGCCGATCAATCAGGGCAGCATCGACGTAGCCGCACTGGCCAAGGAAGTCTCGCAGCTAAAGTCTTCTGTTCCTGTAGGTGCTGTTTTGTCGTTCCCAATGGGCGTCGTTCCTGCCGGTTATCTGGAACTGGATGGCAGTGTGCAAAGCATTGCGACTTATCCGGATCTGGCGGCTTATCTGGGTACTACTTACAACAAAGGCAATGAGGGCGCGGGCAACTTCCGATTGCCGGAATCCCGTGGTGAGTTCCTCCGTGGCTGGGATCATGGACGGGGTGTTGACTCTGGGCGGGCAATTGGCAGCTGGCAAGTCGGTACTGCCACTTATGGTGATGGTGATGGCGTCAACCTGCCGATTCCAAATTTGAACAATCCCGACCATGTAAGGGTGCTGGGGCTCGATTACGACACCGCCCCGGCCGTCGTTGAACCGGTAACGGCGTATGTCACGGCCACTGCGACGACAACCCAACTGCCTATGGATGGTGTTCAAACACCCGGAACCGCATACATTGGTGTTGACTTCATGCGTTCAAGGCCTCGAAACCTTGCCGTCATGTGGTGCATCAAGGCCTGGAACGCGCCGGTCAATCAGGGAGCGATCGATATCGCCGCACTCGCAGCGGCCGTTGAAACCGCCTCCAGCAATGGCCCGCTTGCAGGGAGCATGCGCGGTGACAAAATGCAGATCACGGTTGCGTCCTCATCGGGAACAATCAAGGTGGCCGGGGTTGTTGTCGGCAATGCCAACGGCAAGACGCGCACCCTGCGAAACTTCAGCCAGTTGATTGATCTGGCGTCGGCAAACAAGGGCCTTGGCGCCATGGATGTCGGGTCAGCACCAGTCAATGGTTATGTAGCGCTTTATGCCTTCTACAACCCGGAAACCGAGGCCCAGGGTGTGATGGCGTGGAACTGCACGTCGGCTGTGGCCCCTGTCGTGTACGGTGGATCGGCTCCACCAGCGGGTTACACCTACTCGGCGCTTATCGGAGTGTGGCCAACGAACGCCAGCGGCCAGTTCCCGAACGGCTATCAGGAAGATCGAACGTTCTCCTGGAATGGCAAGGAAGTGATGTCGACACAAGGGGGACGGTCAGATTACTCGCCGTTTACGGTGGCGACCGCTGTTCCGATGAACGCCAAGGCATGCCAAGGCTACATCGTGCTTCAGAACACTATGAGTGGGGTCAACACGTATGCAGCACTTGGCGGGGAAGGTGGTGTTAGCGGCATGGGGTTCGCGTGTAACCCGTCAGCCGGGGCCAATGGCGGTATTCAAGTTGCGTTTCCGTTCTTGCCACTGACCAAACCTCAGACGCTGTACCACATCCTGTCGGCGTCCGCTGGCATCGCAACCTTTAACGTCAGCATCACTGCATACAAATTTTAAGGGTGACCCATGAGCATCTATGTCCAATTTACGGACGAGCACCTGCTTGCCGTGAAGGCGGTTTTTGCAGAGCCGCAAGATGAGACGCATTGGCCGAATCAGGGCGTCGTTGCAGATGACGATGTCCGCTATCTGGCCTATATCGCTTCAAAAACCGGAAATGCCCCTGTCTCAACAGAGGAAGTCATTGCTGCCGAGCGATTCCGCCGGGAAGCTGCTGGTGTGTCGGTCGGCGAGCTGCTGATCGAGACAACTCGCGACAGCCAGGCGCTGATCGCAAGCACCGGGCTCTCAGCCATTCTCGATCCTGAATACCGCTGCAATTTCAAAACAGCGAGGGGATTCGTCGAGATTGGCGCTGCGCAGATTATCGAAATTGCGAAAGCAGTGCGGGCACATGTACAGGCCTGCTTTGACCGCGAGCTGACCTTGTTGCGCGCAATCGAGACAGGCGACTACCACGACGAAATGCTGACCGAGGGTTGGCCAGACTCATCGTCGACCGACTCCGCAGATCTCAAATAAACGCCCCGCACCCCGGGGCGTTTTCTTTCACCCCCCAAAACTTTCAACACCCGCCAAGCCCCTCCCTTCGAGGGGCTTTCCCGTTTATGGAGAAACGAAAAATGGCAACCCGCCAAACCTACACCGTGCTCGTTCCATTCCCCACCGGCGGTGGGCACTGGTCGAGCGTCGGCCAGGAACTCGATCTGCTCGACGTCGAGGCCAGTGCCCTGCACAGCGCCGGTCGACTGGAGCTGAAAACACCTACCACCAAGGCCGTGAAGGCCGCTGCCAAGAAGGCTGACTGACTATGGCTGAGGTTCTGAACTTCGAGCACAACGGCATTACCGTCAATGCCACCGAATCCCCCGAGGCCATGGGTGGCCTGGGCGACAACGTCATCGGTCTGGTCGGCACCGCGCCGAAAGCCGATCCGCTGATTCCGCGCAACGCACCGTTTCGCATCAATAGCTTCACCACCCATGCGCTGCTCGATCCGACCGGCTCGGAAGAGGGCACCCTGTACCACGCGGTCTACCAGATCCTCAAAGTGGTCAAGGTGCCGGTGTACGTGGTGATCGTCGAAGCGGGCGCAACTCCGGCCGATACCGTCAACGCGGTGATCGGCGGCGTTGAGCCAGCCACCGGCCGCAAACTCGGTCTGGCGGCTCTGGGCAGCGTCCCGGAAGACCTGACCATCATCGGCGCGCCGGGCTTCACCGGCACTAAAGCGGTGGCCAGCGAGTTCGCCTCGTTCGGCAAGCGCATCAAGGCCCGTGTGGTGCTGGACGGCAAGGATGCTTCGGTCGCCGACCAAGTGTTGTACAGCAAGGATCTGGGCGGCGCCGACCTCGGTTTCGACCGTTGCCTGGTGGTGCACAACATGCCCGCCGTGTACTCGAAAGCGGCGAAGAAAAACGTCTTCCTCGCGCCGTCGAGCCTGGCGATTGCCGCGCTGGCCAAGGTCAAGCAATGGGAAAGCCCGGGCAACCAGGTGACCTACGCCGAAGACGTGTCCCGCGTCGTTGAGTACAACATCCTCGACACCTCCACCGAAGGCGATCTGCTCAACCGCTACGGCGTCAGCTATTACGCCCGCACCGTGCTGGGCGGCTTCTCGCTGCTGGGCAACCGTTCGATCACCGGCAAGTTCATCAGCTACGTCGGTCTGGAAGACGCCATCAGCCGCAAGCTGGTGAAGGCCGGCCAGAAAGCCATGGCCAAGAACCTGACCAAGTCGTTCATGGATCAGGAAGTCAAACGCATCAACGACTGGCTGCAAACCCTGGTCGCCGACGAAACCATTCCTGGCGGCAGCGTCTACCTGCACCCGGAACTCAACAGCGTCGAGAAGTACAAGAACGGCACCTGGTACGTGGTCATCGACTACGGCCGCTACGCGCCGAACGAACACATGGTTTATCAACTCAACGCCCGCGATGAAATCATCGAGCAGTTCCTGGAGGACGTTCTCTAATGTTTACCAACCGCGTAAGACAGGCCATCGCGGCCACCCTGCAAGGCCTGCCGTTGTCGGCGACCGTGGAAGAGTTCACCCCGCCGAAGATCGATTTCGAGATGGAAGGCATGACGGGCGGGCGCTTCATCGTTGAGGAAATGGCCAAGAGCGCCAAGCCGCTGAATGCCACGCTCAAGCTGCAAGGCACCGGCGCTGAAGTGCTGCTGGCGATGGGCGTGAAGCTGGGCGACGACATTCTGCTGAACGTGCGTGAAGCCGGTCAGGATCAGGACGGCAACACCTGGTTCACCTATCACACCGTCGGCGGCAAGCTGAAGTCTCTGGCTGAAGATGCCTTGAAAATGGGCAGTAAAGCCATCACCACGCTGGAACTCTCCTGCCGCACCTACAACCGTCTGGAAAACGGCATTCCGGTGATCGACATCGACGTGCGCACCCAGAAGTTCGTGCTCAACGGCGTCGACATCCTCGGTGATGCCCGTCGTGCGGTGCTGATGCCGTAAGCCTTTTCGGCGCATCAAGCACACACCCTGTGGGCGCTCACGCCCACAGGGATCTTCAAGAACACCCAAGGAATTCCTTTCATGTCGTGGATGCCACCCAAGCATGACCTGTTGTCGCCGATCACCGGTGACGACGGCTCGCAGATCGAATCGATCCAGCTCAAGCCCCTGTTCTACGCCGCCCAGAAAGACGCGCTGGAACGCGCCGGCGACGACGAAGACGATCAGTTCTTCGAACTGGCGCTGCTGGCCACCGGGTTGTCGGTCAAGGAACTCGATCAGCTCAAGCGTCCGGACTACGTGACCATTGCGCAGTACGTGCACGAGATGTCGACCCGTCCGGCGTCGTACTTTCTCGACCAGGTCGAAGACGCGGAAAAAACCGACGATCCCGACCAGGTGCAACTGCTGCAACCGCTCGCCGTCACCGGCCGCACCGTGACCTCGCTGAGCCTGGAAATGCCGGTGCTGCGCGCGACCAAAGTGATGAAGAAACTGAAAACGGCCAAGGAACGCGCCGAGTTCATCACCGCCCATTGCACCGGTCTGATGATCCCCGATCTGGCCCTGATGACCGTCCCGGACTGGACGCAATTGCAGGTGCGCATCGACGATTTTTTAAACCAGCCGGCGGCCTTCTTTCAGAGCGCGACATCGAAGTAATCCTCGATATCGTGCCGCTCATTTACCCGGTAAGTGAGGCGGAAATTCTGGAGTGGGACGCCGAAAAGGCGTTGCGCCGCTACGACATAGCGATCACTCGCCTTGGCGTGAAACAGGAGTAGAGCGGCATGGCAGACGGTAGCTATTCGCTGACATTCACCGAGGTCGACCAACAAGCCCAGGCGTTGAACACGGCCAGTAAAATGGCCAGCCTGATGTCCCCCGCATCGAGCATGCAGGGCGCCGATGCAGCATCGGCCAATATTGTGTCGGACTTGAGTCTTTCGGGCGCCTTCGCAGGCCTGGGGCTGGCACTGGCGGATTCCACCGCCGAGCTTCGCCGATTGACGAGCGAACAGGTTCAGCTCAGAGATGTGTTGAGCACGATCCACGGTGTGCTGGTATCGCAGCGCTCATTGCAACAAGCCATGAATGATCGACAGGCCCAGCCCGGCCCTGTTGCCGGTATGGGGTCTGGAGTGCCTTCAGCGAATCCTGACAAGGATGCGCTGAAGGATCTTCGGCCCGCCATCAGCTTTGATACCGCGATGGCAAAGCTGGAAACGGTCGTCGGGTTCAAAGGCGATGAACGCCGAACATTTGGCATTGCGCTGGAGCAAATGGCCACCGAGTCCAAGGTGGCTGCCGGTGGCAGCACCATGCTTGATCTTGCAGGTGTCGGTTACGCCGCTGTCAAAGCCGGGGTCGGCAATGATCATGTAAATGACAAAGGCGAACTGGATAGCGGCGCCAGACAAAAAGATGTGCTGGAGTTCACACGGGACACGGGCGTCACGGCGACAGCGTTTGGAATGAAGGCTGCGGATACGGCCGATCTATTGATCGGCTGGCGCACGTCGATGAGTCTCAATCGCGCGCAAACCCTCGATCTCGCTGATGCAACCAGTCTGCTCGGAAGCCGGTTGAGTGCCTCGGAGGCTGACATCGGCTCGATTCTCAGCAACTACGGTGCTTCTGCAAAAGGTGCCGGGATGACTCCCGAGCAGGCAGCAGCGTTTTCTGCGGCGTTGCTCAATGCGGGGGTCAACCGGGCGGATGCCGGTGTGGCCTTCGAGAAAATCACCACGACGGTGGCGCTGGGAGACAAAGCTTCGCCCGCTCAGCGAGCTGCACTCACTGAACTGAAGCTCGACCCCAAAGCGCTGGCCGAGCAGATGAAAGGCGATGCCCCGGGCGCCATTCTCAAAGTGCTGGAGGCGTTGAAGACACAATCGCCTGATCGGCAGTCCGAGTTGGCCATGACGCTGTTTTCGGTCGACCAGCCCGTGATCAAAATGCTGCAGAACACCGGGGATGTGAAACGCTCCTTCGATCTGGTGGCTGATAAAAAACAGTACGCCAGTTCCGAGCTTGGCGAAAAGGCCAGTGCGGTCAATGAGACTGCCCGTATTCAATCGCAGACATCGCAAGCGCACATCAACGGCTTCAATGCGCAAAAGGATCGCCTTTATACCTCCGCCGGCGATACGGTGTTGCCATCCTTCAACGCTGTTGCCGACACCGCAGCCAAGGCCGCCGGTGGTTTGAGCGGGTTGGCGGAACAGTATCCAACACTCACGGCGGCGCTGGTCCTGAGTATTGCCGGGATCAGGTCCATTGCACCGCTGGGCAAGATGTACGCCGGTGCTGCGGGCTGGGTGAAGGATACCGTTGGCACGCTACAGGGGGCTTACGGCAAAGCGGTCAGCGTAGCCGGCAGTATCCGAACGGGAGCCGGCACCCTGGCCGGCAGTATCCGAACGGGAGCCGGCACCCTGGCCGGCAGTATCCGAACGAGAGCCGGCACTCTGGCCACCAGGACCGAGCCGCTGAGAGCAGCGGCTGTCAGTCGAATCGGTTACATGAGATCCGCTGCCGGCCGCAGCATGATCAGTCGAGGTGCCCGATTCGGTCGGATCGCCGGTCCACTGAGCATGCCGCTGACAATGGTCGAAGCCGGTCTCAAAGTCGTCGAAGGCGTGGCCGAGAACGATACAAAAAAAGTCGCCGGAGGCGTAGGTATGGCGGCGGGAGGCCTGGCTGGCGGATATGCCGGCGCGAGCATCGGCGCCACGATCGGTACGTTCATCCTTCCCGGCGTCGGTACGTTGATTGGTGGTGCCCTGGGCGGTGCCATCGGGAGTTTTTACGGCAGTCAGGAAGGGGAGGCGCTGGGTGAAAGGCTTGCGACACCGGCCCCTGACAAGTTGGCACCACCTGCAGAAGTCAGCGCAGGCCTGAGCAGTGTGCAAGCACAAAATCAATCCAGCGCGAATGTCACCTACGCCCCGGCGTTTCACTTCAGCGGCGGCGATCTGGCCAGCGTTGAAAAGGTGAGCGCCATGGTCGCGCAGGTCATGCAGACGCATTTCACCTCTGACTTCACGCCGTTGATGAGTACTAACCCCCTCGGCACACGCCGTGACGCAGCCCTGACCGATGGAGTCGCCTGATGAAACAACAAATGGCACTGGGCAGTTTCATCTTTGGCCTGTCCCGCGGTTTTGCCTACAGCAGTTTTCTGCGCAAGTCCGACGGCGGCTGGACGGAGCTGCAGATTCTCACCAGCAAACCCAAGTCCCATCAAATCGGACAGAAACCCGAAACCCTGACCATCACCGGCAAATCAATGTACGCGGTGGCCATGGATCGGCTGGATGAGCTGCGGGCGCTGCAAGCCCTTCGTGTGCCGCTGCCGCTGATTGATGGCATCGGCCGAAACTGGGGCCTGTGGCGAATCACCACGGTTCAGGAAACCCAGACCTGCATCATCGATGATGGTACGGCGATGGTGGTCGACTGGACCCTCGAATTGGCGGAGTTCAACAATGCGTAAGGTACGAAGCGTGGCCGGCGATTCGGTGAATCTGTTGCTTTACCGCGAAACCGGTCGCTGTGATGACACAGCCGAAGAGGCCCTGTGGAAACTCAACTCGACCCTGGCCGAACAGGGCCCGGTCCTGCCGGCAGGTGTCTGGGTGACACTGCCGGAACTCGACAGCCGACCCGCCGCGATCAAACCGGTTCTGGCCTGGGATTAAGGAGGCTGCATGGCACAGGGATTCACGCCGACGATTGAAATCTACGGGGCCCACGAGGCCCTGCTGAATCAGCGCCTGATCAGTTGGGAACACATTGATGCCGCCGGAATGGAGTCCGATCAACTGACGCTGGTGATCGATCTGGAAGGCCTTGAAGGCTTGCCGACCCTGGGCGGAAAAATTGGTTTGCGGGTCGGCTATCTGGAGTCCAGTCTGGTCGACAAGGGCCAGTTCAGGATCACTCGACTGACACCGACGCTGTTCCCGCTGCGTCTGACGCTGGTCGCTACGGCCGCGCCTTTCAGTGGCAAGGACGAGACGGGATTCAGGGAGCGACGCACGGCCAGCCACGGGCCCACAACCCTTGGTGAACTGTTTGGCAAACTGGTCTCGCCGCACGGCTTTTCGCCGCGCGTCGATCCCGAACTGGCGTTGATCAGGATTGCTCATGTCGACCAGTCGAACGAAACCGACATGGGCTTCATCACGCGAATGGCGCGCAAATATGACGCGATTGCCAAACCCGTCAACGAACTCTACGTATTGGCGAAACCGGCGCAGCTCAAAAACTTTTCAGGCCAGGTGATCCCGGACGTCAGGCTGTCGGTGACCAGCAACAATCGGCCGGGCGATCACGCCTTCATCAGCGCCACGCTGGAAGAGACTGCCCAAACCCAGAATCAGGGTTGTAAAACCTGCTGCTGGGACCTTAATACCGGCAAGCAGGTGGAGGTCAAAACCGGCAAGGCACCCTACAAGGTCGTTCGCCAGAAGCAGGCCAGTGTGGAAGAAGCCAAAGCCATCGGCGAAGCCGAAGTGCGCAAGATGCTGCGCGAGAAATACAAGCTGAAGGTCACTTGCCCGGGTGATCCGCTGCTGGTGGCCGAAGGTCTGTTGGTGCTCGATGACACCTGGCCGGACTTCATGCGCGGCCGCTGGTCGATTGAAAAAGTCACCGCCAGTGGCAAGCGCGAAGAAAGCTATCGCTGCCTGATCGAAGCGAAGGGCCTGGATCCCCACGCGAAAGCCAAGGACTGATCCTCCGATCTCACCGCCACACGCATCACTGTGGCCACTCACACATCCTGGAACGCTCCCCATGAAGATCTCCCCGATCCTCACGCAGCTGCGTGCGCAATGCCCAAGCCTTGCCGGCCACATCGCCGTCGGAGTCGACCTGGCGCTTCTGCAAGGCAACCCGAATCTGCCGATGCCCTCGGCCCACGTTTTACCGCTGGCCGATCTGGCCAGCGCCAGCACCGCACAGAACTCTGCCAGCCAGCCGATCCGCGACCGCTTCGAAATCATCCTGGTGCTTGATGCCACGGACGCCACAAAAGCGCTGGATCTGTTGCACGACCTGCGCGCCGAAGTGTGGCGGGCGCTGGTGGGTTTCAAGCCCGGTTCCGACTACAGCGCCATCGTTTATGACGGCGGCGAAACGGTCTCGATCAACAGCAGCCGCGCGTTCTACCGGCTGCGCTTTTTTGCCGAGTTCCAGCTGGGCCGCAATCTGCCAAGTCAGCCTGCGGAGAGTTGGCACGAACGTGAACTGGACGGTTTGTCGTCCTTTACCGGGGTCACCGTGCGGGTCGATGCGATCGACCCGGCCGACCCCAACCTGAAACACCCGGGCCCTGACGGGCGCGTGGAAATGACTTTCTCTGGAGACGTAACCCCATGAGCAACCGCATCACCGTAGTGCCGGCCGCTGGCCGTGCCGTGCCGGACCCGGAAGCAGGCGACCTGCTGCCACTGGAAGGCCGTGAAGTGCTGGACAGCGCCTGGTGGCGCCGGCGTCTGGCCGACGGCGATATCACCCTCAAAACCGCAACAGCTAAACAAAAGGGAGCCAAATAATGGCGATCGGATTCAGCAACATTCCTGCGGACATTCGTGTACCGCTGTTCTATGCCGAAATGGACAACTCGGCCGCCAATAGCGCGTCCTCGTCCATGCGCCGCCTGATCGTGGCGCAGGTCAACGACAACATCGCTCCGAGCGAAGTTGGCAAACTGGTGCTGGTTTCCAGCGTGGCACTGGCCAAGAGCATTGGCGGCCAGGGTTCGATGCTGGCGTCCATGTACGAGACCTTCCGTAAGGCCGACCCGATCGGTGAGATCTGGTGCCTGCCGCTGCACAACGCCACCGGTGCCATCGCCAAAGGCGTGCTGACCCTGACCGGCACCGCGACTCAGGCTGGCGTGCTCAACCTGTATGTCGGCGGCGTCCGTGTACAGGCCACCGTGGTCAACGGTGCCACTGCTGCCCAGGCGGCCACCGCCCTGGCACAGAAAATCAACGCCACCGCCGATCTGCCGGTGAGCGCTGCCGCTGCTGAAGGTGTGGTCACCCTGAACGCCAAATGGACCGGCGAGAGCGGCAACGACATCAGCCTGCAATTCAATCGCCTGGGCAAGAGCAACGGCGAAGAAACCCCGGCCGGTCTGACCACCGCCATCACCGCCATGACCGGCGGCGTCGGTGTACCGGATCAAGTGGCTGCCGTTGCGGCATTGGGCGATGAGCCGTTCGAATTCATCACGCTGCCATGGTCCGACCTGGCGACCCTCAACACTTGGCAAGCGGTGATGGATGACAGCACCGGTCGCTGGTCGTGGGCCAAGCAACTGTTCGGTCACGTCTACAGCGCCAAACGCGGCACCGTCGGCACTCTGGTGGCAGCCGGTCAGGCGCGCAATGACCAGCACATGACCATTCAGGCGCTGGAGCCGGGCGTTCCGCAACCAGTATGGGTACAAGCTGCAGCACTGGCTGCGCGCACGTCGGTGTTCATCTCGGCTGACGCCAGCCGTCCGACCCAGAGCGGCAGCCTGCCGGGTGTCGATCCGGCACCGGCCAGCGAGCGTTTCACCCTGACCGAGCGTCAGTCGCTGCTCAACTACGGCATCGCCACCGCGTACTACGAAGGCGGTTACGTGCGTATCCAGCGCTCGATCACCACCTACCAGAAGAACGCTTACGGCCAGGCCGACAACTCGTACCTGGACAGCGAAACCATGCACCAGTCGGCGTTCATCGTGCGTCGTCTGCAAAGCGTGATCACCAGCAAGTACGGTCGCCACAAACTGGCCTCCGACGGCACCCGTTTCGGCGCCGGCCAGCCGATCGTCACCCCGGCGACCATTCGCGGTGAGCTGATTGCCCAGTACGCCAAGCTCGAACTGGAAGGCCACGTGGAAAACGCCGAGCTGTTCGCCGAGCACCTGATCGTCGAGCGCGACGTGCAGGACCCGAGCCGCGTGAACGTGCTGTTCCCGCCTGATTACATCAATGGTCTGCGCGTGTTCGCACTGCTCAACCAGTTCCGTCTGCAGTACGACGACGTCGCCTGATCGGCCCGTTTGACACTGTGATTTCAGCCCACCTTGCGTGGGCTTTTTATTTGAAGGGAGTAACACCATGGGTCAACTGATTGCAGGCACCTGCTACGTCAAGGTCGACGGTGCACAACTGACTATCAATGGCGGCTGCGAAGCCCCGCTGATGGCCGTCAAACGCGAAACCGTCGTACCGGGTTTCTACAAGGAAACCGACATCGCGCCGTCGTTCAAAGTGACTGCGCTGCACACCGCCGACTTCCCGCTGAAGAAGCTGATCGAAGGCACCGACATCACCGTCACCTGCGAATTCAGCAACGGCAAAGTCTACGTACTGGCCGGTGCCTACCTGGTCGAAGAGCCAGTCTCCAAAGGCGATGACGCCACCATCGAACTGAAATTCGAAGGCATCAAGGGGACCTGGCAATGAGCGGCGCCGTGAAGCTTCAGGTTGCGATCGAAGCTCACGGCGAGCCCCTGACCGAACTCGTCCTGCGCCGTCCGACGGTGCAGGAGGTACGAGCGATCAAGGCGCTGCCGTACAAGATCGACAAGAGCGAAGAGGTCAGCCTCGACATGGACGTGGCGGCCAAATACATCGCCGTGTGCGCCGGCATTCCGCCGTCGTCGGTCAACCAGTTGGATCTGGCTGACCTCAACGCGCTGAGCTGGGCCGTTGCGAGTTTTTTCATGAGTGCGGCGTCGGAGCCATCACCGACCTGATTTCGGTCGCCTATGACCTGGCCTGGTTCTGGAAGGTTGACCCCGAACAGATGATGGCCAGGCCACTGGATGTGCTCCGCGAATCGCTGGAGCACGCGCAACGGATCAATGCGATGCAGCAGGTGCAGTGATGGCAGACGAAGAAAAGAAAGAGAAAACCTCGGTGCTGCTGACGGGCATCGATGAACTGTCGCCCAAGCTCGGTGCCCTGCGAGTAAAGGTCGAGAGTTTCAAGAAAAACCTCGAACAGACCGGCCTCGGCAAACTGGACATCAGCGGTCTGTTCAAGGGCGGTAGCGTGATTACGCCGTTCGTGGACGGCATCAAATCGGCTGCTGCGTTTCAGGGCAAGTTGACCGAAGTCAGCGAAACGGCGAAAACCGTCGATCTGCCGGAAACACCGAAAGCCGCCGCGCAGAACATGAACGTGTTCAGTGCGTCGATGGAAAAGGTCTCCGCCGCGGTGGACGCCGCACTGGTGCCGGCCGTGGGGGCGTTGGTGGTCGGGCTGGAACCGGTGCTGACCCAGGTCGGCAGCCTGCTGGCCGACAACCCGAAACTGGTCGAAGGGCTGGCGGCGGGGGCGATTGCGTTTTCCGCCATGCAAACCGCCGTCACCGGTATGACCCAGGTGATGGACGTCATGAGCATGGTGCTCAAGACCAATCCGATCATGTTGATCGCCATGGGCATTGCCGTGGCGGCCGGTTTGATCGTGGCCAACTGGACACCGATTTCCGCGTTCTTCACCGGATTGTGGGAGGGCGTGAAAAACGCCGGGGCGAGTGCAATGGCGACGTTGCGTTCGGTGCTCGACTGGCGGCCGCTGGAGGCACTGGCGGCGCTGTGGGAACCGGTCACGGGTTTCTTCTCGGGGATCTGGGACAAGGTCAAGGCTGTGACCGCGCCTGTGATCGACTTCTTCAAGTCGGTTTTCTCGTGGTCGCCCGCAGGCCTGATCCTGGAAAACTGGGGGCCGTTGACCGGTCTGTTTTCGGCGATCTGGGAATTGCTCAAGGCCTTGAGTGTGCCGGTGATGTCGTTCCTCAAAGGTCTGTTCGACTGGACGCCGCTGGGCATGATCATCAACAACTGGGGCGCGATCACCGGCTTTTTCGCCTCGATCTGGGCCACGTTGCTACCGGCGGCGAAAGCCATCAAGGATTTCTTCGGCACCCTGTTCGATCATTCCCCGCTGGGGATGATCATCAACAACTGGGGGGCGATCACCGGCTTCTTCGCCTCGATCTGGGCCTCGCTGCAACCGGCGGCGCAAGCCATCAAGGACTTCTTCGGCACCTTGTTCGACTACTCCCCGCTGGGGATGATCGTCAACAACTGGGGCGCCATCGTGACGTTCTTCGAACCGATCTGGGCCACGCTGCAAGCCTCGGCACAGCAGGTCAAAAGCTTCTTCCAGAGCCTGTTCGAATGGTCGCCGCTGGAGCAGATCGCGCAGTACTGGCAGCCGATCAGCGAAGTGTTTTCGGCGCTGTGGGGCGTGGTGCAGGCGCTGGCCGCACCGGTACTGGAGTTCCTGCACAACATGTTCGAATGGACACCGTTGGGGCAGATCATCAAGAACTGGGGACCGATCACCGAGTGGTTCGGCGAGTTGTGGCAAAAGCTGCAAACCGTCATCGCTCCGATCAAGGAACTGTTCGACGGTGGCTTCGCCGGGCTGATCGCCAAGGTCACCGGCAAGGTCGAAACCCTGACCCAGGCGCAACGCCAGACCAATGCCGAAGGCAAGGGTGAACTGGCGCCGGCATTCTTTGGTTCCAGCCCGAAACCCGAGGGCGGCAGTGCGTTGCAGGGCGGTTCTTTGCCGCAATCTTCTGGCGCACTGATCCAGCAAAGCGCTGCCAACAACCGTACGCAACTCGAAGGCGGCCTGACGGTGCGCTTCGAAAATGCACCGGCGGGGTTGCGCACCGATCAACCGCAAACCAATCAACCGGGGCTGGCGCTCAGTTCGCGCATCGGCTATCGCTCGCTATCGGCAGGAGGTTCCAATGAACTGGCGTGACCGCTTGTTGCCGGCATCCTTTCGGGGTGTCGGCTTCTGGATCGACCAGGCGAAAACCCCGGTCGGTCGCAAGGGGCAGTTGCACGAATACCCGCAACGCGACCTGCCGTTTTTCGAGGATCTCGGCCAGCAGGCCAAGACCCACGACCTGACGGCGTTCATCATCGGTGCCGATTGCCTGGAGCAGCGCGACAAGCTGCTCCAGGCGCTGGAGCAGGGCAGCGGCGAACTGGTGCACCCGTGGCTGGGACGTTTGCAGGTCAAGGTCGGCGAGTGCGACATGACCCATACCCGCCAGGACGGCGGGATGGTGACGTTCAGCCTGAAGTTCTACCCGGATCGGCCGCTGCCGTTTCCCACGGCGACGGTCAGCACGCAAAAAGTCCTGCTGATCAAGGCCGACGGTTTGCTCGGCTCGGCGGTGGCGCGTTTCGAACAGGCGATGACCCTGATCAAGGCGGCGCGGATCGGCATCGCCAATCTGCGCAACAGCCTGACCGGCGTGTACGACGTGATCAAGGAGCAGCTCAAACCGCTGATCGCGCAGTACAAGCAGATCACCGAGCTGGTCAGGGCCGTCAAGGAACTGCCCAAGGAAGTGGCAGCGGAATTCAAAGGTCTGCTAGGCGATATCAAGGAGCTGAAGGAATTCGCGAAGGAGGGCTACCGTGGCGTGATTGCCGACGTGTCCCAACAACTCGAAGCCATCCGCAAGGCCGATGCACCGAAAATCACCACCGGCAAGGACACCAACGCCGCCGCGCAAGCGATGGCCAACCTGGTGCAGGACACCCTGATCGTCAAAGTGGCGCAATGGGTTGCCTCGATGCCAGTGGCGTCGACGCCGGTGAAACTGTCGTCGACACCGTCGCTGGACCAGCAATCGAAGCAGCCGGTCAGCCGTCAGGAAGTGCCGGTCACCGATGATCTGCAAGCGCTGCAAAAAGAGCTGATCGAAGCGTTGCAAAAGGCCCAGGACAAGGCCGATCCCGCGCACTACCAGGCCATCGCCGATGTAAAGGAAGCGCTGATCGCGCACCTCAAGGCTGTGGCTTCGTCCGGTGTGCGACTGGTCAGCAAAACCTTCCAGGAAACCTTTCCGGCAGTGGTCGTGGCCTACAAACAGTTTGGCGACGCCACGCGGGTGACCGAGGTCATTCAGCGCAACGGTCTGTCTCATCCGAGCTTCTCACCCAACGAAGTCAAAGTTTCCAGGGAGTGAGCCATGAACGAGACTGACAATCGCGTGACGCTGACCGTCGGCGACATGGAATACGGCGGCTGGAAAAGCGTGCAGATCACCGCGGACCTGGAGCGCCAGTTCCGCACCTTCAAACTCGACATCACCTGGCAATGGCCGGGGCAGACCGTGGATCAGCGGATCAAGGCCGGCGACCCGTGCGAAGTGCGGATCGGCAAGGATCTGGTGCTCACCGGTTATGTGTTCAAGGCCCCGATCAGCTATGACGGTCGGCAGATCAGCCTGAGCATCGAAGGCAGTTCCAAGACCCAGGATCTGGTGGATTGTGCGGCGCGAAACAACCCCGGCCAATGGCAGGATCAGTCGTTGTTGAACATCGTCCAGGCCCTGGCCATGGAGTACGCGTTGATGGTGGTCAACGAAATTCCCGAGACCGCACGCCTGAGCAAACACACGATCGTGCCGGGTGAAACGGCGTTTCAGTCGATCGACCGCTTGCTCTCGCTGTACCGGGTGTTTTCCACCGATGACGCCGAAGGCCGGCTGGTGCTCGCCAAACCGGGCAGCGGCGGCCGCGCCAGCGATGCACTGGAGCTGGGGAAGAACATTCTCTCGGCCAATGCACCGATGGATTTCAGCCAGGTGTTCTCCGAATACCGGGTGATCGGCCAGCACAAGGGTAACGACAAGAAGAGCGGGGCAGCGGTCAGCGAAGTGGAATCGGTGGCGGCCGACCTGAGCTTCAAGCGCCGGCGTACCACGATCATCAACGAAGGCTCGCAACTGACCTTCGAACTGGCCCAGCAACGGGCCCAATGGGAAAGCGCAACCCGTATGGGCCGCGCGCTGACCACCACTTATCAAGTGCAGGGCTGGCGTCAGTCCAACGGTGACCTGTGGCGTCACAACACCCTGGTGCGGGTCAAGGATCCGGTGCTCGGGTTCGATGAAGACATGCTGATTTCCAAGGTGACGTACTCGTTGTCGGCGCAAGGCTCGGTGACCACCCTGCAAGTGGCGCCGCCGCATACCTTCGATGCCAATCCTTCGCCGCCGAAAAAAACCTGAGCCCGACCCCGCCCTCCAAGGAAACCCTATGAGCCTACTGACACGCCTGCTGGCGCGCGGCACTGTCGTGCTCGCCAGTTCGGCCTCCAAGCTGCAATCGCTGCAAATGCGCCTCACCGCCGGTGAAGTGAACGACGACATGGAGCACTTCGAACCCTACGGTTTCACCAGCCATCCGCTGGCCGGTGCCGAAGGCGTCGTCACGTTTCTGGGCGGTGATCGTTCCCACGCCATTGCCCTGGTGGTCGCCGATCGCCGTTATCGCCTGCAATCGCTGGCGGCCGGCGAAGTGGCGATCTACACCGACGAAGGCGACAAAATTCACTTCAAGCGCGGGCGGATCATCGACATCGAAACCTCCACCCTCAACATCCGCGCCAGCACCGCCGTGAACTTCGAGACGCCGGTGATCAACCAGACCGGCAAGATCGTTTCCAAAGGCGATCAGATGGCTGGCGGCATCAGCCAGATCAAGCACGTGCACGTTGGCGTGCAGGCGGGCAGCGGCCAGACCGGCGCGCCGGCGGGAGGTCAGTGATGCTTTTCAGTCAGAACCTCCACGCCGCGCTGACCCGTTCAGTGCTGATCAGCCTGTTCTCCTGGCGCCGTGCGGCCGACGACGATGCCCTCGACGACGAGGAGCGTTACGGCTGGTGGGGCGACACCTTTCCGACCGTAGCCGACGACCGCATCGGTTCGCGGTTGTGGCTGCTGCGTCGGGTCAAGCTGACCCGACAGACCCAGATGGACGCCGAGTTCTATGCCCGCGAAGCCTTGCAATGGCTGATCGACGACGGCCATTGCAGCGCCATCGACATCATCAGCGAACGCCTCGACGCCCAGCGCCTGAACCTGCGTACGGTCCTGACCCTGGCCGACGGCGAACGTCTGGACATCAACCCCGATAACAGTTGGCAGGTGATCTATGCCGTTTGAAACCCCTTCGCTGCCGGTGCTGATCAAGCGCACCCAAAGCGACCTGGCCGGCGATTCGCTGCGCCAGTCCGATGCGCAAGTCCTGGCCCGCACACTCGGCGGCGCCGCGTATGGCCTGTACGGCTACCTCGACTGGATTGCCGAGCAGATCCTGCCCGACACCGCCGATGAATCCACCCTGGAACGCATCGCCGCGCTGCGCCTGAATCAGCCGCGCAAACCGGCGCAAGTGGCCACCGGCAACGTCAGCTTCAACGCGACGGCGGGCGCGGTGCTGGACGTCGATACGTTGCTGCAGTCGAGCGACGGTCGCACCTTCAAAGTCACCGCCGCGCGTACCACCGTCAATGGCGTCAACAGCACCTCCATCGCCGCGCTTGATGCCGGCAGCCTGGGCAATGCCGAGGCCGGTCTGGCGCTGACGCCGGTGCAGCCGATCACCGGTGTGGTCGGCAACAGCTTTGTGGTGCTGGCGCCGGGGCTCAACGGCGGGGTAGCGCGGGAAAGTCTGGAGTCGCTGCGCTCGCGGGTGATCCGCTCCTATCGCGTCATCCCCCACGGCGGTTCGGCCAGCGACTACGAGACCTGGGCGCTGGAAGTGCCGGGCGTGACTCGCGCCTGGTGCCGTGGCGGCTTTCTCGGCCCGGGCACCGTGGGCGTCTACATCATGCGTGACGACGACCCGCAACCGGTGCCGAATGCCGATCAACTGGCCGAAGTACAGGCTTACATCGAGCCGCTGCGCCCGGTGACCGCCGAAGTGCATGTGCTCCCGCCGGTGCAGAAACCGGTGACCTATCAACTGAAGCTGACGCCCGATACCACCGCCGTGCGCGCCGCTGTCGAAACCCAACTGCGCGATCTGCACAACCGCGAGGCCGACCTTGGCGAGGATCTGTTGATCAGCCATATCCGCGAAGCGATCAGCAGCGCGGCGGGTGAAACCGATCACGTGCTTTCGGCCCCGGTGGCGAACGTGGCCGCAGGCGACAGCGAACTGCTCACCTTCGGAGGTTGCGTATGGGGGGCATAAGAACCGCCGCGCAATACCAGGCGCAATTGCGTGCCTTGCTGCCTTCGGGGCCTGCGTGGGATCCGGAGCGAGTGCCGGAACTCGATGAAGTGCTGCAAGGCGTCGCCGTCGAACTGGCACGCCTCGACGCCCGCGCCGCCGACCTGCTCAACGAGATGGACCCGGCCGGCGTCAGCGAACTGGTGCCGGACTGGGAACAGGTGATGAACCTGCCCGACCCGTGCCTGGGCGCCACACCGCTGTTCGATGACCGGCGCCTCGCTGTACGCCGCCGCTTGTTGGCGGTCGGCAGCCAGGCCGTCGGCTACTACCTGGAAATCGCCAAAAGCCAGGGTTACCCCAACGCCACCATCACCGAGCTCGAAGCCCCGCGCATGGGGCGTTCGCGCTTTGGTGCGGCGCACTGGGGCACCTGGGAAGCGCAGTTCATGTGGACGCTCAACACCGGCGGCCGCCTGCTGCTCGGTCGGCGTTTCGGTGCGAGTTACTGGGGCGAGCGCTTCGGCGTGAACCCGGGCTCGGCGCTCGAATGCATGATCCATCGGGCAGCCCCGGCGCACACCAAGGTGCACATCAATTATGACTAGGGAATAACGCAATGGATTATCCGAAGAGTGTGCCCAGCGCCGGTCTGGTGAATGGG
This sequence comes from Pseudomonas allokribbensis, assembly GCF_014863605.1. Taxonomy (NCBI): domain Bacteria; kingdom Pseudomonadati; phylum Pseudomonadota; class Gammaproteobacteria; order Pseudomonadales; family Pseudomonadaceae; genus Pseudomonas; species Pseudomonas allokribbensis. Next base: position 1,368,992 of record NZ_CP062252.1, read on the forward strand.
AAATTTGTCGATGAGAACCCTCTGACCGGGACGCCGGGATCGCTGATTCCGGCGGACTGGGGTAACAGCGTCACGCAGGAAATTCTCAGCGTGATCAAGGCCGGGGAGCTGACCCCGGACGAGAAGAAATACGATCAGTTGCTGCAGGCTATTCAGACGGTGACGGCCAAGGGTTGGAATCTGGATTCGGCGTTGCCGATCGGGTCTTTGCCTGCGGCAACCGTGGCCACAGCGGACGGGCGTCTGGCGGTGACGCCAGCCGCGGTGTCGACCAGTGGCGGCCGAGTATCGATCCCGGCAGGCGTATTGGTCAGCCTCGGACAGGAAGTCGTGGCAGGGCAGTTGGGGCGTTCGCGTACGTTCACCACTCAGGCCTGGAGCAGTGCCGACCTGCTGCCGAGTTCGGGTTACTTTCTGCGCGCTCAGGTGATTGGCGGTGCGCTGACCTTTTACATGCAGCGCGGCACAGTCTATGACGCGACACCGGAAGGTTTGAAGGGCACGGTAAATGGCGCAGCGGGTGGTGGCTTCCAGTCGACGCCGCTGGATATCTGTCTGGCCTGGGTTGTCACCGCCGGACCCGGTTCGGTGCCGACTGTCAGGCTGATCTACAACCGAAGCCGGTTGTCGTGGACGCAGACGGTCAATGGCAATGGAGTGGTGTATCTGCCGCTGGATCCACATGCGCGAGCGGCGCGTCTGGTGGTGGGCAATCCCACGCCGCACCCGACCGGCATCACCAGTGTGAACTTCGCGCCGGGCGGATGGCTGGGTGGCAACTATTGCTTCCTCAACCCGACCGTGGGCACCTCCAGCAACTGGGATGGCTGGGCAACGGCCGGCGGCGCCGCGCTTATTTTCTCCAGCAACGTGGTCAGCGATACGACGGTTTCGACATTGACCGCCAGCTTCGACCATAACGAATTGCGCTCACTGTGGCAGGCGTATCAGGCCGAACATACCTGGGGCGCGGGCAATGCCGCCAGTGACGAATTGCTGTTCAGCATGGGGCTCAAGAGCGTCGGTCCGGCCGATTACGCCAGCGGCATCGCGGTCAACTTTGCCGCCGCCGTCAATGTGAATTTTTCCTGGGAGTTGATCCGATGATCATCATTCATGAACTGCATCAGTTCGAGGAAGGCTTGCGTCCTGCACAACCCTCCACCGCACATGTCTGGGATGGCGAGAAGTGGGAGCTGAGTGACGACAGAGTCGCCGCAATGCAGCAGGAAGAAACCGAACGTCTGTGCGTCAATCTCGATGCAGTCGCCGACAGCACCCGCACCGCACTGGCCGGTGACCCGCTCAAAGCCCTCGAGTACGCCCAGGCGGCGATCGACGCTCAGGCCTATCAAGACGCCGGTTACCCGAAAAAGGAAGTGCCGTTGTCCGTTGCTGCCTGGGTTGCCAAGGGCCGGTCGGCCAAACAGTCCGCCGAGCAGATCCTCGACAAGGCTGCCCAGCTCAGCGAGAACCTGCTGACCTTGCGCACCTTGCGCCTGAAAGCCAAGACCCAGATCCGCGCGTACGCGAGCAAGGGCCAGATGGATCAGGCTCGCGCTACCGCCGATGAGGCGCTGCAGGCCATTCGTCAGCTGACGGCCAACCCGGCTCTGTAATCGCCATCCGCTTCACCCAAGCCCACTTCGTTGTGGGCTTTTTTTTTCAGGAACAGAAGCGTTTGCGCCCGCCGTTGAACAAGCCAAAAGCCCGCGTGCAGCCACGTTTCATTTGTCATTCAAGAGGAACGAACATCCAATGGATTATCCAAAGAGCGTCCCCAGCGTTGGCCTGGTCGACGGCCGCTTCGTCGATGAAAACCCGGTGGCGGGAACGCCCGGGTCGTTGATACCGGCGGTGTGGGGCAACAGCGTTACACAAGAGATCGTCAACGTGATCGCTGGCGCCGGGATGACCGCCGCCGAGGCTGATACAGGGCAGTTGTTCAAGGCAATTCAGTCGATTGTCGGCAACGCCAGCCCGATGCGTTCGGTGGTGACGCGGCTGGCAGCCTCCAAAGCTCTGACCGAACAGGAGCTTGGCCTTGTGCTCATCGACGGCAGCCCGGCAGCCACCACAGTGACCCTGCCGGCAGCCAGCATCGGTCTGGGCGTGCGTGACGTTATCGTTCGCCGCGTCGACAACAGTGGCAATCGACTGGTTGTTCAGACGTCCGGTACTGACCGTATCCGCTTTCATACACACCTTTCGTCCAATGGTTACCCCTTTCTGGTGTTGATGGGCAATGGCGACTGGTGGCATCTGCGCAGTGATGCAGCGGGTAACTGGTGGCCGGTGGGACGCCTGGACGGCTCGTCAGTGGGGCACATTGCCTTCGAGACCACGCTTTCCGTTTTGCCCGGTGGCTATGCCGCTTTGAATGGCTCGTTACTCAGCCGAACGGAGTGGCCGTGGCTCTGGGATCACGCGCAACAGTCCGGCATGTTGCGTTCCGAAGCCGATCGCGCCGGTGCATGGTCCTCTGGGGATGGAGCCACAAATTTCCGCTTGCCAGAAGCCCGTGGCGAGTTCCTGCGGGTACTGTCTGAAGGCGGTTTGATCGATCCGGGACGTGTACCGGGGTCTTGGCAAAAAGGCTCGCTGGTCCAGGGCGACAATGGCGTGGGCGACAATATTCTGTTCGCAACAAACATCATTTCCCAGAAAGCCCTGCTGGGGTTCGACATGGGCAATTACACCGATTACGCGGGCTCCACGGTCAAATACATCACCCCTTCTGAAACCGTTTCGCCGATTTCGGACGCAGATCTTTTGAATCATGGCGGTATCACCCGTCCCCGAAACATTGCCTATCCGGGCCGGATCAAACTTATCTGAGGTGCTCATGTTTAATTATCTGTTCGATCATGTGGGCTGCCTGTCCGGTCCCGTTGAATTTGCCGAGACGCCTGGACTTGGCGTTCAGTTGCCCAGCAATTCAGTGCAATTGCCTTTCGAATTGCCATCGCCTGGAAATGGCCGTGTCTGGGTTCTGGTGAACGGAGTTCCTCGTGAGGTGAGCGATCACCGGGGAGTGGTTCACAGGAAGGACAGCGGTGCGATACAGATCTGGGTTGAACCAGGTGAGTTACCGGATGACCTTACTGCCGATGTCTGGCCAGGAGAGGGATATATCTGGAATGGTCAAGCGTGGATGCTCGATGAAACGGCCCACCTGTCCGCGATCAAGTCTGGCCTTATCGACAAGCGCGACACGCTGCTGCGCGACGCGGTCCTGCGCATCGCCCCCCTGCAATACGCCGAAGACATCGGCGATGCCAGCCACGAAGAAGAGCTGCAACTGCTCGAGTGGAAGCTCTACAGCGTCGAGCTGAACCGAATCGAAAAGCAGACCGGTTTCCCGGAAGAAATCACTTGGCCGGCTGTGCCCGGCACAACCGTCACCAGCTGATTGCAGCACAGGAAGCAGCGCAATGGACTATCCGAAAAGCATCCCCGGCGTCGGCCTGGTCAACGGCGGTTTTATCGATGAAAACCCCGTTGCCGGCACGCCCGGGTCGTTGATCCCCGCCGCCTGGGGCAACAGTGTCACGCAAGAAATTCTCAACGCCATCAAGGCGGCCGGACTGACGCCGGACGAGACCAAGACCAACCAATTGGCAACGGCCATTGGCGCCCTGGTCGACTTCACCAAACTGAAGAACACCCCGACCACGCTGGCGGGCTACGGCATCACCGATGCGGTGGGACGGTTGCTGGCGGTCCGGCAGATCGACGCGGTCGGGATCACGGTTTACAAGCCAAACCCCAGAGCCAAGCGGATTCGTGTGCGGTTGATCGGGGCGGGTGGTTCGGGGGGCGGCTGCGAACCTGTTCCGGCGGGTACCCAAATCCTCGGCGGTGGTGGCGGGTCCGGCGCGTATGCGGAAAGCCTGTATGACGTCACCGCACAAATGCTCGCCGGCGTACCGGTTTCGCTGGGCGCCGGGGGCGCCGTCAGCAACACCACAGGCCTTGCGGGCGGCGGAGCCTCCTTTGGTAGCTACATGAGTGTTTCGGGAGGCGGTGGCGGGCAGAAACTGGGGATCGTGGTCACAGGCACTTCGTCAGGATTCATTCAGGGCGGGGTCGGTGGGTTGCTGACTGGCGGCAATCTCTGCAGCGCTCGCGGTATCACCGGAGGTTTCGGAATGAGCAACGCCAATTGGGGGTTGCTGTCGGGTTGCGGAGCTCCGAGTCCGTTCGACGGCGGTGGCCCTTTCAGCGGGTCAAACACCGTTGGCAATGCCGGTGTTCGAGGTTCGGGCGGCAGTGGTTCCTGCTCGGTTCACGCTTCTGCGTCAATCGTGAGCGGCGCCGGTGGCAACGCCTTCTGTGAAATCTGGGAGTACGAGTAATGGCCCGTTATGCACGTATTGAAAACGGTGTCGCAGTCGAAGTGATCGACACCGGTGACTTCGCGATCGAACAACTGTTCGCGCCTGCGTTCGTCGCGGCGATGGTACCGGTGCCCGAAGGCGTCAACGTCGAAATCGGCGCGTCGATGGACGAGACAGCTCCCGCTATCGAGCCTGCGTACGAACCGCCAAACCCTGTTGTCGCCAAGGCCCCCGAAGTTGAGGAAAACCAGCCTCTGGCGGCGGAGCGTACCTGGCGTCAGTCGGCTCTCGCAGCCACCGAATGGCGGGTCACCCGCCACCGCGATGAGCAGGAATTGGGACGCGGGACAACGCTCAAGGCCCAGCAATACCTGGAACTGCTCGAGTACCGCCAGGCATTGCGCGACTGGCCTGGTTCCGACGCATATCCGTCATCCGTTTCGCGGCCCTCAGCACCGCAGTGGCTGGCCGGAGCGATTGGCTGAAGCCATCACGCAACCCATGTTTTCAGATAAGGAGATAAGCCTTGGACTATCCCAAGAGTGTACCCAGCGTCGGGCTGGTCAATGGACAGTTTGCCGATGAGGATCCGGTTGCCGGAAAACCCGGTTCGCTGATTCCGGCGGCGTGGGGCAATGGCGTCACGCAGGAAATTCTCGGCGTTGTTCAAGCCGCTGGCATGACGCCCAGCGAGGCGTCGAACAATCAGTTGCTGGGTGCGTTGCGCAGTTCCCGATTGTTTGCGACTCCGCCGCAGTTCGATACCGGAAAAGCGGTGGCCACGCCTGAGTTCGTGCAACGTGCGTTGGGTAACCATGCCAGTGCCCGGAGCCTGGTCGACACGACGCAGCTCACGGCTGCAGATGTGGGGTGCGCATTCGGACTGGGTGGAAGCGCGGCTTACACCGTGACACTGCCTGAGGTTTCCAGTGTCCCCGATGGTGCCACTCTCAGTTTTCATTGCCTCAGCAACTCAGTCATCACGATCGCCAGTAAAACCGGAACACAAATCTGCCCGCAGGGTGCTTACTTGAGTTCGATCACGATCAACGGCGGTGAAAGCGCGCAGTTCGTGAAGGGCTATGGCATCTGGACGGTCCATGGCACTGCGAGCCTGAAATATTCAAACGCCTTTACCTTGCAGCTAGCCAGTGCCGGTTATCAAAAACTGCCCAGCGGTTTGATTCTGCAATGGGTTGTGGGTGGTTCTGACGCCAACGGCATCATGAGCCTGTCTTTGCCGGTCAGGTTCCAGACGGCGATCGTCGGCGGAGTGGCCGATGAGGGGAACCCGTCCGGCTGGAGCGCGGGCAACACGACTGTCTGGGCGTTTGATTCGACCCTTTCAACAACATCGGTAGCTGCGGCGCGGGTCAGGAATGTCGACGGCACGAGTGTGAGACCGGCACCCGGCATCATGGGCCGCATTCTGGTTTGGGGGCGATAACGATGAAGATCTATTTCTTTGCTCAGACACTCGGATTTGATCGGGTCGAAAGCCCTTCTCCGGAGTTGCCTGAAGGCGCCGTAGAAATCACCCACGCCCAATACGCCGAGCTGTTTGCCGGGCAGGCAACGGGCAAGGTCATCAGCGCCAGTGCCAGTGGGCAACCCGTACTGACCGATCCGGTCATCTCCCCTGAGGCTGCGATCACTCATGAACGCGCATGGCGCAATGCTGTTCTTCGCGACACCCAATGGCTGGTATGGCGTGACGCTGAAGAGCTGGAAGTCGGCGAGGGTACGACCCTGCGCGCCGAAGAGTTCAAACAGCTTCTCGCCTATCGGCAGGCATTGCGCGACTGGCCCAACGATCCGGATTTTCCTGATGCGCACGCTCGTCCGGTAGAGCCCGACTGGCTTGAAGACTTGCTGCACAACGGAAACTGAGGAGATACAAACGTGGATTACCCGAAAAGCGTTCCCGGCATAGGGCTGGTGAACGGCAAGTTCGTCAATGAAGACGTCGTTGGCGGGTTGCCGGGGTCGTTGATCCCCGCGACCTGGGGCAATGGCATCACCGACGAGTTGCTGAATGTCGTCAAGTCTGCGGGCCTTGAGCCGAGCGAAAGCGAAGCGACGCAGTTGCTGCAGGCGATCAGGAAAATCAGCCAGGCCGGTGCAGATAAACACGCAGCGGATATCGGCGCTGCCAATCTCTACATGGCCAATTATGTGCCGGCCATCACGACGTTGAAGGACGGTCTGGCGCTGCGTTTCACCGCAGGCAATGCCAACACCGGAGCGAGCACATTTGCACCGAATGGTCTTCTGCCCAAACCGCTTTTGAGTCTGGCACAGAGTGCATTACGGCCAGCCGAGATTGTTGGCGGCAGTGTGTGTTCGGTGGTGTATAGCGCCGCGCTGGACAGTTGGTTGCTGGTGTATGCCAGCGGTGGCAATGCCTTGAGTGGTCGTTTGTTGAATGTGAAGACATTTGCTGTCAGCGGTGTTTATACGCCGACCGTGGGGATGCGATCCGTATTGGTCAAAGTCGTGGGCGGCGGTGGCGGGAGTGCGGGTATTGCAGCGACCGCTGCGAATCAATATGCCGTCTCCGGTGGTGGTGCTTCCGGCAGTTACGCCGAGACCCGGTTGCCGAGCGACAGGATCGGTGCGAGCCAGATTGTCACGATCGGTGCCGGTGGGGCTGCCGGAGCTGCACAGGCGAACGGCGGCGTCGGAGGAACCAGCTCGCTGGGCTCGCTGGTATCGGCACCGGGAGGTCAGGGTTCCCTCTGGGTCGGTGTTGTTTCCGGATCGTCGGCAGGACTTTGTGTGGGCGGGTATCCCGGTGAAATTGCGTCCGGCGGGAACATCGTCAACTCAGCCGGGGCCCCGGGATCACCGGGCATCTCGGTCAATGGTTCGACGCTGGCGGGGCATGGTGGCAGCTCTCCGTTGGGCAGTGGTGGCCTCGGGTTCGGCACCACCGTCATTACCAGCTTCCCCGGCTACCCCGGCTCGGGATATGGATCCGGCGGCGGCGGGGTCGCTATCGGCCCCAATCTGGCTGGCAAATCAGGAACATCAGGTGCCCCTGGTGTCGTGATCATTTACGAGTACGCCTGATGAAAACCTACGCACGCATCGTCAACGACACGGTGGTCGAACTGTTCTCGACCGACGGAAACATGGTCGAGATGTTTCACCCGGATCTGCTCTGGGTCGACATCACCGACATCACGCCTGCGCCACAAATCGACTGGATGGCGAATTTCGGCACCCTCGGCTGGGTGTTTTCGTCGCAAGAAGACAGTGCCCCTGATGGCACCCTGAAAACCCTGGCAAAGAAATGGCTGACCGGTCTCGGCCGTCAGTCGTGATTCAATCGGAGCATCCAGGGAGGATTACGCATTATGCAAATTACAGAAGACAACCTTAAAACCATCATGCCCAACGCCCGCTCCCAAGCGGGCGTTTTTGTTTCACCGCTCAACGACGCCATGGCTCGCCATCGCATCGACGCGCCCAAGCGCATTGCCGCGTTTCTCGCCCAGGTCGGGCATGAGTCCGGCCAATTGCAGTACGTGCGTGAACTGGGCAACAACCAATACCTGAGCAAATACGACACCGGTACGCTGGCCTTGCGTCTGGGCAATACACCGGAAGCCGATGGCGACGGGCAGAAGTATCGCGGCCGCGGGCTGATCCAGATCACCGGCCGCACCAACTATCGCCAGTGCAGCCTCGGGTTGTTCGGCGATGAGCGACTGCTGGCCTTGCCGGAGCTGCTGGAACAACCGCAATGGGCGGCCGAGTCCGCGGCGTGGTTCTGGGAGCAGAACGGCCTGAACGCACTGGCCGACCGTGATGAGTTCAACAGCATCACCCGGCGAATCAACGGCGGGCTGAACGGTTTGCAGGATCGGCTGGAGCTTTGGGGGCGGGCGAGGGCGGTGTTATGCCTGCCTTCAGTCTGAGTCTCGGGCGGCTGCTCGGCCTGGTGCTGCTGGCAGCGGGAGCGGCGGCGCTGGCCTGGCAATTCCAGGACTGGCGTTACGGCCGCCAACTGGCTGAACAGGCGCGGCTGCACGCCGAAACCCTCAACCAAATGACCCTGGCGGCCGCCACTGTCCAACAGGCCGAGCAGGACAAGCGTCTGGCCCTGGAGCAACAGCTCGCGGCCAGTGAGCAAACCCACTATCGAGCACTCAGTGATGCCCAACGTGATCAGGATCGCCTGCGCGATCGCCTTGCCACTGCTGATCTGCGCCTGTCAGTCCTCGTCGACGCAGGCGACGCTGCCCAAGGCGGCGGTGTACCAGCCGCCTCCGGCACCGGCGGCGTGGATCATGCAACCGTACGCGCCCGACTTGACCCGGCGCATGCTCAACGAATTGTCGCCATCACCGGTGAAGGCGACCGCGGACTGATTGCCCTGCAAGCCTGTCAGGCCTATATCAGGGCGCTGGCGCCTGCACATTTTGAATGAGTCTGTGTATTGAAAGCGCAACCGGCTCGTGTACGGTGGTAGACATTCCACCTGATCCGGAGAGTGCCGTGAAAGACCTCACCCAACTGGCGGCCGAACTTGGCCGACGCCTGCAGTTGCTCAATGCCCACGTCACCACGGCCGAGTCCTGCACCGGCGGCGGCATCGCTGAAGCGATTACCCGGATTCCGGGGAGTTCGGCATGGTTCGAGGCCGGTTATGTGACCTACTCCAACCGACAGAAAACCCAGCAACTGAACGTACCCGCCGAACTCTTCGGGACGGTGGGCGCCGTTAGTCGCGAGGTGGTCGAGGCGATGGTGCGCGGCGCGCAGAAACACAGCCGAGCGCGATTTGCCGTGGCGGTCAGCGGTATTGCAGGGCCGGACGGCGGTTCGCCGGGCAAACCGGTGGGCACGGTGTGGCTGGCCTGGGGTGTGGGGGATGCGGTTTCCAGCGAGGTGCAGCACTTCCCCGGCAATCGCGATGAAGTCCGCCGACAAACGGTGAAGGCCGCGCTAGAGGGGCTCCTGCGACTAGCGGCACGAGAAATCGAAAATCAGGGGTAGGCGATCCGCGAACGCTGTGGAATAATACTGGCTACTTATACAGGTGTTGGCCGTCAGGCCTTATTGATTACGTGAGGACTTTAATGGACGACAACAAGAAGAAAGCCTTGGCTGCGGCCCTGGGTCAGATCGAACGTCAATTCGGCAAGGGTGCCGTAATGCGTATGGGCGATCAGGATCGTCAGGCGATCCCGGCCATTTCCACCGGCTCTCTGGGTCTGGACATCGCGCTCGGCATCGGCGGCCTGCCAAAAGGTCGTATTGTTGAAATCTACGGTCCTGAATCTTCCGGTAAAACCACACTGACGCTGTCCGTGATCGCCCAGGCCCAAAAAGCCGGCGCGACCTGCGCATTCGTCGACGCCGAACACGCCCTCGACCCTGAGTACGCCGGCAAACTGGGCGTCAACGTCGACGACCTGCTGGTTTCCCAGCCGGACACCGGCGAGCAGGCCCTGGAAATCACCGACATGCTGGTGCGCTCCAACGCCGTTGACGTGATCATCGTCGACTCCGTGGCTGCACTGGTACCGAAGGCTGAAATCGAAGGCGAAATGGGTGACATGCACGTGGGCCTGCAAGCCCGTCTGATGTCCCAGGCGCTGCGTAAGATCACCGGTAACATCAAGAACGCCAACTGCCTGGTGATCTTCATCAACCAGATCCGCATGAAGATCGGTGTGATGTTCGGTAGCCCGGAAACCACCACCGGTGGTAACGCGCTGAAGTTCTACGCTTCGGTTCGTCTCGACATCCGCCGTACCGGCGCGGTGAAGGAAGGCGACGAAGTGGTCGGCAGCGAGACCCGTGTCAAGGTTGTGAAGAACAAGGTGGCTTCGCCGTTCCGTCAGGCCGAGTTCCAGATTCTTTACGGCAAGGGCATCTACCTGAACGGCGAGATGATCGACCTGGGCGTGCTGCACGGTTTCGTCGAGAAGTCCGGCGCCTGGTATGCCTACGAAGGCACCAAGATCGGTCAGGGCAAGGCCAACTCGGCCAAGTTCCTGGCAGACAACCCGGAAGTCGCGGCCAAGCTCGAGAAGCAACTGCGTGACAAGCTGCTGTCGCCAGCCGTGATCGCTGACTCCAAGGCATCTGCGGTCAAAGAGACCGAAGATGACCTGGCTGACGCTGACATCTGATTGCACCGATGACAACCGCCGTACTCGATACCCTCGTCGCGGTGCGGCGAACCGCAATGGACCTCCTCGCACGTCGCGAGCACGGTCGAGTCGAGCTGACGCGTAAACTGCGTCAGCGCGGCGCCCCACCCGAGATGATCGAAACAGCCCTCGACCGATTGACGGAAGAAGGTCTGCTTTCCGAAGCCCGTTATCTGGAAAGCTTTGTTTCCTACCGCGCCCGTTCAGGTTATGGCCCGTTACGGATTCGTGAGGAACTCAGCCAGCGCGGCTTGCAGCGTGCCGATATCGAACTTGCCTTGCGTGAGAGCGGTATCAGCTGGCAGGAGCAGCTAACGGACACGTGGCAACGGAAGTTCTCCGGACAGCTTCCCGTCGACGCCAAGGAGCGAGCCAGACAAGGCCGGTTTCTGGCGTATCGAGGGTTCTCGATGGAGATGATCAACCGCTTGTTCAGCGGCAGAGGGATGGACGATTAAATCGGCTCCAGCTTCAATCAAAAAATAAAAAAGCGGCCCGCTATTTCAATAGCGGGCCGCTTTTTTTTTGCCTTCAGATTACCTTCGAGGGTTCGCGGTTGTGTTGCGCCGTTTGTGGTCTGGACTGGGCCCAGTTTTCCGGCAGGTTGATGAAGTCCACCAGCTCGCGCAGGCGCCCGTGATCCCTGGCGTTGAAGGCGAAGGCCAGTCGCGCCAGATGGCTGAATTGCGCCTCGTCGTGTTCCTCGCCGCTGTAGGCGTGTTGATGGAACCGGTCGCTCAGGCACAGATCGGCGAAGGCTTCCTGCATGTGATCGAGTGCCTGATCGCTGAGCCTGTGGTTCATCCGAATCACGAACTGACGCTTGAGCCAGCGGCTGGAGTGGAAGTTGCTGTAGAACTGGTTGATCTGCTCCACCGCCTCTTCAACGCTGTAGACCAGGCGCATCAGTTTCAGGTCGGTTGGCAGGATGTAGCGGTTTTCCTCCAGTTGATGACGGATGAAATCCAGCGCCCCTTGCCAGAACGTGCCGCCCGGCGCGTCGAGCAGTACCACCGGCACCAGCGGGCTCTTGCCGGTCTGGATCAGAGTCAGTACTTCCAGTGCTTCGTCCAGTGTGCCGAAGCCGCCGGGGCACAGCACGAGTGCGTCGGCTTCCTTGACGAAGAACAGTTTGCGCGTGAAGAAAAAGTGGAAGGGCAGCAGATTTCCGGTGCCGTCCACGGTAGGGTTGGCGTGCTGTTCGAAGGGCAGGGTGATGTTGAAGCCCAGGCTGTGATCACGACCGGCCCCTTCATGCGCGGCGGCCATGATTCCACCTCCGGCACCGGTGATGACCATCATGTCTGATCTGGCCAGAGCCGCGCCCAGTTCACGTGCCATGGCGTACAGCGGATGCTCGACCGGCGTGCGCGCCGAACCGAACACCGTGACCTTGCGCCGGCCCTTGAACTGTTCAAGCGTTCGAAACGCCTGCTCCAGTTCACGCAGGGCTTGCAGGGTGATCTTGGCGTTCCAGCGGTTGTGATCTTCCTGGGCCATGCGCAGCACGGTCAGGATCATGTCGCGGTAAATGGGGATATTCGGACTGTTGGGGGAAACCAGGTTGAGTTGTTCTTCGACCTTGCCGGTGAGGTCGTGGCCGCTTTCCTGAAAATGACGGCTGAGCAGGTCATTCGGTTGGTAAGGCATGCAACTTCTCCTTCTGCACAGAGCCTTCGGCCCTGACGTGCGGCGTCAGTGCCGCGCTGCAAGAAAACAAACAGCCGGCAGCTCCTTTCCTGCCGTTAATAAAATGATCGGGAATACTTTGAATCTAGACCCTCAAAGCATTTCTCGCTCATTGAGCATTGCGCCGCAAAGTCTTTCCTGGCAACTGCTTATTGTCGCTTTGCGAAGTGTTTTCACCGCTCGTCCGATGCCACGTCGAGGGCTGAATGCTCTGATTTACTAAGTTAAAGGCGCCGTACGACAACTTTGCGTCAACGACCGTACGCAAGGTGCACGCTCTTCAAGGATTTGCGGGTGGCAAGGAGGCGGGACACATGACCAGAGTCATTCTGGAGATCGATACGCAGCTGTATCGAATGCTGAAAGCATCGGCCGAGACCAATCATGTGAGTCTCGAAGAGGAGTGCTGCCGGCGCTTGTCGGGAGGGGATCGCCGTTCGCGTTATCTGCAGGCCTTGTTGGCCGAACTGCGCGCCGAGGATGAACAACGGCGCGCCAATTCCAGATAGTTACTTTTGCGGAAAGTTACTTTTTCTTCGCCGGTGCGGCTTTCGGGCAATCCGATTCCTGATAGCTGGCGGAACCGATTGCCTTGTTGGTCTTCACTTCGCTGAAGTCGTAACGCATCACGGCACCCTTGGCCATCAGCTTGCGGTACGACGGGTTGTTGCAGACCGAGGCGCCCAGCTGGAAATACACGGCCTTGGGATCGGCACGCATCTTGTCGGCGTGGCTTGCCTGCACGCTCAGGTGGTTGATCAGCGTGGTGCCTTCGACGGTGTAGCCCTGATCGAGAATGTCTTCGTTGATCGCTCGTGGCGTGCCGGCACTGCTTTGAGCAGCGACGTTTTGCAGTTCCTTGTTCAGGTTCTGTTCTTTCAGGGACGCAGCCTGTGCGCTGAAGGACAACGCCAGCGCAATGGCCGCGGTAGGAACGATAAGGCGCAGCATGAAACTCTCCTGATTCAGTGACTGGTGGTTCGACCAGCCCCGTGGCTGTGCGTTCAGTGGCGGCGAATTATAGGGGAGCCGGTCGGGAGGGTACAGGCTTGTGCCCGTCGCTCTGATAAACTGCCGGCCTTTATTGCCTTGCCGAGAGTTGTTCGTGTCGAGTTTTCCTGTCAGCCGGCGTCGCCCGCAATGAACCATGCCCCCAACGCCGTGGCCCGCCTGCGCGATCAGCGTGAGGATGAGGGCATCAAGCCGATTCAGGCCCGAGGCTTTCGCTCCGAACGTTGCCGTGACTGTCGGGTGATCATCAGCCATTGCCTGTGCGCCTGGCGCCCGACTGTCGACACCCGTTCCGGTGTCTGCCTGATCATGACCGGCAAGGAAGTGTTCAAGCCGAGCAATACCGGCTGGCTGATTGCCGACATCGTGCAGGACAATCACGCCTTCATCTGGTCCCGGACCGAACCGGACGAGCAACTGCTGGCGCTGCTGAACGACCGGCAATGGCAGCCGTATCTGGTGTTCCCCGGCGAGTACGTCGAACCTTCGCGGGTGACCAACACCGTGGATCTCGATAGCAGCAAGCGTCCGCTGTTCATTCTGCTGGACGCGACCTGGACCGAGGCCCGCAAGATTTTCCGCAAGAGCCCGTACTTCGACCGCTTGCCGATCCTCAGTCTGTTGCCCGACAAACTGTCGCGCTATCGCCTGCGTCGTTCGACCCGCAGCGAGCACCTGTGCACCGCCGAAGTGGCGGCGCTGTGCCTGGAACTGGCGGGCGACACGGACGCCGCGTCGGCGCTGGACGCCTATTTCGATGTGTTCAGCCAGCATTACCTGGGGGCCAAACAGCAGCTTGATGTGAACGTGTCGACGCCGGCCCATGCCGAGTTGCTGCCGTTCATTCGAAATGCGCAGCCGGTGCCCGTCTGATACTGGCCCATACTGCTAAAGCAGTGGCCGTGTTGCTTGACCACCCCGGCTTCGCTGGGCATGCTTGGCGCCGATTGGGGTGCGGCCAAGGTTTGAAACGCCGTTTTTGTCCGTGATTGGCGTTGAACGTGCCCCTGTGGATGCCGCTGCAAAAGCGTCGGCATCTTGAGTTGCCTTGGTGAGACTCGAATGCATCGGGTCTGCCATCAAAAACAGGATCATTTGAAAAATGGCCACATACGACATCCTGATTGCCGATGATCACCCTCTTTTTCGTAGCGCACTGCATCAAGCGGTGACGCTGGGCCTCGGCCCGGATGTACGGCTGGTGGAAGTGGCGAGCATCGCCGAGCTGGAAGCGCGTCTGACCGAGAAGGCTGACTGGGATCTGGTGCTGCTGGACCTGAACATGCCGGGCGCTTTCGGATTTTCCGGGCTGGTGATGTTGCGCGGGCAGTACCCGCAGATTCCGGTGGTGATGGTTTCGGCGCAGGAAGAAGCTTCGGTGATGGTCAAGTCGCGGGAGTTCGGCGCCAGCGGTTTCATTCCCAAGTCGAGCGACTTGAGCGTGATTCAGGAAGCCGTGCGCAAAGTACTGGACGGTGACGTGTTCTGGCCGCCACAGGCGTTCGAAGCGGTCAGCGTTTCGGATGAAGCCAAAGCTGCCAGCGATGGCCTGGCGAGCCTGACGCCGCAGCAGTTCCGGGTGCTGACCATGGTCTGCGAAGGCCTGCTCAACAAGCAGATCGCCTATGAGTTGAGCGTGTCGGAAGCGACCATCAAGGCCCACGTCACGGCGATCTTTCGCAAGCTGAACGTGCGGACCCGGACTCAGGCAGCTTTACTCTTGCAACAACTTGAGTCAATTCCGAGCCAGTAATAGCTGGCGTCTTCACGCTTTTTTGACTTTCGTTGATCTAGCTTCCCCACTTCTTTTTGGTCGGTTATCTACTTTATGTCACCTTTCAAGGGCCAGACGGGCCTGAAACGCATCCTCAACGCTTCCGGTTACTCGCTGGACGGTTTGCGCGCAGCCTTCACCGGTGAAGCGGCGTTCCGTCAGCTGGTGCTGCTTAACGTGGTGCTGATTCCACTGACGTTCTTCCTGAATGTCAGCCGTGTCGAGCAGGCGTTGCTGATCGCTGTGTGCCTGCTGGCGCTGATCGTCGAGCTGCTGAACTCCGCGGTGGAGGCGGCCATCGACCGCATTTCCCTGGAGCTGCACCCACTGTCCAAGAACGCCAAGGACATGGGCAGCGCCGCGCAATTCGTGGCACTGAGCATGATTGCCCTGGTGTGGGCGGTGATTCTGCTTTAAGCGATCGTCGGCAAGACGATCTCGTCGCTGCGCTGGACCCCGGCGGTGAAGGCGCGGCACAGATCGAGAAACTCGCGCATGGCGGAGGTCTGGTACTTCTGTTTGTGCCAGATGAAGTAGAACTGTCGCGCCAGATCCAGATCCGGCGTCTCCACCGGCACCAGGCTGCCGCGCCGGAAGGCGTCACGCAGCGCCAGGCGCGAAATACAGCCAATCCCCAGACCTGATTCCACGGCGCGCTTGATCGCTTCCGTGTGTTCCAGCTCCAGACGAATGTTCAGCGCGCTGCGATGGTGACGCATGGCCTGATCGAAGGTCAGGCGGGTGCCGGAGCCTTGTTCGCGCAGAATCCACGCTTCGTGCGTCAACTCTTCCATGGTCGCGCTGCCGCGTTTGGCCAGTGGATGCTGCGGGGCGCAGAACACCACCAGCTCATCCTCGACCCAGCTCTGCACTTCGATGTCCGGGTGGCTGCAATCGCCTTCGATTAGACCCAGATCAATTTCGTAATGCGCCACTTGCTGCACGATATTGGCAGTGTTCTGCACGTGCAGCTTCACTTGGCTTTCCGGGTGACGCTGCATGAAACCGCCGATCAGCAGGGTCGCCAGGTAATTGCCGATGGTCAGGGTCGCGCCCACCGACAGCGAGCCGAAACCGGATTTGCCGTTGAGCAGGTCCTCGATTTCCTTGGCCTGATCGAGCAGGGCCACCGCTTGCGGCAATAACTGTTTGCCGAGGGCGTTGAGGCTCAGGCGTTTGCCGGCGCGGTCGAACAGCTGGCAGCTGGACTGGCGCTCCAGTTCGGTGATGGAAGTGCTGGCGGCCGATTGCGACAGGTTGAGCAGACCCGCAGCACGGGACACACTTTCCTGCTGGGCGACGGCGACGAAGACTTGCAGTTGACGAAGAGTAAATCGCATATCGATATAACCGATAACCCTTATCTTAATAATCCAGTTAACAGATATTGTCGGCGCTATTAGAATGCGATGCAATTGCGCACCGTCGGCATTCTTCAAGACCAGCCGGGCAAGCGCAGATCAATCTCCAGGAGTCCCACGTACATGAGCAACATGAACCACGAGCGTGTCCTCAGTGTTCATCACTGGAACGACACTCTGTTCAGCTTCAAGTGCACCCGCGATCCGGGCCTGCGCTTCGAGAACGGTCAGTTCGTGATGATCGGCCTGCAACAGCCCAACGGCCGCCCGCTTATGCGCGCTTACTCGATCGCCAGCCCGAACTGGGAAGAGCATCTCGAGTTCTTCAGCATCAAGGTGCAGGACGGTCCGCTGACCTCCCAGCTGCAGCACCTGAAGGAAGGCGACGAGATCATCATCTCGAAGAAGCCTACCGGCACCCTGGTGCTGGACGACCTGAACCCGGGCAAGCATTTGTACCTGCTGAGCACCGGCACCGGTCTGGCGCCGTTCATGAGCGTGATCCAGGACCCGGAAACCTACGAGCGCTTCGAGAAAGTGATCCTGGTTCACGGTGTTCGTTACGTCAACGAAGTCGCCTACCGCGAGTTCATCACCGAGCACCTGCCGCAGAACGAATTCTTCGGCGAGGCGCTGCGTGACAAGCTGATCTACTACCCGACCGTGACCCGCGAACCGTTCGAGAATCAGGGTCGTCTGACCGACCTGATGCGCAGCGGCAAGCTGTTCAGCGACATCGGCCTGCCACCGATCAACCCGCAGGACGACCGCGCGATGATCTGCGGCAGCCCGAGCATGCTCGACGAGACCAGCGAAGTGCTCGACAGCTTCGGCCTGAAGATCTCGGCGCGGATGCGCGAGCCGGGTGATTACCTGATCGAGCGTGCGTTCGTCGAGAAGTAAGCTGTTTATAGGTGACGCAGAGCGTCACTGGATGCATTCCCACGCAGACGGTTCGACGCCTCGACGTGGGAACGATCAGCCCGCGTTGCCTGAGAAGGCAACGCGGGCTTTTTCGTTTCCGGGATTTAGTCGTTGGCGGGGATGACTTCCAGGACGCGGATCTGCTCCGGCGTCGGATAGTGCCAACGCACATCCAGATCCCAGAACTGCGCACCGTATTCGCGCTCTGGCGCGGGCGTCTGATACGCCGGACGCGGATCCTGGGCCAGACATTGCTCGATCAGCTCGACCAAAGGTTCGGTAAGGCGCTGAGCGTGCGTATGCGCCTGTTGCAGCGCCGCGTCTGTCCACTGCACGTCGATCAGTTGCGGCGCGGCACTGGCGATGCTGTTGGAGGCGTCAGCGATGATATCGGCGTAGGGCACGTAGGGTTTGATGTCGAGAATCGGCGTGCCGTCCAGCAGGTCGATGCCGGAGATGAACAAGCGATCGGCCTCGACCTTGTCCAGCTTCACCACCGACTGACCGATGCCGTTCGGCCGGTGAGTGGCGCGGGTGGCAAACACGCCCATGGACTTGTTGCCGCCCAGGCGGGGAGGGCGGACTTTGAGTCGCGGCTTTTCCTCCAGCGCCTGATGGAACAGGAACAGCAGCCAGACATGGCTGACCTGCTCCAATCCTTGCACCGCATCGCCCTGATCGAACGGCGCCACCAGTTCCAGCACGCCACGGGCGGCGGGGGCCAGTTGCGGCTGGCGCGGGATGGCGAACTTCTCCTTGAAGCAGGAGCGGACGAAGCCGATGGGGGAGACGCTGTAAGTCATGGTTTGCATTCGAAACGGAGCAGGGCGGGCATGATAACCCGTCCGGGCGCGTCGCCGGTCTACAGACTGAACCCGCCATCCAGCGGAATGATATTCCCGGTCATGTAGGCCCCGGCAGTGCTCGCCAGGCTGATCGCCAGCGCCGCCATTTCTTCTTCGCGGCCCCAGCGTTTCATCGGAATCAGCGCAGTGTCCTCGGCCAGTGCCTGCTGGTCACTGCCGATGTGCTGGGTCATCTTGCTCGGGAAGCGCCCCGGCGCGATGACGTTGACGTTGATGTGCTGGCTCACCAGTTCACGAGCGAGAATCCGCGACAGTTGATGCAGGGCCGCTTTGCTCGGCCCGTAGGCGTAGGCCTGTTCGCCGAAGGAAGAGATTCCCGCCACTGAGCCGATGTTGATGATCCGCGCGGGATTCGCTGCCGAGCCAGCCTTGCGCAGCAAAGGCAGGAATTGCTGGATGCAACTGAACACCGAGGTCACGTTGAGCTGCATGACCTTTTCCCAGCCCTTGACCGGGTAGCTCTCCAGCGGCGCGCCCCAGGTGGTGCCGGCGTTGTTCACCAGAATGTCCAGATGGGTAATCTGTTCGCCCAATCGAGCTGCCAGTTCTTTTACGCCTTCTTCGGTCGCCAGATTCGCTGCCACCCCCTGGCAGGAGCCCAATGCACCGAGTTCTTCAGCGGTTTGATGACAGGCTTCAGCGTCCCGGGAGCAGACATACACACGGGCGCCAGCCTCGACAAACGCCTTGGCGATCATTTTGCCGATACCACGGGTGCCGCCGGTCACCAGGGCGGTGCGGCCTTGCAGGGAAAAATACGGGTGCATGGCGAATCCTGAGGGCTAGGGTTCAGTACACCCTAGTCGCCGGCCGCGAAAAGCGGAGCCACTATTTTTGCAGGGAATGGAGGGGCATGCATGAAAACGGCGACCGAAGTCGCCGTTCTGAAAGGGATCAGCCGCGAACGCGCAGCGTCAGACCCTTGAGGAAATTGCGCAGCAACTGGTCGCCGCACGGACGGTAGTTGGTGTGGCCGACCTTGCGGAACAGCGCGCTCAACTCAGGCTTGGACACCGGAAACTCGGCGGCCTTGAGAATCGCGTGCATGTCGTCTTCTTTCAGTTCGAAGGCCACGCGCAGCTTTTTCAGGATGATGTTGTTGGTCACTGGCACTTCGATTGGCTGCGGCGGACGGCTTTCGTCCTTGCCGCGCTTGAACACCACCAGGCCGTCGAGGAAGTGAGCGATGACTTCGTCCGGGCAGCGCACGAAACCTTCTTCGTCTTCTTCTTTCTTGTCGAGCCAGGTCACCACGTCGGCGAGGGTCACGTCCAGGCCGCCGAGTTTGATGATCTCGACGACTTTCTTGTCGCTGATGTCGAGCATGTAGCGCACGCTGCGCAATACGTCGTTATGAACCATGTTTGCAGTCCTGATCTTTCGCTGTGGGCACCGCGCAGGCGCGATGCCGGAATGTGTGGCGGCAACAGAGGCCTTAGAACTTCTCTTTGCCGGACAGGTAGCGCCATTGGCCGGCCGGCACCTTGCCGATCGATACGCCGCCGATGCGGATGCGGCGGATGCCGACGACCTTCAGCCCGACCGCTTCGCAGAACTGGGCGATGATCCCCGGCTGCGGGTTCTTCATGGCGAAGCGCAGACGGTTTTCGTTCTGCCAGCTGGCCTTGACCGGCGGCAGCTCCTTGCCCTTGTGGGTGAGGCCGTGCTGCAGGCGATTGAGGCCGTGAGCGACCATCTCGCCCTCGACTTCGACCACGTATTCCTGCTCGATCTTGGCCGCGTCGGCGGTGAGCTTGCGCAGCACTTTCCAGTCCTGGGTGAACACCAGCAGGCCGCTGGCCTTGGGTTGCAGGTCGGCACTGGCGGTCAGGCGCAGGAAATGCCCGCGCAGCGGACGCTTGCCGTAGCGGTGCTCTTCGCTGAGGGTCTCGGCGTTCAGCGACTGCATGGCGGTGTCGGTGTCCATGCCCGCCGGTACGTTGAGCAGGATGGTCACCGGCTCCGGCGCGGTGGCCTTGGCGTCCTTGTCGAGCTCGACTTTCTGGTCGCCGACCTTGAACTGCGGCTCGTCGATGACTTCGCCGTCCACGGTGACCCAGCCGCCCTCGATGAACAGCTCGGCCTCCCGGCGGGAGCAACCGACCAGTTCGATGAGGCGTTTGGAGAGGCGAATCGGGTCAGTCATGACAGGGCCGTAACAAAAAAGGGGTGGGCATTGTACCTGCCTGGCGCCGGTTAATCGCGATTGCATTTGTACGCTGTGGCTTTTAGCCGCGTACGGCGCGCTGTTCCGGCTGTTTCAGACGCATGTGCAGCAACGGATAAGGCTGGCCCATGCCGTCGACTTCCGACCGGCCGATCACCTCGAACCCCTGTTTGAAGTAAAAACCCAGGGCCTGCGGGTTCTGTTCGTTGACGTCCAGTTCATCGGCGTTCAGGTGCTGCATCGCATAATTGAGCAGCTTTTTGCCCAGGCCTTGGCCGCGATGTTCGGGGTCGATGAACAGCATTTCGATCTTGCCCGCCGCCACGCCGGCAAAACCGGTGATGCGCTGGTGACTGTCCTTGGTGCAGATCAGCATCACCGCATCGAGGTAGCGGGTCAGCACCAGATTGCGCAGCAGCTCGATATAGCTGTCCGGCAGAAAATCATGGGTCGCGCGGACCGAGGCCTCCCAGACCCGGGTCAGTTCCTGATAGTCGCTGAGTTTCGGCGTGTGGATGACCGAATGGTGACGCATGCCCGTTAGCCTCTTTGTCATGAATGAGGGGAGTCCTTCCCCCCACAAACGATAGCCGTAAAAAAGCCCCGCATCTCGTAAAAGAGAGCGGGGCTTTTCGTATTTTTCGCGTTTAGATCTGTTCGGCCCAGAGGTCGTATTCGTCGGCGTCGGTCACTTTGCACCAGACCTTGTCGCCCGGCTTGAGGTTGCTGCCGTTGTCGATGAACACGTTGCCGTCGATTTCCGGGGCGTCGAAGAAGCAGCGGCCGACCGCGCCTTGCTCGTCGACTTCGTCCACCAGCACTTCGATTTCACGGCCGATGCGCATTTGCAGACGGGCCGAGCTGATTTCCTGCTGGTGCGCCATGAAGCGTTCCCAGCGATCCTGCTTGACGTCGTCCGGAACGATATCGAGGTTCAGGTCATTGGCCGGCGCGCCTTCGACCGGCGAGTACTGGAAGCAGCCGACGCGGTCGAGCTGGGCTTCGGTCAGCCAATCCAGCAGGTACTGGAAGTCTTCTTCGGTTTCGCCGGGGAAGCCGACGATGAAAGTCGAACGGATGATCAGGTCCGGGCAGATTTCGCGCCAGTTCTTGATCCGTGCCAGGGTCTTGTCTTCGAACGCCGGGCGTTTCATCGATTTCAGGACTTTCGGGCTGGCGTGCTGGAACGGGATGTCCAGGTACGGCAGGATCTTGCCGGCGGCCATCAGCGGGATCAGCTCGTCGACGTGCGGGTACGGGTAAACGTAGTGCAGACGGACCCAGACGCCGAGGGTGCTCAGCGCTTCGCACAGTTCGGTCATGCGGGTTTTCACCGGCGCGCCGTTCCAGAAACCGGTGCGGTACTTGACGTCAACGCCGTAGGCGCTGGTGTCCTGGGAAATCACCAGCAGCTCTTTGACGCCGGATTTGACCAGACGCTGGGCTTCGTCGAGCACGTCGCCAACCGGGCGGCTGACCAGTTTGCCGCGCATCGACGGGATGATGCAGAAGCTGCAGCTATGGTTGCAGCCTTCGGAAATCTTCAGGTACGCGTAGTGGCGCGGGGTCAGCTTGATGCCTTGCGGCGGCACCAGGTCGATCAGCGGGTTGTGATCCTGACGTGGCGGCACGACTTCGTGCACGGCGTTGACCACTTGCTCGTACTGCTGCGGACCGGTGACGGCCAGCACGCTCGGGTGCACGTCACGGATGTTGCCTTCTTCCACGCCCATGCAGCCGGTCACGATGACCTTGCCGTTTTCCTTGATCGCTTCGCCGATGACTTCCAGCGATTCGGCCTTGGCCGAGTCGATGAAGCCACAGGTGTTGACCACGACCACGTCGGCGTCCTGATAGGTGGACACCACGTCATAGCCTTCCATGCGCAGCTGGGTCAGGATGCGCTCGGAGTCGACCAGTGCTTTCGGGCAACCCAGAGATACGAAGCCAACCTTTGGATTGGCCGGCGCAGGAGTGGTGGACATGTCTAACCTCGGTGTTTTGTGACGCCGCTTTCCTGATGCGAAAAGCCGACGGACGGGCGCTTAGGCTGCGCCTCTGATCAAAAAGTGCGCAATTCTAGCGGCGAGCAGCGCACTTGACCAGCTTTATGCAGGGAAATGCGACGAGTGCTGCGCTATGCTTCGCGCCAAGACGCTTTACCAATTTTTTACAGTCAACAAAACGACTGTAACAACAGGTAAAACAGCGCATGCTGCATCAAAAAGCATAGTGCTTCGTTCAAAGAAGCCGGTCTGGAAATCAGGAGTGTTGGATGGGTCAGGCAAGTAGTCACGCGGCAGGCGCCGAGGGTTCGGCCACCAAGCCGCTGAGTATGCTGGTCGCGGCGGTCGGGGTAGTTTACGGCGACATCGGCACGAGCCCGTTGTACACCCTCAAAGAAGTGTTTTCCGGCGGTTACGGCGTACCGGTCAATCACGACGGAGTGCTGGGCATTCTGTCGCTGATCTTCTGGTCGCTGATCTGGGTCGTGTCGATCAAGTACATGATGTTCGTCCTGCGTGCCGACAACCAGGGCGAAGGCGGGATCATGGCACTGACCGCGCTGGCGCGACGAGCAGCGGGGGAGCGCAGGAAGTTGCGTTCGCTGCTGGTGGTCTGCGGCTTGATCGGTGCGGCGCTGTTCTACGGCGACAGCATGATCACCCCGGCGATCTCCGTACTCTCGGCCATCGAAGGCCTGGGCCTGGCGTTTGACGGGATCGACCATTGGGTCGTGCCATTGTCGCTGGTGGTGCTGGTGGGTCTGTTCCTGATCCAGCGTCACGGTACAGCGCGGATCGGCATCCTCTTCGGGCCGATCATGGTCACCTGGTTTCTGGTGCTCGGCGCCCTCGGCGTGTACGGCATCAGCCACTCCCCGGAAGTGCTGAAGGCGCTGAACCCGATCTGGGCCGTGCGTTTCTTCATGGTGCATGCCGGCATGGGCGTGGCGATCCTCGGCGCCGTGGTGCTGGCGCTGACCGGTGCCGAAGCGCTGTACGCCGACATGGGCCACTTCGGTCGCAAGCCGATTGCCCGCGCGTGGTTCCTGCTGGTGCTGCCGGCGCTGGTGCTCAACTACTTCGGTCAGGGCGCCTTGCTGCTGGACAACCCGGAAGCGGCGCGCAACCCGTTCTACCTGCTGGCGCCAAGCTGGGCGCTGATTCCGCTGGTCGGTCTGTCGACCCTGGCCACGGTGATCGCCTCGCAAGCGGTGATCTCCGGCGCGTTCTCCCTGACCCGTCAGGCGATCCAGCTCGGTTACATCCCGCGCATGTACATCCAGCACACCTCCAGCGATGAGCAGGGCCAGATCTACATCGGTGCCGTGAACTGGTCGCTGATGGTCGGCGTGGTCTTGCTGGTGATCGGTTTCGAGTCCTCCGGCGCTCTGGCCTCGGCCTACGGTGTGGCGGTGACCGGGACCATGCTGATGACCACGATTCTGGTGTCGGCGGTCATGCTGCTGCTGTGGAAATGGCCGCCGGTGCTGGCCGTGCCGGTGCTGATCGGCTTCCTGCTGGTGGACGGTCTGTACTTCGCTGCCAACGTGCCGAAGATCGTGCAGGGCGGTGCGTTCCCGGTGATCGCCGGTATCGCGCTGTTCGTGCTGATGACCACCTGGAAGCGCGGCAAGCAATTGCTGGTCGAGCGCCTGGACGAAGGCGCGCTGCCGCTGCCGATCTTCATCAGCAGCATCCGCGTCCAGCCGCCACACCGCGTGCAGGGCACCGCCGTGTTCCTGACTGCACGCTCCGACGCTGTCCCGCATGCGCTGTTGCACAACCTGCTGCACAACCAGGTCTTGCACGAGCAAGTAGTGCTGCTGACCGTGGTCTACGAAGACATCCCGCGCGTCCCGCCATCCCGACGCTTCGAAGTCGAAGCCCACGGCGAAGGCTTCTTCCGGGTGATCCTGCACTTCGGCTTCACCGACGAGCCGGACGTGCCGCAGGCGCTGAAACTCTGCCATCTGGATGACCTGGACTTCAGCCCGATGCGCACCACCTACTTCCTCAGCCGCGAAACGGTGATTGCCTCGAAACTCGAAGGCATGGCCCGTTGGCGTGAAGCGCTGTTTGCGTTCATGTTGAAGAACGCCAACGGGAACCTGCGGTTCTTCAATCTGCCGCTGAACCGGGTGATTGAGTTGGGGACGCAGGTGGAGATGTAGCGACCGTCTCAACTGAAAAGCCCCCCTCAGTCTTGTGGCTGGCGGGGGCTTTTTTGTGTCGCTGTACGAAACCTGTTCCAGGCGCCAATCCACTATGGGAGCTGGTAGGCTAGTTCTCACGGAGTCATTACGGTGCGCGAGGTCGGTTTGTATGACGGAATTACCGGAACAAGAGATGCTGGATGAACTTGAGAATCTTCGGATTGAAGCGGTAGTAAAAGCACGACTGATCAATTTCGATCCGGCTCAAGCGATCAGTCATGACGACATGCGGGCAAGGTACTGGCAGGATGAGCTGACAGTTAATTGAATCCCGCGTAGTTCTCTTTGTGACTACGGGAATGAAAAAGCCCCCGCAACCCTGAGGTTGCGGGGGCTTTTCGTTGGAGCGCTTCAGATCACTCTGCCGGCTGATCCTTGGTCTGACGCTTCTCGATCAGATCCACCAGGCGCTTGGCCAGCGCCGGGTAGTTCTCGTCGAAGTGGTGGCCGCCAGGCAGCTTCACCGCTTCGCCCACCGCGGTCTTGTCGGTGCAGCCGCTTTCATCCGTCTCTTCTTCGCCGTAGATGCACACGACCTTGGCCGGTGGCAGTTTGGCCATTTCCGGGCCGGTGGCGGCTTCTTTGCCGGCGTTGCCGAGCCAGCCTTCGACTTCGATTTCGAAGCTGCCGGTGCGGGCGAAGGCCAGCAGGATGATTGCGTCGATGCGCTGCTGCTCGGTGTCCGGCAGGCGGTTGTAGATGGCCGGCAGGACGTCGGCACCGAACGAGTAACCGGTCAGGATGAAGCGTTTGGTGCCCCATTTCTGGCGGTAGTGCTGCATCAGTTCGGTCAGGTCGAGCGCGCTCTGTTCCGGGCTCTTGTGCTGCCAGTAGTAACGCAGGGTGTCGATGCCGACGACCGGATAGCCGATCTTGGCCATTTCACCGGCCACGTCGCGGTCGAGGTCACGCCAGCCGCCGTCACCGGACAGGAACAGGGTCACGGTGTCCTTGGCCTGGCCGGCCGGGACTTCCACGACCGGGATTTGCAGACCGCCAGCGGCTTTGTCGCCACCGACGAGGATCTTGCGCAGTTCGTTGTTCAGCACTTGCGGCAGGTTGATGTCGTAGTCGCTGATGCTGGTTTCGGCGTTCGGTTGATCGCGCACGAAACCGGCGCTGGTGTCGTCCGGGTTGTCGTTCCAGGCCACCAGCCAGTGGCCGTGGGCGGCGGATTTCGGCAGCAGGTGGGTGCAGCCGCCTTTTTCCAGCGCCAGGTCGACCGACACGGCCTGGGCCTTGTCGTCCTTCTGTTCGGACAGCCAGCGCCAGGCCAGTACCGCGCCAGGGCCGATGCCGCTGACCAGGGTCGCCGGGCCGTTCAGTTCGCGCAGACCGCTTTGCAGTGCGCGGCTTTGCAGCAGGCAGTCCTTGGGCAGAATCACCTGAACGATCTGCGCCGAGGCGCTGCGGCTCAGAGTGGTCAACTGATTGTCGGAGAGTTTCTTGTCGTCCTCGACCGCCACCAACACCTGGGCCTTGGGCTTGGTGCCGGGGATGACCCGGGTCATGACGGTGCCGTCAGCCGGCGTGAGCTGTTCGAGGGTCGGTTCCGGTGCCGGGCGTTTGAGGTACCAGTAACCGCCGCCGGCAATCACGGCCAGCACGATCAGTGCGGCCAGGATGTACTTCAGGGAGCGTTGAATCATCAGCGTTTCACCAATCCAGTCAAGCCGCCCGCGATCAGGGCAGCAGTATCGGCCAGTGCCACCAGCGGATCGAGTCCGGCGGGCACCGCCATATAACGGGGTTCCCAGTCAGGCTGGAACTTGTCTTTGAAGCGGCGCAAGCCTTGGAAGTTGTACAACTGCTCACCACGGCGGAAAACCATCGAGCCCAGACGCTGGGTCAGCGGTGCACCACGCCGGGGTTGCAACCCCGACAACGGCACCATGCCCAGGCTGAAGCGCGCGTATCCGTGACTCTTATAGTGTTGAATCAGGCCGACCATCAGAAACTCCATGGTCAACTTGGGGGCGTCCGGGTGCGAGCGCATCAGATCGAGACTGGCCAGGTCATGGCTGTAAGTCTCGAGCAGGTTGGCGAACGCCACCGGACGGCCTTCGAAGCGAATCACCGCGATGCGGAAATGCTTCAGGTAATCGTCGCTGAAACGGCCGAGGGAGAAGCCTTTCTCGCGCACGTTCTTGCCGGTCAGCCAGGCATCGGAAATCACCTTGAGCTCATCCATCGGCGCCTGGCCCGGCTCAAAGATCTCCAACGACAGACCGTCGCGGGTGCCGCGGTTCCAGGTGTAACGCAGGTCCTTCATCTCTTTGCCCTTGGCTTCCAGGTCAAAGCGATGCAGGTCGACCCGGGCTTCTTCGCCGAGCTTGATCGCGGTCAGGCCGATGTCCATGTAGTACGGCAGGTTCTCGGCGCGCACTTGATAGAACACGGGACGGGCGTGGTGGATGTCGCACAGGTCGCGGAACTGCCAGATCATTTCCGCCCGCTGCTGGCCAGGACCGATCGGGTCGTACAGCGCCACCAGGCTGCGGCCGCGACGCGCGTACATCAGGAAGGCTTCGTCGTTGGGGTGGAACAGCATCGCCTTGTCACCGGTCAGGGCGAGGCCGCCATCCGGTTGCGAGGAGGCCATCAGGATCTTCGTGGCGCGCTCCAGTTCATCGGGCGTCGGCAGATGAATCACCGGACGTGCGGTGCGCAGCAGCCAGGTCAGGGCGATCACCAGCAACAGCACCGCGGCGCCGAGCAACGAACGCAGACCGCGCGGGGCGTCGGCGTCGAGGGTGAACTGCCACCACAATTGATGGCTGTACGGTACGTCCTGATAAGCGAACAGCAACAGCCAGGTCGAGGCACCGAGTACACACAGGCTCGCCACCAGATACAGCGGCGAAAACGGCACTTCGGTCAGGCGACTAGGGCGATAGAACGAGCGACGGAACACCCCCAGCAGTGCGGCGGTGAGGGTCATCAGCGTGGCTTCTTCCCAGTCGAAACCCTTGAGCAGCGAGAGCAGGGCGCCCACCAGCAGCAGAATGGTGGTCAGCATCCATGCCGCCGACAGTCGGCGACGCAGGCCCTGGGCGAGCATCAGGCACAGCACGCCGATCAGGCTGGCGCCGAAGTGCGAGGCATCGACCAGGCGATGAGGGATCAGGTAAGCGATGTGTTCCAGGCGCGTATCGATTTCAGGTGTCGCGCCGGAAAACAGCAGCACTACGCCGGAAAGAAACACCAGTACCGCAAGGATCGGTGCGGCGAGACCGGAGGCGGCGCGCATGGTCTGGGTCTGGAACAGGCGCTGACCTTCGTTGATCAGCAGCAGCACGCAGGCCACCAGCAATGGCAGCACCACGTAGATCATGCGATACAACAGCAGGGCGGCGGCCAGTGGCGCTGCGCCGAGCTTGTCGGCGAACGCCGCCAGCAGGATGGCTTCGAAGACACCGACCCCGCCCGGTACATGGCTGAGGACGCCGGCAGCCAGGGCCAGCAGGTACACCAGCAGGAATGCGCCGAATGGCGGAGCTTCCGGCAGCAGCAGGTAAAGCACGGTGGCGGCAGCGGCCACATCGAGAGCGGTGATGACCAGTTGCAGGAACGTCAGGCGTCGACCCGGCAGGCGCAGGGTGCGGCGCCCGACCTTGACCAGCAGGTTGTCACGGTAAGGCTGCTCCGGCAGGCGCCGACGGTAGATGCCGATGGCCAGAATCGCGCCGAGCAACAACACGGCAGAGGCAATCGTGGCCAGCAGACCCTCGGACAGGCCCAGGGCCTGGGAGGCGGCCGGCAGGTCACTCAGGGTCGCCAGCGCTGCCAGCGGCGGCAGGGCACAGCCCAGCGACAGGCTGGCGAACAGGGTCATGTGCGCCACTTCCGAAGCGCCCAGGCCAAGTCGTGCATATAAACGGTAGCGCACCGAACCGCCGGACAGCATCGACAAGCCGATGGCGTTGCCGATCGCGAAAGCAGTGAAGCCTCCGAGCGCGAGCGTGCGTGGCGGGATGGTTACGCCGGCATAGCGGCTGGCCGACCATTCGTAGCCCAGCAGAATGATGAAGCCGACAACAGTCGCGCCAAAAGCGCCAAGCAGGGCGGGCTTCGGTACATCGAGAATCGAGTCGTGCAAGGCATAGAGGTCGAGTTCGCTGAGCAGATGGCGACAGGCAATCAGCGCGATAGCGAACAACAGCAAAGTGACCGCCAGACCAATCGGTTGCCGGTATTTGCTGATTCGATCCAGCAAGCGCATGCGCTCAGGCTTGATCGGTGGATTCACGGTGAGGGTGTCTTGTGGATCAGACGAGTTGGCGCGCATCAATCACCTCTTGGATTGTGCGCGACAGGATGGGGGTATCCAGCCAAGTTACCAATCCCTGTAGAAAAAAATAATCACAAAATACTACGCCTCTCGTCGGGTATCGGCGAGGGCAGGTCTCGGATTGCAGACGTCTTGCCCGCGACTCAAGCATAGTCGCAACTCGGCGGGTCTGAAGATCCTGAGCGGTTCACTGCACAGTGACAGATCATTGTTGCGAAAGGACTTTTTCCACAGATACAAAAAAGGCCACTCTTTCGAGCAGCCTTTTTTGATGTTTGGTTGCGGGAGCCGGATTTGAACCGACGACCTTCGGGTTATGAGCCCGACGAGCTACCAGACTGCTCCATCCCGCGTCTGTGTGGCGGCATTCTACAGGCGAACGGCGGGGTGTCAACCGTTAATCCCGCGAAGGGTCAAATATGCGTGAAATCGCGTCAATCCGTCGCAGGAGGGCGGTAAGTTTCGGAATTGCAAAGGATTCCTGTTTGGCCCGGAAGGTTACCCGAATGAAAAACAGACGCGCACAAAAAAGGCCACTCTTTCGAGTAGCCTTTTTTGATGTTTGGTTGCGGGAGCCGGATTTGAACCGACGACCTTCGGGTTATGAGCCCGACGAGCTACCAGACTGCTCCATCCCGCGTCTGTGTGTCGGCATTCTACAGAGGAACGCCGGGGTGTCAACCTTCAATCCGGATAAAATCTGTTCTGGTTCAATTGGTTAGCGACTTTTTGGTAGGGCTGATGGGGCCGCGAGTCAGGCAGGGCAAGGGTTTCAGCTCTATTGGTGGGTTGATTTCGATTGAGAAAATAAATTCAAGGGAAGTTTCCTACCGCTGGAAAAGAAGCTTCATACCACTGGTGCTATATACAGGTGTCAGTGAGATACTGCCGATCCGGCTTGCCACGTTTCCTTTTCTGCCATGACTCAGCGAAAAATCATCCACGTCGACTGTGACTGTTTCTACGCCGCCATCGAGATGCGGGACGATCCGCGTCTGGCCGGCAAGCCGTTGGCGGTCGGTGGTTCGGCGGACCGACGCGGGGTGATCGCCACCTGCAACTATGAGGCGAGGGCTTACGGCGTTCGTTCGGCGATGTCTTCCGGGCATGCCTTGAAACTGTGCCCGGACCTGACCATCGTCAAGCCGCGGATGGATGCCTATCGCGAGGCGTCGAAGGAAATTCATACGATCTTTCGCGATTACACCGACCTGATCGAGCCGCTGTCGCTGGACGAGGCCTACCTGGATGTCTCGGACAGCGCGCATTTCGGTGGCAGCGCCACGCGAATCGCCCAGGACATTCGGCGCCGGGTTTCCAATCAATTGCACATCACGGTCTCGGCCGGCGTCGCGCCGAACAAGTTTCTGGCCAAGATCGCCAGCGACTGGAAAAAACCCAACGGCCTGTTTGTCATCACCCCGGACCAGGTCGAAGACTTCGTCAGCGGTCTGCCGGTGAGCAAGTTGCACGGTGTCGGCAAAGTCACCGCCGACAAGCTGGGCAAGCTCGGTATCAACGACTGTCTGCAATTGCGCGAGTGGGACAAGCTGGCACTGGTACGTGAATTCGGCAGTTTTGGCGAACGGATGTGGAGCCTGGCGCGTGGGATAGATGACCGTCAGGTGCATAACGACAGTCGTCGTCAGTCAATCAGCGTGGAAAACACCTACGACGTGGATCTGCCGGATCTGCGCAGTTGCCTGGACAAGCTCCCTGAACTGCTGGAAACCCTGAAAACCCGTATGGCGCGGATCGACAGCAGTTACCGGCCGGGTAAGCCGTTCGTCAAAGTGAAGTTTCACGATTTCACCCAGACCACACTGGAACAGGCCGGGGCAGGGCGGGATCTGGGCAGTTACCAATTGATGCTGACGCAGGCGTTCAATCGCGGTGGCAAACCGGTGCGGCTGCTTGGGGTGGGCGTGCGGCTGGAGGATTTGCGCGGCGGCTTTGAACAAATGGAGTTGTTTGAGCGGTAGCGCGCATAAAAAAGCCCGAAACAGGTTCGGGCTCCTTTAAAGCGGCTTTCAGTTCGGACCTGGATCCGCCACCAGTCGCCCGGCATCCTTGGTCAGAGACTTGAGAAACTCAGCCTGCAACTCGGGATCGTTACGCGTCAACTCGATCAGGCTTTGCTCCAGCTCACTGGCTTCTTCTTCAAGACCCAGTTCCGACAGACGCTTGACCCGGTGGACCCACTGGCTCACTTCGTCGTCTTCCAGATCGTCGTAAATCAGCCCGTGTGCTTCCAGCAATTTGCCGCGCAGGTGACTGCAGATTGTCAGGGACGAGTCGGAATGCACGTCATCCTTGGCGTCTTCGACGCTGATCTGCAGTTTGCCCACATGATTCAGATCGTTCTCGGCGAACGGACTGTCCAGCAGGTTCAGGCGCAACACACCGTTACGGTCGGTGGTCATGTCGAAGGTCTGCTTGCCGGCCTTGACCTGCACCGGGCGCTCGCTCCACGGCAGGCTCGAATACTCCATGCGCTTGTCGCGCTGGACTTCATCGATACCGGCCAGGTTCTGCTGTGCACGACCATGGGACTGCACGTTCATGAACGGATTGAGCCCGGCGAATCCGTAGCTCAGCCAGTCCTTGGTCACGCTGTCCGGCAGGGTGCCGAGGGCGAACACGTTGACCACATTCGCGCCGACACCGGCCACCACCGCCACTGCACCCAGCGGAATCTCGTAGATTTCGCGCCAGGGTTGGTAAGGCGTGTAGCGGTCATAACGACGGGTGACTTCGAACTCGGTGACTTCGAAGGTTTTCTGCTCGTTGATCTTCACGCGTCGTTGCGGCAGCTCGAGCACCTTAGGCTCACCGACATCGATCTGCAGGCTGTGATCGAGCAGCTTTCGCTCGACCCGCTCTTCGTGCTCGCTGCGCTGTGACATGTGATTGGCACAGCCGCTGACCAGCAGGGCGCCACACAAGGTGGCGCCTCCGAGGCCTAAGGTGTTTCGCTTGAACATGAGGTCTCTATCTGGTTTCAGCGGCGGATACGGGCCTGAAGGAAGGACAGCACGTCGGCAACCGGCAGCGCTTGCGCCTGGCCTTCGGTACGGCTCTTGTATTCCAGGTTGCCTTCGGCGAGACCGCGGTCGCTGACCACGATCCGGTGTGGAATGCCGATCAGCTCCATGTCCGCGAACTTGATGCCCGGGCTGGTTTTCTTGTCGCGATCGTCCAACAGCACTTCGAAGCCGGCCGCGGTCAGTTCCGCGTATAGCTTGTCAGTGGCTTCGCGCACCTGCTCGGTTTCATAGCGCAGAGGTACCAGGGCGATCTGGAACGGCGCCAGGGTGTCGCTCCAGATGATGCCGTTTTCGTCGTTGTTCTGCTCGATGGCCGCCGCCACCACGCGGGACACGCCAATGCCGTAGCAACCCATTTCCAGGGTCACAGGCTTGCCGTTCTCGCCCAGCACTTCGCACTTCATCGCCTTGCTGTACTTGTTGCCCAGCTGGAAGATGTGCCCGACTTCGATGCCACGTGCGATGTCCAGAGTGCCCTTGCCGTCCGGGCTTGGGTCGCCGGCCACGACGTTACGCAGGTCGGCCACGGTCGGAACCGGCAGGTCACGCTCCCAGTTCACGCCGAAGTAGTGCTTGTCGTCGATGTTGGCACCGATGCCGAAGTCGCTCATCAGCTCGACCGAACGGTCGATGATGATCGGCAGCGGCAGGTTCAGCGGGCCGAGAGAACCGGCGCCGGCGCCGATGGCGTCACGCAGTTCAGCATCGGACGCCATGACCAGCGGGCTGGCGACGCCAGGTTGCTGGGCAGCCTTGATTTCGTTGAGTTCGTGGTCGCCACGGATGACCAGGGCGATCAGCTTGCCTTCTTCTTCGGCGTGCACGATCAAGGTCTTGATGGTCTTTTCAATCGGCAGACTGAATTTCTCCACCAGGGCCGCGATGGTCTTGGTGTCCGGGGTATCAACCAGACGCAGTTCTTCGGCCGGCGCAGCGCGGGAAGTTTCACGCGGTACGGCTTCGGCTTTCTCGATGTTCGCGGCGTAGTCGGAGCCGTTGCTGAAGGCGATATCGTCTTCACCGGACTCGGCCAGCACGTGGAACTCGTGGGAACCGGCGCCACCGATGGAGCCGTTGTCGGCTTCAACCGGGCGGAATTTCAGGCCAAGGCGTGTGAACACGTTGCAGTACGCTTCGTGCATGCGGTCATAAGTGACCTGCAGCGACGCCTGGTCGGCGTGGAACGAGTAGGCGTCCTTCATGATGAATTCACGGCCGCGCATCAAACCGAAGCGTGGGCGGATTTCGTCACGGAACTTGGTCTGGATCTGGTACAGGTTGATTGGCAACTGCTTGTAGCTGCTCAACTCGTTGCGCATCAGATCGGTGATCACTTCTTCGTGGGTCGGGCCCGCGCAGAAATCGCGACCGTGACGGTCTTTGAAACGCAGCAACTCAGGACCGTATTCTTCCCAGCGACCCGATTCCTGCCACAGCTCGGCCGGTTGGGTGCTCGGCATCAACACTTCCAGAGAGCCGGCGGCGTTCATCTCTTCGCGAACGATGGCTTCTACCTTGCGCATAACCCGCAAGCCCATCGGCAGCCAGGTGTACAGGCCCGAGGCGAGTTTGCGGATCATGCCGGCGCGCAGCATCAGCTGATGGCTGATCACGACCGCGTCGGAAGGCGTTTCTTTCTGTGTGGCGAGCAAAAATTGACTGGTGCGCATGGTTGGCCGTTGTCGGTTGCTATGACTGGAAATGACGGAGCAGTGTACCGGCGAGAGCTGCCGACGTACAGAAGTGCAGGCCCGGCGGGAACCCTCCCGCCGGGTGCGAGATGTCTTACGATTCTTCGGCGACCGGCGTCGGCACGGGTTCCGGTGTCGGCGTCGGGCCTTCGCGGCGGCTCTCCTGGAACCAGTGCAAGGCGATCAACACGAGCGTCGGGACACCCAGTAGTGCGGTGATCATGAAGAAGTTGTGATAGCCGAACTTCTCCACCATCACCCCGGAGTAGCCGCCGATGAGGCGAGGCAGCAACAGCATGATCGAGCTGAGCAGGGCGTACTGGGTGGCGGAGAATTTCAGGTTGGTCAGGCTGGACAGGTAAGCGACGAACGCCGACGTGGCCATGCCCGAACTGAAGTTGTCGAGGGAGATGGTCACGATCAGCATCTTCAGGTTCGGGCCCATGTCGGCCAGCATCACGAACAACAGGTTGGTGCCTGCCGATGCCGCGCCGCCAATGAACAAAATCGGCAGGATGCCGAAGCGCACGATCAAAAGGCCGCCCATGCCTGCACCGACCAGCGTCATGATCAGGCCGAAGATCTTGCTGACGCTGGCGATCTGGTCCTTGGTGAAACCCTGATCGATATAGAACACGTTGGCCATGACGCCCATGACCGTATCCGACATCCGATAGGTGGCGATCAAGCCCAGCAACAGCAGGGCCTGCCAGCGGTAGCGCAGGATGAAGTCGTTGACCGGGGTCAGCACCGGCGCGAGGCCACGGCGACCCATGGTCGAAAGGCACAGGCCGGTCAGCAGGGTATAGAGGATGGCGCGCAGGAAAGCCCGGTCTTCCAGCAGCAGGTCCAGCGGGCTCATGGTGCCGAACAGCACGCTGGCGAAATCGGTGTTGTAGAGCTGGGTGAACATGGCCGGTACGGAGACCAGCAGGACGATCAGCACGAACACCGACATCAGTTGATGCATGAAGGTATAGCGCCCGGCCTGCAACTGGGTGCGCAACGGCACGGGTGGCTCGCGCATCAGCAGTGTGGTGAGCAGGGCAGGGACCATCAATGCGCCGAACAGCACGTAGGTGCCGGTCCAGGCGGAATGCTGATAGTTGAACCCGGTGGAGCCGAAGCCCTCAGCGAAGAACAGGGCGCCGGCGGTCGCGAGCAGGGCAGCGACCCGATAGCCGGACATATAACTGGCGGCCAGCGCGGCCTGGCGGTTGTCTTCGGCGATTTCCAGGCGATAGGCGTCGACGGCGATGTCCTGGGTGGCGGAGGCGAAGGCGACGATCACGGCGATGGCGATCAGCCAGGACAGGTGTTTCTGCGGGTCGCAGAAGCCCATGCCGATCAAGCCGAGGATCACCAGCGATTGCGAAAGCACCAGCCACGAACGGCGTCGACCCAGCTTGCCGAGCAACGGCAGGCGCCATTGATCGAGCAGCGGTGACCAGACCCATTTGAAGGCATAAGCCAGACCGATCAGACTGGCATAGCCGATCGTCTCACGGGCTACACCGGCTTCACGCAGCCAGACCGAAAGTGTCGAGAACACCAGCATGTACGGCAGGCCGGCGGCGAAACCCAGCAACAACAGCACGAGCGTCGAAGGACTGGCATAGGCGGCGAGCGCGGCGCGCCAGGTTTTACGGGGCATGGGCTGAAGTCTGCCTCAAGATTGCGAAAACAAAGCGCGCACTCTAACCGCTGTGCTCTACCGGACGCCAGCCATGACGCCGAATATCCACACGATTGTTCAGGATGGTAACGCCTTCCATACGCAATCGTGCCCGTTGCTCATCTCCGGAAGGGCTGCCCACCGGCAGGCTGATCCGACCGCCGGCACCGAGTACCCGGTGCCAGGGCAGCTTCGTGTCGCCGGGTAATTGGCTCAGGGTGCGGCCGACCCAGCGGGCGGCGCGCCCCAACCCGGCGAGTTCAGCCAACTGACCATAGCTGACGACCTTGCCCTCAGGTACTTGGGCAAGGGTCGAGTAGAGTGCCGTGCGTCGGATTTGCGGATCGTTTTCGCAGGCTTGTATCGGGTCTGTCACGTGCGCCGTTCCTGAACAGGGTCGATTCATGGGTTAAAGGTTAATCCGTGATCGGGCAATTGAGAAATGAACTCAACAGAAATAGCCGAGTCATTCCTTGTCAGGGGATTATTCCTACGGATAATGCCGACCCTTTTTTCGCAAACTTGAGCTCCCGATTCGCTTATGTTGTCCAGAACCCTGCTGTGCCTTGCTGTCTTCAGTGCGTCCACGCCCTTGCTTGCCGATACCGTCTGGTTGAAGAACGGTGACAAGCTGAGCGGCAAAATCACCCTGTTCGACGGCGGCAAGTTGCTGGTCCAGACCCAGTACGCCGGTGCGGTCACCATCGACTGGAAGCAGGTGAAGACGCTGGAAAGTGATCAGGAACTGCTGGTCAAGCAGGACGCGTACAGCGGCGAAAAAGCCAAGTCGCTGACCGCCGCCGAAGACGGCAAGGTCACCCTGGCCAACGGTGAAGCGCCGAAAACCGTCGAGCTGGCGAGCATCCAGCAGATTCTCAAGCCCAAGCCTGTGGTCGAGGATCTCGTCTGGAAGGGCAATGTCGACCTGGCCCTGGATTATCAGCGTGCTGAAAAAGACACCAATGACTACGACATCGGCTTCAAGACCTCGGCGCGCCATGGCCGTTGGCGTCATACCGCTGAGGGCGAGTACAACCGCGAAGTCCAGGATGAGGTGGTGACCACCAATAACTGGCGTGCCGAATACGCCCTGGACCGCTTCCTGACTGATAAGTGGTTCTGGCAGGGGCGTCTGAACTACAAGCGTGATTACGTCGAAGAGCTGTCACGCCAGCGGGTGGTCGGTACCGGTCCGGGCTACCAGTTCTGGGATGACGAGCTGGGGGCGTTCTCGCTCGGCTCGCTGCTCAACCGCACCGACTACGAGTACAGCGATGGCGGCAAGGACAACTTCTATTCCGTCGCGATGAAGTGGGACTACAACCGCTACCTGATCGGCAAGAAGGTGCAGTTCTTCACCACCGGCGAGATTGGCAAGCCACTGTCAGACGTCGCCAACTATGCCCTGGATTCGGAAGTGGGCCTGCGCTACAAGGTGACGGACTGGGCCTCGCTCAATCTCAAGGCCGAGCGTGACATCATCAGTGGTACCAAGGATGCCGATCTGAACAAGACCCGCTACACCGCCGGGTTTGGCGTGGCCTGGTAAGGTCATCCAGAAAAAAGAATCGCAACCCTCATCCGGTTGCGATTTTTTTTGTCGGTACAAAACAGGCGCCCACAAAAAAGCCCCGCTTTTAAGGGCGGGGCTTTTTACTAAAGAAGCTACAAGTTAGATAACTTGTACTTCTTCAGCTTGCATGCCTTTCTGACCGCGGGTAGCGATGAAAGAAACCTGTTGGCCTTCTTTCAGGCTTTTGAAGCCGTCGGATTGGATAGCTTTGAAGTGAACGAACAGGTCGTCACCGGATTGTGGAGTGATGAAGCCGAAGCCTTTTTCATCGTTGAACCACTTAACGGTACCGGTTTGGCGATTAGACATGGTGTAACTCCTTGAACAAAGATAACTGCGACTCAGGAAGAACCCTGGCCGAGACTGAGTGCAAAGAGCAGGAAAAATTCTTGTAGATGGTTGGATCGAAATTCAACATATCGTGTAGAGATTCTCAGTGACACAAGCAGCACAGTGGCGCCACCTTAACCCTTTTTCCGGAACGTGCCAATGCTTCTTGCGAAGGTTTCTCCGTTTTAAGGATCGGCGGTGTGACGGTTCGTCGCCAGGCCGTGTAATTCCTGCATGTTCGGCGAGAATTGCAGCCCGGACTTTGAACCCGGCGGCGCGCCCGGTAAGATGCCGGACAGATTTTTTCCACCTCGCTATTCAGGACACCCCGCCATGAGCATCAAATCGGACAAGTGGATTCGCCGCATGGCGCAGGAACACGGCATGATCGAGCCGTTCGTCGAGCGCCAGGTGCGCGGCAGCGACGACAGCCGTGTGATCTCCTACGGTGTGTCGAGCTACGGCTACGATGTGCGTTGCACCAATCATTTCAAGGTGTTCACCAACATCAATTCGGCCATCGTCGATCCGAAGAACTTCGACGCCGGCAGCTTCGTCGACGTTCACAGTGACGTCTGCATCATCCCGCCGAACTCCTTCGCCCTGGCCACGACCGTTGAATACTTCCGTATTCCGCGCAATGTCCTGACCATCTGCCTGGGCAAAAGCACCTACGCCCGTTGCGGCATCATCGTCAACGTCACCCCGCTCGAGCCTGAGTGGGAAGGCCAGGTGACCCTGGAGTTCTCGAACACCACCAACCTGCCGGCGAAGATCTACGCCAATGAAGGTGTGGCGCAGATGTTGTTCCTCGAATCCGACGAGGAATGCGAAGTCTCCTACAAGGACCGTGCCGGCAAGTACCAGGGCCAACGTGGCGTGACCCTGCCGCGCACCTGAGCCGTCCATCCGGCAGTTACCGGGAATTCTTCGGCGGGTAGACACTCTATGGGGTGTACTGCCCGTTTCGCGAACAGCGCAACGGGCCTTCGCCGAGGAGTGCTCCATGAAGATCGATCCGCAAATCACTGCCGAACTGGCAAGGCTCGAGCCCAATCAGGTTGGCGTATTGGCCTGGTCGTTGTTGGCACACCCGCCCATCACCACGGCCGGCGGAATCCCTCACCAGCCTGATCCCGACACCCCCAACGAAGAGCCGACCGAACCCGGCGAGCCTACGTTGCCGGATAAACCGCCACCGGCGCCCGTTGCCTGATCCGTGAGTGAATGCATGGCCCGTCGGCTGATGTCCTGAAAGACTTCAGCCGACGGGCCATATTTCGTTATGGGGGCCCTGCCGGCAGGGCTGCGGGCTTACTTGAGGTTGCCGCTGAGAAACTGCTTCAGGCGTTCGCTCTTCGGATTACCCAGCACTTCCTCCGGCGCGCCTTCTTCTTCCACCAGCCCTTGGTGCAGGAACAGCACCTGGCTCGACACCTTGCGCGCAAAACTCATCTCGTGGGTCACCATGATCATGGTCCGGCCTTCCTCGGCCAGGCCCTGAATCACCTTCAGCACTTCGCCGACCAGTTCCGGGTCGAGTGCCGAGGTCGGCTCGTCGAACAGCATGACTTCCGGCTCCATCGCCAACGCGCGGGCAATGGCCACCCGTTGCTGCTGGCCGCCGGACAGGAAGGCCGGGTACTGATCGGCCACCCGTGCCGGCAAGCCAACCTTGTCCAGATAACGACGGGCGCGGTCGTCGGCCTCCTGTTTGCTGCAGCCCAGCACCCGGCGCGGGGCCATGGTGATGTTCTCCAGCACGGTCATGTGGCTCCACAGGTTGAAGTGCTGGAACACCATCGCCAGCCGCGTGCGCAGGCGTTGCAGTTCATTGGCGTCGGCGACGTGCATGCCGTGGCGGTCGGTGACCATGCGGATCGCCTGGCCGTCGAGGCTCATCGCGCCGTCGTTGGGTTGTTCGAGAAAGTTGATGCAGCGCAAAAAGGTGCTTTTGCCCGAGCCGCTGGCGCCGATCAGACTGATCACGTCACCGGTCTTGGCCTTGAGCGAAACGCCTTTGAGCACCTGATGGTCGCCATAGCTTTTGTGCAGGCCTTCTACGGTCAGTTTGTACATGGGACAGGCATCCTCAAGGCGAAAGTAAGTAGCCGCTGCGATAGGCTTCGGCGCCCGCGACGTGGGCGATCACCATGCCGGCCGTCGCCATGCGCCGCAGCGAGCGGGCATAGAGAAGACCGGAAGCGGTGCAATGGACTGGCGTGACCCGGTCGGTGATCGGGTCAATGATTTCGGCGATTTTCTGCCCGGCTTCCAGGTACTGGCCGGGCGTGGCTGTGTACACCAATAGCCCGCCGAACGGTGTCACGACCGGCTCTACACCCGCCAGCGGCGTGGCGGGGAGCGGCAGATCCGGCAGGGGTTTCGGCTCGCCGGCGATGGCGCCGAAGTGAATCAGGTAATCGAGCAAGGCTTCACAGTCACGGCTGGCCAGCGGATGGGTGACGTCCCCCTGGCCGCGAAGTTCGACGGTGACCGAGAAACTGCCAAGCGGAATCTCGAAGTGTTCGCCGAAGCGCTCCTTCAATTGCCACCACAGCAGGGTGAAGCACTCATCGAACGACTGGCCGCCGGAATCGGTCGCCAGCAGGCTCGCCCGGGATTCGATGTAGCGCGCCAGCGGCTCGACCTGCGGCCAGGCCTCGGGCGTGGTGTAAAGGTGGACGACGGATTCGAAATCGCAGTGCAGGTCCAGCACCATGTCTGCGTCACAGGCCAGCCGTTGCAGGGTCAGGCGCTGGGATTGCAGCTGAGTCGTGGCGGTGTGGCGGGCGAGGGCGTTGCGCAGGCTGGTGCGGATCAGTTCCAGGTTGCGCTGCGGGTCGTCGCAGAGCTGCGATTCGATCTCGTTGCCGATCTCTTCGCTGAGGTCGACGAACCAGC
Organism: Pseudomonas allokribbensis; assembly: GCF_014863605.1. Lineage (NCBI taxonomy): Bacteria > Pseudomonadati > Pseudomonadota > Gammaproteobacteria > Pseudomonadales > Pseudomonadaceae > Pseudomonas > Pseudomonas allokribbensis. The sequence continues at coordinate 1,409,021 of NZ_CP062252.1, forward strand.
GGTTGAAGTTCTGCCCGCTCTCCAGCTCGTAACGGCCCAGTGGCACGTCCATCAGCACTTGCTCGAGGCCGACCGGGTTGGCCACCGGCACCAGCACGATTTCGCTGCGCAGGCGGCCGGCGGCTTCCAGCTCCGCCAGGCGCTGCTTGAGGTGCCAGGCCACGAGCATGCCGGGCAGTTCGTCGGCGTGCAGCGAGGACTGGATGTAGATCTTGCCTTGGGCCCTGTCCGGGCCGAAGTGGAAGCTGTGGATCTGTCGTGCGGTCCCCGGCAGCGGGGCCAGCAGGTCATGTATCTGGTGGCGCATTGCAGAGAGGTCCTAGTGAGTCGGCCCGAGGAAGGCCAGCCATCGGCGTTCGGCGAGGCGGAACAGGCCGACCAGCGCAAAGGTGATGGTCAGGTAGATCAGCGCGGCGATGCCGAACGACTGGAACGTCAGGAAGGTCGCCGAGTTGGCGTCCCGCGCGACTTTCAGGATGTCCGGGATGGTCGCGGTGAAGGCCACGGTGGTCGAGTGCAGCATCAGGATCACTTCGTTGCTGTAGTACGGCAGCGAGCGACGCAGTGCCGACGGCATGATCACGTAGGCATACAGCTTCCAGCCGGTCAGGCCGTAGGCCTTGGCCGCTTCGACTTCGCCGTGGTTCATGCTGCGGATGGCCCCGGCGAAGATCTCCGTGGTGTAGGCGCAGGTGTTGAGGGCAAAGGCGAGGATCGTGCAGTTCATCGCATCGCGAAAGAAACTGTCGAGCAGCGGCTGGGCGCGCACGGCGGCCAGGCTGTAGATGCCGGTGTAGCAGATCAGCAGCTGGATATAGAGCGGCGTGCCACGGAACAGGTAGGTGTAGAACTGCACCGGCCAGCGGATGTAGAAGTGCGACGAGACACGGGCGATCGACAGCGGAATCGACACGATGAAACCGAAGAAGATCGAAGCGCTGAGCAGCCACATCGTCATCGCCAGCCCGGTGATGTTCTGGCCGTCGGTATAAAGGAAGGCTTTCCAGTAGTCCTGCAGGAGTTCGATCATCGTACGGCCTCCCGGGCACCGGCGGCGTAGCGGCGTTCGAGCCAGCGCAGGATGACGTTGGAAACACTGGTGATCAGCAGGTAGATCAAGGCGGCGAGTACCAGAAAGAAGAACAGTTGATAGCTGCTTTTACCGGCGTCCTGGGCAGCCTTGACCAGATCGGCCAGGCCGATGATCGAGACCAGCGCGGTGGCCTTGAGCATCACCATCCAGTTGTTGCCGATGCCGGGCAGGGCGAAACGCATCATTTGCGGGAACACCACGTAGCGAAAACGCTGTCCGCGCTTGAGCCCGTACGCAGTGGCGGCTTCAACCTGGCCACGCGGTACGGCGAGGATCGCGCCACGGAAGGTTTCGGTGAAATACGCACCGTAGATAAAGCCCAGGGTCAGGACCCCAGCGCTGAACGGATTGATTTCGATGTATTCCCATTCCATGTAGTCGGTGAGCGTCGTCAGCCAGGTTTGCAGGCTGTAGAAGATCAACAACATCAGCACCAGGTCCGGCACCCCGCGAATCAGCGTGGTGTAGAGCTGGGCAGGCAGGCGCAGCAGTTTGACTTTTGACAGCTTGGCACTGGCACCGAGCAGGCCGAGCAACACGGCCACCAGCAGCGACAACGCCGATAATTTGATGGTCATCCAGGTGCCTTCCAACAGCAAAGGACCGAAGCCCTTGAGGCTGAAGGCGGAGAGCCCCAGATTTTGTAAGAGGTTTTCGAACATAAATCAGCAACCTGACTGAATGAAAAAGGCGCCCATCGAGGATGGGCGCCGGGGCATTATTTGCCGCTGTACAGATTCAGATCGCCAAAGTGTTTCTTTTGAATCTCGGCGTATTTGCCGTCGTCGTGTAACGCTTTGATACCTTTATCCAAAAGCGCTTTCAGCTCGGTGTTACCTTTCTTAATACCGACAGCGGTTTTGGCTGGCAGCAACGGTGCGTCAACCGGCTCGCTGACTGCGTATTCGGCGCCCTGTGGCGACTTCAGAAAGCCCAGTTCGGCCTGCAGCATGTCCTGAATGCCCGCATCGAGACGGCCGGAAGTCAGGTCGGAATACACCTGATCCTGGTTGGCGTAGGCCTGGGTTTTCACGCCGGCCTTGTCCAGCACGGCTTTGGCATAGGCTTCCTGAATGGTGCCTTGCTCGTAGCCGACGGTTTTGCCTTTCAGGGAGGCCACGTCGTTGGTGATGCCCGAACCTTTCTTCGACACATACGCAGTCGGGCCGGAGAACAGCTCGCTGGAGAAGTCGATGACTTTTTCGCGGGCTTCGGTGACGGTCATCGACGAGATCACACCGTCGAATTTATTGGCCTTGAGGCCTGGAATCATGCCGTCGAAGTCGCTTTCGACCCATTTGCACTTGACCTTCAGCTCGGCGCAGATCGCGTTGCCCAGGTCGATGTCAAAGCCCACCAGACTGCCATCGGCCGCTTTCGACTCGAACGGTGCGTAGGAAGGGTCAACGCCAAAACGCAGCTCTTTGTATTCCTTGGCCAGTGCGGAACCGGCGGCCATGCACAACGCCAGTGCAGAAAGGGTCAGCAATGCTTTTTTCATTATTCAATCCCTAAGAACCAATATGAGCGCTTGTGGCGCAGAATTATTGTTACTGGAACGCTTACGACTTATAGAAAGTAGCAATTTCCGAACCAGAGTCCCGAACAAGTGTTTTAAAAGGTGTAGGAAGTGAGGGCGCAGCCGCAACAGTGCCCGAAAACGGGCACCGAAAAAGCGTTGCACCTTTTAAGCGCAGGAAGGGCTTTTACGGGACAGGAATCAGACCAGCAGATCCTGCAAGGTCGCCAGACTGTCCGCTTCGTCGACGGTCTTGTCCTGGCGCCAGCGCAGCATGCGCGGAAAGCGCACGGCGATGCCGCTCTTGTGCCGGCGCGACAGGGCGATGCCTTCGAAACCCAGCTCGAAGACCAGGCTGGGCGTCACGCTGCTGACCGGGCCGAATTTTTCCACGGTGGTCTTGCGCACGATGCTGTCGACTTCGCGCATTTCCGCGTCCGAGAGCCCGGAATAGGCCTTGGCGAAGGGCACCAGTGCGCGCGGGCTGGCGCCGGGCGGGCCGTCCCATACCGCGAAGGTGTAATCGCTGTACAGGCTGGCGCGCCGGCCATGCCCGCGCTGGGCGTAGATCAGCACCGCGTCGACACTGAACGGGTCGACTTTCCATTTCCACCAAACGCCCATGTCCTTGGTGCGACCGACGCCGTACATCGCGTCCCGGGCCTTGAGCATCATGCCCTCGACGCCCAGTCGCCGGGAGGCTTCGCGTTGACGGGCGAGGTCGAACCAGTCGCTGCCGGTCAGCACCGGGGAGGGCAGCAGCACCGGGTTGTTGCACTGCGCGATGACGTGCTCCAGTTGTTCGCGGCGTCGGGATTGCGGTTGGTTGCGCCAGTCTTCGCCCTGCCATTCCAGCAAGTCGTAGGCGAGGACGACCACAGGCACGTCTTCGAGGATTTTCCTGTCCAGGGTCTTGCGGCCGATCCGTTGCTGGAGCAGGGCAAAGGGTTGCACCGCCGGTGGCGCTGTCGATTGCGGGTCGAAGGCGTCTTCGGTGGTGGGATGCGGGTTTTTCCAGACCACGATTTCACCGTCGATCACCGTGCCGTCGGGCAAACCGTGGACAAGGGTGTCGAGTTCGGGGAAGCGCTCGGTCACCAGTTCTTCGCCTCGGGACCAGATCCACAGGCGTCCATCACGCTTGACCACTTGCGCGCGGATGCCGTCCCACTTCCATTCAACTTGCCAGTTGCTGGCCGGGCCGAGCAGGGCTTCGAACTGTTCGACCGGTTGTGACAGACCGTGGGCGAGAAAGAACGGATAAGGCTGACCGCCGCGTTGGGCGTGCTCGGTGGTGGATTCGGGGGCGATCAGTTTCAGATAACTGGCGGCGTTCGGCCGGTTGGACAGATCGGTGTAACCCACCAATCGTTGCGCCACGCGTTTGCTGTCCAGCCCGGCCATCGACGCGAGGGCGCGGGTCACCAACAGTTTAGACACGCCGACCCGAAAACTGCCGGTGATCAGTTTGATGCACAGCATCAGGCTCGGCCGGTCGAGTTGCGCCCACAGTGCCGGCAACTGCCGAGCCAGGTACTCCGGGGTTTCACCGCGCAGGGGCAGCAGTTTCTGTTCGATCCATTCGGCGAGACCGGCCTCGGAGGTGTGCGGATTTTCCGGCAGTACCAGCGAGATGGTTTCCGCCAGATCGCCGACGGCTTGATAGCTCTCTTCGAACAGCCACGGCTCGAGCCCGGACACCTCGACCGCCAGATCACGCAGGATTCGCACCGGGATCAGTTGCCGTGGTCGTCCGCCCGACAGAAAGTACACCGCCCAGGCCGCATCCTGCGGCGCAGCCGTGGCGAAGTAGCGTTGCATGGCCGCCAGTTTCGCCTTGCTGGAGGTGGTGGCATCGAGTTCGGCGTACAACCCGGCGAAGTCTTTCATGGTTGCACCTCGGCAACGGCGGGTTCGACGGCGATGTTGTCTTGTTCGTCGTCACCGTATTCGGTGTTGAAGCCTTGGGCGTCCAGCCCTTGTTCGCGCAGGTGGCGGACCAGCACGGCGATCGATCCGTGGGTGACCATCACCCGTTCGGCGCCGGTCTGTTCGATGGCCCACAACAGGCCGGGCCAGTCGGCGTGATCCGAGAGCACGAAACCGCGATCCACGCCGCGCCGCCGACGGGTGCCGCGAAGGCGCATCCAGCCACTGGCGAAACTGTCGCTGTAGTCGCCGAAACGTCGCATCCAGCTGCTGCCACCGGCCGAGGGCGGGGCGATGACCAGCGCCTGACGCAGCAACGGATCGTTTTTCTTCACGTCGCCGGCGTAGATCGTCGGCGGCAGATACACACCCGCCTCGCGATAGACCCGGTTCAGCGGTTCCACCGCGCCATGGCTGAGGATCGGGCCGAGGGTTTCGTCGATGCCGTGCAGGATTCTTTGGGCCTTGCCGAAGGAATAGCAGAACAGCACGCTGGTCTTGCCGGCCTCGATATTCGCCTGCCACCACTGGTTTATCTCGCCGAACACTTGCGCTTGCGGCTGCCAGCGGTAGATCGGCAGGCCGAAGGTCGATTCGGTGATGAAGGTGTGGCAGCGCACTGGCTCGAAGGGCGCGCAGGTGCCGTCGGGTTCGATCTTGTAGTCGCCGGACGCAACCCAGACTTCACCGCCGTATTCCAGACGTACCTGACCCGAACCCAGAACGTGCCCGGCGGGGTGAAAACTCAAGGTGACACCGTGGTGAGTCAGGCGCTGGCCGTACTCGAGCGTTTGCAGGTTGATGTCCTGACCCAGTCGCGCGCGCAGAACCCCTTCGCCGGCGCTGGCGGCCAGATAGTGATTGTTGCCGGTGCGGGCATGATCGCCGTGGGCATGAGTGATCACCGCGCGTTCGACCGGGCGCCACGGATCAATGTAGAAATCCCCGGCGGGGCAGTACAGGCCTTCGGGGCGGGCGATAACAAGGTCCATGGCGTTACCGGAATGGAGGGACTTGTTAGCTATGAGGTTTGCGCGAAGTCAGAAGTTCGATTGTTTTTTCGGGTCATCACAAAACCCTTGTGGGAGCCAGAAGACTGGTTCCCACAAGGGGATCGCGCTTACTTGCCGGGAGTGAGGGTCAACCGCGTCTTGCCATACACCCGATCAAAGTTCTGCGGCTGCATCGGCAGGCCGATGTACTGGCCCTTGAGCCACGGATCGATGCCGTTCAGGTAGTTCGGGCTCACCGGGTTACCCGATTGCCCCGTACCGTTCTGGCCCATCAGCGGTTCGCTCTGACCGAAGTCGACGATAAAGCGCATCGATGGCGCACGAGTGGTGTTGAAGTCCTGACCCCAGGCAAACGCCGCCGTATTCAACGTCGTGTGATCGCCACCGGCCGCGAGCGGGCCACGAACGGTCTGGCCGCTGGCATTCTTCCACTCGTAGCGGTGCAGTTTGCCCCACTGCCAGGCTTTGTGATCGCCACCCAACTGACTGTCGCCGGCGCTGATCGCTGCCGCCAGACTGCGGGCGAGGATGGCCGGTTTGTCTTCTTTTTGCGGCGTGCGGGCGTCGTCCCAGAACGGACTGTCTTCGCGGCCCAGCAGGTGGTCGGCCTGGGCGGCGTAGGACAGATCGCCATTGGCGATAAACGCCTTCCACGCCGGGCTGCTTTGCGGGCCAAGCTCGTCGAGGAAGATCTGCTTCATGCTTTCCTGCAGGAACAGCTCGTAGATCGCCGCGTCAGCGGAAGTCGGGCTGAGCTTGCCGTCGAACGCCATCAGACGGGTGAAGGCCTCGCGGGCCTTGCTGCGGTCGGCTTCCGGCAGGGCGTCGATCGCCTGTTTCAGCGGCTGCGCCATGCCCGGGGCTTCGAACATCTTCTTCAGCTTGGCGGCGAAGGTGGTGGTCTGGTCGTACTGCATGGCGATCATGCTGCGGCCGTCATGCTTGGCGCCGCCGGCCAGTTCGGCCAGGCGCTCGCCACGTTCCGGCGCTGCCCAGGAGTTGGACAGTTGCATGCCGTAGCCGTGAGGAATGACGCGCTGGTTGGCGGTGCCGAGCCAGCCTTGGCTCGGGTCCTGATCGTAGGGGTGCAGCATCGGGTCGGCGTAACCGTCCCAGTCGTAGCGACCTTCCCAGCCCGGCGATGGCAACAAACCTTCGCCTTCACGGCGATTCGGGAAACGTCCAGTGACTTGCCAACCGATGTTGCTGGCATCGGCAAATACCAGGTTCAGCGCGATGGCGCGGATTTCCCGGCTGGCGTCGGACGCGCGTTCAACGGTTTGCGCGCGGCTCAGATCGAAAAACGCATCGAGGGATTTGTCATCGGTGAAGCTCGGGGTCTGCAATGCCAGGCCGAAACCTGCGCCTTGAGCAGCGGCCTGGGCACTGTTGAGCAGCGCGCCGTGGCGGGTTTCGTACACCGCTTCGCGAATCGGCCGCTGGCCTTTGACGAAATAGGTTTCGTTGCGCACGCCCAGTGGCTGCCATTTGCCGTTGACCTCGTAGGTCAGGCTGCTGCCCTGGCGACGGATTTTTTCCAGGAACAGGTCCTGGTTGTCGCCGAACACGCTGGTCAGGCTCCACGCCACTTTGCCGTTGAATCCGCCCAGCACCATCGGCAGACCGGCGACGGTCACGCCGGCGGCCTGATATTTCGGTGCGTGAATCTGCACGAAACTCCACAGCGACGGCGCGGCCAGCGGCCCATGACTGTCGCTGGCCAGCAGGCTTTTGCCGCTGCGGCTGCGTTGCGGGGCAATCGCCCAGTTGTTCGAAGTGCTGGCGCCGAGCAGGTTCATCGCCGCCAGTTGTTCGCTGGCGTTGCTCAGTTCGCTCAGGCCGGGAATCTGCCCGTTGAGCTTGATGCCTTGCAACTTGTCAGCTTCGGCCACCGGCAGGTTTTCGTCAGGGGCGGACGGGGTCAGCCACGCGAGTTTGTCGGTGGTGACGGTCTGCGCCAGCACCAGTGAAGCGATTTCTTCCGGCAGGTTGGCCGACTGGCTGAAGTTCAGCAGGCAGAAAATCAGCGCCGAATCTTCCGGTTTCCAGTACTCCGGCTTGTAGCCACTGGAGGCCAGATCACCCGGCAACTTGTCGGCGTAGCGGAACAGGTAGGCGTTGACGCCCCGCGCATAGACCTCGAAGAAGCGCTTGAGCCGTGGCGACGAGGCCTTGTACAGCTCGCCAGCGCTTTTCTTCAGGTTGACGGCGCGCATGTAGCGGTCGGCGTCGAGCATCGACGAACCGGACATTTCCGCCAGACGACCCTGGGCCAGCAGGCGCAGGGTGACCATTTGATTGATGCGGTCGCTGGCGTGCACGTAGCCGAGGGCGAACAACGCGTCATGGAAGCTGTTGCTTTCGATCAGCGGCATGCCCATGGCATTGCGGCGTACCGAAACGTTCTGCGCCAGGCCCTTGAGCGGCTGTACGCCGGAGGTGGGCGGGAGGGTGTCCTGAGCGTTCCAGGTCTGGCAACCGGAGAGGCTCAAGACACCGGTCACTGCTGCGGCAACGCCGAACCGGGGAAGAAAATGTGAAAGGGCTGGCGAGGCCATGGCAAAGCTCCTGCGGGGGTGTAGAGGCTGGGGGCGCAATAAAGCCGCTACGTTAGTGAGCAGGAGGGGGCCGCGCAAGCGGGGCGAGCGGTTATTTCTTCCCGTTGATCGTTCCCGCGTACGGGAACGATCAGGCCGGGTGATTCAGGCCTTCGGCGGATTGATCTTCTGCACCAGCGCGTAGGCCTTCACGGTCGCCGGGCGATCCTTGATGTGGTTGAACCAGCGCTGCACATTCGGGAAGTCTTCCAGGTTCTGGCTCTGCCATTTGTGGGAGACGATCCACGGGTAGATCGCCATGTCGGCGATGCTGTATTCGCTGCCGGCGACGAACTCATTGTGGGCCAGTTGCTTGTCCAGCACCCCGTACAAACGGGCGGTTTCATCGATGTAGCGCTTGATCGCGTAGGGGATTTTTTCCGGGGCGAACTGGCTGAAGTGATGATTCTGCCCGGCCATCGGCCCCAGCCCGCCCATCTGCCAGAACAGCCATTGCAGCGCCACCTGGCGACCACGCAGATCCTTGGGCAGGAACTTTCCGGTCTTTTCCGCGAGGTACAACAGAATCGCCCCGGACTCGAACAGTGACAACGGCTCGCCGCCATCGGCCGGTTCATGATCGACGATGGCCGGGATGCGATTGTTCGGGGCGATCTTCAGGAAGTGCGGCTGGAACTGCTCGCCCTGGCTGATGTTGATCGGGTGCACGTTGTAGCGCAGGCCGGCCTCTTCGAGGAACAGGGAAATCTTGTGGCCGTTGGGCGTGGTCCAGTAATACAGGTCGATCATGGAAAGCTCCAAATCAGGAAAATGGCTTACGTGCGGACAGCAAACGCCGGCTTCAGGTTGTCCTGTGTGCGTTCGATAGCTTGCTTAGTGACAGGAAGTGATGCTCAAGTGCGGGAAATTCAATGACCCCGCGTGAGAAAAATCGCCATGGAGCTTAAGGCCAACGCTGCACTGATCATCATCGACCAGCAAAAAGGCATTCTGGAGCCGCGTCTGGGGCGGCGGAATAATCCGTTGGCCGAAGAGCGAATCCTCGACTTGCTGAACTTTTGGCGGCGCAGCGGGCGGCCGGTGATCCACGTGCAGCACTTGTCGCGCTCGCCGGATTCGGTGTTCTGGCCCGAGCAGTCAGGTGTGGAATTTCAGGAAAGGTTTTTGCCGCAGGACGGCGAATGGCTGATCCGGAAACAGGTGCCGGACGCGTTTTGTGCGACGGGACTTGAAGCGAAGTTGCGTGAGGCGGGAATCGAGCAACTGGTGATCGTCGGCGTGGCCACCAACAATTCAGTGGAGTCCACGGCGCGCACAGCGGGCAATCTGGGGTTTGATGCGTGGGTGGCGGAGGATGCGTGCTTTACCTTCGACAAGGCCGATTATTTCGGCACGCCGCGTTCGGCTGAAGAGGTGCACGGGATGTCGCTGGGGAATTTGCATGGGGAATATGCGACGGTGGTTGGCACTGAGCAGATTCTGGCAGCAGGCTGAAAACCGCAGGTGACAGTGCTATCGCGAGCAGGCCCGCGATAGCGATCTAACGGGCGAAACGAATGTTCGCCCGAAACATCAAGCGCCGTGGCACTTCTTGAATTTCTTGCCGTTGCCGCATGGGCAAGGGTCGTTGCGGCCGACGTCTTTCAAGGCGTTGCGCACCGGTTCCTGGTGGGCGTGGCCGCAGTTCGGGCCGTGCACATGGCCATGGTCGTGATCATGGTGATGGTCATGATCGTGGTTGCAGTCAGGGCCATGGACATGAGGTTGCTGGGTCATCGGGGTCACTCCGTAATCAAATCGGCGGGGATTATCACGCCATTGCGCTCCAGGTGCACGTAGTGGGCGATGAATAAACCGGTTTCCATCTCGCCCTGCAGGCGATAGGGAACCTGCTGGTGTGGATTCTTCAGCATTTTCACCACCTCTTTGACCTTCGGCCACAGGTTGGTGCGGATCGGCACTTTATAGAAAGCACTGCTTTTGGGGCCGACGGTGATCCAGTGCTCATGCTCGCCCTCGGCCAACAACATGTCGGACAGATGCACGCGGTATTCCAGGCCGCGCACGGTCAGGTCACTGTCGTTGGGGTTGTCGATGCGAAAGTGCAGGATGAATTTCTGCTCCAGCAACTTGGCGCGCACCACTTCGACTTTCACCAGATGCACGGCAGGGTCGAGGGTGTCGTCGGCGAACCATGAAGTGCAGCCGCCGAGCCCCGAGAAGCTGATCCCCAGGAACATGAGCAGTGTGAAAGCCTTGAACGTGCGCCATTGACCGAGCATGGTTTAACTCCCTTTGATGCCCAGTCTAGCCTCAGCTGCCGAAATACCCCGCACAGCACTTCTTGAACTTCTGGCCGCTGGTGCACGGGCAGGCATCGTTGCGCCCCAGTTTGAGCTGCACGGTCGGGTCGATGAAGTACCAGTGACCGGCGTTCTGCACGAACGAGGAGCGCTCGCGGTGGCTGTGCTCACCCTGGCTGTCGTGCCAGCGCGCAGTGAAGGTGACGAAGGCGTGTTCCGGCTGACCGCCGAAGACTTCCGAGCTTTCGACGTCCAGCCCGAGCCACGTGCTCGAAGCGCTCCAGGCGCTGATCGACTGACGATCGAGCCCTGTCTGCTGGGCGGGCAGGGTGGTCGCCACCAGGTAATCGATCAGGCCCAGCACGTAGGCGCTGTAGCGCGAGCGCATCAGGGCTTCGGCGCACGGTGCCGGATGGCCCGCATGATAATGGCCGCAGCAGGCATCCAGCAGGTTGCCGCTGCCGCAAGGGCAAATGGCTGTACTCATTGCATTACCACCAGTATTTCCCGAAGTTTTCCGGATTGGCCCAGAATCGCGAGTTGAGCCAGTCGGGGACTTGTTTGTAGTCAAGCAGATCATAGGTGAACAGGGTCAGAACCTGCTCGTCGCGGGCAAAACGCTCGCTGGCTTGCAGGGCCAGTGAATAGAAGTCCGTTTCCTGCCAGCCGCTGGCCGACAGGTCCGCCAGCACCGCGATGCGGCTGGCGTTGAGGTTGCGGATTCCGCCGAGCAGATTCAGGCCGTCGCGCTTGGGCAAATGTTCGAGGCAGTCGACCACCAGCGCCAGGTCGAAACGCTGTGCGGCCAGTTCTGCCGGCAAGGCACCGGGCGCGGCATGGGCGACGCGGGTGTCCGGGTGCGCGTCCTTGAACGCCGCCAGTGCGGGGAATTCGCTGGCGCCGATCAGCAGCAGACGGGCCGGGGCGTAGCGGTCCAGCAGGGCGGCCAGTGCCTGCTGTGGCGTGCGGGAAGACAGGGCGACGTTCATCGAAGTTCCTCAATCAGATCGCCAAGACTAGCCTGCCCGGGCGTCGAGGCCTAGATCTCTGTCCTGCGGGTTTGCGCCAAATGCGCCGAAGTCCTGTGAACACGCTCGCAAACAGCAGTGGCCTATTGCTGGCGGAGATTAAAACTCCGGTCTTTACTCCCTGAATCGGTTCTAAGCCGATCCCTCAGGAGAAAACTAGATGAGCATAGTTCGGACAGCATTACCCTTGGTTCTGCTAACCAGTGTGTTGACTGGTTGCGCAGGTTTGCAGAAAACCGACTGGCCGACCTGTGCGGCAGTCGGCGGTGTCGTCGGAGCGGGTCTCGGTGCGACGGAAAGCTCTGCATGGGCAGGCTATGGCGCATTACTCGTCGGCGGTACGGCAGCAGCCTATTGCTGGGTGCACGGTGATGGCGATGAAGACGGCGATGGTGTGCCGGACAGTCGCGACAAGTGCCCGCATACGCCTAAAGGCGTGCAGGTCGATGCTGACGGCTGCCCTCCACCAGCCCCTGCACCAGTGGTTGAAGAAGCTGTAGTGGTCAAGGAAGAAACCATCGTCATCCGCGATGTTCACTTCCAGTTCGACAAGGCCACCCTGACGCCTTCCGATAAACAGGTACTCGACAAGGTCGCCACGCGCCTGAAACAGGAATCGAGCACCGCGCGACTGACCGTGACCGGTCATACCGACAGCGTGGGCAGCGATGCCTACAACAAGAAACTGTCGGATCGTCGGGCGCACTCGGTGGTGGAATACCTGATCCATGATGGTGTGCCACGTTCCAGCTTCGTCTCGGTGACCGGTGCCGGTGAAAGCCAGCCAGTGGCGGATAACAAAACCGCCGATGGCCGTGCGCTGAACCGTCGCACGGAAATCAAAATCGAACGCTAGCCCCCCTCGCATCCGCGGCTTGTGCAGTCGCGGATGCGGGTCTTTACTCCTGTGTAACCGGTATGGGCCGGTGACACAGGAGCTTTCACAATGAGTGTATTCTCAAGGTCCGTCTTGCCGGTGCTGCTGCTTGGCAGCCTCTTGACCGGTTGCGCTACTCACAGCGATGGCACTGCCCCCCTCAATCAACGTACCTGGCCGATCTGCAGCCTCATTGGCGGACTGGTCGGCGGCGGTCTGGGCGCGATTGAAAGCGGTGGCTGGGCCGGTGGCGGCGCAGCGCTGGGGATCCTCACCGGCGGATTGATCTGTTACGCCCAGGATGGCGATGAGGACGGCGATGGCGTGTTCGACCGTCGCGACCGTTGCCCTGACACTCCGGCCAACACCCCGGTCGATCACCGTGGTTGTCCGCTGCCGCAATACCCGGTCGCCGAGAAACCGGCCGAACCGGCCCCGCAATCCGAAGTCATCACCCTGAGCGATGCCGGCAACGTGCTGTTCGACTTCGACAAATCCGACCTCAAACCTGCGGCGAAAAGTCAGCTGGATTCGCTGATGGACAAGTTGCGCAACGCCGATGTGGTGAGCATCAAGGTCATCGGCCACACCGACGGCAAAGGTTCGGACGCTTATAACCAGGCGTTGTCGGAACGTCGCGCGAGCAGCGTGGCGGCCTATCTGCTGAGCCAGGGGCTGGCGCCGGACAAACTCACCAGCGAAGGGCATGGCAAACGGGAACCGGTCGCCGACAACGAGACTGAAGAGGGACGTGCGCAGAATCGTCGTGTGGAACTGCACATCAATCGTTAGGACGTGTCTGTAGTCCGCAGGCTAGAGCTGTCGGGCGATGTTCATCGTCGCCCCGGCAGACATCCGACGAGTGCCCGGAACTTTTTTATTTCCCCCTCTGGCTTATCCCGTACGGAAGCCGTTACTGTGCGCCCAAAGAATAATTCGCAACACGGGGGAGCGTATGAAGGTGTTCTGTGGGCTGGGGCGGTTGTTGACCCTGGTGTTCTGCTGCGTGGTACTGGCCAATCAACTGGTGCCGTTTGTTCATCCGTTGCATCTGCTGGTCAATCTGGCCGCTGTTCTGCTGCTGGCGATCCATCTGCTGGAAGTGCTGCTGTGCAATCGCAGCCTCAAAGGTCGCCCGCACCCGTGGCGTGATCGTGGCCGTGTCCTGCTGTTCGGTGTTTTCCACCTGCAAACCATCCCGGCCCCGGCCGCTCCGGAGGCTTCCCATGCGTAAACTTTGCCTGCTCGCTGCATTCATCAGTCCTTTGGCTTGTGCCCAGGTGGTGAGTGTCGAACCCAATTCCCTGATGCGTTTGCCCAACACCGCCAGCACCTTGCAACTGGAAAAACTGGTGGTCGCCGATTACGGTACCTTGCTGGTGCCCTCCAACGTGACCGAGTTGAGCGTCGGCGAGTTGCAGTTGGGCCGCGAAGCGCGCATCGCCATCGTGCCGGGTGAACAGGCGCTGGATCTGAAAGTCACCCGCGCCGCGCTTGCCGAAGGCAGCCGGATCACCGCTCGTGGTGCGCCGGGGACCTATGAAAAAGCGGCCCGTGCCGGACGTAACCTGAATCTGCAATTCAAGGCGCTGAATGCACCGCAGCTGATCGTCGATGCACGCGGCGGTACCGGTGCGCCTGGCTTTGTCGGGCTCGACGGCGCCAACGGTCAGGAACCGGGTTGCACCTGGGGCCAGGCCGGACACGGTTTCGATGGCAGTGACGGCAGCAATGGCCAGCCGGGCGCGCCGGGCGCGCTGGTGCGCCTGGAAGTACCCCGTGAGTTTCCGGCCGAGCTGATCAAGGTTGAAGTCGCCGGTGGTGCCGGTGGCCCGGCGGGGCCTGGCGGCAAACCGGGGGCGGGCGGCAAGTCGAAGGGTTGCCTGGTGTATCGCGCCGATGGTGGCAAGAGCGGCAAACCTGGGGCTGATGGTCAGCCGGGACCTGCGGGAGCGGCGGGGTCTGTCACCGTACAGCGCCTGTAAGCCATCCCCTGTCTGATCGTTCCCACTGAGTGGGAACGATCAGCCTCACTTCAGAACGACGGCCGCGCCGCGGCAATCGCCACCAGCGCCAAACCGACCAATAGATTGAACCCCACCACCTTGCGAATCCGCCCCAGCACCGCTGCACCGGCCGGCCAATCCTTCGCCTGCACCGCCGTGCGCAATTCGGGCAGCATCAATGCTTGAATCCGGATGAACAGCGCTGTCATCACGATGTACAAGCCCATCATCACCTGCACGTACTTCGGCGCCGTCTCGAAGCCGATGTGCTGCAGATGCAACATGCCCACGCCGGTCACCGGCAGCAGAATCACCGCGCCCCACACCCAGCGGAAAAAACCTTGAAACACTTCCACCCACAGGGTCAGTCGTCCGGGGCCGTCCAGAGCCTTCACAGCCGCCGGGCGCAGCACCATCCAGGCGAAAAACATGCCGCCGACCCACACCAGGGCGGCGAGGACATGCAGGGGGTAAACGAGGCTAAAAGGTGTCATTGGGGTACTCCGTTCTGCGCGGGACTGATTAGCGGGGTATGATAGCCGCCGAACCGAACCACTGAAAATTTATCCAGCGTTTTTGCGCCCGACAACACATGATCAGCACTGAACTCAAAACCACGATCCAGGGCGCCTATTCGCGTTTTCTAGAGGCCAAGAGCCTCAAGCCGCGTTACGGCCAGCGCCTGATGATCGCTGAAATTGCCAAGGTCCTCGGGGATATCGACACCGACGACGAAGGCCGGCGCAGTGGCGACCCCGCGATTGTCGCGGTGGAAGCCGGCACCGGTACCGGCAAGACTGTGGCCTACAGCCTCGCCGCGATCCCGACCGCCAAACTGGCCGGCAAGCGCCTGGTGATCGCCACCGCGACCGTGGCCCTGCAAGAGCAGATCGTCTACAAGGATTTGCCCGACCTGATGCGCAACAGCGGGTTGAACTTCAGCTTCGCCCTGGCCAAGGGCCGTGGCCGCTACATGTGCCTGTCCAAGCTCGATATGCTGTTGCAGGAAGGCCACGCACAGACCGCCACGGCGCAGCTGTTCGAAGAAGAAGGCTTCAAGATCGAGGTCGATGAGGCCAGCCAGAAGCTGTTCACCAGCATGATCGAGAAGCTCGCCGGCAATAAATGGGACGGCGACCGCGACAGCTGGCCCAATGCGCTGGAAGACGCCGACTGGGCGCGCCTGACCACCGATCACAGCCAGTGCACCAACCGTCATTGCCCGAACTTCGGCCAGTGCGCCTTCTACAAGGCCCGCGAAGGCATGGGCAAGGTCGACGTGATCGTCACCAACCACGACATGGTGCTGGCCGACCTGGCACTGGGCGGCGGGGCGGTGCTGCCCGATCCGCGCGACACCATTTATGTGTTCGACGAAGGTCATCACCTGCCGGACAAGGCCATCGGCCACTTCGCCCATTACACGCGTCTGCGTTCCACTGCCGACTGGCTGGAAACCACCGCCAAGAACCTCACCAAACTGCTGGCCCAGCATCCGCTGCCGGGCGACCTCGGCAAGCTGATCGAGCAGGTGCCGGAGCTGGCGCGGGAGATCAAGACCCAGCAGCAATTCATGTTCACTGCGTGTGAACAGATCGCCGATTTCAAGCCCGGCGAAGACGTCGAGGGCCGCGAGCGCCCGCGTCATCGCTTCATCGGCGGGGTGATTCCCGAGCACATGCGCGAGATGGGTATCGAGCTGAAAAAAGGCTACGCCCGTCTCAACGACTTGTTCACCCGTCTGACCGACCTGCTCAAGGAAGGCATGGATGGCGAGGTCAACATCGGCATCGCCAGCAATCAGGCCGAGGAATGGTACCCACTGTTCGGCAGCCTGTTGTCCCGTGCGTCCGGCAACTGGGAGCTGTGGACCGCGTTCACCGCCGAAGACCCGGAAGACAACCCGCCGATGGCCCGCTGGCTGACGCTGGCGGAAAGCGGTTCGCTGTTCGATATCGAGGTCAACGCCAGCCCGATCCTCGCCGCCGAAACTCTGCGCCGCAGCCTGTGGAACGTGGCTTACGGCTGTCTGGTGACCTCGGCAACGTTGACCGCGCTCGGCACGTTCGACCGTTTCCGCATGCGCGCCGGTCTGCCGAAAAAAGCCGTCACTGCCGTGGTGCCGAGCCCGTTCCATCACGCCGATGCCGGTGTGTTGCGGGTGCCGGACCTGAAGGCCGATCCGCGTGATGCTGCCGCTCATACCGCCGCGATCATCCGCGAGTTGCCGGATCTGGTCGAAGGTTCGCGTGGCACGCTGGTGTTGTTCTCGTCGCGCAAACAGATGCAGGACGTGTTCGACGGCCTCGACCGCGACTGGCGCAAGCAAGTGTTCATTCAAGGCAACCTGTCGAAACAGGAAACCCTGAACAAGCACAAGGCGCGGGTCGATGGCGGTGATTCCAGCGTGCTGTTCGGCCTCGCCAGTTTCGCCGAAGGGGTGGACTTGCCGGGGGCCTATTGCGAGCACGTGGTCATCGCCAAGATTCCGTTCTCGGTGCCGGACGATCCGGTCGAAGCCGCGCTGTCGGAGTGGATCGAAGCCCGGGGCGGCAATCCGTTCATGGAAATCTCGGTGCCCGACGCCTCGCTGAAGCTGGTTCAGGCCTGCGGCCGTCTGCTGCGTACCGAAGAAGACCGCGGCACCATCACCTTGCTGGATCGGCGGCTGGTCACCCAGCGCTACGGCAAGGCGATCCTCAATGCGTTGCCTCCTTTCCGTCGTGAAATATCCTGAGACATCGGTGGGCAGTTTTGCCCGCCGCGTTGTCTATCTCTGCGCCATCGCTTTTCCATTGGCCATTGTTGGTCGTTAGGGAGAAATCCGTTCTCATGATTCGTCGTTCGTTGCCTGCCGTTTTTGCCCTGGTTTTCGCTGCGCCTTTGCTGGCGGCACCTGCCGGGCAGCAGACCTTGTTCAACTTTGTCCGCCCCGCCGACGTGGTGAAAGTCGCGACCGAAAACGCCGACCTGCCGCAAGCCAACGCCGAGCAGACCCCCGAAGGCGAAGTGCTGCGCCGGGTGACCTTCAATCCGGTGGCGCGCCCGACCTTGCGCCTGAGCCCGCAGACCGGTGCCTGGGACTGGTCGCAGTCCGGCATGATGAGCCTGCGCATCCAGAGTGCGATGAACTGGGCCGTGACCGTTTACGTACAAATCCAGAGCAACGATGGCAAGACCCTGGTCAGCCGCGTTGATCTGCCGGCCGGCCCGGCGCAGACCTTGCTCGTGCCGTTGACCGCGACCTCGCCGCTGAGCCAGGGCATGAAGGCCGGGCCGCTGATGCCGATGACCATCGACGGGCAGCGCGTGTTGCTGGCCAGCAGCAACGGTGAACTGGATCGCAGCCAGGTGGTGTCCGTCAGCCTGTCGATGGACCAGCCGAAAGCCGCGCAAAGCCTGTTGCTGGAGCGCTTTGGCGTGCAGGACGAGGGCGAGGTGATCAAAGCCGCCTACGGCAATCTGGTGGACGCCTACGGTCAGTCGACTCGCAGCAAATGGCCAGAGAAAGTCGCCAATGACGAACAACTGAAATCCGCCGCCGCCAAGGAACAGCAACAGCTGAAAACCTGGCTGGCCGAGCGCGAAAAATCGTCGCTGGACAAGTTCGGTGGCTGGAGCAAAGGCCCGGCATTCAAGGCCAGCGGCTTTTTCCGCACCGAAAAACGTGATGGCCGCTGGTATCTGGTGACGCCGGAAGGCCATCCGTTCTATTCCCTGGGCGTGAACACCGTCAGCCCGGAGGTCAACCAGACCTATGTGGCCGGTCGCGAGTACATGTTCGAATCCCTGCCAAAACCTGACGAGCCACTGGCCAGTCACTTCGGCGAGGGCGACAACCGTGGTGGTAATGGTTCCGATCAGGGCCGTGGCTACGGCAACGGACGCTGGTACGACTTCTATGGCGCCAACCTGCAACGCCTTTACGGCGAACCTTGCGCGACTCCGGCGGCGACTGAGCAAGCGCCTGCTGCGCCGTGCAAAGCCGCCATCGACGAGCAGAAGTGGGCCAGCCACACCCTCGACCGTCTGCAGGCGTGGGGCTTCAACACCGTCGGCAACTGGAGCGCACCGCAACTGAGCGACGCCGAGCGTGTGCCGTACACCTTGCCGCTGTCGATCGTCGGCGACTACACCAGTATCAGCACCGGCAACGACTGGTGGGGCGGCATGCCTGACCCGTTCGACCCACGTTTCGCCATGGCCACCGAGCGCGCTGTGGCGATTGCCGCCCGCGATCACCGTGACGATCCATGGCTGATCGGCTACTTCGCCGACAACGAACTGGCCTGGGCCGGCCCTGGTGATGATCCGAAGTCGCGTTACGCGCTGGCCTACGGCACGTTGAAAATGACCACTGACGTTCCGGCCAAGCGTGCGTTCCTCAAGCAGTTGCGCGACAAGTACCGCAATCAGGCGGGGCTGTCGAAGGCCTGGGGCATCGATCTGCCGGCCTGGGAATTGATGGAAGACCCGGGTTTCGAAGCGCCGCTGCCGAATCCGGAGCATCCGGAAATCGAGGCCGACTTCAAATACTTCCAGAAGGTTTTCGCCGACACCTACTTCAAGACCATTTCCGATTCGCTGAAATGGCACGCGCCGAACCAGTTGCTGCTGGGCGGCCGGTTCGCCATCAGCACGCCGGAAGCCGTGGCCTCCTGCGCGCAGTATTGCGACGTGCTGAGCTTCAACATGTACACCCTGCAACCGCAGGACGGCTATGACTTCGCCGCGCTGCGCAGCCTCGACAAACCGGTGCTGATCACCGAGTTCAACTTCGGTTCGACCGATCGCGGCCCGTTCTGGGGCGGTGTGACGCCGTTGAACAAGGAAGAAGACCGTGGCCCGGCCTATGCCAACTTCCTCAAGCAGGCGCTGAGCGAACCGTCGATCGTCGGCGTGCACTGGTTCCAGTACCTCGACCAACCGGTGACTGGACGTCTGCTCGATGGTGAGAACGGCCACTTCGGTCTGGTCGGTGTGACCGACTTGCCGTATCAGGGATTTGTCGAAACCGTGCGCAAGAGCAATCTGGCGACGATCGATCAGCTTGGCAAAGAAGCCGCGAAGGCCGCGGCGGCGGACAAGGCCGGTCACGAAACCGAAGGCGGACGCAAAGGCGAGGCCGGAAAAGGCCCGGGGCAGGGCGCCGGCCATACCGGCGGGCATTCCGGCAACGGCCACTAAGACAGAACCGCCCGGCCCGCCGCTGTTCCCAAAACCCTCAAGGGCTGGAACAATGCGGGCCACTTTGTAGAGCGTTTTCGCGGGGGAGTTGCGGGTGCAGATTCAGGGACATTACGAGCTTCAATTCGAAGCGGTGCGCGAAGCTTTCGCGGCACTGTTCGACGATCCCCAGGAACGTGGCGCCGCGTTGTGCATCCGGGTCGGCGGCGAAACCGTCCTCGACCTCTGGTCCGGCACCGCCGACAAGGACGGCGCCGAAGCCTGGCACAGCGACACCATCGCCAACCTGTTTTCCTGCACCAAGACTTTTACTGCCGTCACCGCGCTGCAACTGGTGGCCGAAGGCAAGTTGCAACTCGATGTTCCGGTCGCCCGCTACTGGCCGGAATTCGCCGCCGCCGGCAAGGAATCCGTGACCCTGCGTCAACTGCTCTGCCATCAGGCTGGCCTGCCGGCCCTGCGCAAACTGTTGACCCCCGAAGCCCTGTATGACTGGCAAACCATGGTCGACGCCCTCGCGGCCGAAGCGCCGTGGTGGACGCCGGGCACCGGTCATGGTTATGCCGCGATCACTTACGGCTGGCTGATCGGCGAGTTGCTGCGGCGTGCCGACGGTCGCGGGCCGGGGGAGTCCATCGTGGCGCGGGTCGCCAAACCGCTGGGGCTGGATTTCCATGTCGGCCTGGCCGACGAAGAATTCCATCGCGTGGCGCACATCGCACGGGGCAAGGGTAACGTCGGCGATGCCGCCGCCCAGCGCCTGTTGCAAGTCACCATGCGCGAGCCAACAGCCATGACCACTCGCGCCTTCACCAATCCGCCGTCGGTGCTTACCAGCACCAACAAACCGGAATGGCGGCGCATGCAGCAACCGGCGGCCAACGGCCACGGCAATGCACGCAGCCTGGCCGGGTTCTATGCCGGTCTGCTCGACGGCAGCCTGCTGGAAAGCGAAATGCTCGACGAGCTGACCCGCGAACACAGCCTCGGCGAGGACAAGACCTTGCTGACCCGCACCCGTTTCGGTCTCGGTTGCATGCTCGATCAACCTGACGTGCCAAACGCCACCTACGGCCTCGGCCCGCGGGCGTTCGGGCATCCGGGGGCGGGCGGTTCCATCGGTTTTGCTGATCCGGAGCACGATGTGGCCTTCGGATTTGTGACAAATACCCTGGGGCCGTACGTCTTGATGGATCCGCGCGCGCAGAAGCTGGCGCGGGTACTTGCCACTTGTCTGTAAAGCGTTACCAGAGGTTCCAGGGCCGGAACCTCGACCGGTTTTTCGATTCAAAGCGTCTGTTTATCCGGGCGAAAGTCCTCTGATTGTCCATTACTTATTTTGTGGGTTTCCAATGTCGTCCAAACAAACTCTCGCCCTGGCCCTGTGTTTCGCGATTACCGGTTGTGCACAGACTCCGAAGAATGACGCCGATGGCGGCAGCTGGTGGCCGTTCGGTTCTTCCGACAAAGTCGCGGCCAAGGAGCCGGCTCCGGCCCCTGCACCGTTGAAACCGGCCACCACCGCGCCGGTCGCCAAGACCGAGAGCAGCAGCCATTGGTACTGGCCGTTCGGTTCCGATGACTCGGCGGACAAGGCCAAGGCCGACGTGAAGCCCGAAGTAAAACCTGAAGCCAAACCGGCTGTTGTCGCCAAGGCTGACGCCGACACGGGCAGCAAGTGGTGGTGGCCGTTCGGCGGCAAGTCCCAGGACACCGCCAAAGTCGTGCCGATGCCGGATCCAAAGGTCACTCAGGCCTGGCTGGATGACTACGAGCCGCGCCTGCGCACCGCGATCAAGGACAGCAATCTGCAACTTGAACGCCGTGAAAACGTGCTGGTCGTGATCGCGCCGGTTGAAGGCTCGTTCAACCCGGATCGCCCGGCCATGCTGCTGCCGGTCACCCTTGGCCCGTTCACCCGCGTGGCAAAAATTCTCGAAGCCGACCCGAAAACCGCCGTGCTGGTGCTCGGTCACAGCGACACCACTGGCGCAGCCCCGGCAAACACCAAACTGAGCCAGGAACGCGCTCAGGCCGTGGCAGCGATCTTCCGTCTCAGCGGCTTGCAGCGTGATCGCCTGATGCTGCGCGGCATGGGCTCCGAAGCACCGCGTGCGGCCAACGACAGCGTTGAAGGCCGTGCCCTGAACCGTCGTGTCGAACTGCTGGTGACCCCGCAAAACACCATGGTTGCACTGCTGAGCAAGTACAACATGCCGGCTCCGGCACCAGTGACCATGGTCGCTGCCCAGGACGTCAAGCCTGTCGCCAAACCGGTCACCCCGGCGCCGGCGGCGAAGAAAGCCGCAGTACCGGCGACCAAAAAGGCTCCGGCCAAGAAAGCGGCTGCCAAGGCGCCAGCGAAGAAGGCACCAGCGAAGACTCCGGCCAAGAAAACCGCTCCAGCCAAAGCCGCCGCAAGCGACAAGAAAGTCGTTGCGACCGACGCGGCAAAACAGTAATCCGCTAACGAAAAGGAATGCGCCATGACCCAGGCTCTGGCAGATATGCGTCGTGATTACACCCGGGATGGCCTGACCGAGGCGCAAGCCCCGGCCGAGCCTTTCGCGCTGTTCCACCAGTGGTTTGCCGATGCGGTGAAAACCGAGCAGGCCCCGGTGGAAGCCAACGCCATGACCCTGGCCACGGTCGATGCGGACGGTCGTCCGCACTGCCGCATTCTGCTGCTCAAGGGCCTGGACGAGCAGGGCTTCACCTTCTTCACCAACTACGAAAGCGCCAAGGGCCAGCACCTGGCCGCGAATCCGTTCGCGGCCATGACGTTCTTCTGGCCGACCCTGGAGCGCCAGGTGCGTATCGAAGGGCGGGTGGTGAAGGTCACGCCCGAGGAGTCCGACGCGTACTATCAAGTGCGCCCGCTGGGCAGCCGACTGGGTGCCTGGGCGTCACCGCAGAGCCGGGTGATCAACGGCCGGGGTGAACTGGAAGATTTGCTCAAGGCTACCGAGCAACGCTTCACCGACACCCAGCCCGACTGCCCGGAACACTGGGGCGGCTATCGCTTGCTCCCCGAGCGCATCGAATTCTGGCAGGGCCGCGCGAGCCGTCTGCACGATCGCCTCAACTACCGTTTGCAGGGCGCCGACTGGATTCTTGAACGTCTGGCACCTTAAGCAGTCTACCGAGCGGGATAGCCTGCCGCAGCGGCCTCAAGCCACTTCGGCAGGTCTCGACGCCTGATCTTCTGCGATCGGGCTTGCGCCAGCCGTTCGAGCATGAAGGCGCGTTTGCCTTCATCCTTGCCGGCCAGTGACAATGCCAGATCGCGGTCCATCCAGCGTTTGATCCGCACGTACAACCACCAGTGGAAGTACAAACCGGCGACGGTTGTGACGACAATGATGAAGTAATCCATGAAAATCCTTGGGGTCGGCGGCGCAAGCTATGTATTTTGGCGCTACTGTTGGGTGAGTTCGTGGAGGCCCTGTACCGGGCCTGAATGAAACCAAATTTATCCGGGCGGCGCCGTGACAGGCGTCAAGCTGCGGAGTTTAATGAATACCTGTCCTTTGGAGTTGATCCTATGCGTAAGTCTGTTCTGCTGGTTGCTTCCTTTTCCACGATGGCGATGTTGCTTACCGGCTGCCAATCGAGCCTGACCGGTGACTCCTACTCCCGTGACGAAGCGCGTCGCGTGCAGACGATTCGCATGGGCACCATCGAATCTCTGCGTCCGGTGAAAATCGAAGGCACCAAGACCCCGATCGGCGGCCTCGCCGGTGCAGCAGTGGGTGGTGTCGGCGGCAGCGCCATCGGCGGCGGTAAAGGCAGCATCGTTGCAGCCGTTATCGGTGCCGTGGCCGGTGGCCTGATCGGTTCCGCCACCGAAGAAGGCCTGACCCGTACCCAAGGCGTTGAAATCACCGTGCGCGAAGACGACGGCAGCATGCGCGCCTACGTGCAGCAAGTGCAGGAGAATGAAGTGTTCCGCGTCGGTGAGCGCGTACGGATTTCGACTGTTGGCGGGACCAGCCGCGTTTCGCACTAAGCGCGAACGAGCGGTAAAAGAAAACCCCGATCAGGTGACTGGTCGGGGTTTTTTGTTTGCCTTCGAATTGACGAATCAATATTCGGCACGGGTGCCCACAAAGTATTCCAAATCCTTTGGGAACCTGACGTTTAAAAGGTTCTCTAGCGCGGTTATCTGATCTTGATTCAACAACAACTCGCCCGGCTCAACCTCGCTAAGAGGTTTGGATTCTGAAAGCTGGGCAATTTTTTCGTTCATCTCACTACCCGTGATATCCAGCTCGAATTGCAAAGAGTCGTCTTGAACTTCATCAGGGAAGAAGCCAGTGATCGAAAGGTAGCGCATTAAGGTCAATCAGCCTGTCTGTCGGTATTAACTGTAGTCAAACGAAATTTGATAGTCGTTGATACTCAGAGCGATTTGATGTTGAAAGTACGGCTGAATGGTCGCAACCCACTTTTCGACGACGTTGAAGCTGCCATTATTGATGTTGCCCTCCACAGGAATGCCTAAAGCATTCAGTACTGATTCATCATCCCCCAGATCTTGCGACGACTCCTCGCCTTGGAATTGCTGGGTTGCTGTGTTGTACCACTCCAGTCTTAGTTCCAGTCCCATCTCTTCCTCACAGATATTTTTTTCTGATGCTTCTTTCTTTTATAGGCCCTTCGCGTTGCTCACCTGTGTAGGGATCGAAGGCTCCCAGGTGAGTTCCATCGCTTCGGTACATTTCTAACTCTCCATGTCTTGAGTCCCATTCGTAAATTTTCTTTCCTTTAGCATCAGTCCAGCGCTTACGAAGTCCTCCTCCGCCTTGAACTGGATTCCTGTCTTTATCTTTTTTCAGGTTTGGAAATACGGTGATTTGGTCTGTCTTCGGCGGTTTATGGTAGCTATGGCCTGCAGGTGCCAAGCCTTTGCGTGATGTGTTCAGTACAACGTATAACGGTTTTACCCCCGAACTTACCGGAAAAACCAAAATGAAATCCCGATACTCCGGCGGATAAACCGGATTCACCAGAATCCCGTCCGCCGCTTTCGTCGGCGGATACACCCAGATATGCGGTGCTTGCGGAGCGGCTTCCAGCGCGGGGATGCCGAGAATGTCGGAACCGTCCACGGCGGGCGTCCAGATCAGTTCGATGCCTTCGCCGAGGTCTGCGACAAAGCGGTTACCGCGTGCGGTGAACTGCGCGACATCAACCATTTCCCAGTCGCGATTCTTGCCGGTGTAGAAACCGTAACCCTTGAGGCTGCCATCCGCCTGCTGTTCGACACGCAAGCGCACGCGGGTTCGAGCCTGTTTGAGGGCTAGCAACTGGTCTTCGGTGTAGAGGGCGCTGTCGCCCAGGTTCGATGGCATGAGCAACGCCACCAGCCCGACCAAAGGGGTCACAACGGCGGTAGAAGCCATGGCGGGCAATGCCTTGAACGCCTCACCCGCAAGGGCGAAGGTGCCCAGGCCTGCCGGGATGGCAGTGCCGCTGATTTTCTTGAGCGCAACACCACCGCTGTCATCGGCTTCACGGCCACCGAGCAGGATCAGGTCGCCGTAATCTTTCAGGCTGTCAGTCGGCACCATCCCCGAAGGATTCGAGTAATCGATGATCGCGTCCGGCAACTTGCAGGACTTGGCGAACACGCAGCCGGCACGCACCGGCTCAGGCCTGTTCGACGCGACCTCACGGCTGCGTTCGAAAGCATCCTGCCGCGCCAGCATGGCGTCGTACTTGTTTTGTCGCTCGTCTTGATCGGCCAGTTCGGTGGCCGTCATGTAGCGGTAGGTGACGCGATGCCCGTCGCCTGCCGGTGGGTTGGGAACCCGGGGAATGTCCTTTTGACCAGCCACTGATTGTCCTTTCGTTCATGCATCGGCAGCCCCTCGTAAGGGGCTGCACGACGTTAACGAAGCAGGAAAGTCGTGGCTGTAGGACGCGTCTCTAAAGACGTGGGGATTGTTCGCTACGGCGATCCATGGCCTATCAGGAAGGCAGTGCGGTGTTCTTTCTGCTTGCCGCCAATGTCACCGCATAACCGATCAATGCAGCGAACACTGAGCCGGTGAGAATGCCCATCCGATCCATTCCGGCGTATTCACTGGCACCCGGCACGAACGCCAGCGAGCCGACAAACAGACTCATGGTAAAGCCGATCCCGCAGAGGATCGCCACGCCCAGCACCTGGCCCCAGTTGGCGCCTTGAGGCAGTGCGGCGATGCCGGTCTTGACCGAAAGCCAGGTCAGGCCGAACACGCCAACGGTCTTGCCCAGCAGCAGGCCGACGGCGATGCCCATCGGTACGTGGTGGGTGAAGCTTTCGGCGGTCACACCGGTCAGCGACAGACCGGCGTTGGCGAAGGCGAACAGTGGCAGGATGCCGTAGGCCACCCACGGGTGCAGCGCGTGTTCCAGGGTCAGCAGCGGCGAAGGCTCGGCGTTTTTGGTGCGCAGCGGGATGCAGAACGCGAGGGTCACGCCGGCCAGCGTCGCATGGACACCGCTCTTGAGGACGCAGACCCACAGGATCAGACCAATGATCATGTACGGCCCGAGCTTGACCACCCCGAGCCGGTTCATCGCCACCAGCGCCGCGATGCACGCCGCCGCCAGGCCCAGCGACAGGGTCGAGAGTTCGCCGGAATAGAAGATCGCAATGATCACGATGGCGCCGAGGTCATCGATGATCGCCAGGGTCATCAGGAACAGCTTCAGCGACACCGGCACTCGCTTGCCGAGCAAGGCCAGCACGCCGAGGGCGAAGGCGATGTCGGTGGCGGTCGGAATCGCCCAGCCATCGAGGGCGGCCGGGTTGTCGCGGTTGAGGAACCAGTAGATCAGCGCCGGCACCAGCATGCCGCCAATCGCGGCCGCGCCGGGCAGGACGATCTGCGACGGTTTCGACAGCTGACCGTCGAGGACTTCGCGCTTCACTTCCAGG
The DNA here is from genome assembly GCF_014863605.1 of Pseudomonas allokribbensis. NCBI lineage: Bacteria > Pseudomonadati > Pseudomonadota > Gammaproteobacteria > Pseudomonadales > Pseudomonadaceae > Pseudomonas > Pseudomonas allokribbensis. Next base: position 1,435,462 of record NZ_CP062252.1, read on the forward strand.
CCGATCAGCAGGAAGAACAGCGCCATCAGGCCGTCGTTGATCCACAGCAGCAAGGGCTTGGCGATTTTCAACGCGCCGATCTGCGCCACCACGGGTGTATCGAGCAGGCCGCTGTACAACCACGACAGCGGCGAGTTGTTGATGATTAAAGCCAGGATGGCCGCGGCGATCAGTAACAGACCGCTGGCAGCTTCCAACTGAAAGAAACGCGTGAAAGTGCTACGCAGAGGCAAGGTCGCTCTCCATCGATAAAGTCAAAAGGTGGGACACCCTAACCCGTACCGTTAGTTGTTAAAACAAAAGTTATATTCTTTTTTGTTATATGTGGTTACATAGCGCCCAGTCGACGTGCAGCAGAGCCTAGCAGTTGCCCAAGGGATTGAAGCTCAGCTGTATCTGTCGGTGCCGTAGGATTTTTCCTAAGCTTGGGGATTGAGCCTGTGAAGGCACTTCTGCCCGATTCAACGAGATCAACAGCCATGAGCGACAACCGACAGTGGGCCCGCGAAGCCATCCGGATCATCGAAGCTGACTTCCAGCGCAGCGCCGACACGCACCTGATCCCCTTGCCGCTGCCGGGGTTTCCGGGCATCGAGTTGTACTTCAAGGACGAGTCCAGCCACCCCACCGGCAGCCTCAAGCACCGTCTGGCCCGTTCGCTGTTTCTCTACGCCTTGTGTAACGGCTGGCTCAAGCCAGGCGCGCCGGTGATCGAGGCGTCCAGTGGTTCGACGGCGATTTCCGAAGCGTACTTCGCGCGGATGCTGGGGCTGCCGTTCATTGCGGTGATGCCGGCGACCACGTCCAAGGAGAAGATCGCCCAGATCGCGTTCTATGGCGGCAAGAGTCATCTGGTGGACGATCCGACCCAGATCTACGCCGAATCCGAACGTCTGGCCCGCGAACACGATGGGCACTTCATCGACCAGTTCACCTACGCCGAACGCGCCACCGACTGGCGGGCGAACAACAACATCGCCGAGTCGATCTTCCAGCAGATGCGCTACGAGCAGCACCCGTGCCCGGCCTGGCTGATTTCCAGCCCCGGCACCGGCGGCACCACCGCAACCCTCGGCCGCTACGTGCGCTATCGCCAACATTGCACCCGCGTGCTGTGTGCCGATGCCGAGCGTTCGGTGTTCTTCGACTTTTACCAGACCGGTGATGCCAGCTTGCGTCTGGACCATGGTTCGCGGATCGAAGGCATCGGCCGGCCACGGGTGGAGGCGTCGTTCCTGCCGAAGGTGATCGATGCGATGGTCAAGGTGCCGGATGCCTTGTCGCTGGCGGCCATGCATTACCTGGCGCAGCGTCTGGGGCGGCATGTGGGTGGGTCGAGCGGGACGAACCTGATCGGCGCGCTGATGGCGGCGCAGCAGATGAAAGCGGCGGGGGAGTCGGGGTCGATCGTGGCGATTCTGTGCGACGGCGGCGAGCGCTACGCGGACACGTATTACGATCAGGCGTGGCTCAAGGCGCAGGGCTATGAGCTGGATGGATTGATGGCCGCTGTTGCGGCGAGTGCCGAGAAGGGTGAAGCGCTGCCGGCCTCGGTTCTGCGCGCCAATATCTGACGTCGAATACGACTGTGGGAGCGAATTCGCTCCCACAGGTTTTTGCATTGTTTCAGGTATTGCAGATCAGTCTTTCAGACCGAGGATGTCGCGTGCGACAGCTTCCGCGATGCGAATCCCGTCAACACCCGCCGACAGAATCCCGCCCGCATAACCCGCGCCTTCACCGGCCGGGAACAGACCTTTGACGTTCATGCTCTGCAGCGTCTCATCACGAGTGATGCGCAGCGGCGACGAGGTGCGCGTCTCGATCCCGGTCAGCACCGCATCGTGCAACGAATAACCGCGAATCTGCTTCTCGAACGCCGGCAACGCTTCGCGAATCGCTTCGATGGCGAAATCCGGCAACGCCAGGGCCAGATCGCCCAGCGCTACCCCCGGTTTGTACGACGGTTCGACTTCGCCCAGTTCGGTCGAAGGAATGTCGTTGATGAAGTCGCCGACCAGTTGCGCTGGCGCCTTGTAGTCGCTGCCGCCGAGGATGAAGGCGTGGGACTCCAGACGCTCCTGCAACTCGATCCCGGCCAGCGGTCCGCCCGGATAATCGACTTCCGGGGTGATGCCGACGACGATGCCGGAGTTGGCGTTGCGTTCGTTACGCGAGTACTGGCTCATGCCGTTGGTGACCACGCGATTCGGCTCGGAGGTCGCGGCGACCACGGTGCCGCCCGGGCACATGCAGAAGCTGTAGACCGAACGGCCGTTCTTGGCGTGGTGCACCAGTTTGTAGTCGGCGGCTCCCAACTTGGGGTGACCGGCGTACTTGCCCAGTCGCGCACGGTCGATCAGCGATTGCGGGTGCTCGATCCGGAAACCCACCGAGAACGGCTTGGCTTCCATGAACACGCCACGGTTGTGGAGCATGCGGAAGGTGTCGCGGGCACTGTGGCCGAGGGCCAGGACCACGTGTTTCGAATGCAGTGTTTCGCCGCTGGCCAGTTCGACGCCGACCAGTTGGCCGTCTTCGATCAGCACGTCGGTGACGCGTTCCTGGAAGCGCACTTCACCGCCCAGAGCGCGGATCTCTTCACGCATGGTCTCGACCATGCCGGTCAGACGGAACGTACCGATGTGCGGCTTGCTGACGTAAAGAATCTCTTCCGGGGCGCCGGCCTTGACGAACTCGTGCAAGACTTTGCGGCCGAGGAATTTCGGATCCTTGATCTGGCTGTACAGCTTGCCGTCGGAGAACGTGCCCGCGCCGCCTTCGCCGAACTGCACGTTGGACTCGGGGTTGAGCACACTTTTGCGCCACAGGCCCCAGGTGTCCTTGGTGCGCTGGCGCACTTCGGTGCCGCGTTCGAGGATGATCGGCTTGAAACCCATCTGGGCCAGCAGCAGGCCGGCGAAGATCCCGCACGGGCCGAAACCGACCACGATCGGGCGCTGGCTCAGGTCGTCTGGCGCCTGGCCGACGAATTTGTAGCTGACATCCGGCGCCACGTTGACGTTGCGGTCATCGGCAAACTTGCCCAGCACTTTCGCCTCGTCGCGCACTTCGAGGTCGATGGTGTAGATGAAGCACAGTTCGGAGGACTTTTTGCGCGCATCGTAGCTGCGCTTGAACAAGGTGAAATCGAGCAGGTCATCGCTGGCGATGCCCAGGCGTTGCACGATGGCAGCGCGCAGGTCTTCGTCGGGATGGTCGATCGGCAGCTTGAGTTCAGTGATTCGTAACATGACAGGATCCGGTTCGCGGGGCGCACAACTGCGCCAGGGCGTTTGAAGGTGGCGATTATAAGCCGCAACGGCCGGATCCCGTGAGGGTAAAACGATCAGTCGTTGCGCGAACCGCCGAAATACCCGCAACCACGCTGCACCTTGCCGTCGATCCGCAGCTCGGCACTCATGTGCTGCACGCTGCCGGTGTTGCTGTCGACGCAACGCTGCGGCGCCACCCACAGCTCGAGGCGCTGGTTGTTGGCTTCGCTGCTGAGGTTGAAACGGCCTTCGCCCAGTTGTTCTTCGACGTAAGGCACGGCGAGCGGTGGCTGGCCTTCGCGGTCGATGACCATGCCTTTGCCGCTGACCTTGACGTTCCATTCCGGGCCATGGCCGGCAGCGCGCAGGATCAGTTGCTTGAAGTTCGGATCATCGCAAGCGGTGCCGGAGCGTTCGACGCGATACAACTGGGTCAGGTCGAGACGGTCACCGGCAATCTTTCCGCGCACGTCGGCGAACAGCTTGCCCTGTTGATCGGCCAGCGTGGCGGCCTCTTGCAGGACGCTGGTACCGCCGATGTCGTTGACCACGTATTGGCGCTGCTCGCCGCAAGCCTGGAACACCAGTTTGCCGTCGGCAGCGGTCAGTTGCCCCTGCATCCGCGTCTGGCCGACGTGGGAGGCGCTTTCCCGCGCGCCATCGAACAACTGGCACGCGGCAAACAGAGGGAGCAGGGCAACAACGATCAAGGAACGGGCAACACGCATCTTTGGCTCTCCAGACAAGTGCCGCCACGTTACGCAGGCTGACCGCTTATCACAACCATGAGTTGGACTTGCCACGTACTGGAAACATTTGGCTTAACTTTGGGAGTCGGGACGAAGGGCATTTGGCCGTACCTTGTCCGCCTTTTAGAGAGGAGAGGCGTTATGAAAGGATCAGGCAGATTGCTGTTGGCGGCACTGGGAATGATGGCGTCGCTGCAGTCGATAGCGGCAGACATTGCTTTTTCATCCGGTGCGGATTTTTCCGAAATGAACCTTGAGCTCAGACGAAAAGATGATCCGAATCCGCAGGCCGTCATGCTCAATGTCACGTTGAGCCCGGAGGCGCAGCGTCGCCTGGAGCGGGTGACGACTGAGGGAATGCATCAGCGCCTGCAGTTGTCCATCAACGGCGTTCAAGTGTCGAACGCGACGATTCAATCGGTGATCAAAGGCCCGAGCCTGATGATAAGCGTGCCGCGCGAGGTCGCAAGGGACCTGTTGCCCACGCTGCTGGAGCCTTTGACACCTTGATGCGACGCTGGCCCAGCGCCGCATGCCGAGGTTTTTCAACCCACGTGAAATGTCTGACCTGTCTGCAAGCCTTCGACACTTTTGGCGTAGGCCAATGCCACATCCGCCGCAGGAACCGGTTTGTAGCCGCGGAAATACGGAGCGTAGCTGCCCATGGCTTCCACCAGCACGGTCGGGCTGATCGAGTTTACGCGCAGGCCGCGTGGCAGCTCGATGGCGGCGGCGCGGACGAAACTGTCGAGCGCGCCGTTGACCAGTGCAGCCGAAGCACCGCTGCGGATCGGGTCGTGGCTCAGTACGCCGGTGGTAAAGGTGAACGACGCGCCATCGTTGGCGAACTCGCGGCCGATCAGCAGCAGGTTGACCTGGCCCATCAGTTTGTCTTTCAGGCCGAGGGCGAAGCTGTCTTCGTTCATTTCACCCAGTGGGGCGAAAGTCACGTTGCCGGCGGCGCACACCAGGGCGTCGAACTTGCCGGTCTGTTCGAACAGCTTGCGGATCGATGCGCTGTCGCTGATATCCACCTGGAAATCGCCGCTGCTGCGGCCGATGCGAATGACTTCGTGACGCTGCGACAGTTCTTTGTCCACGGCCGAACCGATGGTGCCGCCTGCGCCGATCAACAGAATTTTCATCGTGCTTGCCTCAAGTGATTGAACGAGGTTTCAGTCTAGAGTGGTTTTTTCCGCTGATAAGCGCGCTAATGGGCAACCTTTGGTTTTCAAATGGAAACAATCCATGAGCGAGATGGATGATCTGGCGGCGTTCGCGGTGTTGATCGAGGCGGGCAGTTTTACCTTGGCGGCGCAGCAACTGGGGTGCAGCAAGGGGCAGTTGTCCAAGCGCATCAGTCAGCTGGAAACGCGGTTTTCCGTGGTGTTGCTGCAGCGCACGACGCGTCGGTTGAGCCTGACAGCGGCGGGGGCGGCGCTGTTACCGCAGGCCCAGGCGCTTGTAGTCCAGGTCGAAAGGGCGCGTCAGGCATTGGCGCGATTGAAGGACGACATGGCCGGTCCCGTGCGTATGACGGTGCCGGTGTCGCTCGGGGAAACGTTCTTCGATGGACTGCTGTTGGAGTTCTCCCAGAAATACCCGGAAGTGCAGATCGAGCTGGAGTTGAACAACAGCTACCGCGATCTCTCCCGCGATGGCTTCGATCTGGCTATTCGCACAGAAGTCGCCAACGACGAGCGACTGGTAGCCAGGCCCTTGCTTGCCTGGCAGGAAATGACCTGTGCCAGTCCGGCGTATCTTGAGCGTTTCGGCGAGCCGCTGACGCCGCAGGCACTGGTCGAACACCGTTGCCTGCTCAACAGTCATTACAGCGGTCGCGAAGAGTGGCTGTATCACCAGCAGCACGAATTGTTGCGGGTGCGGGTATCGGGGCCGTTCGCCAGCAATCACTACAACCTGTTGAAGAAAGCCGCACTGGCCGGCGCCGGCATCGCACGCTTGCCGTCCTATCTGTTGCAGGCGGAATTGGCTGACGGCCGATTGCGCTGGCTCCTTCGTGATTTTCAGACCCGGCGCATGCCGATGTACCTGGTGCATCCGTATCAGGGCGGGCTGCCGAAACGTACCCAAGTGCTGGCGGACTACCTGATCGGCTGGTTCAAGCGCAGCGGCGAGGCGTTGGACCGGCTTCAGCGGTAACGTCGGGCGATCAGATGATCGATCGACAGTTTGCCCGGCCCGGTGGTCATCAGGTACAGCAGAACGGCGGCCCAGGTTCCGTGAGTCGGGTAGGCGTCGGGGTACACGAACAACTCGATGACCAACGTCATGCCCAGCAATGCCAGCGCCGAAAACCGAGTGGCGAAGCCGACGAGGATCAGGATCGGGAAAAAGTGTTCGGCGAACGCTGCCAGGTGAGCGGCAATTTCCGGTGACACCAGCGGCACGTGGTATTCGCTCTGGAACAACGGAATCGTCGAGTCGGCCAGGTGCGGCCAGCCGATCTGGAAGGTGCCGTCGATCAGGTCGATGGCCAGACCCTCGACCTTGGTCTGCCCGGATTTCCAGAACACCGCCGCGATGGAAAAACGTGCGATGAAGGCGATCAGGCTGTGTGGGATTTTTTCCAGCAGTGCAATGGCACGGGCAACGAGGTTGTTCATGGCGAAACCTTTGGGTGGAAATGAGTGAGGGCATGGCGGCTGATCAACAGGGCCAGGGTCTGGCTGAGATCGAAGGCTTCTGCAGATTCCAGCGCCTGAGTGAGTGACAGGCCGGCCTTGAGCTGACGAATGAACTGGCTGGCGCCGTGATCCACGGCGAATACCTCGACCTCCAGGCCGTTGCGCAGGATCAGCGCCTGTTGGGCCTGATTCAGATCGATCCCGGCCAGCGTGTTGTCGTGCTGGTGCGCGGCCCAGATATCCACCACGGCAAAGGCTGAATCGAGCACATGCAGCGAAGGATGCAGACCGATTTGCAGATTGCTCAGAGCCTCTTGATCAGCGAATGCAGCAGCAATCTGTTCCTGGCTCAACGGCGATGCATCGGCGGCGTGATAGGCCAGCGTGCGCAAGCGCTCCAGCCGCGCGACATCGGCGAGGTAAGGCACGCTCGACGCCGGTTCGAATCCGCTGATGAAGTCCGCCAGATCACTGCCGTAGTCGCTCATCAACGGACTGTGTGGTGGATGGTTTTGAATGAAAACTCCGGCCATGGCGCGGAAGAATTCCTCTCCTACCAACTGCATTACCACGGGATAACTGTCGGCCAGTGCATTGCTCAACGAACCCTGCACGTTGTTGCGGTACACCGCGAATCGATTGGCCGGATCGGCCCCGTTGGCGCTGCACAAGCCGTCGGGGCAAGGCTGGCTAATGTCGAGGAGTGCTGCGCTGAAAGTGGCTTGGATACTCATGGCCGACCTCCTGCGACAAGCAGAAGCTCATCGGCCTGTTGCGCTTCGGCCAACAGCACGTTGAAGGCCGGCACCTGGTTGTCCCGCTCGATCAACGTCGCCACCGGGCCGACGCGTTCCAGCGCTTGCCGGTACAACGACCAGACGGCCTGATCGATCGGTGCGCCGTGATCGTCGATCAGCAAGCGATCACCGAGGCTGTCGGAATCTTCGGCAAAACCCGCGAGATGAATCTCGCCGACGGCGTGCAATGGCAGTGCGTCGAGGTAGGCCAGGGGATCGCGCTGATGGTTGATGCACGAGACATAGACGTTGTTCACGTCCAGCAACAAACCACAGCCGCTGCGCCGGATGACTTCACGGATGAAGTCCGCTTCGTCGATCGTCGAGCGCTGGAATGCCAGATACGTCGCCGGGTTTTCCAGCAGCATCGGGCGCTTGAGAGTGTTCTGCACCTGGTCGATGTGATCGCAGACGCGATTCAGCGTCGGCGTGTCGTAAGCCAGGGGCAATAGATCATTGAGAAACACCGGGCCGTGGCTCGACCAGGCCAGGTGTTCGGAAAAGGATTGGGGTTGATAACGCTCGATCAGCGCGCTCAGGCGTTTGAGGTGTTGAACATCCAGCGGGCCTTCGGCACCGATGGACAATCCGACGCCATGCAGCGACAGCGGATACGCCTCGCGGATCAAACCCAGAAAGTGATGGAACGGGCCGCCGGCCACCATGTAGTTTTCGGCGTGGACTTCGAAGAAACCGATGTCCGGTAAAGAACCGAGCACTTCACGAAAGTGCCCGGTCTTGAGCCCCAGCCCGGCACGGGGCGGGAGCCCGGGGAGGGCTGCCCGAGTGCGGGTGGAGGCATGGTCGCAGGAAGTGATCATGATCGACACTCGGGCAGCCGCCAGATCAGGACTTGGCCTTGAAGGCTTCCATCTGACCGAAACCGGTCGGCGAGGTTTTGCTTTCGGTGGTGGCGCAGGTGCCTTTCGGAACGAACTTCCAGGAGTTGGCCTGGTAATCCATTTTCGCCGTGCCTGCGCAGGTGGTGCCGGCGCCGGCGGCGCAATCGTTATGACCTTTCATGGCCACGCCGAAACATTTTTCCATGTTGGTGTTGTCGGCAGCCTGGACGGTCGAAACGGCGGCCATGCTCAGGGCGGAACCGAGGGCCAGAACCAGGGCGGTGGCGGACAGGGTGCGGGTGGTAGCAGTCATGATGTTTCTCCGGTTTCAACTTGGGTTGGAACAAGCGATGTGCGCTTGCTTACCCCACTAGAGAAACGACCTGGCGATGCGTTACAGCGATCGACAAAATTTTTTTGCCGGGCAAAAAAAAACGGCCCGAAGGCCGTTTGTTATTGGGCGTAATCTCTCTGCTATCAAACCGCGGCTTTTGCACAGTTGGGAAATGAACAGGAGAACGCTTATCTGATTTTTATACACAGAAGATTATCTAGGTTCACCATTCGGAGTTGAATCTGAATTCCGCGCCTTTAAACGGTGGCTGGTCAACGCCTGATAAATTGCTGACGGTCCCTCTAAGTGATAACTTTCCTGAATCATATACATCAAGTTGTACATCGCCCGCAGTTATTTCCCCACCTTTATCCACCTTGCCAGTTTTGTTGTCGAGCACGTTGAAATAAGCTGACACATCATCCACACCAATTTTATACGCACCAGAACCACTGATTTTAGGGCCTAGGGCCATTGCAAACAGGAATGCATGCGTCTGGTTTCGGACAAGGATGGCATGTACATAATCAGTCTTGTCCGAACCGCCACTTATTCCATGAACGGTTGATTCGACTACCTCATTTGCGTAGTGGAGTTTGCAGTAGTCTTCTACGTTGGCCATGTTTTTATCTCCAAGCGAATATTAAGTTTGTTTCGCCATGGAATGCTACGAGCGTATTGGTCTCTGGGGGTACTGTCATGTTTGACAGGTTTTTATAATTATTAGCGATGATGTCAATAACAAACAGCAAAAAAATGCCCACAACTTTCGATGCGGGCATTTCATTTTTTGCAGCAGATTCCGTGATCAACCGCCGAGATACGCCTCGCGCACTTTCGGGTCGGTCAGCAGCGCTTCACCGGTGCCTTGCATCACCACCCGGCCGTTCTCCAGAACGTACGCACGGTCAGCGATTTTCAGCGCCTGGTTGGCGTTCTGCTCAACCAGGAACACCGTCACACCGTCCTTGCGCAGCTGTTCGATGATGTCGAAGATCTGCTGGATGATGATCGGTGCCAGGCCCAGCGACGGTTCGTCGAGCAGCAGCAGTTTCGGCTTGCTCATCAGCGCCCGGCCGATGGCGAGCATTTGCTGTTCGCCGCCGGACATGGTGCCGCCGCGCTGGTTGAAGCGTTCTTTCAGGCGTGGGAAAAGTCCGAGAACCTTGTCCATCTGTTCCTGATAGTCGCCCTTGTCGGTGAAGAATCCGCCCATGGACAGGTTCTCTTCGACGGTCAGTCGGGCAAACACCCGACGGCCTTCCGGCACCACGGCAATGCTCTTGCGCATGATCTGCGACGATTCCTGGCCGACCAGTTCCTCACCCATGTAGCGGATGCTGCCGCTGTGCGCCTGCGGCGAACCGCACAGCGTCATCAGCAGGGTGGACTTGCCGGCACCGTTGGCGCCGATCAGGGTCACGATCTCGCCCTGACGGACTTCGACGTTGACGCTGTGCAGGGCCTGGATCTTGCCGTAGAAGGTGGAAACGTTTTCGAACTGCAGCATTTACGCTTCCCCCAGGTAGGCTTTGATCACTTCAGGATTGTCGCGGATCTGTTCCGGCGTGCCGTTGGCCAGAGGCGTGCCCTGGTTGATCACGACGATGTGGTCGGAAATGCTCATGACCAGTTTCATGTCGTGTTCGATCAGCAGCACGGTCACGTTGTGCTCTTCACGCAGCACGCTGATCAGCGCCTTGAGGTCTTCGGTTTCCTTCGGGTTCAGGCCGGCGGCCGGTTCGTCGAGCATGAGGATCCGCGGACGGGTCATCATGCAGCGGGCGATTTCCAGACGACGTTGCTGACCGTAGGCCAAGGTGCCGGCCGGACGGTTGGCGAATTCCTTGAGGTTGACCTTGTCCAGCCAGTATTCGGCGTATTCCATGGCCTCGCGCTCGCTTTTGCGAAACGCCGGGGTCTTGAACAGACCAGCCAGGAAGTTGGTGTTCAAGTGACGGTGCTGGGCGATCAACAGGTTCTCGACCGCTGTCATGTCCTTGAACAACCGCACGTTCTGGAAGGTACGCACCACGCCTTTGAGGGCGATCTTGTGGCCCGGCAGGCCTTCGATCGACTCGCCGTCGAGCACGATGCTGCCGCCGCTCGGCTTGTAGAAACCGGTCAGGCAGTTGAACACGGTGGTCTTGCCCGCGCCGTTCGGCCCGATCAGTGCAACCACCTCTTTTTCCTTCACGGTCAGGGCCACGCCGTTGACCGCCAGCAGGCCGCCGAAGCGCATGCTCAGATTTTCGACTTTCAGGATCTCGCGGCTCATTTGCGCAGCTCCATGTGAGGACGTTGCATGGGCAGCAGACCTTGAGGTCGCCAGATCATCATCAGCACCATCAGGGCGCCGAACATCAGCATGCGGTACTCACTGAACTCACGCATCATTTCCGGCAACAGGATCATCACGACCGCGGCCAGTACGACGCCCAGCTGCGAGCCCATGCCGCCCAGCACCACGATGGCGAGAATGGTCGCCGACTCGATGAAGGTGAACGACTCCGGCGTCACCAGACCCTGACGGGCGGCGAAGAAGCTGCCGGCGAAACCGGCGAAGCAGGCACCCAGGGTAAACGCCGAGAGCTTGATGATCGTCGGATTCAGACCCAGCGCACGGCAAGCGATCTCGTCTTCGCGCAACGCTTCCCAGGCACGGCCCAGGGGCATGCGCAGCAAGCGGTTGATGACGAACAGCGCGAACAGCGACAGCAACACCGCGATCAGGTAAAGGAAGATCACCTTGTTCACCGGGTTGTAGGTCAGGCCGAAATACTCGTGGAAGGTCTGCATCCCCTCTGCGGCCGTCTTGTCGAAGGTCAACCCGAAGAGGGATGGCTTCGGAATGTTGCTGATGCCGTTCGGGCCGCCGGTGATGTCGGTGAGGTTACGCAGGAACAGACGGATGATTTCACCGAAGCCCAGCGTCACGATCGCCAGATAGTCACCGCGCAGACGCAGTACCGGGAAACCGAGCAGGAAGCCGAAGGTGGCCGCCATCAGTCCGGCGATCGGCAGGCAGATCCAGAAGCTCAGGCCGTAGTAGTGCGACAGCAGCGCATAACTGTAGGCGCCGACGGCATAGAAGCCGACGTAACCGAGGTCGAGCAGGCCTGCCAGGCCGACCACGATGTTCAGACCGAGGCCGAGCATCACGTAGATCAGCACCAGCGTGGCGATATCCACCGCGCCGCGAGAGCCGAAGAATGGCCAGACCAGTGCACCGATGATCAACGCAATGATGATCCAGCGCTGGGTGGTCGGCAGGGTCAGGAAGCTGCTGGCCTTGGCCGGCATCTTGGGCAGGTTCGGCGAGGATTTCCACGCCGCACCGATCTGCTGGTCGAACAACACTCGCAGGAACATCAGTACCGAGCAGACGGCAATGGTGATCAAGGTCGAGGTACTGGTGCCATGCACTTCGAGGTTGATGCCGACGATGGTCAGCTTCAGACCGAGTACCGGGTAGGCCACCGCCCACACCAGCAGGGCGCTGAACAGCGCCTGTTTAAGATTCCTAGTCATACTTTCTCAACCTCCGGACGACCCAACAGGCCGGTTGGCCGGAACAACAGCACCAGAACCAGCAGGCCGAACGCCACGACGTCCTTGTACTGGTCGCCGAAGATATCGGCACCAAAGGCTTCCGCCACACCGAGCACCAGCCCGCCGAGCATGGCGCCGGGGATGCTGCCGATGCCGCCCAGTACCGCGGCGGTGAAGGCCTTGAGGCCGACGAGGAAACCGGCGTTCGGGTTGATCACGCCGTATTGCATGCTCAGCAGCACGGCCGCGATGGCCGCCAGCGCAGCACCGATGACGAAGGTCAGGGCGATGATGTTGTTGGTGTTGATGCCCAGCAGGTTGGCCATCTTGATGTCTTCGGCACAGGCACGGCAGGCGCGACCCAGGCGAGAGCGGGAGATGAACAGCGTCAGGCCGAGCATGGCGACCAGGGTCACCACGAACACCACGATTTGCATGTAGGAAATCAGCACTTCATGTGCGCCACCTGGCCCGATGGAGAAGTTGCCGGGGATCAGGTTGGGGATGGATTTGTCCTTGGAGTCTTGCGCCAGCAGAACCGTGTTCTGCAGGAAGATCGACATGCCGATGGCGGAAATCAGCGGGATCAGACGGTTGCTGCCGCGCAAGGGGCGGTAGGCGACGCGTTCGATGCTGTAACCGTAGGCACTGGTCACGACGATGGTTGCGAGAAAAGCGGCGGTCATCAACAGTGGAACACTGTCGAGTCCCATCATGGACAGCCCGGCGATGGCGATAAAGGCCACGTAGGAGCCGATCATGTACACCTCGCCGTGGGCGAAGTTGATCATTCCAATGATGCCGTAGACCATCGTATAGCCGATGGCGATCAGGGCATACGTGCTGCCAATGGTCATGCCATTAACCAGCTGTTGGAAGAAGTGATAGATGTCAGGCATTACAGCGCTCCTAAAAACCTGATACGCATTTCACTGGTGGAGTCATTTTCCCGCCCGGCCCCGTGGATCTTTATCCACTTCGAATCCGGGTTTTGCCAGCGAACCGCTGATGACGGTTTTGAGATTTTCAGGTGGGGAGACTGGCGGATCACGCCAGCGCGGCCCAATACATTCGTAAAACAAAGCCCACGGCACGCCGTGGGCTTTATTGGCAGTCAGTCAGGCAGCGCCTTACTGAGGCGAAACTTCGGTTTTAGGTTTGCCGAAGTGCCACTCGTAGACCACGAATTTGAAGTCCTTCAGGTCGCCCTTGGCATCGAAGCTCAGGTCGCCGGTAGGGGTCTTGAAGGTGCCGGCGTGAATGGCGGCCGCCACTTTCGCAGGGTCTTCGGATTTGGCAGCGGCGATACCGCCGGCAATCACTTCAACCGCCGAGTAGGAAGGGAACACGAACGGGCCGCTCGGGTCTTCTTTCTTCGCCTTGAATGCATCAGCCAGAGCAACGTTGGCCGGATCCTGGTCGAAGGACTTCGGCAGGGTCACCAGCAGGCCTTCGGACGCGTCCTTGGCGATCTGCGAGATGGAGTCGTTACCCACGCCTTCCGGACCCATGAACTTGGCTTTCAGGCCTTTTTCCTGGGACTGACGCAGGATCAGGCCCAGCTCTGGGTGGTAGCCGCCGTAGTAGACGAAGTCGACGTTGGCTTGCTTGAGCTTGGAGATCATCGAGGAGAAGTCTTTGTCGCCGGCGTTGACGCCTTCGAACACGGCAACCTTGACGCCTTTGCCTTCCAGGGTTTTCTTCACGGCGGTGGCGATGCCTTCACCGTATTGCTGTTTGTCGTGCAGAACAGCAACGATTTTCGGTTTCACGTGATCGGCAATGTAGTTACCGGCGGCAGGGCCCTGGGCGCTGTCCAGACCGATGGTGCGGAACACCATTTTGTAACCACGGCTGGTGATGTCCGGGCTGGTGGCAGCCGGGGTGATCATGATCACGCCTTCGTCTTCGTAAACGTCCGAAGCAGGCTGAGTGGAGCTGGAGCACAGGTGACCGACCACGAACTTGACGCCGTCGTTGACGACCTTGTTCGCAACGGCTACCGCTTGTTTCGGGTCGCAAGCGTCATCGTATTCAACGGCTTCGAGCTTCTTGCCGTCGACGCCGCCCTTGGCGTTGATCTGTTCGATGGCCATTTTGGCGCCACTGAACTGCATGTCGCCGTACTGGGCTACCGGGCCGGTTTTAGGGCCGGCGATACCGATCTTGATGGTGTCAGCTGCGAACGAATGGCTGGCAACCCCGGCCAGTACCATAGCGGCAAACAGTTTGGAAATCTGCTTAGTAGCCTTAGTCATAGTGCTCCACTCTTACTGTTGTATTTTTTTAGAGTCCTGACGCCGTAGCAGCAGAACCGGGCCAGATATCATCGCGATATCGTCCGGAAATGCCCCCGGCAACTGTACCGGTACAGTGTAGAGCGCCGGTTGTTGGCCTGGGAAGCTGGCGCCCAGGGGCAAATTCTGGAGATGTCGCTTTAATGAAAGAAAAAGACAGAATTGCGGCGGGACGTTCAGAGGGCTTATACCCCAATCATCAGCATTCCCTGGCCTTCCTGCTCTTTTCGTTCGGTACAGCCTTTTGCTACCGGGTTTTTCTGCCGGACCACCGACGTTATCATTCGCGTCGATTTCTTTTCCGGACAGTCCCATGAATCAAGAACCTAGCACCCTCTATGCCAAGCTGCTTGGTGAAACCGCATCTATTACCTGGAAGGAGCTGGAGCGCTTCTACGCCCAGGGTGCCCTATTGTGGGTCGACGCTGACCTGGATTTGATCGCCGTGGCCGAGGCCGTGGCATCGGATCAAGGCGAGAAAGTCGCTGCCTGGCTGGCCGAAGACAAAGTCGCCAAGCTGTCTGAAACGCGGGCGCTGGATATTTTTGAACGTGATCCGCAGATGTGGGCGGTCGTGGTTCGGCCATGGATTCTGGTCCAGGAAAGGGCGTCCGCCTGAGGTGGTGCGCCTTGTTGGTGCGCGCGATCGCCGAGGAAAAGTGTGTAGCCGAGTAGCGTGATGGCACGTTGCCGTAGAGAAATGCCACAAGCGGGGGTGGCATAACGGTGACGTAAACGTAACGGGCACAGTTTAGTAAGCAGCCTAACGGCTGCTTAATTGTTTCTGGATGTTGGAAAGGCTGAATACATCGGGGAATTCGAGGACTCCATCGCGAGCCAGCTCGCGATGGAGTCGCCTCGGTCTTCGATCAGACCGAGTAAGTCTTGCCAGTATGGTTATTCAGCGAGATGACCTTGGTCTTGCCGATCCGGTGACGGTAGATCTCGCGCAGGTACTTGATCGACTTCTTCACGCAATCGCGCGACAGGCGGATGTCGTTGATCGAGACAAACTTCTCTTTGTCGTTGATCAGCTCGCGGTACTTCTTCTCGTACATCGGTTTGATCGCGTACCAGTTGGTATCGAGGATCTTCGCCGGGTTCTCGAACTCGTTGAGCAGGTCATCGATACGCGCTTCGTCGAATTCTTCATTGATGATGAAGTCGAGGATCGAGTTGTCCAGCGTCTCGTCAAAACGGTACGGGTTCTTCGCGAAGCAACGCTTGATGAACGCCACGATCAGGGTCAGGAAGTCGTCCGACAGGCACGGGCTCTTGGCGATCAGGGTGGTCAGCGACAGGTTCGCCGAGGCGCCGATCACCAGTGCGTAACGCTTGAGCGTGGTGTTGGGGAACAGGCTGTTGAGGTGGGTCTTCAACCGGTTCAGGTCCATGTACGACAGTTTGTAGTCTTTCGGCAGCGAAACGATCGAGACCACCGACGAGCAGTTCTTGAAGAAGTGCAGGTCGTGCAGCGCAGCGGCGTCGTAGCCGGAGTTCTTGTACTGCTCAAGCGAGGCGCGATAACGCTTGGATTCGATCGGCAGCAGGCTGATGCCTTCGATGGCCTGGGTGACCTTGTTGAAGTGCGGCAGGTCGATCGAGCGGAAGAACAGGTCGTCGATGTTCAGGCGCTGTGGCTCTTTGTCGAACACCTTGAACTTGTCGCTGCTCGGCGGCGGGGTTTCCGGCACTACCGATTCTGCGTAGGCAATCGCCACCGGGCCGGCCAGACTCATGAACAGGTCGTTGGCGTCCAGGCGAATGGTCTCGCCGATGTCGATGCCGGCACGACGGAAATAGTTCTGGTCGTAGTCGGTCGTGACTGCCTGGGCCGTCAGAATGTTGAAGATCTGCTGCGAGATGTACTGGTTGGCGTGCTTCTCCATCGCATTGACATCAATGTTCTGGATGTTGCCGTCATCGCTTTCTTCGGCGTAACGCATGATGTCGTTGGAGATCAGCATCATCGCGTTCCATGGGCGGATACGGCCCATGACGCTGGCTTCGCTGCTGTCTTCGTTGGCGAAGTTGTACGAGAAATCCCATTCTTCCGAGAGGTATTTGCACAGCAGGCGACCGGCGTTGATGTGCAGCGCCTCGGACATTTCGCTGCGGTGGTCGGAAATGTTCGGCAGCACGCAGATACCGCTGGTGAAGATCGGCTCGAACACGAACGAATGACCGCTCTTGCCGTCATGTTCGTCCATCGGCTTGGTGTCGAACGTCTTGTTCATGTACGAGTGCTGCTGGGCCAGGCCGAATTCCGAGGCCATGCCCGAACCGGTACCGCCGCCGGCACTGAAGATCGAGAAATACAGGCGCGACTGGTTGGCCTTGATACCGCAGCTGTCGATCAGGTACGAGTGGATCATTTTCCAGTCAGGGCTGGAGAAACGCTGGGTATCCTTGTTCAGGATGATCTTCGCCAGGTACTGGCCGAGGATCGGCGCGTTACCGGCGCCGCCGGCGTGGACTTCGGACAAGTCCATGATCTTCATTTTGCTGTAGTCGCGCAGGAAGCCGCTCTTTTCGCCCTTGCGCGAGAAACGGATGCGTCCGGCGATGTCTTTGTCCAGGTCGCCGAGCATCACCAATGGTTCCACCAGAAACACCGGTTTGGTCGACTTGTTCGGGCCGATCCGCAGGTTCTGCTTGATCCACTGGGCCGGGCTGTAGCCTTTGTCGGTCGCCAGACGCCGGTCAGCCGCGCGATCTTCGTTGTTGAATTCGTTGAGGTAGAACTTGCGCGCGTTGTACACCAGCTCCGCCACGTCGAGGGCAATGTTGGAGCCGCAGCGACCGAGGCCGATCAGGCACACCGACGGGAATTCCTGATCGTTGTGCTGCTCGTTGTCGCCTTCCAGGTGCGGCGGACGCGGGAACACCAGGTCACGCAGGCCATCGAGGTTGTCGAGGATGCGGTCGGTGTTGGTTTCGGTGAAATACAGGTATTGCTGGGTGCCCAACGGGCGCGAAGGAGGCAATGGCTTCATCGGGGCAGGGCTGTTCGCTGCTGGGCTCAGGGTCAGATCGGATACCGCAGTGGCCGGATTGTTTTTAGAAGTCATTGTGCGCCATATACCTGGACTGGTTGGTTCGGCGACCGGTGTCGTCGAGCCTCACGGAATGGGAATCTCGCGTCTTTTTACTGCGCGTATTTGGCCCGTGCGTCAGGGTTCTGGCCTGAGTGCCGCGCGGGGGAATCCTTTCCTGATTGATGATGGATCGGCCATTATTCGGCGATCTTTAATCAAAAGGAGGCTAAATGATGTCAACGCTACCTTCGTTGGGGTTTGCCGGAATCGGTCTGATGGGCCTGCCGATGTGCCGGCGTCTGCTGGCAGCGGGTTATCCGCTGACCGTGTGGAACCGCAATCCGGACAAATGCGCGCCGCTGGTCGAGGCCGGTGCCCGGCAGGTGGCGACACCCGCCGAGCTGTGTCGGCACGCCGATGTGGTGATGCTGTGCCTGGCTGACACGGCCGTGGTGCGTGAGGTGGTGTTTGGCACGGCCGGAGTCGCCGAGGGTGCGAAGCGCGGTCAGTTGCTGGTGGATTTTTCCAGCCTGGAACCGACGGCGACTCGCGAGATGGCGGCTGAGTTGGCCGACAGGACTGGCATGACGTGGCTCGATTCACCGGTGTCCGGCGGCGTGGTCGGGGCCGAGGCTGGCAGTCTGGCGATCATGGTGGGCGGTGATGCAGCGGATCTTGATCGCGTACGCCCGGTGTTGCTCGCCCTCGGTCAGCGCGTCACGCACATGGGCGGCGTCGGCGCCGGCCAGGTGACGAAGGCCTGCAACCAGATGATCGTCGCGTGCAATGCGCTGGTGATTGCCGAAGTGGTCGCGCTGGCCGAGCAGTCCGGGGTCGACGCCAGTCTGATCGCCGAGGCACTGGCCGGTGGTTTCGCCGATTCGAAGCCGTTGCAGATCCTCGCCCCGCAAATGGCCGAAAGCCGTTTCGAACCGGTGAAATGGCACGTGCGCACGCTGCTCAAGGATCTCGATACAGCGGTGAAGTTTTCTCGCGAAGTGGGCTCGGCCACGCCGATCAGCGGATTGGCCGCACAACTGATGCGCCTGCATGGGGCGCAGGGCTTTTTGGCGAAAGATCCATCAACACTGGTGAAAATGTACCGCGAGCCAGCGTCAGCGGATTGACCGCGTGGGAGTGTTTGCGCTGATTGATCTCTTCCAGGACCGGGCGCAGTTCGTCCAGCGGCACCGGACGGCTGAGCAGGTAGCCCTGAATGAAGTCGCAGCCCGAACGCTCGAGGAATTCGTATTGCTCCAGGCTTTCCACGCCTTCGGTGACCACCTGCAGGTGCAGGGTGTGGGCCATGACGATGATCGCCTGGACGATTTCCATGTCGGCGGTGGCTTTGGGAATATCGAGGATAAATGAGCGGTCGACTTTCAGTGTGTTGAGCGGCAGTCGCTTGAGGTAGGCCAGCGACGAATAACCGGTGCCGAAATCATCGATCGACAACGACACGCCCAGGGCGCGGATCTGCCGCAACAGCACCAGCGTGTTGGCGATGTTGCCCATCAGGGCGTTCTCGGTCACCTCCAGCTCCAGCCGTTCGGGGGAAACGCCGGCACTGCGCAAGGCGTGTTCGATTTCATTGGCCAGTTCTTCCCGGGCCAGATTCAGCGGTGAGCAGTTCCAGGCGATCTTCAGGTCATCACAGCCATGGCGCGACAATTCGCCAAGGTCTTCACAGGCCTTGCGCAACACCCAGTTGTCCAGTTCGGCGATCAGGCCGTTGTTTTCGGCGATGGCGATAAAGCGATCCGGGGTCAGCAGGCCGTGCACCGGGTGCTGCCAGCGAATCAGCGCTTCAAGCTTGGTGACCTTGCCGGTCTTCAGTTCGAAGATCGGCTGGTAATACAGCATCAGCCCGTTCTCTTCGCGCAGGGCAAGACGCAGTTCTTCTTCCAGTTGCAGCTCCAGGCTTGCGCGGTTTTTCAGGTTGGAATCGAAAAAGTGCACGCCGTTGCGTCCAGCGCCCTTGGATTGATACAGCGCCAGGTCCGCGTGCTTGAGCAGTTCATCACAGGTGGTGCCGTCTTCGGGAAACAGGCTGATGCCGATGCTGGTGGTCATCACCATGCGCCGTCCGGCCAGTTCGATCGGCTCCTTCATCTTGAGCATGATGCGCTGAGCGAGGTTGCGTGCTTCTTCGCGGTCGCGCAGGCCGATCAGGATGCAGAATTCGTCGCCACCGAAACGGGCGACCACGTCTTCATGGCCGCGCACCGAACCTTTGATGTGCTGGGCGATGACTTTGAGGAGCTCGTCGCCGGCATCATGGCCGAGGCTGTCGTTGATGCGTTTGAAGTGGTCGATGTCGAGAAACATCACCGCGAGCATGCCGCCCTCGGTGGATTTCTGGCTGAGCTTTTCAGCGAAGAGCTGGTTGAAACCGCGACGGTTGATCAGGTTGGTCAGAGCGTCGTAATTGGCCGCCTGCTGCAGCGACATCCGCGCCTGATCGAGCTGGCTGAGCAACATGTTGACCCGGCGCAGGTCCTGTTCCTTGTTCTGCAGTTTCTTGTCGGCCAGTGCGGCGCTGATGGCGCTGCCGAGGATCAGCAGGGTGATAAAGGCGACGGTGAGCCCCAGTTGCAAGTGGCTGGAGCCGGGCTTCAGTGTGGGAATGCTCCCCTCCGGGAGGACCAGATGCAACGCCGCCATGCCGGTGAAGTGCATGCTGATGATGCCGGCCCCGAGAATCAGTGTGGCCACGTATTTGAGCATCTGGTTGTGCAGGCCGCTGCCTTCACGCAAATTCCCGGCCACCCACAGGGCGGCGAAACTGGCACCGATTGCAATCAGGATCGACAGTCCGAACAGGGTCGGATCGTAGTAGGCCGTGGCCGCCGATTGCATGGCGGCCATGCCGACGTAGTGCATGCCGGCGATGCCCAGGCCGATGACGATGGCGGTCTTGAGGTATTGCAGCAGACTGGGCTGCGGCTCGCTCAGCGTGTGCATGGCCAGCCAGGAGGCCAGCACGGCGATCAGCAGGGAAAACAGGGTGATGGACAGGTCGTACTGGATATCGATCGGCGTCTGGAACGCCAGCATGCTGATGAAATGCATGGCCCAGATGCCACCGGCCAGGCAGGTGGCCCCGATCCAGCGCCAGATCCTGCGTGATCCGGGATCTTCGGCATGGCCGACGCGTTCCGCCATGTCGAGGGTAGCGAAGCTCGCGGCGCAGGCCACCAGATAGGCGATCAGCACCAGCAAGGGGTTGTGTGTGCAATTGAGAATGACCTGCCCGCTCTCCGGCAGCTCGGCAACAAACTGCAAACCAAGCCACTCCATAGCATGCCCCGTCTCTGAGTGCTTCCTTACTGCGTCATCAACGCAGGCGAATGAATGCAGTATAGAGGCCGATTTCGGGGCGCAAGCGGTGGTGGCACATTGGCTCTAATGATTTTGGCATGAGCGTCATAGCGATTGGCGCTAAGCCTCGTACGCTCGGTAGCTCAGGCGACTTCGTTCCAGTGCGGTTGCAATGGCGGCAGGCCAAAACGGGCACGCGCCTTGTCGCAGTCGGTGTTCTGCTCGCCGTTTTCCCATGACGCCTCGAACTCGCGGCAAGGGCTGGAACGCTTGTCGTAGATCGTGCAGGCCACCGATTTTCCGACGTCGCCTTCCAGCGCGGTGCAGCGCGGCGCCTTGCGGTCGGTACCGATCATCGCGACCCGGCTGGGCGTGATCTGGGTGACCAGTTCATCGGGTACGGTCCCGCCGGAGGATGCGCATTCCCCCCAGAAAAATGAAACACGAAAATGGGAACAGCAGGCACCGCAACTCAGACACGGACTGACTTCGGACATTAGGGGGGCATCAAAGGGATTGATCGGCAGGATCCGGACGGATCCGGCGGCCATTCTAGGCTTTGCCACGGCGTTGGGAAGGGGGGCGTGAAAGTATTTTTTCATTGCCGGATTTTTCCGCAAAACCCCCGGTTTTCGGGGGATTCGAAGCATTTCAAGGGCTTACGTTTCGTTACACGGCCATGGCCCGTCATCAGGCTGACGAATGATCACAGACAGTCCCGACGAGCGTGACTAGATTGCAGGTTCCGGGCTCGGATGCGTCGGCAGTGAAGCCCTATAACAATAAAAGAGACGGACCCATGCAGAACTCGACCCAAGCGGCGAATGCCTGGCGCATTCTGTTCCTGCTGTTCCTCGCCAACCTGTTCAATTTCTTCGATCGCACCATCCCCGCGATCATCATCGAGCCGATCCGCATGGAATGGCACCTCAGCGACTTTCAGCTGGGGATCGTCGGCACCGCATTCACCATCGTCTATGCCATCGCCGGCCTGCCGCTGGGGCGCATGGCCGACACCGGCTCGCGCAGCAAGCTGATGGGCTGGGGGCTGGCGACCTGGAGCGCGTTGACGGCGGTCAACGGCCTGGTCGGCAGTTTCTGGAGTTTCCTGCTGGTGCGCATGGGCATCGGCATCGGTGAGGCCAGTTACGCGCCCGCCGCCAACTCGCTGATCGGCGACCTGTTCCCGGCGCACCGTCGTGCGCGGGCCATGGGCATCTTCATGCTGGGCTTGCCGTTGGGCCTGCTGCTGGCGTTTTTCACTATCGGCGCGATGGTCAAGGCGTTCGACAGCTGGCGTGCGCCGTTCTTTATTGCTGCCGTGCCGGGGTTGCTGCTGGCGGTGTTCATGTTTTTCATCAAGGAACCCAAGCGCGGCGCGGCGGAGACTGTGCAAGTGTCGCAGGAGAAAGTCGACAAGCCGATCCGCCGGATTCTCGCGGTGCCGACTTTTCTGTGGCTGGTGATGGCCGGGTTGTGCTTCAACTTCGCCACGTATGCTTGTAACTCGTTTTTGGTGCCGATGCTCCAGCGCTATTTTCTGATGCCGTTGCAGGAAGCGGCAGTGGCCACGGGGCTGATCGTCGGCGTGACCGGACTGATCGGCCTGACGCTCGGCGGCTGGATCGCCGACAAGATCCATCAGCGTGTGGCTAACGGGCGGCTGCTGTTTGCGGCGTTCAGCCTGATCATTTCCACCGTGTGCACCGCTTGGGCACTGCACGCCGGGCGGATCGAGATCGGTGTGTTTGTCGCGCTGTTCAGTGTCGGCTGGCTGTTTGCCTATAACTTCTACACCTGCGTGTACACGGCGATTCAGGACGTGGTCGAACCGCGCCTGCGGGCCACGGCGATGGCGCTGTTCTTTGCCGGGTTGTATTTGCTGGGCGGTGGTCTGGGGCCGGTGGTGGTCGGTGGTTTGTCCGATCACTTCGCCAAGTCGGCCATGATTTCGGCGGGTGCCGAACAGATGACCGAGGCGTTCAAGGCGGTCGGCCTGCATGACGCGATGTACCTGATCCCGGTGGCACTGTTCCTGACCATGGTGTTTCTGTTTCTGGCGGCGCGGTGTTTTGTGCGGGATGCGAAGCGGATGAAGGAAGGGCTGGTCGCGGTGGTTGAGCCTGAGGTGGCAGCGGTCACGGCCTGAGGATGATCGTTCCCACGCTCTGCGTGGGAACGATCTACGGTGTACAAAAAAGGCCCGCATCGCTGCGGGCCTTTTCATGTGTGGCGGAGGAGCAGGGCGGTTTAACCCGCTACCAGCACCCGGATCGCTTCCAGTCGCAGCGCCGCCTTGTCGAGCATGGCCAGGCCTTGCTCGCGCTGTTTGCGCAGGGCAACCAGTTCGCTGTCGCGCACGGTCGGGTTGACCGCTTGCAACGCAGTCAGGCGTGCCAGTTCTTCGTCGGTGTCGGCCGCCAGACGACGGCGGGCCTCGGCCACGCGCTCGGCGTGACGCGGGGTGATCTTTTCTTCACCGGCGTTGATCCGTGGCGTCAGTTGATCGCGCTGGGCCTGGATGAACTTGTTGGCACTGGCGCGTGGCACGCTTTCCAGTTGATCGTTCAGGGTTTCGAACGCCACACGGGCCGACAGGTCGTTGCCATTGGCATCGAGCAGGCAGCGCAGGGCGGCCGGTGGCAGGTAGCGGCCCAGTTGCAGGGCACGCGGAGCCACCACTTCGCTGACGTACAGCAGTTCCAGCAGGACAGTGCCTGGCTTGAGTGCCTTGTTCTTGATCAGCGCGACGGCGGTGTTGCCCATCGAACCGGACAGCACCAGATCCATGCCGCCCTGCACCATCGGGTGTTCCCAGGTGATGAACTGCATGTCTTCGCGCGACAGCGCCTGGTTGCGGTCGTAGGTGATGGTCACGCCTTCGTCGTCGCCCAGCGGGAAGCTGGCATCGAGCATCTTCTCGCTCGGCTTGAGGATCAGGGCGTTTTCCGAATGGTCTTCGCTGTCGATGCCGAACGCGTCGAACAGGGTTTCCATGTAGATCGGCAGCGCGAACTGATCGTCTTGCTCGAGGATGTCCTCGACCAGCGCTTCACCTTCGCCGGCACCGCCGGAGTTGAGTTCCAGCAAGCGGTCACGACCGGTGTGCAGCTCGGCTTCCAGACGCTCACGCTCGGTGCGTGCTTCGTCGATCAGCGTCTGCCACTCGCCATCGTCTGCCTCTTCCAGCAGCGGCAGCAGGCGCGGGCCGAACTGATGCTGCAAGGCGTTGCCGGTCGGGCAGGTGTTGAGGAACGCGTTCAGTGCTTCGTGATACCACTGGAACAGACGCTCTTGCGGGCTGGTTTCCAGGTACGGCACGTGCAGTTCGATGATGTGTTTCTGGCCGATCCGGTCCAGACGACCGATGCGCTGCTCCAGCAGGTCCGGGTGCGACGGCAGATCGAACAGCACCAGGTGATGCGCGAACTGGAAGTTGCGACCTTCACTGCCGATTTCCGAGCAGATCAGCACCTGCGCGCCAAACTCTTCGTCGGCGAAGTAGGCGGCGGCGCGGTCACGCTCAAGGATGTTCATGCCTTCATGGAACACCGTGGCCGGGATGCCGGAACGTACGCGCAGGGCGTCTTCCAGGTCCATCGCGGTTTCGGCGTGGGCGCAGATCACCAGTACCTTGGTGCGCTTGAGCATTTTCAGCTGATCGATCAGCCACTCGACGCGCGGGTCGAATTTCCACCAGCGTTCTTCTTCGCTGGCATCCGGCTGGGCCTGGAAGCTGACTTCCGGGTACAGCTCGGCGTGATCGCCCAGTGGCAGTTCGAGGTATTCGTCCGGGCACGGCAGCGGGTACGGGTGCAGCTTGCGCTCCGGGAAACCCTGTACGGCGGCGCGGGTGTTACGGAACAGCACGCGGCCGGTGCCGTGACGGTCGAGCAGTTCACGCACGAGGCGGGCGCTGGCTTCGGTGTCGCCATCGTTGACGGCGGTCAGCAGGGCTTCACCTTCGTTGCCGAGGAAACCGTGGATGGTCTTGTGTGCGGCAGGCGACAGGCGCCCCTTGTCCAGAAGCTCCTGAACGGCTTCGGCCACCGGGCGATAGTTCTCGCTTTCGGCACGGAAGGCCGCCAGGTCATGGAAACGGTTCGGGTCGAGCAGGCGCAGACGGGCGAAGTGGCTGTCCTGGCCGAGTTGTTCCGGGGTGGCGGTGAGCAGCAGCACGCCGGGAATGACTTCAGCCAGTTGTTCGACCAGCGAGTATTCCGGGCTGACTTTCTCTTCGTGCCAGACCAGGTGGTGTGCTTCGTCGACCACCAGCAGATCCCAGCCGGCAGCGAACAGGGCGTCCTGGGCCTTTTCGTCGTCGACCAGCCACTCCAGCGCCACGAGGGCAAGCTGGGTGTCTTCGAACGGGTTGACGGCATCGCTTTCGATGAAGCGTTCTTCGTCGAACAGCGCGACCTCAAGGTTGAAGCGGCGGCGCATTTCCACCAGCCACTGGTGCTGGAGGTTTTCCGGCACCAGGATCAGCACGCGACTGGCGCGACCCGACAGCAGTTGGCGATGGATCACCAGACCGGCTTCGATGGTCTTGCCCAGACCCACTTCGTCCGCCAGCAGAACCCGTGGCGCGATGCGATCGGCGACTTCACGGGCGATGTGCAACTGGTGAGCGATTGGCTGTGCACGCACGCCACCCAGGCCCCAGAGCGCAGACTGCAACTGGCGGCTGGTGTGTTCCAGGGTGTGGTAGCGCAGGGAGAACCACGACAGCGGGTCGATCTGGCCGGCGAACAGACGGTCGCTGGCCAGACGGAACTGAATGAAGTTCGACAGCTGGGTTTCCGGCAGGGTGACGGCTTCGTTCTCGGCGTTCAGACCGTGATAGACGAGCAGGCCATCGGCATCCTCGACTTCGCGCACGGTCATCTTCCAGCCTTCGAAGTGGGTAATGGAGTCGCCCGGCGAGAATCGCACGCGGGTCAGGGGCGCATTCCTTAGCGCGTACTGGCGGGTTTCGCCAGTGGCCGGGTAAAGCACGGTCAACAAGCGGCCGTCCTGTGCCAGAACGGTGCCTAAACCAAGCTCTGCTTCGCTGTCACTGATCCAGCGTTGCCCCGGTTGATACTGCTGCGCCATGCTGCCTGACTCCCACCTTGAAAAAGCGGGCTATCTTAACGGAATGAGGCCCTGAGGCCAAAGGATTAGGCGTCGCGTGCGGCTATTAAATGCCGACGGCCAACTGAAGGAAGATTAGGTCATGCGTCGGTTTTACGAGCGCTTGCGGCACAACCGAGTGCCAATCCGGTCACAAGTTTGCGACCGATGGCTCAAGGCACCGATGCCGCAGCCGATAGCCTGCTGACAGGAGACCCTTCATATGCTGCCACCGATGCTCCCCTTGAGCGCCGTGCCGATCACTTCCCAGCAGGACCCGATCCGCCAGCGGCCGGACATTCCTCCGGTGGTGCCGGTGCAGGAAAGCTCCAACGAAAGCACGATCGACCTGCAAAAGCGCGATCCGGAAGAAGACGGTTATCTGCTGCGCGAAGAGCAGCGCCGCCAGCAGGAGCGTGATCGTCGTCGCCGTGAAGCCGACGACGACCCCGAAGCGCACCTCGCCGTACCGGGCACCGAACTCAATGCCGACAACACCGTGCCGGTGGTGCCGCTCATGGAAGACCAGCCGCGTCAGGGCTTGTGGGTCGACATCGAGATCTGAGGCTGCGCGGCCAGTTCAGCCAGATTCGTCAGCAATATGTCGATTTCTTCTGCGGTATTCAGATAACTCACCGACACCCTCGCAATCGAGTTCAGCCCGCGCGCCTGCATGTCCAGCGGTGTGTAGGCCACGCCATTGGCGCCGATATTGATTCGCCGCTCGGCCAGCGCCTGCTTCAGTGCCACGCAATCCCAGCCTTCCAGCGTGAAGGCGATCAGTCCGGATTGTTCGTTGGCGGACCCCAGATCTAGCAGTGTCAGCCCTGGAATCTCCTTCATACGCCGGCGCAGTGGTTGGCTCAGCTCAACGATCCGCTTTCGGATTGCCGTTGCTCCGATGCGCTCATGTTCCTCCAGCGCATTGGCCAATCCGGCGAGTAGCGCCAATGACACTTCACTGGTTTCAAAGCGGCGGGCGTCGTCGCGCAAGGTAAAGCGCTGGCCATCCCACGGTGCCGAGAGTACGTCGCGCTGCACGGGCAACAGTCGTTGCAGGAATTCTGGCCGGATATACATCAACGCCGTACCGCGCGGCCCGCGCAGGAACTTGCGCCCCGCCCCCTTGAGCATGTCGCACTGCAAGGCCTGGACGTCACAGGGCAACTGCCCCAGCGCCTGTCCGGCGTCGACGAAATAAGGAATGTCGTGGCGACGGGCTATCGCTCCGATCTGCGTCGCCGGGTTGATCAGGCCACCATTGGCCGGTAGCCAGGTCAGGGCGATCAGGCGCACATGGCGGTCAATCATTTGCGCCAGAGCTTGTGGATCGACGGCGCCACGGGCATCGCAAGGGATCACTTCCAGTCGCGCACCGGCCTTCACCGCTTCGGCCATGCAGGCCAGGTTGCCGGCCCATTCATGGCGTCCGACCAGAATCCGTTCGCCGGGATGCCACGGTCCCAATGCGTTGAACGCCTGGCTCCAGGCGGCTGAACCGCTGCTGGCAAAGGCGATGTCTTCGGGTTGGGCGTTGAGCAGGGCGGCTGCGGCAGTGCGCGCGCGATGCTGCACTTGTATGTCCGCCGTCTCCATCGGCCCGCCGAGCGCTTCGCGTTGCAGTTGCCCGATCACCGCGTCGAGGGTGGCCTGACTTGGGAGTGAGGCCCCGGCGTGATTGAAATGGATCACCTGCGCACAGCCGGGCGTCGCGTCGCGCAGGCGCAGGACTTCGTCGACGTTCACGACTTGAGCTCGAAGATCGCATCGACTTCCACCGCCACGCCGGCCGGCAGACTCGATACGCCGACGGCGGTGCGCACATGGCGGCCCTTGTCGCCGAGGACGTTGACCAGCAGGTTCGAGGCGCCGTTGGCGATCACGCCCTGGCGCGGGAAGTCCGGGGTGCTGGCGATAAACGCGCCGAGCCGGATGATCCGCACCAGTTTTGACAGGTCATCGCCCAAGGCATCGCTCAGTTGGGCCAGCAGGCCTAATGCGGCAAGTTCGGCGGCGTTGACACCTTCTTCGTCGGAGATCGCTTCGCCGAGGCGCCCGAGGAATGCAGGTTTGCCATCGAGCATGGGAATCTGCCCGGCGATGTACAACTGATTCTGACTGATCACGTGGCTGACGTAGTTGGCCACTGGCTGGCTTGGCGCAGGCAGTTGCAGGCCGAGTTGCTGGACGCGTTGTTTGATTGAGTCGCTCATGTGGAGTCCTCCTGAATGAGGACTCCAGCATGTTGGCGCAGGAGGGTGGGCGACAAACGGATAGATTTGATTCGACGTATCCAAAAAACTCATGCGTCGACGATTTGCTCCAGCCATTGGCTGAACGCCTGTGCCGCCGGGCTTGGCGGGCGCTCCGGAGTGACCAGCCAGTAACCGATTTCGCCGGACATTGGCGGGGTGTCGAAGGCTGGCACCAGTGCGCCTTCCTTGAGTCGACGATCAATCAGGCATTGGCGGCCCATGGCGATGCCCTGTCCGGCCACCGCCGCTTCGACCACGATGTTGTAGTCGTGGAGCATGACGCTGGGCACTTGCGCGAGGTCGATGCCGCTGTGTTGCTGCCAGTCGATCCATTCGAACGGCTGGTGCGACTTGGCCATCAGCAGCGGGCCGTTTTGCACGCCGCGGGCCTTGAAGGCCGGGCTGCACACCGGCGTCAGGGTTTCCGTCATGAACCGGCGTGCCTGGACTTTCGGCCAGCCGCCCTTGCCGTAGCGGATTGCCAGATCCACCTCGCCGCCGT
The DNA here is from genome assembly GCF_014863605.1 of Pseudomonas allokribbensis. Lineage (NCBI taxonomy): Bacteria > Pseudomonadati > Pseudomonadota > Gammaproteobacteria > Pseudomonadales > Pseudomonadaceae > Pseudomonas > Pseudomonas allokribbensis. The sequence continues at coordinate 1,464,187 of NZ_CP062252.1, forward strand.
CGACATCGGCCAGTTGCACGGCGGGTAGCAACTCGACGTGGATGTTCGGGTATTTGGTGTTGAAGTCCGCCAGGCACGGCGCCAGCCACAAGGTGGCGAAGGAGGCCAGCAGGCCGATGCGCAGGGTGGCGGGGCGCTCGCCGCGCAAGTCGTGGGTGGCGGAGGCAATCGCGGCGAGGGCGGGCTCGATCTGTCGATAGTATTGTTCGCCGGCCGGCGTCAGGTCGATCGCGCGGGTGCGGCGCACGAACAGCGGCTGATCGAGGAACTCCTCGAGTTTGTGCACCTGATGGCTGATCGCACTTTGCGTCACCGACAGTTCGTCGGCAGCCTTGATGAAGCTCAAGTGACGGGCCACGGCCTCGAAGGCGCGCAGGGCCATCAGTGGCGGCAGATCCTGATGCAAGGGCACGGCAGACATCCTCGGAACAGTGCAAAGCGCAGAGTGTGCGGGCAAAAGCGCTGGCCGGTACACGATTTGTTGTATAGCGCCTGCGTCGATGGCTGGTCAGCGCCGGCGCGAGGCCGCATTATTGGCGCAGTCCTGTCGGTGATCCGGCAGTTGTGATTCAGTCCAAGCGATGCACCGAACGCCATGAGCCAAGACGACAAACTGATCGACCTCAGCACCGAACGCGCCAAGCGGGTTCATGACCTCAACGAGAAGCGCCTGAATGAAGTGCGACAGGCGTTCGAGCAGGCCATGCCGTTGGGCAAACCGAAGAAAAAGTCGAAAAACAAACCGAAAAAGCGTTGATCTCCCCTGCATCCGTTGATGCAGGTCAGTTATTTCCCCTCCTTTCTCCCGCGTGTTGACCGGCATTGATCCCGGTCAATTCCTGCGCCTGCCTGATTGGTTAACTTAGTTCCATCGCAGCAGAGCAGGGGCCAGGAGGCCAGTCATGTTTTTCGATAACGTGGTGTTTGCCGGGGTCCTGACCGTGGGCCTGATGGTTCTGTTTTTTGCAGGGTTTGGATTTTTTATCTGGAAAGATGCGAATAAGCGCAAGAAGTAAAGTTGGGTCTTTCTGGATTTGATGAGCACGCAAGGCATTTTGGGGCGACTTCGGTTGCCCCTTTTTTTGTCTTCTTGGCGGCCTCTGGGCCGACCATGTTGTGGGTGTTTTTTGTGAATATCCGTTGCTTCGGGTGTTGCTACTGGCGGTTTCGCCCTTACGGCGAGTCACTTTGGCAAACGCCCCAAAGTAACCAAAACGCTGGGCCCCGGCGTTCGGCGCCTCGCTGAGGCTCGACGTTCCTTCGTTCCGGGATTCATCCGGGGGCATCGCCTCCGGTTTGCTTCGCTGCACCTCCTCTCGATGTGTTCGACTTCGTCGAACGGCGCTACGCGCCCACCCCCGGATGAATCCCTCCACTCAGCCTGCCGAAGGGGCCGGCACGTCAAAAGCGGTACTCGAGCTAACGCTCATCGTGTTGAGTGGTGGGAAGCGGAAGCTAACAGCTTGATCGTTCCCACGCTCTGCGTGGGAATGCAGCCCGGGACGCTCCGCGTCCCATTTCTGAAGCCAACAAAAAAGGCGTGATCCTCTCGAATCACGCCTTTTTCATTATCACGATCTATCAGCTACCCAGCGCCTTCGACGCCAGCCAGAACAAACCAGCCGACAGGGCCACGGTGGCTGGCAGGGTCAGGACCCAGGCCAGCAGGATGGTTTTCACCGTGCCGCCTTGCAGGCCGCTTTTGTTGGCGACCATGGTGCCGGCCACGCCCGAGGAGAGGACGTGGGTGGTGGACACCGGCAGGCTGAAGATGTTGGCCAGGCCGATCAGGCTGGCGGTGGTGATCTGGGCCGACATGCCTTGCGAGTAGGTCATGCCTTGCTTGCCGATCTTCTCGCCGATGGTCAGTACCACGCGTTTCCAGCCAACCATGGTGCCCAGGCCCAGGGCCAGGGCGACCGCCAGAATCACCCAGAACGGGGCGTATTCGGTGGTGGTGGTCAGGTCTTTGCGCAGTTTGTCCAGGTCGGCTTTTTCACGAGCGGCGAGGCCAGGCAGTTTGCTGACTTTCTTCGCGGTGTCGTCCAGGCAGAGCAGGTAGCGACGCACTTCGATGCGGCTTTCCGACGACAGCGAGTGGTAGTCCGCCACACCTTTGAGGGTGTCGAGCAGGGCATTGATGGTCGGTTCGGTCTGTTGCGGGTTGCAACGGAATTTCTCCGGCAGGTCGCCTTCCACGCTTTTGCCCAGCGCCAGGAATTCGCCCAGGGTATCGGCGTTGCGCTTGTAGAACTGGCTCAGGTGCAGGGTCGCATCGCGAGTACGTTCGATCTGGTAAGTGGTGCTGTTCAGGTCGAGTACGAACTGCGCAGGCACGATACCGATCAGTACCAGCATGATCAGGCCGATGCCTTTCTGGCCGTCGTTGGAGCCGTGCACGAAGCTCACGGCCATGGCCGAGATCACCAGGACCAGACGGTTCCAGAACGGTGGGTGCTTCTTGTCGTCGATCTTGCGGCGCTGTTCAGGCGTCTTGTGCATTTTCGACAGCGGGCGCCACCATTTCAGGCCGATCAGGATCAGCGCGGCGATCAGGAAACCGGCCATCGGCGAGAACACCAGCGAAGCGCCGATGTCGATCGCTTTCTGCCAGTTGACGCCGTCGGCCAGTGGAATCTCGTTGATCAGGGCGTTGGCCAGGCCGACACCGAGGATCGAACCGATCAGGGTGTGGGAACTGGAGGCCGGGATACCGAAGTACCAGGTGCCCAGGTTCCAGGCGATGGCGGCGGCGAGCAGCGAGAACACCATTGCCAGACCATGGCCGGTGTTCACATTGATCAGCAGTTCTACCGGCAGCAAGTGGACGATGGCATACGCCACGCCGACACCGCCCAGCAATACGCCGAGGAAGTTGAACACGCCCGAGAAGAACACCGCCAGGTGAGGCGGCATCGCTTTGGTGTAGATAACAGTGGCTACCGCGTTAGCGGTGTCATGAAATCCATTGATGAACTCGAAGGCGAGGACAAATGTCAGGGCGAGCAGGAGGCTCACAAGCACCCAGGCATCCAGTCCGCTGAATAAATCGATCATGAAGGTTTTCTGACCCGGTCATAAGGGGGCGCGATTATGCCAGAAAAGACTGGAAATCGATCCCCTACCTGCTCATCGGTAACCTTCTTCGCCAAATTAATTTGTATCAAGGTGCATTACCCAAGCTTTTTACAGGGTTTTGCAAGGTGTTGATTCAATTGGAAAAAATGCGAAGCGTCGGCGGATTGGCCGGTGTGCGAGAGGGGGCAGAAGCGTGTATGAAATATCTGAGAAACGTGTCTGACATGCTCCAAACCTGTGCAATACAGGGGAGTTGGCCGCTGCCCGCGGGTAGCGGGCGCGCAAGGCATCGTCAGTCCACCGTGCTTGTAACCCGGTGAGTACGCTTACCCTCGAAAGTCTCAAAGGAAGGCATCAAGGCTCTTCGGCTTTGAGTTCCTCTTCCATTTTTTTCAGTTCTTGCTGGAAGACCTGATCCTGAACGGTGGGGCGTTTACGCCAGGCTTTGCGTTCCGGTTCGGGCTGGGCGGCGTAGGTGGTGACTTCCCCGCCGTAAACTTCCTTGTAACGTTGTTCCTGGCGCTCAAGTTCCGCGCGCAGTTCGTCTTTCGTCACAGTGCTACCTGTATGAGTTGAGATAAATGTCTGGTGAAACGCACTGCAACGAATCGATTGAACCGGTTCGCCAACAAGCCACGGCCTGAACAGGCAGCGGTGTTATCGGCAGGGCGGTCAAGACTTCCATGTTACAGGCGGCTACGGCACCAGATTAAAACTGACGCAGCATCAGTTTCCTGTTTCAGCGAGCGCGCTGGCGGTGCATGGGTGATGATCATCAGGCGCTGGCCGGGGCTGAAGGCAATGGACATTACCTCAGCGAATGGCGTCGACGGCAAATAAAAGTGCGGCGCCACTGAGGTGCATTATAGCGGCCGATTCGGGATTGACTATCTTTGCCAAGTTAAAAACGGTTCCGGATGTGTGATTGTTTTGTGACTCGCAACTTTTACCCATAGTTGCATCGTTGTTGTCGGGTGTTGTGTTTCTGGCGCCATTTAGCCGAACAACTAAGGCGCCGGGTGCATGAGGTGATACCGAGTTTAAAACGGTCGTGAGCGATTCCCGCCGGGACGCAGGGATCGTTGCGATTATCGGTCGACGGTTCGATAATCGCCCGGTGTTGGCGATCTGGCGCTTGTGCATCTGTCTGCGAGCCGCTTGTATAGCCGTCGATCCGTACAGGAAAAAGGACCTGACATGAACGATCAAATGCGCAATTCCTTTACGTCGGTGGCGCCGCCGATCGTTGCTTCACCGGCCAAACGCATCCAGGCCCTGACCGGTGATCCGGACTTCATGACCTCTCTGGCCCGTGGCCTGGCGGTGGTCCAGGCGTTTCAGGAACGCAAGCGTCACTTGACCATCGCCCAGATCAGCCACCGTACGGAAATTCCCCGTGCCGCCGTGCGCCGTTGCCTGCATACGCTGATCAAGCTCGGCTACGCCACCACCGACGGCCGTACTTATTCGTTGCTGCCCAAAGTGCTGACCCTCGGTCACGCCTATCTGTCTTCGACGCCGCTGGCGGTTTCCGCCCAGCCTTACCTCGACCGCATGAGCGAGCAACTTCACGAGGCCTGCAACATGGCCACGCTGGAAGGTGACGACATTCTCTACATTGCCCGTTCGGCCACGACTCAACGCCTGATCTCGGTGGACCTGTCGGTGGGCGGGCGTCTGCCGGCGTATTGCACGTCCATGGGGCGGATTCTGCTGGCGGCGCTGGACGACACGTCGTTGCGCGAATACCTCGACCACGCCGAACTGGTGGCCAAGACCAGCCGCACGCTCCACACCCCCGACACCTTGCTCGAGTGTTTGCAGGAAGTGCGGCAGCAGGGTTGGTGTATCGTCGATCAGGAACTGGAGCAAGGCCTGCGTTCGATTGCGGTGCCGGTGTACGACGCCTCCGGCCAGGTGGTGGCCGCGCTCAACGTCAGCACCCACGCCGGTCGCGTCAGCCGTACCGAACTGGAACAGCGCTTTCTGCCGGGTCTGTTGAGTGCCAGCCGCGACCTTAGCGCGCAGTTGTTCGCCTGATGAAGCTGTTCGATAAACGCACAGAGTTGCGTTTATCGAATTGACGCTAAAACCCCCGGATCATTAATGTCGCGGCAGCGTCATCCGGCGCTGTTGTGAATGAGCCCGCCGGATCGTCGACTCCCATAATAATGACAAGAGGCAACTTCCCATGCGCACGTTCCCCGACTGTCGCCGCTCCCGTTCCTGTTGCCGGTTTTAGCGCAACGCCTGATTCCCTCCTTATATGCTTGTGTCCGTGCCAGTCTTTGGCCGGTCGCCGTTCGACTGCGTTTTTTGCGTGGAATAAAAATAATGAACCAGCCTCAGTCCGCTGTGGGTAACTGCCTCGACGTGCAGTCCTTCATCAACGCTCAACCGATCTCGCGCTATCAGTGGCGCGTGGTGATTCTGTGTTTCCTGATTGTGTTCCTCGATGGCCTCGACACTGCGGCCATGGGGTTTATCGCACCGGCCCTGTCCCAGGACTGGGGCATCGACCGCGCCAGCCTCGGCCCGGTAATGAGCGCCGCGTTGATCGGCATGGTTTTCGGCGCACTGGGCTCCGGGCCGCTGGCTGACCGCTTCGGGCGAAAGGTCGTACTGGTCGGCGCGGTCTTTCTGTTCGGGGCTTTCAGCCTGGCGTCGGCCTACGCCACCAACGTCGAGCAATTGCTGGTGCTGCGTTTCCTCACCGGTCTGGGATTGGGCGCGGGCATGCCGAACGCCACCACGCTGCTGTCGGAATACACCCCGGAGCGCAAAAAGTCGCTGCTGGTGACCAGCATGTTCTGCGGTTTCAACCTCGGAATGGCCGGAGGCGGGTTCATCTCGGCCAAGCTGATTCCGGCGTTCGGCTGGCACAGTTTGTTGCTGATCGGCGGGATTCTGCCGCTGATCCTCGCCGTGGTGTTGCTGGTCTGGCTGCCGGAGTCGGCGCGTTACCTGGTGGTGCGTAATCGCGGCACCGACAAAGTCCGCAAGACCCTCGCACCGATCGACCCGGCCACCGTCGCCCAGGCAGCGAGTTTCAGCGTGCCGGAACAGAAAACCGTCAAGGCACGCAACGTATTCGCGGTGATTTTCTCCGGCACCTACAGCACCGGCACGCTGTTGCTGTGGCTGACCTACTTCATGGGTCTGGTGATCGTGTACCTGCTGACCAGTTGGCTGCCGACCCTGATGCGCGACAGCGGCGCGAGCATGGAGCAGGCCGCCTTCATCGGCGCGTTGTTCCAGTTCGGCGGGGTGTTGAGCGCGGTCGGCGTAGGCTGGGCGATGGACCGCTTCAATCCGCACAAGGTCATCGGCATTTTCTACCTGCTGGCCGGGGTGTTTGCCTACGCGGTCGGGCAGAGCCTGGGCAACATCACGCTGCTGGCGACGCTGGTGCTGGTGGCGGGCATGTGCGTCAACGGCGCGCAATCGGCGATGCCGTCGCTGGCGGCGCGGTTTTACCCGACTCAAGGCCGGGCGACCGGTGTCTCGTGGATGCTCGGGATCGGCCGGTTCGGTGCGATTCTCGGGGCGTGGATGGGCGCGACCCTGCTGGGCCTGGGCTGGAATTTCGAACAGGTGCTGACAGCGCTGGTGATCCCGGCCGGGCTGGCGACGGCAGCGGTGGTGATCAAGGGCCTGGTCAGTCACGCGGACGCGACCTGATATCCACTCCGCTCACTCCCGTACCGGGTGCGGGAGTGATCATTAGGTTGATAACAATCTGTTCGATAAACGAACACTCAGTCGATTATCGGATTGTTTGGCGAAAATCAGCGGCTTAATCTTCAGTGACTCCGGCGCACAACCTCGCGCCTTTTTATCACTGGCGATCCACTACAAAAACGGGAGCCCGCTCCATGGCTGAGATCCTTTCGCTGCACGACGCGGTGAAGCAATTCGTCAACGACGGCGACACCGTCGCGCTCGAAGGCTTCACTCACCTGATCCCTACGGCGGCAGGTCATGAAATCATTCGTCAGGGCAAGAAAGATCTGACCCTGGTGCGGATGACGCCTGACCTGATCTACGACCAACTGATCGGCGCCGGTTGTGCACGCAAGCTGATCTTCTCCTGGGGCGGCAACCCTGGCGTGGGTTCGCTGCACCGTCTGCGCGACGCGGTCGAGAAACAATGGCCGCACGCCCTGGAAATCGAAGAACACAGCCACGCCGACCTGGCCAATGCCTACGTCGCCGGCGCCTCCGGCCTGCCGTTTGCGGTGCTGCGGGCCTACGCCGGTTCTGACCTGCCGAAGGTCAACCCGCTGATCAAGTCCGTGACGTGCCCGTTCACCGGTGAAGTGCTGGCGGCGGTGCCGTCGGTGCGCCCGGACGTGACCGTGATCCACGCCCAGAAAGCCGACCGTCAGGGCAACGTGTTGCTGTGGGGCATTCTCGGTGTGCAGAAAGAAGCCGCGCTGGCCGCCAAGCGTTGCATCGTCACCGTCGAAGAAATCGTCGACAACCTCAACGCGCCGATGAACGCCTGTGTGCTGCCGACCTGGGCCTTGAGCGCGGTCTGCCATGTGCCCGGTGGCGCGCATCCGTCCTACGCCCACGGTTACACCGAGCGTGACAACCGCTTCTATCAGGCGTGGGATCCGATCGCCCGCGACCGTGAGACGTTTACCGCGTGGATCAACGAATACATCCATGGCTGCGCTGACTTCAGCGAGTTCCAGGCCAAATTGGCCGCTGCTTCGGAGGCCAAGTAATGACTTACACCACCAATGAAATGATGACCGTCGCCGCGGCCCGTCGCCTGAAGAACGGCTCGGTGTGCTTCGTCGGCATCGGCCTGCCATCGAAAGCCGCCAACCTGGCGCGGCTGACCTCTTCGCCGGACGTGGTGCTGATCTACGAGTCCGGCCCGATCGGTGCAAAACCCAGCGTACTGCCGCTGTCGATCGGTGACGGCGAACTGGCGGAAACCGCCGACACCGTCGTGCCGACCGGTGAGATTTTTCGCTACTGGCTGCAGGGCGGACGCATCGACGTCGGTTTTCTCGGCGCAGCGCAGGTCGACCGTTTCGGCAACATCAACACCACCGTGGTTGGCGATTATCACCAGCCGAAAGTGCGTCTGCCGGGTGCCGGTGGTGCGCCGGAGATCGCCGGTTCCGCCAAAAGCGTGCTGATCATCCTTAAACAGTCGGCGCGTTCGTTTGTCGACAAGCTCGATTTCATTACCTCGGTCGGCCATGGCGAGGGCGGCGATTCGCGCAAACGTCTGGGCCTGCCGGGCGCCGGCCCGGTCGGGATCATTACCGACCTGTGCATCATGGAGCCGGAAGAGGGCACCCACGAATTCGTGGTCACCGCACTGCACCCGGGCGTGACCCGCGAGCAAGTGGTCGCCGCCACCGGTTGGGCGATCCGTTTTGCCGACAGCGTCGCCACCAGCGCCGAACCGACCGAGGTCGAGCTGACCGCCCTGCGCGATCTCGAAGCCCGCACAGCAGCGGCCCACGGCCAGGCACCGGGAGAAGCATGATGCGCGACGTTTATATCTGCGATGCGATTCGTACCCCCATCGGTCGTTTCGGTGGCGGTCTGGCGGCTGTTCGCGCCGACGACCTGGCCGCCGTGCCGATCAAGGCCCTGATGGAGCGCAATCCGTCGGTGGACTGGAGCGCCATCGACGAAGTATTCCTTGGCTGCGCCAACCAGGCCGGCGAAGACAACCGCAACGTGGCGCGCATGGCGTTGCTGCTGGCCGGTCTGCCGGACAGCGTTCCGGGTGTCACCCTCAATCGTCTCTGCGCGTCGGGCATGGACGCCATCGGCACGGCGTTCCGCGCCATCGCCAGTGGCGAAATGGAGCTGGCGATTGCCGGCGGTGTCGAGTCGATGTCCCGCGCGCCGTTCGTGATGGGCAAGGCTGACGCGGCGTTTTCGCGCAACATGAAACTGGAAGACACCACCATCGGCTGGCGCTTCATCAACCCGTTGATGAAGGCGCAGTACGGCGTCGACGCAATGCCGCAGACCGCCGACAACGTCGCTGACGATTACGAAATTTCCCGCGAGGACCAGGACGCTTTCGCCCTGCGCAGCCAGCAACGTACTGCTGCTGCCCAGGCTGCCGGCTACTTCGCCGAAGAAATCGTCGAAGTGCGGATCGCCCACAAGAAGGGTGAAACCGTGGTCAGCCAGGACGAACACCCTCGCGCCGACACCACGATTGAAGCCCTGACCAGACTGAAACCGGTCAACGGCCCGGACAAGACTGTCACCGCCGGCAACGCTTCGGGCGTGAATGACGGTGCCGCCGCGCTGATTCTGGCTTCGGCTGAAGCTGTGAAAAAACACGGTTTGACCGCTCGCGCCAAAGTGCTGGGCATGGCCAGTGCCGGCGTCGCACCACGGGTGATGGGCATCGGCCCGGTGCCGGCAGTGCGCAAACTCACCGAACGCCTTGGCGTGGCAGTTAGCGATTTCGATGTGATCGAACTCAACGAAGCGTTTGCCAGCCAAGGTCTGGCGGTATTACGCGAACTGGGACTGGCGGACGACGCGGCCCAAGTCAACCCGAACGGCGGCGCGATTGCCCTCGGTCATCCGTTGGGCATGAGCGGCGCACGTCTGGTGCTGACTGCCCTGCATCAGTTGGAAAAGACCGGTGGCAAGAAAGGTCTGGCGACCATGTGCGTCGGTGTCGGCCAGGGTCTGGCCCTGGCCATCGAACGCGTCTGACGCAAGCCGTGACGAACAAGAACAGAGGAAAGCGAAATGACTGACAAGCCTGGTTACCGCCGCCCGCAGGAAGGCACCCAGCCGCCATACCTGCACCCGAATTATCAATCCACCAATCTGCGCTCGCCGTCCAAGCCGTTGGTGTTCCTGCCGCATTCGCTGTCGGAAATCACCGGCCCGACCATCGGCGCCGAACGAGTGGCCGACACCGACAACGATCTGACTGCCCAGCATCAGGGCGAGCCCCTTGGTGAGCGGATCATCATTCACGGCCGTGTGCTTGATGAAGACGGTCTGCCGGTGCCGGGGATTCTGGTGGAGATCTGGCAGGCCAACGCCGCCGGTCGCTACAACCACGCCCGTGATCTGCATGACGCACCGCTGGACCCGAATTTCACCGGCACCGGCCGCACCGTGACCGACGCCGACGGCTGGTATCAGTTCCAGACCATCAAGCCCGGCGCCTATCCGTGGGGCAACCACCACAACGCCTGGCGCCCGGCGCACGTGCACTTCTCGCTGTTCGGGCCGAGCATCCTGACGCGTCTGGTCACGCAAATGTATTTCCCCGGCGACCCATTGCTGCCGTATGACCCGATCTACAACTGCGTGCCGGACACCTCGGCCAAGGAACGCCTGATCGCCGCTTTCGATCTGGAAAAAACCATTCCGTCCTACGCCCTCGCTTATCGCTGGGACATCGTGCTGCGCGGCCGCGAAGCCACGCCGATGGAGAAATGAGATGACCCTGACTGCGACCACGTCCCACACCGTTGGGCCGTATTACCACATCGGCCTGACCTGGCTGAACCGCGAAAACCTCGCCAATGAACTGACCCTCGGCCAGCGCGTGGCGATCAGCGGGCAAGTGGTGGATGGCAACGGCGATGTCGTCAACGACGCCATGCTCGAAGTCTGGCAGGCCAACGCCGCCGGCAAATACGATCACCCGGAAGACGAACAGGCCAAACCGCTGGACCCGAATTTCGAAGGTTTCGGCCGGGTGCCGGTGGATGCCGAAGGGCGCTTCCGTTTCACCACGATCAAACCGGGCACGGTCGAAGGCCTGAAAGGCTCGACCCAGGCGCCGCATCTGGTGGTGCTGGTGTTTGCGCGCGGGTTGGTGAAGCACTTGCTGACGCGGATTTATTTCGAGGGCGATCCGGCGAACGTCAATGATCCGCTGCTCGAATGCGTACCGGCCGAGCGCCGCACCACGTTGCTGGCCAAGCCGGATGCGGCGGGCGTTTATCAGTGGAATGTGATCCTGCAGGGCACTGACGCGGAAACCGTGTTCTTCGATTATTGAAAGAACACTGCACCTTCCCTGCCACAGGGAAGGTGTGTCGCTGATCCAATGTGGAACGGGACTGTTGCGAAGTGTGTCTAGACTCTCACTGTCCCTATCGAGTGAAAAACAATGACAACCACCACAGCTCATTACACCGGCGAGGAGCGCAGCAAGCGTATCTTCGCCATTGTCGGCGCCTCGTCCGGCAACCTGGTCGAATGGTTCGACTTCTATGTCTACGCCTTCTGCGCGATCTACTTCGCCCCGGCGTTTTTCCCCTCGGACAACCCCACGGTGCAGCTGGTCAACACCGCAGGCGTGTTCGCCGCCGGGTTCCTGATGCGACCGATCGGCGGCTGGATCTTCGGCCGGGTGGCGGACAAGCACGGGCGCAAGAACTCGATGCTGATCTCGATTCTGATGATGTGTTTCGGCTCGTTGCTCATTGCCTGTCTGCCGACCTACAACAGCATCGGGGTCTGGGCGCCGGTGCTGTTGCTGTTCGCGCGCCTGTTGCAGGGCTTGTCGGTGGGCGGTGAGTACGGCACCACTGCGACCTACATGAGCGAAGTGGCACTCAAGGGCCAGCGCGGTTTCTTCGCTTCCTTCCAGTACGTGACCCTGATCGGCGGTCAACTGCTGGCGGTGCTGGTGGTGGTGATCCTGCAGCAATTCCTCTCTGAAGATGAACTGCGGGCCTACGGCTGGCGGATTCCGTTCGTGGTCGGGGCGGTGGCGGCGCTGATTTCGTTGTTCCTGCGTCGCGCCTTGAAAGAAACCACCAACAAGGAAATACGCGAACACAAAGACGCCGGCAGCATCCGTGCGCTGTTCCGCGATCACAAGGCTGCGTTCATCACCGTCCTCGGCTATACCGCCGGTGGCTCGCTGATTTTCTACACCTTCACCACGTACATGCAGAAGTACCTGGTGAACACCGCCGGCATGCACGCCAAGACCGCGAGCTTCATCATGACCGGCGCGCTCTTCTTATATATGTGCATGCAGCCACTGTTCGGCATGCTCGCCGACAAGATCGGCCGGCGTAACTCGATGCTCTGGTTCGGTGCCCTCGGCACGCTGTTCACCGTGCCGATCCTGTTGAGCCTGAAAAGCGTCAGCAGCCCGTTCCTGGCCTTCGTGCTGATCACCGTGGCGCTGGCGATCGTCAGTTTCTACACCTCGATCAGCGGCCTGGTAAAAGCCGAAATGTTTCCGCCGGAAGTCCGCGCCCTCGGCGTCGGCCTGGCCTACGCGGTGGCTAACGCGATCTTCGGCGGTTCGGCCGAATACGTGGCCCTGAGCCTGAAAGCCGGGGGCATGGAAAACGCCTTCTACTGGTACGTCACGGTGATGATGGCGGTGGCGTTCCTGTTCAGCCTGCGTCTGCCGAAGCAGGCCGCCTACTTGCACCACGATCTCTAAACCGAAGTGCGCGGGTCACAACGGCCCGCGCCTGCAAGGACTGTTTATGACTCAGCGACCGGGCAATCAATTGTTCGATGCCTATTTCACTGCCCGCGAAATGCGCGACGTGTTCTGCGATCAGGGCCGGGTGCAGGCGATGCTCGACTTCGAAGCGGCGCTGGCCCGGGCCGAAGCGCGGGTCGGGGTGATTCCGGCGAGTGCTGTGGCATCCATCGAAAACGCCTGTCGCGCCGAGCTGTTTGATTTCGCAGCATTGGGCGAAGCCATCGCCACGGCGGGCAATTCGGCGATTCCGCTGGTCAAGGCGTTGGGCAAACGGATTGCCGCAACCGATGTCGAGGCCGAGCGCTATGTGCATCTGGGCGCCACCAGCCAGGACGTGATGGACTCCGGGCTGGTGCTGCAATTGCGTCAGGCGCTGGAACTGATCGAAGGGGAGCTGGCGCAACTGGCCGACGCCCTTGCGGCCCAGGCTCAACGCTACTCGGCGACGCCACTGGCCGGGCGGACATGGCTGCAACACGCGACGCCGGTGACCCTCGGCATGAAGATCGCCGGCTGGCTCGGCGCGGTCACCCGCAGCCGTCAGCGTCTGCGCGAACTCAAGCCGCGCCTGCTGGTGCTGCAATTCGGCGGCGCCTCGGGCACCCTCGCAGCGCTGGGCGAACAGGCATTGCCGATTGCCCATGCGCTGGCCGAAGAACTGCAACTGACCCTGCCGGAACAACCGTGGCACACCCAGCGTGATCGCATCGTCGAGTTCGGCGCGGTGCTCGGTCTGATCGCCGGCAGCCTCGGCAAATTCGGCCGCGACATCAGCCTGTTGATGCAGACCGAAGCGGCGGAAGTGTTCGAGCCTTCAGCGCCGGGCAAGGGCGGTTCCTCGACCATGCCGCACAAGCGCAACCCGGTGGGCGCGGCGGTGTTGATCGGTGCGGCGACCCGTGTTCCGGGCCTGGTCTCGACTTTGTTCAGCGCCATGCCTCAGGAGCACGAGCGCAGCCTCGGCTTGTGGCACGCCGAATGGGAAACCTTGCCGGACATCTGCTGCCTGGTGTCGGGCGCGCTGCAACAGGCGCGGCTGCTGGCCGACGGTCTGGAAGTCGATGCCGCGCGCATGGCCCGCAACCTGGAATTGACCCAAGGTCTGGTGCTGGCCGAAGCGGTGAGCATCGTCCTTGCGCAACGGGTCGGCCGCGACACCGCGCATCATCTGCTCGAACAATGCTGCAAACGGGCGGTGGCTGAACAACGCCATCTGCGTGCGGTACTCGGCGACGAACCGCAAGTGACCGCCCAACTCAGCGCTACCGAACTGGATCATCTGCTCGATCCTGCCCGTTACCTCGGTCAGGCGCAGGTCTGGGTCGAGCGTGCGGTGGCCGAACATCACGCGTTATCTGTCTGAAGGAGAGGGCTGTGGCTTTCGTTCAACTCGCCGATGGCGAACTGCATTACTCATTGGAAGGCCCGGTCGATGCGCCGGTGCTGGTGCTGTCCAACTCGCTGGGCACCGATCTGCACATGTGGGACGCCCAGATGCCGGCGTTCACCGAGCACTTTCGCGTGCTGCGTTTCGACACCCGTGGTCACGGCCAGTCGCTGGTGACGCCGGGCCCTTACAGCATCGAGCAACTGGGCCGCGACGTGCTGGCACTGCTGGATGCGCTGCACATCGAACGTGCGCATTTCTGCGGTCTGTCGATGGGCGGCTTGATCGGTCAGTGGCTGGGGATCAATGCCGGCCAGCGTCTGAACAAACTGATCGTCTGCAACACGGCGGCGAAAATCGGCGATCCGTCGGTGTGGAATCCGCGCATCGAAACTGTGCTACGCGACGGCCCGGCGGCGATGGTCGCCTTGCGTGATGCATCGATTGCCCGTTGGTTTACCCCGGACTTTTCCGCCGCCCATCCGGCAGCGGCCAAGCAGATTACCGACATGCTGGCCGCGACCAATCCTGAAGGTTACGCCGCCAACTGCGCGGCGGTGCGCGATGCGGATTTCCGTGAGCAGTTATCGTCGATCAAGGCGCCGCTACTGGTGATCGCCGGTACTGAAGACGCAGTGACGCCGCCGTCCGGCGGACATTTCATTCAGGAGCATGTGCGCGGCGCCGAGTACGCCGAGTTTTATGCCGCACACCTTTCCAACGTTCAGGCCGGCGACGCGTTCAGCGACCGCGTGCTGACATTTCTGCTGACCGCTTGAGGGGATTTCCGTGGACGAGAAACAACGTTACGACGAGGGCATGCAAGTGCGCCGTGCGGTCCTCGGCGACGCCCATGTCGATCGCAGCCTGACTACGCTGACCGAGTTCAACTCGGAATTCCAGGAGATGATCACCCGTCACGCCTGGGGCGATATCTGGACCCGTCCGGGCCTGCCGCGCCACACCCGTAGCCTGATCACCATCGCCATGCTGATCGGCATGAACCGCGAAGGCGAACTCAAGTTGCACCTGCGCGCAGCGGCCAACAATGGCGTGAGCCGTGGCGAGATCAAGGAAGTGATCATGCAGAGCGCGATCTACTGCGGAATTCCGGCGGCGAATGCGACCTTTCATCTGGCCGAGTCGGTGTGGGATGAGTTGGGTGTCGAATCCCGAGAGTGAAAGCGTTCCAGCGGACGCCATCGCGAGCCGGTTCGCGATGGCGGTCGCGGCTCTGATCAATCAAACCCAGGGAAGCGAAGAGGGTGGGTCACCTGAGTCCTTCAGGTGCTCCCTCTCTACTCGGCGGCTGGCGGCGTGCCATTAATCCTGACGGATGGCACAGCGACCTAGAGCAGGCTGATCGGGTAACTGATGATCAACCGGTTCTCGTCGAACTCGTTGTTGCTGAAGTCGCGACGCATGGTCGAGTTGCGCCATCTGACGTTCAGATTCTTCAGCGTGCCGCTCTGCACGGTGTAGCCCAGTTCCGATTCGCGGCCCCATTCCTTGCCATCGGTGATGGTGCCGGTGTGCACGTTGTCGCCGCTGATGTAGCGGTTCATCAGGGTCAGGCCGGGAACGCCGAGGGCGGCGAAGTTGTAGTCGTGGCGTAGTTGCCAGGAACGTTCCCGGGCGTTGTCGTAGCTTGAGTTGTAGCTGTCGTTGGCGAGGGTGCCGCCGCTGGTGCCGTTGACGCGCATCCAGGCGCTGTCGCCCGTGAGTTTTTGCAGGCCGACGTAGAAGGTGTTGCCGCCGTATCGCGCGGAGAACATCCCCGACCAGGTTTTGTTGTCGAGCTCGCCGGCCCGGGCGCTGCCGTCGTCCTTGCCATAGAAGAAACCGAGGTTGGCGCCCAGGGTCCAGTCGCCCAGCGGCTGGCTGTGGATCAGATTGACGTACTGCTGGCTGTAGATGTCCTTGAGTTCGGCGTTCCACAGGCCGATCTGCGTGCGCTTGTCGTTGAATACATATTCGCCGCCCTGGAAGTTGAAGCGATCCGAGGTGAACGCCGCTTTGCCGAACATCGACATGTCGCTCATGCTGCTGTCGTCACGGGGGCTGTTGGCGCGGAACTGGCCGCCATACAGGGTCAGGCCGGCGATTTCCTTCGAGGTGATCTGCCCGCCGCGAAAGGTCTGCGGCAGCGAGCGGCCGTCGTCCGAACGCAGGATCGGCAGCACCGGCATCCATTCTCCGACCTTGATTTCGGTCTGCGACAGCTTGGCCTTGAACGCCACGTTGGTACGGCCGAAATTGTCCGCCGGGCGACCGTCATGATCCAGCGGCAACAGTTGCGTGCCGCCGGTGCCTTTGCCGCCATCGAGCTTCACCGAGTACAGCCCCAACACGTCCATGCCGAAACCGACGGTGCCCTGGGTGAAACCGGACTTGGCATCGAGGATAAAGCTTTGCGTCCACTCTTCGGCCTTACCCTGAGCCTTGGTCGGGTTGGTGAAATTGCGATTGATGTAGAAGTTGCGCAGGTTCAGATCGGCTTTGGCCCCTTCGACGAAACCGGCTTCTTCGGCCACGACGGGCAAAGCGGCGCCGGCCAGTGCCAGGGCGATCAGGCTGAGTGCATAAGGTGTTGTGGAACGTGTCATGGGCTCGGGTCTCTCTAATTGTTTGGGATGAAGCAGTTCGCAGCCGCAACCGGAGGTTGCAGACAAGAAACGGACTCGATGAAACGAAGGGCGGGATCAGCCCGAGCGGGGAGGACGCGTGGTCATGGGGATGAACCTGTTTTTATTGGTTTTGTTGGTGTGGGCAATGGTGAGGGGGATCGGCACGGGGATTCAATCGGGGTAAACAGGGTTTTGTGCGATTATCGAACGCTAATCGGCGAGGGTTTTATTTTCCGTTCTCAGCGCATTCTTAATGAAATCCCGTGTTTATGTTTCGTATTAACGAGTTGTTCCAGCGGCGTTCTATTAATGGCGATTGTGGATGTGCTTATTTCTTTGGTTGTAGGAAATTACCTACAGTAATTGTTGTAATAAAGGCTCTCTCAATCATCGCGGGTTCAACTTAATAATTGGCGTTATCGCTTATCGTGAAAAGGTTTAACGGGAAGCTGCGTTGTAACTGGCAAAGGAAACAGGCATTGCTATATTCAAAATTCTCGAAAGGGGCAGGGAGGTTTGTTGTCGCTCTCGAGAGAATTAATTATTGATAACAAGGAGAGATAACATGCCTGCAAAAGTGAATCAGGAACGTCTCGCGACGGTGGTCGGTCGTGCCCTTATTGATAAGGACTTTGCGGAACAGTTGCACAAGGATGCTGAAGGCGCGGCCAAGGGCATTGGTGTGCACTTGAGCGCAACCGAACTGAGCGCCGTCAAGAATATTGATGTGGCAAAACTGGGCACCGCGGGGGCGGGTATTCGCGACAAACTGGGAACGGCTGCGATCTTTGACCAGCAACAACAGATTCAGGCACGGATGGACTGATGCCCGGGGGGCTGTTTGGCGCGTAGTGGAGCGGCGATCCGGCTCTGTGCGCGCCAAATGGCCCGATTGCAAAGTGCATGCAGAGGGAGTGAGCGACGTATGTCAGTCACCTTGATTCCCATGGACGACGCGGACTTTGTGACGTTCACCGAAAGGGCGGTCGACGAGTATGCCCAAGGCATGGTCGCCTCGGGAGAATGGAGCCAGGCAGAAGCCTCGCACCGATCCGCCACGGCTTTCGCGCAGTTGCTGGACAAGGGACGGCTGACCGAAAACCATCAGCTCTGGGTGATCCAGGACAGCCAGCGACGTATCGGCGAGTTGTGGATCGCCCGTCGACATGTCGGCACGAAGCCGATTGCTTTCATCCTGGATATCTACATCGAGCCTGGCGAGCGCCGTCAGGGGCATGCCCGACAATCGATGCTGGCCGCCGAAACCTGGGCGCGTCAGAACGGCTGCGAGGAAATGCGTCTGCATGTGTTTGGCCGCAACCTGCCGGCACGTGGTCTTTATGAACAATTGGGCTATGACATCGCCAGTCTGACCATGGCGAAACCATTGCCGCCTGCCTGAAAGGATGGTTGAAAAATGGATATTGGAAACCACGGCGAATTTGATTCGACGGTTGATGACTTGTTTAAAGGGAACACCTTTCTTGCTGATGCCAGATATTCAAGATTTGAAATATTACTTGAACATGTCAGTCGCAATCGTTTCACCATCTTCATGGTTTTATATGCCGAATTATTCAAGTTGTTTTCCGGGGAGTCGCGGTGCTCGGTGTTTTTCGATCAGGCGGTGGAACTTGTATTGCTGCCACCCCGTGAGCAGGCTTCGATTATCAATGACCCGGTCTTTCAGATATGGACCGGGCAGGCGTTTCGTTTAACCAATCACTTTCTGGTCGGAAAGTCAGAGAGTACTGCCGAACTGGAAAAGACATTATTCGAGTTTCCCGAGATGCTCGACAGGGTCAAGGCCCGGAGCCAGTCGGTCGTGGTTCAGAACGACCCGCCGGTCTACCGGTTCGACGCCGATCCGCTGATCATGCAGGCCACGCCGCCCAGTTATGAATTCCCGGAAGACGAAGCGACCCGCAAGCGTCTGGAGCGCGGCGGTGTTTCCAGTCGGTTCTTCGCTGACGTGGTGAAGATTGCCTTGTTGCGGATTGAGCACACCTGGCCGGCCTGCCGTGAACAGATGAAGTCTCTGATCAAATCCATTTGTTACCTGCCGGACGGTACCTTTCGCAGTTGTTCGGCTTCGCGCTACACCGGCGTCATCCTTCTGGCGAGCCGGGACGACTCGATCCTCGATCTTGAGGAATCCCTGGTGCATGAGGCGACTCATCAGTTGCTTTATCACGTCGTCGAGGTGTCGGCGGTCGTCGACCCCGATGCTTCGCAGGAGGCGTCATTCAGCTTGCCGTGGTCGGGCCAGAAGCGTGACCTGTATGGCTACTTTCATGCGTTTTACGTGTACATCGCGCTGGTCAAGTACATGGAACGGGTACGGTCGCGTTCCGACGAGGAATTGCAGCGGGCGCAGAACCGTCTGCTGTTCATTCTGCGGGGGTTGATCCGGGCCTTGCCGGACCTTCAAGGCAGTGAAGATTTCACGCCCCACGGGCGCCAGTTGCTGGAAAACCTTGCCGCCGAGGTGCGGGCCATGGAGAGCAAATACTCCGGACGGCTCGCCGCTGCGGCGCCATTGACCACGACGCCACCGGTATTGGGTGCAACGGCCTGAGCCCGGGAGGCAATCATGACGATGTTCGATGCTTCGCGGTTTCCCGAGGCCGGGGTAGGGCTGGAGTATCACTTGCCCCGGCACCGGGTTGCGGATCATGCAGTCGATCCGGCCCTCGAACGGATCCTCGCCGAAGGCCTGCCGTATTTCGATTACCTGGAGTTTCAGCCGACCCACAGCATCCTCGAACCGCGACTGCTTGAAGTCGGGGAGCAGACGCCCAGTCTGTTGCATTCCTCCAGCCTGTCTCTCGGCAGTGTAGGGATCGCGATGGATCGCGAGTTTCTGCAGATGACCCGACGGCTGTGCGACAGAACCCGATCACCCTGGCTGGCCGAGCACATTTCCTGGTCGCGGTTTCACGGTGGCGACACCCAGCACTTCATCTTGCCGACCCTGGCAGCGGAAGTGGCCGACACGGTGGTCGCCAACGCCCTTGAGCTGCAAGCGCTGACCGCGACACCGCTGGTGCTGGAAAATGCTCCGCGTCTGTTTTCATTGGCCGACGCCCCCGAGCAGTCGGAAGGCGAATTCATTTCAAGCGTGGTGCAGCGCAGCGGTGCGGGGTTTCTGCTGGATCTGGACAGCGCCATCACCACCGCCAAAGCGCTGGGTTACGACTTCAAGGATTATTTGCGTTCGTTGCCGCTGGATCGGCTGATTGAAATCCACACCGGGCATCCGCGTCGGGACTGGGACCTGTTGGCGCAGCTGTTTGCGGTGTCCCCGGTCAGGGCGGTGACGCTGGAATGGGACATCGCCGACAGAGCCGACGATGCACAGCTGGAAGTCCTGATTCGCGACATCAAGCGTCTCAAGCCCAGGGATATGTTCTGGCAGGGCCGCGAGCCGCCGCCAGCGCCGGACACTCAGGCCCTCGAGCCCGGCTCGTTGCTCAAACTCAGGGAAAGCGTGTGGTTCAGTGTCGGGTCTTCATCATTCGTGCTGCGGGATCGGCAGTCGGGCCTGAGTCTGGATTTCTGCCTGACGTTGCTGCCGTTGTTGAACCACTTCATGACCCCGCATTCGCTTGAGAGTGCGCTGATGCTGCCGGGCGTCTTGAATAGCCCGGAGCAGGGTAGTCATCTGGCTTTTTTGCAGGCGCTGGTGAGTCACGGGATTGTGCAATCTGTCGCAGGTTCGCGGGACAGGGTGCACAGGCAACCGCTCAAGCTCTGGTCCCGCTGGGAGGCTGCGCTGGAGTTTTACCTCAGCACCCGCACCGGTTTGCAGACGCCCTACGTCAGCGTCGTCGAGCTTGAGGCCGAGCTTGAACAGAAGGCCTCGCAGCAGCGTCAGCCGTCATCCTTCAAGGACTATCACTCTCATCCTTTCATTGCCCTGGAAAACCCGCTGCTGGTGCCCGGCGAGACCCTCGCCGAAACGACACTGCTTGATTCGCTGTGCGCCCGACGTACGTCTCGGGCGTTCAGCGGCAAGCCGTTGACCCCGACGCAATTGTCCCTGCTGCTCTATTACACCTGGGGCGTGACGGCGATGGAACCGAACGGTATGGGCGACTATTTTCTGAAGAAAACCTCGCCCTCCGGCGGCTCGCTGCAAGCCACCGAGGTGTACGCGGTGCTGATGAATGTGCAGGGTTTCGAGCGGGGGCTTTATCACTACTCCGTACGTCGTCACGGACTGGAATTGCTGTCGCGGGAGGATCCTAGAACCTGGATCAGCGAGGCCAGCGGCGGGCAACCCTGGGTGAAGGATGCGGCCGCGGTGTTCGTGTCCACCGCGCGGGTCGAGCGGTTGTCCTGGAAGTACGAGTTCAGCCGGGCGCTGCGGGTGGCGCTGATGGATGCCGGGCACCTGAGCCAGACGTTTTCACTGGTGGCCACCGCGCTGAGCCTCGGGTGTTTCACCACGGCGGCGCTGCGCGATGAAATGTTCGAAAACCGCCTGGGGCTCGATTATCTGGAAGAACCGGTGTTTCTGCTCAACGGTGTCGGCGGCTGAAGGCGTTGCGCAGACAACAAAAAGCCCACCGAATGGTGGGCTTTTTGTTTATCGCGAGACGATCAGAACAACTTCATCTTCGGCGCTTCTTCTTTCAGCGGCTCGTTCTGCGCGGTTTGCGCATTCCAGCCACCACCCAGTGCCTTGTACAGGTTGACCGCACTGGTCAGCTGCGCGAGGCGGTCGGTGATCAGGGCCTGTTGGGCGCTGAACAGCTGACGCTGGGCATCGAGGAAGGTCAGGTTGCTGTCGACGCCAATGCGGTAGCGACGCTCGGCCAGACGGTAGTAATCCTGGTTGGCCTGAACGAAGTCACGCTGCGCCTGCAACTGCTCGGTGTAGGTCTGGCGCGCGGCCAGGCCGTCGGCGACTTCCTGGAAGGCCGTTTGAATGGACTTCTCGTAGTTCGCCACGCCAATGTCCTTCTGGATCTTGGCGTAGTCGAGGCTGGCGCGCAGGCTGCCGGCGTTGAAGATCGGCAGGTTGATCTGCGGCTGGAACAGCCACGTGCCCGAACCGCCCTTGAACAGGCCGGACAGGTCCGGGCTCAGGCTGCCCGCGTTGGCGGTCAGGCTGATGCTCGGGAAGAACGCTGCACGGGCTGCGCCGATGTTGGCGTTGGCGGCCTTCAGGTTGTACTCGGCCTGAAGGATGTCCGGACGACGTTGCAGCAGATCCGACGGCAGACCGGCCGGCACATCGCTGAGCAGGTCATCCGACAGCGGTTTGGCCGCTTGCAGGTTGGCCGGCACGCCGGTGCCGAGCAGCAGGGTCAGGCTGTTTTCGTCCTGAGCGACCTGGCGGGTGTAGCGCGCCAGTTGTGCACGGGCGTTTTCAACCGAGGTGCGCGACTGCGCCAGGTCCAGCGCCGAAGCCACACCGACTTCGTTGCTGCGGCTGGTCAGCTTGTAGCTTTCCTCGAAGGCACCGAGGGTGTCCTGAGTCAGCTTCAGCAGTTCCTTGTCGGCCTGCCAGGTCAGGTAGGCGTTGGCCACGCTGGCCACCAGGCTGATCTGGGTGCTGCGGCGCGCTTCTTCGGTGGCGAAGTATTGTTGCAGCGCTTGTTCGCTCAGGCTGCGAACCCGACCGAACAGGTCCAGTTCATAGGCGCTGATGCCGACGGTGGCGGTGTAGGAACTGGTGATGTTCGCTTCACCGGTCTGCGACGCACGGGCCGGAACCCGCTGACGGCTGCCGCTGGCATTGGCCGAAACGGCCGGGAACAGGTCGGCACGCTGGATGCGGTATTGAGCCGCGTAGGCGTCGATGTTCAGCGCCGCGACACGCAGGTCGCGGTTGTTTTCCAGGGCGACCTGGATCAGCTGTTGCAGGGCAGGGTCATGGAAAAACTGCTTCCAGCCTTGCTCGGCAGCGGCCTGCGCCGGTGCCTGGGCCGGCGAGTACGCCGGGCCCTGCGGGAATTGCGCGGCCACCGGTGCTTGCGGCTGCTGATAATCCGGTATCAGCGAGCAACCGCTCAGCACGAAGGCGGCGACTGCGATGGAGAGTAGCGACTTGCTCATTGGCCAGCCTCTTTAGGAGTTTCTATGGCGTCATCCTTGCCGGCGTTTTTGCGCTGGCCCATGGACGACACAGTGACGAAGAACAGTGGGACCCAGAAGATCGCCAGGATCGTGGCCGTGAGCATACCGCCAATCACGCCGGTACCGATCGCGTGTTGACTGCCCGAGCCTGCGCCGGTGGAGATCGCCAACGGTACAACACCGAGGACGAAGGCCAGCGACGTCATGATGATCGGTCGCAGACGCATGCGGCAGGCTTCGATCGCTGCATCGCGCAGACTGCGCCCTTGCTCGTGCAGCTCCTTGGCGAATTCGACGATCAGAATGGCGTTTTTAGCCGCCAGACCGATGGTCGTCAACAGACCTACCTGGAAGTACACGTCGTTCGACAGGCCGCGCAGGCTGGTAGCCATCAGCGCACCGATGATCCCCAGCGGCACCACGAGCATGACCGCGATCGGAATCGACCAGCTTTCATACAACGCCGCCAGACACAGGAACACCATCAGCAGCGACAGAGCGTACAGCGCTGGCGCTTGCGAGCCGGACAGACGTTCCTCGTAGGACAGACCGGTCCAGGAGATACCGACACCTGGTGGCAGCTTGGCGGCAATCGCTTCGACTTCGGCCATCGCTTCACCGGTCGAGTAGCCCGGCGCCGGAGAACCGAGGATCTCCATCGCTTCTACACCGTTGTAGCGCGCCAGTTTCGGCGAGCCGTAGATCCACTCGCCCTTGGCGAACGCGGAGAACGGAACCATGGTGCCGGCGCTGTTGCGCACGTACCACTTCTTCAGGTCTTCAGGGCTCATGCGAGCACCGGCCTGACCTTGTACGTAAACCTTCTTCACACGACCGCGGTCGATGAAGTCGTTGACGTAGCTACTACCGAAAGAGATCGACAGGGTGCTGTTGATGTCGGAAAGGCTCAAGCCCAGGGCACGGGCCTTCTCGTCGTCGATTTCCAGATGGTATTGCGGCTCGTCGTTCAGGCCATTCGGACGGACCTGGTAGAGCACCTTGCTCTGCGCAGCCATGCCGAGGAACTGGTTACGGGCTTCCATCAACTTGTCGTGACCGATACCGGCGCGGTCCTGCAGGAACACGTCGAAACCGGTGGCGTTACCCAACTCCAGTACGGCCGGCGGGGCGAAGGCAAACACCATCGCATCGCGGAAACTGAAGAAGTGCTGCTGGGCACGCTGGGCCAGGGCAAACACGCTGTTGTTCGCGTCACGCTCGTGCCATGGCTTGAGCATGATGAACGCAAGACCCGAGCTCTGGCCGCGACCGGCGAAGTTGAAGCCGTTCACGGTGAACACCGAGGCTACCGAACTGGACTCTTTATCCAGCAGGTAGGTACGCATTTCATCGATCACCACCTGCGTGCGCTCGGCACTGGAACCGGCTGGTGTCTGTACCTGGGCGAACAGTACGCCCTGGTCTTCTTCCGGCAGGAACGCGGTTGGAATGCGGGTGAACAGCCAGATCATGCCGACCACGATCAGGATGTAGGCCAGCAGGTACGGCGCCTTGCGCTGCAGGATGTTGCC
Source organism: Pseudomonas allokribbensis (assembly GCF_014863605.1). Classification (NCBI taxonomy): domain Bacteria; kingdom Pseudomonadati; phylum Pseudomonadota; class Gammaproteobacteria; order Pseudomonadales; family Pseudomonadaceae; genus Pseudomonas; species Pseudomonas allokribbensis. The sequence goes on from NZ_CP062252.1 coordinate 1,488,376, forward strand.
GACACCGCGCTCGTAGCTGCGAACGCTACGGTCGAAGTTGCGGTTGAACCAGCCGAAGAAGCCGCGTTTCGGCGTGCCGTGCTCGCCTTTCGGAATCGCCTTGAGCATGGTGGCGCAGAGTGCCGGGGTGAAGATCAGCGCGACCATTACCGACAGGGCCATGGCCGAGACGATGGTGATCGAGAACTGACGGTAGATCACACCGGTGGAACCGCTGAAGAACGCCATCGGCAGCAGTACCGCCGAGAGCACGAGGGCGATACCGACCAGTGCGCCCTGGATCTGGCCCATGGACTTCTTGGTCGCCTCCTTCGGTGACAGGCCTTCTTCGGCCATCACCCGCTCGACGTTTTCCACCACGACGATGGCGTCGTCCACCAGCAAGCCGATGGCCAGCACCATACCGAACATGGTCAGGGTGTTGATGCTGAAACCGGCGGCCGCGAGGATGCCGAACGTACCGAGCAATACCACCGGTACGGTCATCGTGGTGATGACGGTCGCGCGGAAGTTCTGCAGGAACAGGAACATCACCAGGAACACCAGCGCGATCGCTTCGACCAGGGTTTCAACCACACCCTTGATCGACTCGGTCACCACCGGGGTGGTGTCGTACGGGAACACCACTTCCATGCCTTGCGGGAAGAACGGCTTGAGGTCGTCAATCGTCTTGCGCAGGGCTTTTGCGGTGTCGAGGGCGTTGGCGCCGTTGGCCAGTTTCACCGCCAGACCGGAAGCCGGTTTGCCGTTGAACTGCGCCGCGATACTGGAGTTTTCACCACCCAAGCCGACGTCGGCAACATCGCCGACACGCACTTGCGAGCCATCCTGGTTGACCTTCAGCAGAATCGCCTTGAACTGCTCGGCCGTCTGCAGGCGGGTCTTGCCGATGATCGTGGCGTTCAGTTGCTGGCCTGGCAGCGCCGGCAGACCGCCGAGCTGACCGGAGGAAATCTGCACGTTCTGCGCCGAGATCGCGGCGCTGACATCGGCCGGGGTCAGGTTGTACTTGTTCAGCTTGGCCGGGTCGAGCCAGATGCGCATCGCGTACTGGGCACCGAAGACCTGGAAGTCACCGACACCGGCAGTCCGGGAGATCGGGTCCTGCATGTTCGACACGATGTAGTTGGACAGGTCGTCCTTGGACATGCTGCCGTCACGCGACACCACGCCGATCACCAGCAGGAAGTTCTTCACTGCCTTGGTCACGCGGATACCCTGTTGCTGCACTTCCTGCGGCAACAGCGGGGTGGCCAGGTTCAACTTGTTCTGGACCTGGACCTGCGCGGTGTCGGAGTTGGTGCCTTGCTCGAAGGTCGCGGTGATGGTCATGCTGCCGTCGGAGTTACTTTCCGACGACACATAACGCAGGTTGTCGATACCGTTGAGCTGTTGCTCGATCACCTGCACCACGGTGTCCTGAACCGTTTGTGCCGAAGCACCCGGGTAGGTCACGGAAATCGCAATGGCCGGTGGCGCAATGCTCGGGTACTGGTTGATCGGCAACTTGAGGATCGATAGAGCCCCGACCAGCATGATCACCAGGGCAATTACCCAGGCGAAAATCGGACGGTCGATAAAAAATTTCGACATGAGTTACTCCCCTTTGCCGCCGTAGGCTTTGTCAGCTGCCTTGGCGGGTGCCGGGTTCTTGGCTACGTTGGTCGCTTCGGTCGGATTGACCTGAACACCAGGGCGGACGAATTGCAGCCCTTCGGTGATCAGGCGATCGCCGGCTTTCAGGCCGTCTTCGATCAGCCACTGGCTGCCGACGGTACGGCTGGCCTTGAGCTGACGCAGTTCGACCTTGTTGTCCGCACCGACGACCAGCGCGGTCGGCGTGCCCTTGAGGTCACGGGTCACGCCTTGTTGCGGCGCCAGGATGGCGGCGGCGTTGACACCGGCCTGCAGCTGGGCGCGGACGAACATGCCTGGCAACAGGGTGTGATCCGGGTTCGGGAACACGGCGCGCAGGGTCACGGAGCCGGTGGTCGGGTCGACCGACACTTCGGAGAATTCCAGCTTACCGTCGAGCTTGTACTGGCTGCCGTCTTCCAGGGTCAGCTTGACCGCTGCGGCATTGTCGCCGGCCTTCTGCAGGCGGCCGCTTTCCAGCTCGCGGCGCAGTTCCAGCAATTCGACCGAAGACTGAGTGACGTCGACGTAGATCGGGTCCAGTTGCTGGATGGTTGCCATCGCATCGGCCTGGCCACTGCTGACCAGTGCGCCTTCGGTGACCGAAGAACGACCGATACGCCCGGAGATCGGCGCGTAGACCTTGGTGTAACGCACGTTGATCTGCGCGCTCTGCAGCGAAGCTTCCGATTGCAGGCGGTTGGACACGGCCGTGTCGTATTCCTGACGGCTCACGGCCTGCTCGTCGACCAGTTGCTTGTAGCGGTCGGAGATCGACTTGGTCGAACGCAGGTTGGCTTCGGCGCTTTTCAGGGTCGCTTCATAGACCGACGGATCGATCTGATACAGCTGCTGGCCGGCTTTGACATCGCCGCCTTCCTTGAACAGACGCTTGAGAATGATGCCGTTGACCTGCGGACGGACTTCAGCAATGCGGAACGCACTGGTGCGCCCCGGCAGTTCCGACGTGAGGGTAAAGGCCTGTGGTTGCAGGGTGACGACGCCGACCTGAGGAGGTGGTGCGGCGGGAGCCGCCTCTTCCTTTTTACATCCGCTGAGCAGCGATGCCAGGGCGACGGCAGTGACCAGAGCGGTAACAGCTGGCTTGAATTGCATGAAGATCCTCGGGTCAGGCGCGCGAAAAGCGCACAAGAAGTGTGGAAGGGTAAAAATAGGGTACCGGGTGGATAAGTAGCTTGCTAAGGAATATACTTACGTTCATGGTTGTTTGTAAATACCTTTGCCGCGTACCCACCTGGTTACAAAAGTCGTCGCAAGGTCTGAAATTGTAGGCCGGGGGAGTCGATCCGCGAGAGATCCACCCCTTTTTATTCAGCGGATATTCAGCCATCCCTGAAACATCCTGTTTGAGGTTTTACTGCCATGGTCCGTCGTACCAAAGAGGAAGCTCAAGAGACACGAAGCCAGATACTCGAAGCGGCCGAGAAAGCTTTTTATGAGCGGGGCGTTGCGCGCACGACGCTGGCGGACATCGCGACGATGGCCGGCGTGACGCGCGGCGCCATCTACTGGCACTTCAGCAACAAGGCCGACCTGTTGCAGGCGATGCTCGATACGCTGCATGAACCGCTGGACGAGCTGGCCAAGGCCAGCGAAAGCGAGGACGAGCCAGACCCGCTGGGCTGCATGCGCAAATTGCTGATTCATTTGTTTCATCAAGTTGCGCTGGACCCGAAAACCCGGCGTATCAACGAAATTCTGTTTCATAAGTGCGAGTTCACCGATGAAATGTGCGACCTGCGCCAACAGCGTCG